>JAHHGU010000031.1 GCA_019359765.1 Aphanothece sp. CMT-3BRIN-NPC111
CTGTTAACAGGTTTAATCCAAAGAGAAAGTTTAACTTGGTGATATCCCTGGCTCCAAAGTAGCTGGCTTGGTTTCGGTGACAATTGTTGAGTAAGAGAGGAAACAAAGCTAATTTTTGAGAAGCTAATTTATATTCTTTTTTTAATTCTTCTCTTAATTTTGTGGACAGAGGATAAAATATTTCTGGATCTCTCATTTTGCTGGCTGAGTGAAAAAGTGGAAATATCTACATTTATTCTTCGCACATTCAATCGCTTAAATAAATTCCGCCTACTGATTTGACTTTGCTCCAAGGCCAAGCTTAACCAAGTTGAGACAAATAAAAATGTGTTTAGGGCAGGATAGTCATCTTTTGGTAGGTGCCTTAAGTGCTTTTTGACTATTGGCGGGAAATTAGATATCATTGAACTAATAGGTTTAATTTTTTTGCCTCTATTTTATCAAATTGGAGGTCATTTTTTATCCTTTATTACTATCATTCAATACTTCTGGTTAGAGCCAATTTTCCAGGTGTCAACTCACCGATGGTCTTGCTAACATGATTTTTAGAGCGATTCCGGTAGTTTTTAAATTTATTTAAGGCGAAATTCAGGAGCTAAGTAAATAGTGTTAAACCATAACATCATCGCGGTGGGAGCCTCTGCGGGTGGCATGGAAGTGCTGAAACATATCGTGGCTCAATTGCCCTGCGACTTCCCCGGTACGGTGTTCATAGTCTGGCATGTTTCACCGACTTACCCAAGTATGTTGCCTCAAATACTCCAGCGCCTGTGTTCGCTGCCAGTAGCACACGCTATCGACGAAGAGGCGATTGAACCAGGTCGCGTTTATATTGCCCCCCCAGATCACCACCTTATTGTCGAACAAGGTCAGGTTCGTGTGACTCGCGGCCCCAAGGAAAACCGTTTTCGTCCCTCGGTGGATGTCTTGTTCCGCTCCGCAGCTTTGGCTTACGGCGCGCAGGTGATAGGTGTGGTTCTGACTGGCTCCCTTGATGACGGGGCAGCTGGAATGTATGCGATTAAGAACCGAGGAGGTATAGGGCTTGTCCAAGACCCGTTTGAGGCGCTTTACCCCTCCATGCCCATTCAGACGATGAAAGCGGCAAAAATAGATTACTGCTTGCCGATGAAAGAAATAGGAGCTTTGTTGGTTTCTCTGGTAAACGAAGCTGTTGAGAAAAGAGAGGAAAATCCAGTGTCTGATCAGATGGAAATGGAAGTGGCGATCGCGCGAGAAGATAATGCTTTTGGGTTAGGCATCATGAAGCTAGGGGAACCCTCCCCCTATACCTGTCCAGAATGTCACGGCGTTCTGCTGAAATTGAAAGAAGGAAATTTTATCCGCTTCCGTTGCCATACGGGGCACGCATATTCTCTAAATACTCTGCTTGCGGAAGTGACGAAGTACATCGAAGATAAACTTTGGGGTACGCTGCGGGCAATTGAGGAAAGTCAACTATTAATGAGTCATATGGCTGAGCATATGCGCGAGGAGAACGATAATGAAATGGCGGAACTCTTTTTGCAGAAATCTGAGGAAGCGAATAAGCGGAGTGAGCTAATTAGGCAGGCTTTGATGAGCCACGAAATGGTAACTCAGGAAAAGCTAAATAGTCAGAGAAAAAATCCCCATAGTGACCCGTTTACGGGTCACTATGGGGATAATGTCAACCCCCCCGAATGAGGAAGATGTTTATAGACTGCGTGCAATCGGTCTAATGCCCAAAACCTAAACCTTGATAGCGACCTAGTGCCGTCAAAGGGAAGTGTTGTTGATATAGGTGGTACTTCAGATAAAAATGACCTGGAAAGCCAGTACCTGTAAATTCTGCCTCATTCCAAGAGCCATCTGACTGCTGAGTTTCCAAAAGGTAACTCGCTCCCTGCTCAATCGCCTCAATCGCAAAGTTTCCGGTTGCCTCACCCGCTGCCATTAAGCCAATTAAAGCCCAAGCCGTTTGCGATGCAGTACTATTTCCTTGTCCTTTAAGGGCTGGATCGTTGTAACTGCGGCAAGTCTCGCCCCATCCTCCATCAGCGTTTTGGCATGATACTAGCCAAGCAGCACCTCGTTCAATGCTAAGTTGATGAGTCTGAGGAGCAATAGCAGACAGTGCTGTAAGCGCGCCACTGGTTCCATAAATGTAATTTACTCCCCAACGACCAAACCAGCAGCCCTCGCTTTCTTGTTCCCGATTTAGATATGCGATCGCACTCTCAACCCTGGCAGCATCCATTGATAGGTTATAGCGTCCCAACATTTCTAAAACCCTCGCCGTGACATCAGCCGTGTTGGGGTCAATCATGGCTTTGAGGTCAGCATAGGGCAGATAATTAAGCCAGTTTTGATCATTGTCCACATCAAAAGCAGCCCAACCCCCTGCCTTACACTGCATGGAGGCAATCCAATTAACAGTACGCGCGATCGCAGCTTTTTTTAGTTTTTCATTTGGAAGTTGTACAGCCTCTAGAGCCATCACCACGACAGCGGAATCGTCTACATCTGGATAAAAGCGATTTTCAAACTCAAACGCCCAAGCCCCCGGTTTCCCCTGCCGATTTTTAATCGCCCAATCACCGTAGTCCAGAATTTGCTTGCTCAACAGCCATTCTCCCCCACGCACCAGGGCAGGATGATTTGCTGCTAGACCAGAATCTACTAGCGATCGCATTACCAAAGCCGTATCCCAGACGGGAGAAACACAAGGCTGAACTCGGTAAGTATCTTCTGTTTCCATCGCAAAGCGATCCACCGCTTGCAGTCCCCGTTCCACAATGGGATCTGCTGCATCATAGTCCAGGCAGCGCAATGCCAAAAGCGAGTTCAGCATAGCGGGAATAATACCCCCCCAATCTCCTGTAGCTTCTTGCCGCTCTAAAATCCATTGCTCGGCAGCCTTAATTCCCTGTTCTCTGAAGGGTACTAAATTCAGGCTTTCAGCTAATTTGAAAGCATCATCTAGGACAATAAACAAATTAGTCCAATCAGAATTGCTGGGTAATTCAAACCGGGCTTTGTCAGCCCCCTCAGCATAAAGTTCGTCTAAGGTGATGCCTGGATTAGTCTTAAAGACAGGCTTGCGGTCAAAGACAATCAACAGCGGTACCGTACTTCCCCGCGCCCAGCTAGACATTTCGTAGATGTTCACCGGAAATGTAGCTGGCAACAACATCACCCAGGGCGGAATTGAGGGAATGCCGCGCCAGTCGTAACATCCAATCAGTGCGAGATGAAACTTAGTAAAAATTCTACTTTTGCTAATCCCACCCCGCTCTAAGATGAAAGCTCGCGCCCGCTGCATCGCCGCATCTGTTTCCGGTACGCCCAGAAGCTTCAGCGCCATATAAGCTTCAACGGAGGTACTTAGCTCCCCACCATCCCCATAGAATAGTTCCCAGCCCCCGTGCGATCGCTGCTGAGAACGTATATACACCTCAGCTTTCTGCAAAGGTCTTTCTTGGTCTGTTCCCCAAATTTTATGCAGCAGGACGGCTTCCGCAGTCATGGTGACATTGGATTCTAACTCTGCCCACCAGTAGCCTGCTGGATTTTGCATCGAAAGCAGATATTCCTGGCTAGCTGCGATCGCCCTAGCGACGCTGGATGCTGTAACCCGCTCTTGCGTTTGCATAACTCCACCTTCAACCTCATCTGTACAAACTGGAGTTTAGCTCGACTTCCTCAAAGCTACCCTGCATCTCATACCGCTTATACTAAGCTCCGAATTTATAAAGAATAAGGCTTTCAGCTATACAAAATTAAATAACCAGCAACTTCTACCGAGTTGCCTTCAAATATTATCAGGACTCAGGCCCCAAAAGCCTGAAACCTCGCTCCTCTCTATCCCCCATAAATTGGGCGGTAACCCTCACGCGCCCCCCTTTTTAACTCTGATGCGAGGGGGATTTCTGCGTAAGTCCTGATTATATAGAATTTTGTTCGCATTCTTTCTTGAGTTCCCCTGTCTGCCTTGGGGCACTTTCTCTGGATTGTTTGCGTCATCAGCACCGAGTCATCCCATCTTCGTCTATCCTTAGGGAGATAGTAAGAGTAAAGTTTAGTAACAGACGCTTAATATCTACAATTGAGGTAGAAAACCTAATGTTTACCACAAAACCCTCTATGCGACGCGCAGTTTCTGTCATAGCCGTTACAGGTTGTTTGCTCAGTACTCTTCCTAATATCACCTGGGCGCAGGGACTACCTGGATTGGTGCTTTTTAGTGGCGTTGAACGTGAAAATCAGCTGAGTTACCGTTTAGATTACGGCACGAGGGGTTTATGGGGAGATCGTTACGTGTTGAAAATCCCTGCCAAGAAGATCAAATTAAATGTTAGCCAGATCAACATCAATTATCCCGATTACTACGATGGCGGGTTTGACACGAAAAGCGTTGAGGTGAAGGTAAAAGGCAAACGCCTGCCCCTACAAGACGTGAAATGGGATAAAGAAAACCACGCGCTGCAAATGATTCTCCAAGAACCAATTGAGGCTGATAACAAGGTGGAAATAGTGTTAAATAACGTCAAGAACCCACCCTTTGGTGGAACTTATTATTTCGATTGCCATATTATTAGCCCTACAGCAGAAGTCCCCCTGCCGCGTTACTTAGGCACCTGGATCTTAGACATTGGTTAATCACGGTTCTAGAGGTCAATCACCTGCTTCAGACGTGGTGGTACAAGATTGCCCTGAACTAAGACGATGCTCCAGTAGCACCTAAAGCCTGCTATTGTGGTAAATTGTGACTTTTTTCTCAAGTATCGATTAGTCAAATTGGGGTGATGGGCTATGACTCAGCGTACTCTACACGGTACCAGCCGTAAGCAAAAAAGAAAATCAGGTTTTAGAGCGCGGATGCGTACTAAAAATGGTTCCAAAGTGATTCAAGCACGCCGCACTAAAGGACGTTACAGGCTAGCGGTTTAGCGAGGTTAAAGTTGCCAGGGGTTACGACTCGTGGTTCTCCCTAGAGTCAATAGACTCCGGCGTCGGCAAGAGTTTAAAGACGTCTACCAGAGTGGTCGTCGCCGCACTGGTCTTCAAATGACCGTGCGCGCGCTGCGGCAGTATGGGCGTGCGAGCGATACCCCTCGCCGACCAGCCCTCGCCCTAGAGAACAGACCAGCTACCCGTATTGGCATCTCTATCAGTCAAAAAGTAAGCAAAAAGGCTGTGGTTCGCAATCGCATCAAGCGGCAAATCAAAGCTGCTTTACGGCAATTGTTGCCCCGAATCTTACCCGGTTGGCTGGTAGTGGTGGTGGTGCGACCTGACGCTTGCAAGTGCGATTATGTCGAAATTTTGCGAGAATTAGAGGAGTTGTTGGCAGAAGCTGAGGTACTAGATGGGCATTCGAGAGGAAATCTTCTATGAGGGCGGCCCCCACATTGGCGATTTAATCATTAACATCCTGCTAGGATTTACTGTCATCTGTTTGCCTCTAAGCGTGGGGGCTATTGTGCGGGCATTTTGGTTGCGCTACCGCGTGACTAATCGCCGCATATCTGTGACTGGCGGTTGGATGGGGCGCGATCGCACGGACATTATCTACTCAGAAATTGTCGAAGTAAAAAAAGTCGCTCGTGGCATAGGTTTATGGGGCGATATGGTGCTAACTCTTAGAGATGGCAGTCGCTTGGAACTGCGAGCTATTCCCAAGTTCCGGGAAATTTACGACTACATCAATGAAAAAGTAGTAGCCAAAACAGGCAAATCCGTAGCCTCTGCGAGTCGCTAGAGTGCTAGTAAAAGTCCGTGTGGAGCAATTAAAAATGCTCTTGAAGCAGTTCCCACGGCAACTATCAGTCTGGTGTGTTTGTATGACTTGCCCATCTACCCAGATTCGATAGATTATAGTGAGAAAACTTTACAGTGCCTAGTGGACTAGGAACGAATGGACTTTGGTATCGGGTTTATTTCCAAGAACGTGATGCTGCCGATCCTGGATTTTTTCTACGGGATCGTGCCCAGCTATGGTCTCGCCATCGTGGCGCTGACACTTGTTATCCGCTTTGCACTCTATCCTCTGAGTGCTGGCTCCATTCGCAATATGCGACGTATGCGAGTTGTGCAACCGCTGATGCAGAAGCGGATGGCAGAAATAAAAGAAAAATACAAAGACAATCCTTCTAAGCAGCAGGAGGAGATGCTCGCAGTCCAAAAAGAGTTTGGCAACCCCCTAGCTGGGTGCCTGCCCTTGCTGCTACAGATGCCAGTGCTGTTTGCGCTGTTTGCTACATTGCGGGGTTCGCCGTTCTCGGATATTAACTACACAGTTAACCTGCAAATCTTTCCTAAAGAACAAATTGAGCAAGTCCAACCCCAAGCCTTTGCCACGCCGCCCCAAAATATTTTCTTTGCCGATGGCGTCCATGCCCCAATCTCAGCCTTGCTTCCTGCTGGCAACCGCTTAGTGGTTGGGGAAAAGACCAAGGTTGAATTTAAAACTGTTGCTGGCAAACCGCTGAACGCACTGCTGAGCGAATATCCAGAAACTGAGCTTGTACCTCGTTGGAAAGCTACCAAAGGGGAAGAGCTAGTACGGCTCAATGAGGATGGCACATTAGAAGCCCTACAGCCTGGAGAGGTAACGATTCAGGGCACAATTCCTGGATTGGCAGCGAATAAAGGATTTCTGTTTATAGAAGCCCTTGGTCGTGTGGGGGCCTGGGATCCAGACGGGACTATCCATTGGGATATTGTAGGCATGGTGCTATTTTTTGGCATCAGTTTGTATATCAACCAACTACTTTCTGGCTCCGGTCCAAAGGGCGGGAATGCTCAGCAGGAAACAGTCAATAAAATCACCCCGGTTATTTTTTCAGGGATGTTTTTGTTCTTCCCACTGCCAGCTGGGGTGTTGATGTACATGGTTCTGGGGAACATATTTCAGACGGTGCAAACGTTCTTTCTCTCTCGCGAACCTCTGCCGGAAAACCTCCAGAAGCTCGTGGAGCAACAAGAAAAAGAAGAGAAAGGAAGAGAGGCTCTACCTTTTGAAGCTGGTTCTTCTAAGAAAAAAGAAGAGAAAACACAAAAGCCGCCTGCTAAACCAGCTCGTTCTAAGAAAAAAGAAGAGAAAGAAGCAAAGCCACTTCCCTTTAAGCCGGATACCTCTAAGAAAAAGGCGTCGGGGTAGTACCTATGAGCGATCGCCAAATGCAGCGAGGTCAACAGTGGCTGGAGAGACTCCTGCACATAGCCGGATTTCCCGCAGGTGTCAAGACAGAACCGCCAGCAGAAGCACTCTCAAGCAACTCTTCTCAAGAAGAAGCAGCAAGCTATTGGTTGACTATCGACCCCACAAATCTAACGCCATCACAAATTGACAACTTGATTGGCCCGGAAGGTGCGACCATTGATGCTATCCAGTATCTTGCTAATTCGATTCTGAACCTGAACCAAAGTCGGGATGAGCAATCATCTTACACCATTGAACTAAACGGCTACCGCCTCCGGCGTCAAGCGGAACTGCGTTCTCTGGCAGAGTATGCCGCTAACATTGTGCGCGAGACAGGCAAGGAATTTGAAATTAAATCCTTATCTTCCGCTGAGCGGCGTCAAGTTCATACATTTTTACAGGATTGCGATGATTTAGAAACATTCAGTCGCGGTCAGGAACCAGACAGGCGTCTCGTTGTGCGTTTACGCTGATCAGGCATCTCCGATAATGTTGAACACTCTTGTTCAACTGCTTTGGAGATGCTTGAGGAATTACCAAATACTGAGCGACAATATCAATCAAGGTAGTGGAAAAAGGGATAACCGAAGACCACTGACCTTAATTCCCTATTCCAACAACTTTGTAATTCTCGCGCGTTGGGATAACCGTAGTCCAAAGATGTAAAGCCTGAAAAAGCAAAGACGGAAGTGTACCCACAGTGATTTGTTTTTTCGTGAAATGAGTTTAATACAGTTTTACGATGGGTAAGACAGTGCCGTGGGGATAGTACCGAACCCTAACCTTGGCGAGGCTAACATTTGATTGTGCAGGAGAGGCGTTTCTGGCTATATAACAGTAGTGGGTAGAAACTGCACTTCTTTCTATCCGCCGCGAAAGGGGACGGCTAATAAATTAGCCCGGTCGCGTTTTCTCAACCACTTATAAAAAAGATGGTGGTTTCCACGCTCCCGTGAGGTTTATATGAAAGCAATTTACATTCCTCAGCTAGCTAAGGCACCAGAACAGACAGAGGTAATTCAGGTTCAGGAGTTTATACCTGGTCTAGAAACGTTGATGCCAGTGCGAGGGCGTCTCGTGGTTAAGCATCAGGGAAATTACCTGGAGGTCTTTGCTCAAGCAGAAGCCATTGTTACCTTAACCTGCGATCGCTGCTTGCAACAGTACAATCACCGCTTATCAGTCAACACGTCGGAACTGATATGGTTAGAGGAAGCAGCTGGCCAACCGGATGCTGGTCCTCTAGAGCGGGAGACGCCGCTAGAAGAGTTAGTCGAACTGCTGCCGCCGGAAGGCTACTTTCAACCAGATGGGTGGTTGTATGAACAGCTGTGTCTGGCTCTTCCGCTGCAACAGCTGTGCGACAACGAGTGTGCAGGAGTTACGCTCACTGGCACCGAGGGCAGCCAACCGTCATCTGACAAGCGTTGGGGCGCTCTGGAAGCGCTCAAAAGACAACTACCCAGTTAGTCGCAGAGTTTTGAGTGATGAATGTTAAGTTTTGAGCAATAGGAAATTTGCTTTAATTTAAAACTCAAAACTCAAAACTCAAAACTCAAAACTATACAAATGCTATGAGCTTCAGTGAAGAGTTTGAATTGCTGCTGCGTGCCCGCTATCCCTTGATTTATATTCCGACGGCAGAAGAAGAGCGAGTAGAAGCGGCGATCGCGCAATCTGCCCTCCACCTGGGCAACCGCGCCGTCTATATCTGGGATTTTGTCGATGGCTACCAGGGAAACCCAAATGATGTTGGGTTTGGACGACGCAATCCGCTGCAAGCATTAGAATTGCTGGATAAGCTCCCCTCAAGCGCTTCTGGAGTCTTCCTGCTGCGGGATTTTCACCGATTTTTAGAAGACATATCAGTTTCTCGCAAACTACGCAATTTGGCACGGCGTCTCAAATCCCAGCCTAAAAATATTGTTATCATCTCGCCACAAATCGCCATTCCATCTGACCTGAGTGAAGTTTTGACAGTTTTGGAATTTCCCCTGCCAGCGGCAGCAGAAATCAAAACCGAAGTCGAACGTCTCTTAGCTGCCACAGGTCAATCTCTCACAGGGAAACTTTTAGATGAACTGGTGCGCTCCTGCCAGGGGCTTTCCCTAGAACGAATTCGTCGGGTTCTAGCACGCGCGATCGCGACACGCGGGGAACTGCAACCTGAAGACGTCGATTTAGTGCTGGAAGAAAAGCGCCAAACAATTCGCCAAACGCAAATTTTAGAATACTATCCGACCTCAGAAAACATATCCGACATTGGGGGTTTAGATAACCTTAAAGACTGGCTCCTGCGGCGGGGTAGTGCCTTTTCAGAACGGGCGCGGCAATATGGCCTGCCGCATCCTAGAGGCTTGCTACTGGTGGGAATTCAGGGAACTGGCAAATCCCTCACCGCTAAAGCGATCGCCCACCACTGGCACTTGCCCTTGTTGCGCCTCGACGTCGGACGCTTGTTTGGGGGATTAGTAGGTGAATCTGAATCTCGCACCAGGCAAATGATCCAGCTAGCAGAAGCATTGGCACCCTGCGTACTGTGGATTGATGAAATTGACAAAGCCTTTTCTGGACTAGATAGTAAAGGGGACGCTGGCACCACCAGTCGCGTCTTTGGCACATTTATCACCTGGTTAGCAGAAAAAAAATCGCCAGTATTTGTCGTTGCCACTGCCAACAACATCCAGGCTCTCCCTCCGGAAATGCTCCGTAAAGGTCGCTTTGATGAAATTTTCTTTGTAGGTTTACCCAGTCAGGAGGAACGCCGCGCCATTTTTGCTGTACACTTATCTAGACTCCGCTCTCATAACTTAAAAAGTTACGACTTAGAGCGGCTAGCCTACGAAACACCCGACTTTTCCGGGGCAGAAATTGAGCAGACATTGATTGAAGCAATGCACATTGGCTTTAGCCAGAACAGAGACTTCACCACCGACGACATCCTGGAAGCCGCCAGCCAGATTGTACCCTTGGCTCGGACAGCACAAGAGCAAATCGAGTTTCTGCAAGACTGGGCAGCAGCCGGTAAAGCTCGCATGGCTTCAAGACACACAGGTTTGAGCAACCGAATTCAACGTCAACTCCAATAAAGAGCTTAAGAGGAAATGGGGGAACTAGGGAGAAACCCCAATCCAAAATCCTTGTATTCAAAATCTAAAATCGATATGAGTTTGTCAGGTCTAGCAAAGTTTTTAATCGGTTTTTTCATGGGCATCTTTTTACTGGTGACTGCTGGTAGTGCCGTTGCCTTTTTCTTGTTGACTAGACTAGCGGCAACTCCCCCAAAACCCATCTTTGCCGAGGAGATACCAAAGCAGCAATCGGTAGTCAAGCCCACAAGTTCTTCTAAGGCATCAAAGCAGCGAACAGGGGTATCCTCCCCTAAACCCAGTACGGCATCATCTCCACAGCAGAAGCTAGAACCCGGAGCCTATAACGCTCGCGTTACCTGGCGCGAAGGCGTAATTTTGCGTGCAGAGCCTAGCGTGAGCGCCAATAAGGTTGGTGGAGTCCAATACAATCAGCCAGTGGTGGTTGTGAAAGAAAGCGATGATAAAAATTGGCAGCAGGTGCGTGCAGTAGATGGCTCTCAAGAAGGTTGGATTAAGTCAGGCAACATTGAGCGAGTTAATACCACCCAACCTTGACAACTATAGCAATTAGCAATTAGCTTTGAGCAATTAGCTTTGAGCAGTTGAAGAGTGATAGCAGCACTTCTGGATGCATAGGGTTGAGGTAGATTGCCTTGCGCCGCCTTGGCGACGGCTATAAATCTTTTTAAATTAATGACATGCTTGATGCAAGTAGAGACGTTCCGCGGGAACGTCTCTACTACTAACGGGCGGCGGCTCTTTATCCCCATAGAATCCGTGCGAGGGGCAGTCACTGAGCCGCCCCTTTGGTAATCACAATTGAGGTTGATTTATCCTGGTAAGCTAGAGCCTAGTCAATACCTCAGCAGAGAATAAGCTTATTACTTTTTTCGCACCAGAATAATATTTTCTACTTCCCCTGCTCTATTAATAAATAAGCTTTAAATTGGGAACAGAGTAAGCCCTTATATTGGCAGCAAAGCACGCTGGCAGGTCGGACAAACAGCGTGAATTGTCATCTGACAATCGAGTAGGTGATACCCCTCTTTTTTAGCTGTCTTAGTGCCAGTTTTTAAAATTGAGTCGTTTTTGAATTCAATTGTCTTGTTACACCGAACGCAGATGAGGTGGTGATGATGATAAGGGTAAGGTTGATTGATTTCGTAATGCTTATGTCCTTCTGCCAGCTCTAGTTCCCGCAGAATTCCCATTCGAGCCATTAATTTAAGCGTGCGATAAATCGTGGAAAGGCTGATCTGTTCTCCTTCATTCTGCAACAGATTGTAGAGGTCTTCCGCGCTGAGATGCTTGCCCCTAGCAAGATTTTGAAAGACATGCAGGATTACCTCTCGCTGGGGAGTCAGACGCCATCCCCGGTCGTTGAGTTCAGACTTGAGGGAGCCTGCGGTGTATAAAGGCATACCCACTCTCTTTATCAAGTAGCTTTAATAATAATAATAACGAATTGCCAGACGGTTGTCAAAAAACTCTGCTTATTGCGAATCTTATTTAATAAGCATCTTGATCTGAAAGTACACACGCAAGCAACATCCACTCTACGCGCCCCCAGATGCTTGCCTAAGCATTGCACGATATTGATACTGGCATAACATCGGTACAGTAATTGCCAACCCAGGTGGATCAGAATTGGAGCGTAGGTAGTACTTAGTCGTGATACTTATGCCTAGTAACAACTAATAGGCTTCACCAAAAGGGGGCAGATCTTGAAGCCCCCATGTTTCAAGCGGGGTCATAATCGCCGCCCATTAGTTGTTAGTAGAGACGTTCCGGCGGAACGTCTCTACAGTAGTTTGTAGGAAATAACAACTAACATGAACTCCCTCGAATCGACCGTGGGGGATAGCAGCTGCTTAGCTCAAGGATTCTAAATAATCCCGCACGCGGTTGCGGCGCTTTGGTTGCCGTAACTTTTGAAGAGCTTTGGCTTCAATTTGACGGACTCGTTCGCGAGACAAATCTAAAGCACGACCAATTTCTGCCAAAGAGTAAGGATGTCCCTCTCCTAAGCCAAACCGCATCCGAATCACATCTCGCTCGCGGCTGGTGAGATCGGCAAGCAGTTGCAGCAACTCCCGTTGTAAGGCTTCTCGCATTAAGACTTCTTCGGGAGAGATGTCCTCTGCTTCTAGCAAGTCGCCCAACTCCGTGTCTTTCTCCTTACCGACCTTGATTTCTAAAGAAACTGAGCGGGGTAGGCTAAGTAAGACTTCCCGCACTTGGAAGGGTGTTATTTCTAACTCTGTGGCGATCTCTTCGATAGTGGGAGTGCGACCTTTTTCTTGGCTAATTTGGCGCTGAGCTTTTTTAATTTTGTTGAGCTTTTCGGTGATGTGGACAGGTAGACGGATCGTGCGGCTTTGAGTCGCGATCGCGCGCGTGATCCCTTGACGAATCCACCAGTAAGAGTAAGTGCTAAAGCGATAACCCTTGGTGGGGTCAAACTTGTCTACGGCCCGTTCCAAGCCCATTGTACCTTCCTGGATTAAATCCAGCAGTTCCAGGCCGCGATTTTGATACTTTTTCGCCACCGAAACCACCAAGCGGAGGTTGGCTTTGATCATGTGTTCTTTCGCCCGGAGGCCTTCGGTCTGAATCTGCTCTAGCTCTTCAACCGTTAAAGCGGCTATCTCTGCCCAGCGCCGCTTACCCGCCGCTAAAATCGGCTTGAGTTCGGACACGGCAATGCCAGCTTCTGCTGCCCAGCGCTCTAAAGAAGGACGGTGCCCTAGTTGGGATGCCAGACGATCGTGAGCCTCAATTAGGTGGACATAAAGCTGTAAAGAACCCTCATTGCCCGTTTCTACATCCTCTTGGGTCGCGGCTTCAGTTCGCAGTTCCACCAACTGGATGTAGCGCTGAACTTTTTGAGCTTCCGATACTTCCTCATCTCGCCTGAGTAAACGAACCCGCCCAATCTCCTGAAGGTATAACCGCACTAAATCGGTGCTGCGGCTGCCACCCTTCGGAGAGTTATCCACTTGCGTATTTTCCATGTCAAGCTTAATAAGCTCATCCCCTGGTCGTCCAGCATTGTCACTTGTACCGTAAAGCCCAAAAGCACTTTTGTGGGGCTGCTCTTCGTATTCTGTTTCGGCGTAAAAAGAAGTGGCTGGCATATGTAATCTCTCAATTGCGACCGGGGATAATACTCGATGCTTGTGAGTCACGGCTCATTGTTATAATTCCCACCCTCGAAAAAAGCGCGAACACTTCTTATTGTTTTGTTACCCGATGCAGCCAGGTGCCTGCATGAAGGTACTTAGGGGGCAGCGTAAATTACGCAGAGGAATGGAAACTTGGCATCAAGCACCGAACCTGGTTTAAGTAGGATTCAGGATTATATAAATGCTCCCTAGTATAAGCAGCCATAAATCCTAGAGAAGTGACTTTGGTCAAACGCTAGGTTAATCTACATCACCAACTAGGAAGTTTCCTGAAGGTTTATGTAAATTTAAGAAAATAAATTTGTTGAAATAGTTCCTTCGGTTCTGGGGATAGACCTACTTCTACTCAGGCTTGATGTCTCGTAGCATCAGTGCCTCAAGAGCTTCCTGCGGCGTGATTTCACCTTTAAGCAACCGATAGACTTGGTAAGAGATGGGAACCGATATGCCCAGATGATTCGCTCGCTGAATCAAAACTTGGGTGGTGTTGACGCCTTCAGCTGTGCCCTCGACCTCAGCTATAACTTCCGGGAGGGTCTTGCCTTGAGCCAAGCCGTAACCGACTTGATAATTGCGGCTGAGGCTGCTGTTGCAGGTAGCTAGCAAATCTCCTAGTCCAGACAAACCATAAAACGTTTCGCTCTTGGCTCCCCAATGGTTGCCAATGCGGATAATTTCTGTTATTCCACGAGTTAGGAGAGCGGCTTTGGCATTGGTTCCCAGTTGTAAGCCATCACAGGTACCAGAGGCGATCGCCATCACGTTCTTTAGTGTGCCGCCGAGTTCGACGCCCAGGGGGTCAGGATTGGTATAGACTCGAAACTGCTGGGAGGAAAACACTGCTTGCACGGCTTTAGCTGCACTGGCGTCTGAGCTAGCAACTACTGTAGCTGCGGGTAATCCCTGTTGAATTTCTTTAGAAAGATTGGGGCCAGATAGGACAACCACGGGTCTTTGGGGAAATGCCGCTTGCCAAATCTGGGAGGGAGTATCTGTGGTAACTGGGTCTAAACCCTTAGTCGCCGTGACGATAATTGTGTGAGCAGGCAGGAATCTTTGTACTTGCGTTACAACTGTTCTGACACCTGACATTGATACAGCTGACACTACAATGCTGGTGCCATTTATAACATCTTCTAGCTTCTCAGGAGACCGACGCGACCACAACCGCACATCATGCCCGTTTATAGATGCCAGGGATGCCAATGATACACCCCAGGCACCTGCTCCAATAATTGCTATAGAGAGTTTTGAGTTGGAGTAGTTATGGCAACTCATAACTCTTTACACGGGGATATTGCTCGATCAACTCTCTTACCTGTTCAGCATGATAAGAGCTACGAGTCAGGGGAGAGGCAACAACTTGCAGGAAACCTAAGGCATCACCCAGCTGTTTCCAAGCATCAAACTGCGCTGGTGGTACAAAGTTATCGATTTTCAAATGTTTTGAGGAGGGTTGGAGGTATTGTCCGATAGTGAGGATATCGCAATCAACGTCTCGCAGATCCTGCATCACTTTTCTGATTTCCGCGTCGGTTTCTCCCAGTCCTACCATTAAACCGGATTTGGTATAGACCCAGGGTGCTAGCTGACGCGATCGCGCCAGTAATTCTAGCGATCGCTCATAACTCCCTTGAGGTCGCACCCGTCGGTAAAGACTGGGTACAGTTTCAGTATTGTGGTTTAGCACTTCTGGCTCAGCCTGAAGAATAATTTTCAGTGCCTCCCAATTGCCACACAAGTCTGGAATTAGCACCTCGATTGTGGTCTGAGGTGAGGTGGCGCGAACAGCTTGAATACAGCGCCCAAATTGGGAAGCACCGCCATCGGGTAGATCGTCCCGGTTGACAGAGGTAATGACGACATGATTTAGCCGTAGACGTCGTACTGCCTCAGCTAAGCGTTCCGGTTCCGTGGGATCTAGCGCTTTTGGCTTTTTCTCAAAGTCAATATCGCAGTAAGGGCAAGCTCGCGTGCAGGCGGGGCCCATAATTAAGAATGTCGCTGTTCCGGCGTGGAAGCACTCACCGATATTGGGGCAAGATGCCTCCTCACAAACGGTATTTAGGGCTAAATCCCGGAGAATTTCTTTAACGTTGCCGACTCTTTCCCACTGAGGCGCTTTAACGCGCAACCATTCTGGCTTAACAACCACAATCCGCTCTAACCACTGAAGTTACACAGCGATTATCTTAACTTAATCGCGCCTATAACCTAATTCTCTGGCAAGGAAGATGTTTGGTTGCTAGAAGGACGGGGCTTTCAACCCAGATTCTTGGTAATTCACTAGCAGGCATGATATGGTGGATTAAGAATTGCCATATAACGGGATGTAGCGCAGCTTGGTAGCGCACTTCGTTCGGGACGAAGGGGCCGCTGGTTCGAATCCAGTCATCCCGATTTGTTTTTGTACATTCACAAATTATTTGTCACTGTTCACAAATTAGTGTCGTTATTGGCGGTTGTTGTGCCTCCGATTAGTGCCACCGGAACGGGACGGAGTATTTATTACTCTCATTCTGAGTTGGCACAGTTGGCAGTAATGGAATATTGGCTATCGGTGTGATTAAGTTTTGAGTTGGCGGCTAAGGCTTTGCAGGCTTTGAAACAGAAAGCGCCGGATTTTTCAGATCCAGTGGTGCAGAAGCGATTTATGCTGGTCTGGGATAGGAAGGAAAAGGATTTAAGGTTAGAAGGGTTTGAACGGGAATATGCGATGCTTCCTTAGATAGAGGTCAACCTGTAATTCCGGTATGGCTGGATCAGGTTCAACGTACCCTGGCTAAAAAAATAGGAAATTAAGGGTGGATTACATTATGGGCAGGCATTAAAGTTCAATGAGAAGCAGCAATCTATAAAAGTAATAATTGGCCTCTGATAAAAAGATTGATACTAAAAAACATTTTCCATCACTTCATGAACCAACCACTAACACCTGAAAATGTCCTAAGCAATGATCCTGGAGACGAAACACAACGGCGTTTTCGTTACCAAGCAGCGTATGCAGCAATACAGTGTTTATCATTACTTGAAGAAGATCCTGAAAATGTTTTTATATATTGTGAACACCATGAAGATGTTCTAGTTAAAAAGAAAAATGAAACATTTATTGGAATTCAAGTTAAGACTAGGGCTACAGGTAAAGAACCTTTTAAAGCTAATGATAATGAAATGCAGAATTCAATAAAGAGGTTTATTGAACATGAAATTAATTTTGCCAATTCTTTTTGTCGATATCTGATAGCTGCTAATTGCGGATTTTGGCATGAAAAGAAAAACGGAGCCAATTTGCATTACATTTTAGAACTATGTCAAAAAGAAACTGAAATAGATTTAGAAAAAATAAATAAAACATTAAAAGACTTTATAAATAAAATCTATAAAGCATTAAATACTTCTTCTACTTCACTCGAAATTATAATTAAAGTTCTAAGAAAAATAAGCCTTCATTCATCGCCAGGATTAGATGATATTGAAGGAAGTTTATTAAGAAGATTGTCACAAGTTCCTAGTATTAAGGACTTAAGAGTTGACCAGGTTAACCGTGTTACCAGATCCTTAATTGATAAGTGCTTAAATGCTGCTTCACTTGTATGTGATTCCCCAAGAGAAAGCTATTATCTCCTTTTATGTAATCCTGATGCAGAAAAAACTACTTTGATTATCCAAGGTAAACAAATTTCTAAAGAGCATATTCTAAATCTCATTACAACAGAAGTTGCAAATGACCAATCATTGCTTTATCCCTTGAATCATATACCAATCTCTGAAATGCCTAAAGGAATGAAAAGGCTAGAACTCAAAATGGCTACAGGGGGAATATCATTAAACAATATAGATATTACTAAAGACTTTAAAAGTTCAGCTGAAAGCCAGTCGCTTACTTGGCTTCGTAAATATGGTCGAGCTAAAGCTGAGGAGCAATATCAACATATCAAAGCTATTGTTCGTAATGAATGTCAAGAAGCATATGATTTGACAAAAATAGATGACAGCTTATTTGGTCAAAAAATGTTAATTCAAGTGAGAGAGCGTCTTCATTTATTGCATAATAGAGATACTTATTCATTATTTGGTTTAAGATATGAACATTTATTGGGTATGGCAGGAATTTTGACTGAAGAATGTAAAATATGGTGGAGTAAAGAATTTGATATTTTGGATATTTATGGAGAAAAAGACTTATGAATTTATTTTTGATAGTTGCTGATATTGAGACTAATGATGATTTGCATTTGGGTAGGATATTGATTCTCCTGAAAGCCTTTGCAAGTAAAAATAAAAATGGAGCAATTGATGGATTAGAAAAGTTAGCAGAGTTAGATTTTTTTCTTCGTTATCCTATCTATTTAGAAAGAGCTTTGCCATCTCGTGGAAAATCGCCTGATAGTGCAAATATTAGTGACTATGAACGCCTGAGTATTGAAACCAATACAGCGTACTACACTTATAAACCTTGGAGCATAGAATATCGGCGCTTTATTAGTCTTTTAATAGCGAAAGACTTAGTAAAGATTGATATTGAAAAAAATAAAATTCAAGTTAGATTAAGCCCAAAAGGTATTGAAGTTGCTAATACATTATCTAAAAGAGAATCATATTATACCTTAGAAAAAAGAGCGGCTATTGTCAAGCAAAACCTGAATTTAAATCAAAGAAATTTAATGAACTTTATTTATGAAACTTTTCCAGAACTAAAAACATTTCGCGTACTAGGAGATAAAAATTCGTGAATATTAGATTTTCAACACTAACGCTCCAATGCAAACATTCAAAAGAAGTCATACAATTTTCTCCTCAAATATCCTTTTTTCATGGACAAATATCAGCAGGAAAATCTTCCATAGTCCGACTTATTAATTTTTGTTTAGGGGGTAGTCTTGAAAATACTCCTGCAATTGCTAGTGAACTAGTTTCTGTAGAGCTTGCTACCCATATTAATGAATATGAAGTACTATTTGAACGAGAAGCTCAGAAATCTAATCAGGTTCAGGTTAGTTGGAAAAACAACACTGATGTCAATGCTAGTGTTTTAGCTCCACTTCAAGAAACTGGACAACCTATCTGGGGTAGTAACATTTATAACTTAAGTGACCTAATATTTTATTTTCTTAATTTAACTCCACTAAAAGTTCATAAAAGCAAAATAGATAGTCAATCTCTTTTAATACGATTAAGCTTTAGGGATATAATGTGGTATTGCTATCTAGATCAAGATAATCTTGACTCTTCATTTTATAGAATGGAAGATCCATTTCGTAAGTTGAAAAGCCGCGATGTTATGCGGTTTGTGATGGGCTATTATAATGAGCACTTAAATAATTTAGAAATAAGATTAGCAGAAATTCAGCAGCAATTATTAGGAAAGCGCGAAGCTATAGTACAAATCAAAGAGTTTCTTAAACAGCTTAATTATGCTTCTGAATCGGAACTTTTTATACAGAGAGACAGCGTTATAGGGCAATTAGCTTTAGCTCGTTCAGAACAATTAATGCTGCGGGAAGAGTATACAATAGAAACCCATTTTGCTGATGAGTTAAGAGAGCAGCTTCGTCATCTAAGTCAACAGCTTCATGATGAAAAACAAGCATTAATTGATTTAGAAGAGAGGATGAAAGAAGAGAGAGCTTTAAAAGCAGAGCTAGTTTCAGCAAAGTTTAAATTAGCCCAAGTAGAATCAGCTTCATCAATTTTATATGGAGTATTTTTTGAATGCTGCCCTGCTTGTAGAACACCTACCAATGCTCCTAGCTATTCTGATAATCTATGTTACCTCTGTGGTAGATATCCACATCCAGTAGATAACCAATCTATAAACCAATCTGAGATTGTTAGACTAGACCTTATTTCTCGAATAAATGAACTTGATGAATCTATAATTAGACACAGGAAAAGTTTTGATTTACAAGAACATATTGTCTATCGTATTCAACAAGAGAAGACTCGTTTAGATATACAACTTACAGAAGAACTTCGTTACTATGATTCTAATTTTTTAGCTCGTTTTAGAGAATTAGAAAGACGTATTGCCACTTATGAAGAAAGGCTACGTGGTCTAGAACAAATAATAGAAATAACACGAACTATTTATGAAATGGAGAGAGCAATTGCTGAATTGAGAGTTGAAGAGGAACAACTGGAACGTCAAATACAAGAAGAGAAAGGTAGCTTGAACAATGCAGAGCAGAATATAACTTCTCTGGAAAATAACTTTTTAGAAGCTTTATTAGCAGTAGGTGTTCCAGGCGTAGCAGATAATTATGAAGTTAATATTAATCGAAAAACATGGATTCCTTATATTTTACCTGCTGGAGATGCAGCTATTAAGTGGAGTTTTGATAACGCTGGTAGTGGCGGAAAAAAATCTTTATTTAAAGTATGCTATGCATTAGCATTGCACAAAACAGCATTAGACAATAATTTACCATTACCAAATTTTTTAATTATAGATACTCCTATGAAAAATATAGGAGAAGATGTCAATCAAAATATTTTTACATCTTTTTATAATTATTTATATAATCTTGCAGAAAATCCTCTCTCTACAACCCAGTTTATTATCATTGATAAAGAATATTTTCCGCCTACTTCTCATAATATAGATATCATCAATAGGTTTATGACTCCCACAGATGAGCAAGCTCCTCCTCTGATACGTTATTACCGTGGGGCATGATATCTTGGCAAAATAAAGTTATTTATGAAAGTTTATCTCAGCAAATTTTTCTGATATTTATCTAGCTCTGCAAAATTTATAAAGCAACGGTGATACCATCTATCAGCCCACAACGCTGTAACCTTAAACATTGCTCCACAGTTGGGACATTCCGATAGCAAACTGAGTTTGTGGCGATCACACGGTTCCATTAAACTATCGGTAATTTTCATCTTGAGCTTTGCCTCTTCCGAGAGTTCCGTGACAATGGCAGGAGCATCAGCATTATCTGCCGCCATATTGTAACAAGCGATCGCGGGTGCGATCGCTGCGTTTCACCTAATTTGCTCCTCGATAAATCCGCTGCACCTGTTCAGGAGAAAGTCGTGCCATGGGAAACCGCTCACTGACACTCGGGGTGAGGTCAGATAAAGGTTGAACCTCGTGAAGCTGATTGTTACCAGGATGGATTGTCACACTGCAATTGGGAAAGTGATCTAGCAGCATCTCATCAGTCTCAGATTCTGCAATCTGGCTTTTAGGTAACACATAAGCGTGTTTCTGCGGATCGTATGCTAAAACTTCTCCTGTCTCAATGTGATAAATCCAAGCATAAATGCTCAGTTGCTTCTGGTATAGCCTAGAGTGAATCACTGGATACGTCCGCAAATTCTCAATTTGGGTGAGTACATTTTCCGCCGTCATAATTTCCAGCAGTTCTTCTCCGTTGTACTCACTGTAGTGGTCATTAACCAGCCTTCGGGTTGCCTCTGCATATTTGAGCCAATCATACACGAGCGGCATTTCTCCCTGAAGCCCGTGTAACTTCATTAACCCTTTCATTGCACCGCAATGAGAGTGCCCGCAGATAATAATTTGCCGAATATCTAAGGCTTCAATAGCATATTCAATCGTGGCACCTTCACCGCCATTGGTTGCACCATAAGGGGGAATGATGTTGCCAGCATTGCGGATAACAAACAATTCACCCAACTGGGCTTGCGTAATCAGGTTTGGATCTACACGCGAATCGGAACAGGTAATAAACAACACCCTGGGTTTTTGACCCTGAGAAAGTTGTTCAAACAGCTGTTGATGCGTATTAAAGTAGCTAGCCTTGAATTCACGCAGACCTTTAATTAATTTCTTCATCACCAAGTTCCACAGATACTTGTGGGTTAAATGCACCGAATTGGGGGAAGTGGGTTGAGAGCGCTTAAATGCATCCCAATGTGTCCGCCTTCTGGTTCTAGGGTGACATCCTCCTGCGCTAAATCGAATATTATAGCGCAGGCTTCCCGACCTCACGATTGGGCATTCCTAGTTTTTCTCTTGCGAGGTTTCGCCTCTGACCTAGATGGAGTTTCCCCCACCTCCGGCAGACCGACTGCATAGGCGTTTTCTCTTCCCCAGAGTCCCTGGGTACTCAGTTCTAGACCGCGCAACCGAATGACTTCTGATGCTGCGTGGTCTCTATCTGTTTCATAGCCACATTCAGCACATCTATGTATTCGCTCAGAAAGGTCTTTCTTGCCCGTATGTGTTCCGCATTTAGGGCAGGTTTGGGACGTGCCATCTGGATTGACACGGGCAAAGTAGATTTGATGTTTCTTGGCTACCCATTCGAGCAAATTGAGAAACTGACCGAAAGCAGCATCAAGCGTATGTTTCCTCAACATCCCTCTAGACATCGCTTTGAGGTTCAAGTCTTCAACAAACACCATCCCAATACCTTCTTTGGAGCACAGATGGTTAGCCAATTTGAACTGCCAATCCTTCCGTTCGCGAAGCGTCTCCGAAGGAGAAACACTAGCGATGTGGTTGTGGAACCTGGCAACCTTGATTCGAGCCTTCTCGCGGTTTAATGACCCCTTTTTCGTTCTGGCATAGTTGCGTTGCAGCAATTGGAGCTTGCGGTACAACGACACCAGGAATCGAGGTCTAGCGATGAACTCTTTATCAGAGGTTGTCAAAAACTTGGACAATCCCAAATCGATACCGATGGCATCTCCATGAGGTTGAGCATCAGGTATCGATATGTCGGACTCAATGGTGACTACCACTTCCCACCTATTCGCCTTCCTTAACACCCTTGCTTGTTTGACCACAAACCCTTGCGGGATGGGTCGATGCAAGTTGATAGGTATCTTCCCTACCTTGGGAAGGCTGATCTGCCAACCCGTAATTGGGTTGGTTTTGAACTGAGGAAACAGCATGGACTTCATTTGTCCAAACTTCTTAAAGCGTGGAAAGCCAAAACCCCTTTCTTGGAAGTAGTTCCAAGCATCATGCAATCTGCGAATCGTAGTTTGCAATACTTGAGAGGGGGCTTCACCCAATAATGGGTACTCTTTCTTCGCTAAAGGAAGTGCGTTCTGTTGGTTGTAATAGGTAGGAAAGGGCTTGTCGCACCGAACAATATACTCTCGTTCCAACGAACAATAGTCCAAACTACATTTACGCGAATTCACCCAATCTTTGATTTCTCGTAAACCATAGTTATACACGTTGCGAGATATCTCCAGCCAATGAAGCATTGTTTGCTCTTGGTTGGCATCAGGATAAATTCGGTAGCAATAGTTCATTATCAATGCCATGCCGACAATTCTAACACGAATTAATCATGCTATAAACTTAAGTGAATTGCTAATTTTACCGGGATTGACCGGATAAAATTAGCACGGGGGAGTCCATGTATCTCGGCGCTAAATCGAAGATTATAGCGCGGGACTTATAGCTCCGCCAAACCACTCAAAAAGTTAAACCAGACGGGCGCATCAAAACGGAAGTGCGTGGAGGTTAGGCGTTACATAAGCACCTATAGCATTTCTAAGGGAGCAGGCTTAGTGGGTGGTGGGAAGGCAGAATCCAGGGTATTTAATTCTTCAGTGCTGAGTTTCAAATCTAGAGCAGCAAGATTCTGTTCTACATGGTCAACTCGGCTCGATTTCGGAATCACAATTATATTTTCCTGATGTAATAACCAGGCTAGAGCCACTTGAGCCATAGTGACTCCTCGCTGTTGGGCAATCGACTGAAGCGTTGGATTTCTCAACAGGCGACCTTGCTCAATGGGAGAATACGCCATGATGGGGATACCTCGTTGTCGGCACCAAGGCAGCAAATCCCACTCAGCCCCCCGTCGCATCAGGTTGTAGAGGATTTGATTGGTGGCAATCGCTTTCCCACCCTTCAATTGGCTAGCTTCCTCCATATCCTGAACATCAAAGTTGCTTACACCATAGCTGCGAATTTTACCCGCTTGCTGAAGCGTCTGAAATGCTAAGAGTGTTTCCACCAGTGGAATGGAACCGCGCCAGTGCAGCAGGTAAAGGTCAATATAGTCAGTTTTGAGCCGTTTCAAGCTGCGTTCACAGGCAGCGATCGCACCTTTGCCTGAAGCGTTGTGAGGATAAACCTTGCTGACTAAAAATACTTCCGAACGGCGATTGGCAATAGCTTGGGCGATGACTTCTTCTGCACCGCCTTCGCCGTACATTTCGGCAGTGTCAATCAAAGAAAGACCCATATCGAGTCCGTAGCGTAAGGCACAAATTTCATCTTGGCGCTGTTTGGTGTTTTCTCCCATCCGCCAGGTGCCCATACCGAGTACTGGAATGACTTGTCCAGAGGGTAGACGAAGGTTACGCACGGCAGTCTCCATCGATTCAACTTTCAACTGATTGTCGCGATCGCATTTCTTGCTGAGGCATGAGTATCGCATTGAGCGTGCGGCAAAGCACGGTATCTGTGTTGGCAGGAAAATAAACTATTTTTCTTTTTTATATAGCAATCCTAGTACGATTGAGTACCGTCTATGTGATGAATCACATATGAGGAACGACTACATTAATCAGGGAATTATCTGTGATAAATACTTTTGGATACGCTGCTCAAAGTGCGATCGCACCCTTGGGTTTGTTCAACTTCGAGCGGCGTGAACCAGGCTCACACGACGTACAGATCGAAATTCTCTACTGCGGAGTGTGCCACTCCGACTTGCACATCGCCCGTAACGAGTGGAAAAGTACAACTTACCCAGTCGTCCCTGGACACGAAATCGTCGGGCGCGTGACCAAGGTTGGCAATGAGGTAAAGACCTTCCAAGTTGGCGATCTTGCCGGTGTTGGCTGTATGGTTGATTCCTGCCGTACTTGCCCCAGTTGCCGCGAGGGTTTTGAGCAGTTCTGTGATAGCAAAATTATTTTCACCTACAACAGTCCAGAAAAGCAAACTGGGAAGATGACCTACGGCGGGTACTCCAACGGGATTGTTGTGGACGAGAACTACATACTCCGCGTATCAGAAAAGCTTGACCTTGCCGCTGTCGCCCCGCTACTGTGCGCGGGTATCACAACTTATTCGCCGCTACGCCATTGGCAGGTGAAAAAGGGCGACAAAGTTGGTATCGTCGGCTTAGGCGGTTTAGGACACATGGGGGTGAAGTTTGCCCATGCCTTTGGTGCTCATACGGTGTTGTTCACCACTTCACCTGATAAGACAGAAGACGCTTTGCGCCTTGGTGCTGACGAGGTGGTGGTGTCAAAGAACCAAGAGGAGATGAAGAAGCACCTCAACAGCTTCAACTTCATCCTGAACACTGTAGCAGCACCACACAATCTAGACGCATACACCGAGCTGCTCAAGCGCGACGGCGTGATGTGTTTAGTAGGGCTACCAGACCGTCCGCATCCCTCGCCAAGCATCGGCAACCTCATCTTCAAGCGCCGTCAGCTAGTCGGTTCGTTGATTGGCGGAATTCAGGAGACGCAGGAAATGCTTGATTTTTGCGCCGATCATAACATTGTTGCAGACATCGAAATAATTCCGATTCAAAATATCAACGCAGCATACGAGCGCATGATCAAAAGCGACGTTAAGTACCGTTTCGTGATCGACATGGCATCACTAAAGCAAGAAGGTTGTTCCTAGAGCATCAAGGTACGAAATTCGGGTTTGAGATAGCAATCCTTCAGTTAGCTATTAGCAATTAGCTTTTAGCAAACATACCGTTATCGCAGTAGTTGTGGGTGCATGGGTGTGGGGTCGATTGTCAAGCACCAAAGCAGGCAACTGCTATACTTCCCTTTTTGAACAACCCGCGCAATGCTTTGTATATAACTTCCGCCGGAACGTCTCTACAACTAGAAGTAAAAAAGAGGGTTATAGGAGCGGATTTGGTATCAGTCACCAATCGCGAAAGCCCCTAGGGAGAGGATTTTGATTTGTGGCTCACTACGATTGGTTACTTGTTGCGCGATGCCAAGTTGACCAGTTAGGCTTTAACAATTTAATTGGATAAACTGAAAATATGTTAACTCAGATTCAAGTATCTTTTGGGCTATTTTTATTACAATTAAACGCTTATGCGTAACGTAAAACGTCTAATTTTAGGTTTGAAAACCCCAACTTTACCAATCCTTATCCACTATCGATGTGCGTAATCCTAGAAGTATTTCCCAAAATGGCTGCTTTGTTTTTATACTCACTTCTTATTTTAACAGGATATAAGTCTTTAGATATAGCTATATATCAAACCTGACTGTCCCAAGGAAGGATGAGATAAGACTTTTAATATCTCTATGATTAATTCGCTAGCCAATGCTGCAAGTTGACTGCATAAAATTGATTTTGATGCCGATAGGATTGTCGATAAACAAATCTTGCATAGCTATTTCCACAAGTAGCTCCCTGGAGGTTCCTAGACAACACAACATATCTTCGCTCAGTCAACTCAAGTCAAACTTTTTTTTGAGTATTAAGAACTCGCAAGAATCTAGAAGATAAGAGGAACCGTAACAATGAAGCCTTCTAATTTATCCAAAACTTTTTGGGCTGGTGTCTTTGCCATAAGCTTTGCTGGTGTGCCGTTGGCTCTGTCTGCTTCGGCTCAAACCGGCACGACTGGTAGCACGACTGGCACGACTGGTACGACTGGTGGTACGACTGGTGGCACAACTACAGGAACTGGCGCTACTGGCACGACTGGTACGACTGGCACGACTGGTGGTACGACTGGTGGCACAACTACAGGAACTGACGCTACTGGCACGACTGGTGGTACGACTGGTGGCACAACTACAGGAACTGACGCTACTGGCACGACTGGCACGACTGGTGGCACAACTACAGGAACTGGCGCTGCTGGCACGACTGGTACGACTGGCACGACTGGGACGACTGGGACGACTGGGACGACTGGGACGACTGGGACGACTGGGACGACTGGCACAACTGGCACAACTGGCACGACTGGTACGACTGGCACAACTGGCACAACTGGTACAACTGGCACAACTGGTACAACTGGTACAACTGGTACAACTGGTACAACTGGTACAACTGGTACAACTGGTACGACTGGCACAACTGGCACGACTGGCACGACTGGTACGACTGGCACAATTACAGAAACTACCACTACAACACAGACTTCTCCCACTACTTCTCCCACTACAGGAACCACTACTACTTACCAAGCAACTAGCTCTGAGGAAGGCGAGCGCCATTCTAACTGGGGGTGGTTAGGTTTACTGGGTCTAATCGGCTTAGCTAATCTATTCCGCAAGCCTCAAGAACCCGCCGGTTACTCTTAGGCTGGTGCGTTGAACATTCTCTTTCTTAGGAGAGTGGAGAATCAAGGCCATCCCCCGCCGTTGATTCGAGGGATTTCACGTTAGTTGATAGTTGTTATTCCCTACAAACTACTGTTGAGACGTTCCACCGGAACGTCTCAACTAAGGGACGGTGGCGATTTTGACCCGGCTGGAAACACGGGGACTTCAAGAGCCGCCGCTTTTTTTGTGAGGAAGCGGCAGCAATGGCACTCAAACGGTGCGGCTTGCTTTGAGGATTCTTAACCAACATCCTCCGGGCTTCTGTAATCGCCTGATTTGCCGCCAGTCTTACTCAAGAGACGAATTGATTCAATTTGGATAGACTTTTCCAGCGCCTTAGCCATGTCATAAAGAGTCAATGCCGCTACAGAAACCGCTGTCAAGGCTTCCATCTCCACGCCAGTTTCTGCCTTGGTTGCCACCGAACCCCGAATCTGATATCCCGGAAGCTGGGGGTCTGGGGATAGGTGAACTTCTACTTTGTGCAGCGGCAAGGGATGACATAAAGGAATCAGTTGAGCCGTTTGCTTTGCCGCCATAATCCCCGCCAACCTCGCTGTCCCCAGGACATCCCCTTTCGGTGCATTCCCCGCTTGAATTGCTTCAAACGTTGCTGATGACATCCGCACCTGACAAGCGGCTACTGCCTGACGCTTGCTTGGCTCCTTACTGGAGACATCTACCATATGGGCTTCACCCTGGGCGTCCAGATGCGTCAACTGTGAATCTTGGGAAACATCTAAATAATTTTGTGTCATACGGCTAGGTTGTGATACTATAGATATCGGGCAAGGGCTTGTAGCTCAGTGGACTAGAGCACGTGGCTACGGACCACGGTGTCGGGGGTTCGAATCCCTCCTAGCCCGTTACTATAATTTGGGATTTTAGATTTTAGATTGAGTCTAAAATCCCAAGCTATCTGATAGACATTTTTTCCCTGGCAAGCGTGCGAACCGTAGAGAAGGGGAGAATTTTTTGTTGCACTAGGTGATGTCTCAAATAATACCCAAGGTTTCATTGATTGCCGTCATAAATAACTCATTTAAAGGAATTCCTGCGGCGTTCGCCGTATAGGCAATAACACTTCTGGGGCCAAAAACACAATACAACCCGGCTTCTATGAACCAAGGTTGCCCGTTTGGGTCGATCCGGAAGTCAAACAAACTATAATGGCGACATCCCAAAGCCAAATGACACTTCTTAGCCAATTGCTGAACCTTTTGGACGATGGAGTCATTAGGGTCTACAATCCAACCCGCGATATAATCTTTAGCGGTTGAACGCAAGTTGCTATCGCCCGGATCTTTTTTGAATTTGTCTCTATAGCTGCGGATGGGTCTGTCGCTGGGGTTTACCAGATACTCTTCAAGAGGTAAAGCAACTAGCTCCCCATTTTTAACAATGATACCGCATCTGACTTCTCGACCGGGTTCAATGAATTCTTCTACGACGACCTCCGAAGCATATTCAAATGCTGTCTTCAAGGCAGCTTCATAGTCATTAGCCTCTTTGACTAAGGACAAACCTAAAGAGTCGGCGGCAGTTGCGGGTTTGATGACTGCGGGAGGTTTAATTGTCGGAATGTCTCCTTGGCGGAGTAGTTCTCCAAAAGGCACTTTGACCCCTGCTGCTGCGACAATTGCTTTGGTTATAGCTTTATGGTTCGCTATTGCCATGACATCTGGAGTATTGCCTATGTAAGGGATCTTCAACAGGTCAAATAGTGCGCGGTAGTGAGTCATTCCAGGGATACACACCATTTGTGGCAACACAAGGTCAATGTTTTGCGCTGTTATAAACTGTATAGCGTCTAACAGAGGCATCGGTTTGGCGACAGCAATATCTTCTTGACTCAGAGAGGAAGGAAACCGCCACTGGCTATCAGGTGTGATGTATGCAATCAAAAAGTCATAAAGCGATGGATTTGCCGTAGCTAAAAGACAGCTTTGGGCGTAATCGCGTGACAAATTACAGTAAAAATTATTGTATGCAGACCCAACTAAATGAAGGATACGAAGTACTGGCATGACTGATATTACTAGGTAATGTTACAACTAAATCATAAGACTAAGTAAACTGACAGTTTACTTAGTCGCCGCCTAATTCTACAAGCTTGCCAATGTTAAAATCTATTCTCACCCAGCCTTGGAGCCGTCGGAGATTGTCTAGGATAAGTAAGGGAATTTGCCAGTGGTGTACCATCAAATATGGTAGCGGATCATTAACATCAAAGATGGCATCTTTGCCGCGCAAAATAATGTTTAACCTCGTTGGCAATTGCTTAATTGCAGTCAGTCGCCAAAGTTCGTGATACGTCCAATAAGTTGGCTTGCTATCGGGAAGCGGTTGTAATGGTTCTAGTAAAGTATCGTTACCTAAATACGCATCCGCTACGCCTGGATGATTGTAAAACATCGTAATGGCGGAGTGAGTGCGGGGGTTGCACTCAATAGCATAAACAGTTCCGTCTTCGGCTTGTATAAAGTCAAAAGAAGCTTGTCCGGTAAGTTTTTGTTCTTTAACAAACTTCCTCACCCATTGCAAAATTTCCGGTTTATCTACATTTTCATAATTAACTTGAAATGCAGATGACTCGCAGCAGCAGTGCAGCCTTAACTCTCCATCTCGCACAGTGCTGTGAGTGCAGTATTCTTTCCCCGGAATAAACTCTTGCATTATCCAAGGCTTGTCCTCACTTATAGGCAAACTTTTCACAAAAGCTGCCGTTTTTTCGAGAGTTTCGCAAGGTAGCTTAGTCATGTCTAAGCGACGCACCGAGTCGTAGGGAATACTTTTAAGAATGTACTTGCGTTTTTCGTTGGAAAAGTCGAAATTTATTACTTGTTCGGGATTGGTAATTTTAAAAGATTTGGGAACCGATAAATTAAGCGATCGCGCTTTTTCGGCAAAGGCAAACTTATCATCCAGCATCGCCGTCACGTCAGCATCGAAGTGAAATACCTCGCAACACCCAGATAATACTGGCTTTGCTAAGGAGTCGTAGTAGCTTTGAGCGGGACTGCATACAGGGACATAAACGTCAATATTTTCTTGTTTAGCAATATCGAGTAAGCCTTGAATATAACCCTCTGGGTCTTTATTTGGTGCGGGGACGGTATAAAAGCGATCGACAGCGTTGGAAAATCGATGACCAACTAACCAATATTTGTGCGCTTCAACCAAAACAACTCGATGTCCAGCCGCATGAAACGAGCGCGCTAGTTGCAGTGCCTTGGTCATCTTACCGCCAGTCACCATAATATTTTTTCCATTAGGGTTGGCAGCTACTGGCTTTCTTAACGGTTTACTGAGAAAGTTCCACAGTAGCGCTGCTAATACAACCGTGAGGTTAAAAGGAAAGGCGATCGCCAGTAATAAAAGAGTGCCAAGGTTTTGGAAAATTGCCAAACTGCGTGCCTTAATCGGTTGCAATTGTGTCATAACAATCTCATAAAGAAAAAGTAACATTCTGCCTGGAAATTATTTTCCAGGCTAATTGTGAAAGTCCGCTATATTTTCTACTCTATAAGCTCGCCAATATTAAAATCTATTCTTATCCAACCTTTGAGCCTTCGTAGATTGTCGAGAATGAGTAAGGGAATTTGCCAGTGGTGTACCATCAAAAACGGCAGGGGATCATGCACTTCAAAAATGGCATCTTTCCCTCGCAAAATGTTTTTCACCCACGTTTGCAGTTGCTTTAAAGATCTAATCTCATTAAGCCTCCACAATTCGTGGTATAGCCAATAGGTTGGCTTACTATCAGGAAGCGGTTGCAAAGGTTCTGCCAGAGGTTCTTTACCCAGATAGGCATCTGCTACCCCTGGATGGTTATAAAACATGGTAATGGCGGAGTGCGTGCGGGGGTTACACTCGATTGCGTAAACAGTTCCGTCTTCTGCTTGAATAAAGTCAAAGGAAAGCTGCCCGGTACGTCCTAGTTCTTGGGCAAAATGAGTCGCCCATTGCATAATTTCTGGCTTATCAACATTTTCGTAGTTGACTTGAAAAGCAGATGATTCACAGCCGCAGTACATTCTTGTCTCTCCATCTCGCACGGTACTGTGAGTGCAGTATTCCTTTCCAGGGATGAATTCCTGCATAATCCAGGGCTTCTCCTCGCTGATAGGCAGACTCTTGACAAAGGCTGCTGTTTCTGATGGCGTATCACAAGGTAGCTTTGTCAAATCTAGGCGGCGTATTTGGTCGTAGGGGATACTTTTAAGAATGTACTTGCGCTTCTCCTGGGAAAAGTCAAAGTTGATGACTTGTTCAGGGTCGGTAATTTTAAAAGATTTGGGGACTGATAAACCGAACGATCGCGCATATTCTGCAAAGGCAAACTTGTCATCTAACATCCTCGTTATCTCGGCATCGAAGTGGAAAGCCTCGCAACAGCCTGATAAAACTGGTTTGTCGTTAGAGTCAAAGTAGATGACGGAGAAAATAGCTACCGGAATAAAAAGGTCAATGTTTTCTTGTTTGGCGATCGCGCGTAGGGCGTTAGTGTAGCCTTCTAAATCTTTCTGCGGATCGGGGACGGTGTAAAAGCCAGCGACAGCGTTAGAAAATTGATTACCACTTAACCAGTATTTATCTGTATCAACTATAATTGCTCGATGCCCAGCCGCATGAAAAGATCGCGCTAGTTGAAGGGTTTTCGTCATCCTAGCGCCAACGATCATTATATTTTTGGGATTCTCGGCTAAATCTACTTGCTTGCTGAACGGTCGGCTAAAAAAATTCCCTAGCAGCGATGCTAAAACAACGATGCAGTTAAACGGAAATGCAATTGCCAGTAATGCAAGAGTACCTAAGTTTTGGAATACTGCAAAAATACGCGCCATTAGTTCTAAAAAGTTTGTATTGAAAATGAAAAAAATTTCCTGTTGGGGGTACTTAGGCAGTGGATATGGTAGCAGATGTCCTCAATAGGTTATCTACTTCTCAAATCCACTGCCTAAGTACCCCAGTTCCAGTATTCCTAAACTCGCCTGATGATAGTTAAACCATCTCGCAAAGGCAGCAATACCTGTTCAACGCGGGTATCAAGAGCAACGACGCGGTTGAATTGGGCGATCGCTTCCCCATTCGCAGTCCGTTGCTCTGGTGGCAAATACGGCTGTCCCTGAAGCAAAGTATTATCCACGCAAATTAACCCGTTTGCTGCCAACAACCCCGTGTCTAGCAACGTTTTGAAGTAATCGATATACTCCTTCTTATCGGCGTCAATAAACACCAAATCGAAGCACTCTCCCGCCGCAGCTAATTTACGAAGCGTCTCCAAAGCTGGGGCAACTTCCACAGCGATTTTACTTCCGTGGGGCGACTGTTGAAAGCAATCTTTGGCAAAGCTAGCCACATATTCATCCACCTCACAGGCAACAACTCGCCCATCTTCTGGCAATGCTTCTGCCATTGCCAGTGCGGAGTATCCCGTAAACATCCCAACTTCCAAGATGCGTTTTGCGCCAGTCATGCCGACAAACATCTTCAGAGTTTGTCCTTCAATATGTCCGGAGAGCATCTCTTGTTCTAACTGACGCACGGTTGCCTGATCAGAAAATCGCTTACTCCAAGGTTCCTCGCGAGTTTTTTTCGCTAAAGCTGCCAGTGCATTTGATTCAGAAGTGGTGCATTCTTCTAGGTAAGGGTCTAAACCTGCCGCCAAACTCAAGGCATGACGCAGGTGCGCTTTTACCTCAGCAGGTACACCTTTTTGCTGCTCTAACATCCGCACCGCAGTTTCAAGATGTTCAACCAGAATACCTAGCGGTGTGACGGGACGAGGAGTTTCCACATTCACAACACTAGACATTGGCTACACTCCCAACCAAGTTTTCTTCGACGCTTTCGATAAAAGCTGCTATTTTTTTCTCATCAGTTGGCAGAACTTCTGACATATCTGGCTCCACACCGCCTACGTAAGCGTCTATGCCATCACCACCGCGTGGGTAGGTGGCACAGAGGCGTTTGTGGTCAAGTATGGCCGCGTCAAGTTCTTCACGAGTTAAATCGTTGACAAAGAAGCATTCACCAATTGGTTTTGGCATCGCCGCCCGTTGCAAGCCATCTCGTGTCTGAGTGATAGACTCGGTAGCACGCCACAACAAATCGCTATCGAGCAGCGGATGGTCAAGAGCTAGTCCGATGCGGCTCATTAGTCCCAAAATGCGATCGCGATCTTCGGTGGAGATGTAGCCGCGTCTTTCGGCGATCGTAGCTGATAGTGCCATATCAATGTTCACGGCATGACCGTGCAATATTGGCACCGATGGAGCCAGTTCTAGTGTAGGACTCCAGGTGTGACCGTAGGCAATTACGCGATCGAGCATCAACTCGTGCAAGTTGGGAGTTTCCAAATCCAGCATCGTTTTGATTGACTCGTAATTGACACGGTGAGCGACTTCTTGGAGTTCGGGAGTTGCGTCAATGTAGCCAAAATGCGTGTTGAGTAATTCTTCCCCGTATTTATCCAACAACTCGAATACTTCTGAGTTCGAGACAACGGCGATTTTCACCAATTCTGCCATGCCGTTACGAACTTGATCCGTAGGAAGTGTTTGCAAGAACGAAAAGTCCAGAAGCACTTTCTTTGGCGCGTGGTAGGCACCCAAACGATTTTTGAGTTTCCCGTGGTTAACTGCTACCTTAATTGCCACGCCAGCATCGATCAAACCGATGAGGGTTGTAGGTACGCGGATGTAATTCGTCTTGCGACGGTAAGAGGCGCAAGCAAACCCAGCAACATCTGTTACTAAGCCACCACCAACAATTAAAACTGGCTCTTTGCGAACCAAACCGAAATCTGCAAAAGCATCGATTATCGACTCAAATGTGTCTAGGGTCTTTGTCGGTTCGCTAATTTCAATGGGAAAGATAGTGAGGTCGATGTTGTAGTGCTTGAAATATTCTTCTATCTGGCGTCCGTAGAGCCGATTCACATTGTGGTCAACAACAGCAAGGCAGCGCTTGAAACTCTTGTAGCTCTCGGCTATCTGTGTGTTCTGCACATCAAAAGCACCGTTGACGAATTCCAGGCTGAACTCGATTTTTTCGTATCCTTCTACATGAAAAGCTGTTTCGGTTGCTGCAACTTTTGCTTGTACAGTGCTCATTCTATTTCTAATTAATTGAAGATTTTAAAAAGTTGCTGCAACATTGTAATTGACTCGCGCTTTAATAAGGCAGCGAACTATTTCCTAGCCCTGTAACTATAAGTTAATTTGGACAAAAGTTTTTTTCTACATTTGTATTTTTAGAAATTTTCAAAGCGAAAAATTCAGTCCTAAAATTCCTTTAGTTTGAGCTATTCAAGACAATCTGAGCGAACTTTATCTAAGATTAATTAAACCTTTGGTTATTAGATATATATCAAAAGAAGTAGAAACCCCTGACTTTGTAAAGATTTATTAAGTTTTACTCATAGATAAGATTTTTTTATATAACAATATAGCCATAAAACGATTCTCAGGACAGTAGGGGGTTTAGCATATTTTTACAAGCCCCTAAAACCCTCCAGTTATATTGAATTGAATTGAAAAATCTAAAACCTTCTCAGTTATATGTTAAGTATTGTTAACTACTGGCTCAATTACCTCTCTCACGCGATAGATAGGACGCCCCTGAGACTCGTGGTAAGTCCGCATCAATAGTTCCCCCAGCAAACCAAAGCTGAACAGCTGGACGCCGGTTAACAGCAGTACCACGGCCAAAATCAGCAAAGGGCGGTTTCCAATACTCTGCCCCAGCCCCAGTTTCAAAAAACTTAAATATCCCCCTAACAGTACCCCCAAAATCATTGAGAGCAGACCCAACAGCCCAAAAACATGCATGGGCCGTGTCAGGAACCTCTTCATAAACCAGATGGTTAACAAATCCATCAATACCCGGAACGTCCGCCACAACCCATATTTACTGCGACCGTAACGGCGGGCATGGTGACGTACTGGCAGCTCTACAATTCTTGCTCCCTCAATAAAAGCCAGTGCCGGCAAAAACCGATGTAACTCCCCATACAAATTCATATCCGCCACCAGTTCTGAGCGGTATGCTTTGAGGGAACAACCGTAGTCATGCAACTGCACCCCCGTAACTCGCCCAATTAGCCAATTAGCTATTTTGGAAGGAAGTAATCGAGTCAGAGCGGCATCCTGTCGGTGCTTACGCCAGCCACTAACTAAGTCGTAACCTTCCTCTAACTTTGCCAATAGTAGAGGAATATCAGCGGGGTCATTTTGCAAGTCGCCATCTAAAGTGACAATCGCCCGACCTCGCGCATAGTAAAACCCAGCGGCCATCGCTGCCGTTTGACCATAGTTGCGGCGCAGCAGTACCCCTCGGAGATCCGAGCGAGTTTGCGCCAGTTGTTTGAGCAGTTGAGCCGAACCATCGCTGGAACCATCATCCACACAAATAATTTCATAGCTCAGGTGACTCGCTGTTAAAGTGGTAGCGATCGCCTCAATTAAGTGGGGCAAACTCTCCACCTCGTTATACACCGGCACCACTACTGAAACAGCTGGGACACCTTGAGTAGAATCGCCATTCCGCCTTACTAACCTTTCTGGAACTAACACAGGTCGTCTCACTCCAACTCAACGATAAAGCTAATGGCGTCATTGTTAGTAGTTAGTTGTTAGTTGTTAGTGGAGCGATATTCCTACTAAAAACTAACAACTAACTACTAACTCTTAGCAATTCGGCTCATAGCTAGCAACTACTCGCCCGCAAGATAGCAGCTGCTGGTAATACGACCGGCTAATCTCATCGCCTTGTTCCGAAAGTTGGTCAATCGCAATTCCATTGCGACCCATCTTTTGACCAGAACTATGGATATAATATCCCTCTCCCAAGTAGAGACCTACATGATTTACCTTTTCGGCTGTCCCAAAGAACACGAGATCCCCTGGTAGTAGTTCCTCAATGGCAATCGGCTTAGTAAAAGCCTGCTGCTGGTAAGAATCGCGCGGCAACCAAATACCTACCGAAACAAAAGCCGCCTGCATTAGTCCGGAACAGTCATAGTTTGGTCCCACTGTGCCGCCCCAGAGGTAATAGTTTGGTTGTTTCATGGCATTCTGGGCAAATGCGATTGCCCCTGGTAGCCGGTCTTTTATTTCTGAAAAAGAAACAGCGATCGCTTTATATTTCGTGGCAGCTGGCTCAAGCGCAGCAACATCCTGCATGGGCAACCAAGCTACATAGTTATCCTCACGCAGACAAACCTCCAAAGCGTCATCCACTGGCGTCAGTGACAAAACCCGCAGCTGACGACCAATGGCGGCCTGAGTTGCCAAACCTTTACAGCTAGGGGAATCATAGAGGTTCAGATTAACTCGGCATCGGTACTCGCTGACGTGTGATTTTGGCAATTGCTCAAGGAAAACCATTAGTTAAGTCTTGAAGTGTGAAAAGTGAAGTTGGCAGCAGATGCATATAGCGTATGTAGCAGATGAGTTGTCTATAGGATTTACAGTTAATTGAACAAAGCCACTAACCATGAACCCATCCATTACATCTTTTACGCGAAGCGTTGCCACAGACATTATCCTACCCAACACCTGCACCCTACCCTAGAGGTTTTCCTTCAAAGTACGCACTATAGCCTTTATCCTTTACTTCAAGGAGGGCTTCGTCTTATATCCTTTAAGCTGATGGCTAATAGCTAAACATGACATTTTTCTGCAAAGACGAACAACTCGAAATTCTTGGCAACGGCATCTTGGAGGCTACTTGGGGAGAATTTCCCAAATTAGCTCGCAACCAAATAGCCTTGACATGGATAGTTTACGACCCACCCGTACCAGTGAATACTGGCGGTGCCCTCTCTCCAGAGGAATTCTGGAAATACTCAGTCCGAGGCTTTAGCTATCGGGGTGTCGAGCGCATTTACCCAGCTAGCCTTGTGAAACTGTTCTACCTGGTCGCCGTTCATGAATGGCTAGACAAAGGCATGATCCCGGTGGCTTCTTCTGAGTTAGAAAGAGCAATTCGGAATATGATTGTTGATTCGAGTAACGACGCCACCAGTTTGGTGGTGGATGTCTTGACTGGCACTAACAGCGGTCCGGAGTTACCAGGGGCACCGTTTGAAACTTGGAAGCAACAGCGCAACATTGTCAACCGCTACTTCCAATCCCTCGGCTGGCCGGAAATGGAAACCATCAACGTCAACCAAAAAACCTGGAGTGAGGGGCCTTACGGTCGAGAACGAGCATTCTTAGGTGAGTTGATGGAAAATCGCAATATGCTGACGACGAATGCCACAGCTAGGTTGCTGCACAGCATTATCGGGGGTGTGGCGGTTAGTAGTGCGCGATCGCAAGCGATGATGACCATAATGAAACGCAGCCTGAACCCGGCTGAGTTGACATCCGACGTTGACGAGAATCAAATCACTGGCTTTTTAGGCGGTGGCCTGCCCCAAGATGCTCAGATTTGGTCTAAGGCGGGTTGGACTAGCCAAGTCCGTCATGATGCTGCTTACATAGAGCTACCCAATCGGCAACCCTATCTGCTCACCGTCTTCACTGAAGGCAAAGCTCATAGCCAAAACAAAGCCATCTTGCCCTTTGTCTCCCATCAAGTTGCTGCCGCGATGGACTTGCTTACCAGATCTACTTGATGCCTGCATCAAAAGCTAGCTTTGTATTCGCCAACACCCAAAACTCATCCGACCTATAGATGCTCCTTCCCTTGAGGATATTCCTCAATAGAGAGTTAAAGATTTTGCAAATATCCTAAATTAAAAGCAGGGAATATGACTCTTAACAACTGATTACGAGGAAATTCCCCATAAAACTGGGCTTTTTTGAACTTTCTAGTCATTTTTGAGGAGTGACCGTGAATACTATATCTTCCAGGCACGTTTATTTATTACTGAGTCTGGCAGCTGTGACAGTTATTAGTAGCGCTATGTCCGCCCAGGCTGAGACGACCAAATCTGCTGATGATGCCACCATGAGTGCCTCGTCCTTGCAGGGTTCACAATCAGTTGCCGCACCAACACAATCTGACTCAGCTCTGACGCCGGTTTCAAACAGCGACGCACTAGCTGTTGATACCACAGAAAAACTGGCTCAAGAAACAAAAGCGCCGGTGAATAGTGTTCAATCAAACTCACCCGCAGGTGCAGATGAAGCTCAACTGGCAACAACTAGCCAAGAGCTTGATTTTAATCAGATAGCTCAACCAACGCAGACTAGCATACGGAAAGATATAAGCTTTCCCTCCTATGTAGCTGTTAATGACGCCGTGAACGCTAAACCTGTTCCTGGCACAATGGCAACCTCTGCTGCCGCTCTTAAAACAGAGCCTTCCGCCTCGCCAGTGGCACAGACGACCTCTGGAACACAAGACTCTAAGGTGGCTCAAGTCATACCGCCCGTTGACCCCGGTCGTCCTACCCGTGGTGGCTCCAGCTATCTGGGCATTGCCGGTGACATTGGTTTGGGAGGTGAGACAGGTTTGGGTGATGGCGGCTTTGCGGTGATTAGCAAAATTGGACTCACCAGAAATTTTTCTGTGCGGCCTTCAGTTGTAATCGATGACGATCCCACGATTCTAGTCCCACTTACTTACGACTTTTCAATTAGGCGGGCAGAAGACCCCTTTGAAACGGCTCGGTTCGCTCCTTTTTTAGGCGCAGGTGTTTCAATTCACACAGGTGATGACACTGATATTGGCTTCTTAGTTACTGGTGGCGTTGATGTACCCTTATCGCCAGACTTTACGGCTACAGCCAGTGTAAATGCGGCTTTTAAAGATGATACAGAAGTAGGTTTGCTATTAGGGGTAGGCTACAACTTCCGAGGCTTGTAATAGAAGCGTGAAGGTTGAATAAGACGCGGGGAAACCCATGTTTAAAGGTCTTATCCTTACCCCTATCGGCTGTAACTCATACAGGGTGTAGCAGCAGAGATAGGCAATTAACAAGTAGGGGCACGGCAATGTGCCCCTACTGTTGTCCTGGGGCTTGAAAAAGTCTGGCGCTCAAATTCGTTTTTATGTATTTAAAACGTAATTAGACTTATTGCAACAGTATTGATGTTGGTTTTTAGCATTCAGATGTACGCAGGCTATAGCAGGTTGTTTACAAAGTTTGAGCGAATGCGTGCAAGAGGTCTATTAAAAAAAATATATACCATCGTTTCCGCTGTTCCTAAGTGTCACCAGATAGCTGACTGCGCCCCTAAATTGATTATTAGGAAAAATAATAAAGCTTCTTGAAAGCGAAACCCGATTAATCGACTCAACCTAAATATAGAATTGGTAACTTTAAACTAGCTTTCGCCTAAATAAGCTTTGCGAACTGTTTCATTAGACTGCAAATCAGTAGCTGTACCTTCTACTACAATTTGACCTGTTTGCAGCACATAGCCGCGATGAGCTACTTTTAAAGCCATACGCGCGTTTTGCTCTACCAGTAAAATCGTTGTTCCTTGAGCGTTAATTTCACTAATAATTGAAAAAATTTGGCTTACCAGCATGGGTGCTAAACCCATACTAGGCTCATCTAGTAATAGTAAGCGGGGCCTGGCCATCAATGCACGACCGATCGCCAACATTTGTTGTTCTCCACCACTGAGAGTCCCCCCTTTTTGATTAATTCGTTCTCTCAGACGCGGAAAAAAGTTAAACACCCGCTCGGTATCTGACTTGATGGCAAGAGAATCACGACGACAGAAAGCACCCATTTCTAGATTTTCTTGCACCGTCATTCGAGGAAAGATTAGCCTACCTTCAGGACTTTGAGAAATGCCCAAGCGGACGATCTTCTCCGCAGGTAGCGACTCAATCGGCTGTCCCTCAAATAAAATACTGCCAGAGCGAGGTTGCAACAAACCTTGTATGGTACGCAAAGTTGTTGTTTTTCCCGCACCATTACTACCAATTAAAGTACAAACCTCGCCCTCATCAACTTTTATTGAGACTCCTTTAAGGGCATGAATATTACCGTAGTAGGTGTGGATTTCCTTGATTTCAAGCACAGCGGTTAGTGGTTAATGTTTTTTTTGGAAGCGTTTACTAAGTAGTTGAGGTAATCACCATATTTCGTCTGCTAGCTTTTCAGCCAGTTGATAAACTTGTAACTTCTCAAAATTTGCTCGATCCATTCTGATTTATTTTTTACAACTAACAACTAAGCACTATCCTCTTCCTTGCCAAGATATGCCTCAATTACACGCGGATCTGCACGAACCTCAGCTGGGGTACTATCGGCAATCTTTTTACCGTACTCCATTACACTGACGCGATCGCTAATTCCCATGACAACCTTCATATCATGTTCAATTAGCAGGATGCTCAAGCCAAGTTCGTCCCGGATACGCTTGATGAAGCGGGTTAAATCCGCTGTTTCGTTGGGGTTCATGCCCGCAGTTGGCTCATCTAACAGTAGTAGCTTGGGATCGGATGCCAGTGCCCGTGCAATTTCCAGCCGCCGCTGATCGCCATAGGACAGGTTTTTTGCTAACTCAGTTGCCGATCTTTTGCCTAAAGCCACATAGTCTAGTAATTCCAGCGCTTTTCTTTCAGCCTGCGCTTCTTCCCTCTGCACAGATGGGGTACGCAGTAAAGCTCCGACTAAGCCAGTCGTGAGTCGGCTATGCCTGCCCACGAGGATGTTTTCCAGCACAGTCATATTGTTGAACAGGCGGATATTTTGGAAAGTCCGAGCAACTCCTAGCGTCGTCAGCTTGTCCGGCGATAATCCGGTAATGTCTTTGTTTTCTAAGCGCAACCGACCAGAGGTGGGGGTATAGATGCCAGTGAGCATATTAAAAAACGTGGTTTTCCCCGCACCGTTAGGGCCAATCAAGCTGGCAATCGTGCCTTTTTCAATGACGAAATCAACTTGATTGACGGCAGTTAAACCACCGAATCGCATGGTAAGTTGGTGTGCTTCCAATAGTGGCATTAGACTCCCCTTGAGTCTACTAAAGACTCGTTACTTGCTTGCGCCTCAGAGTGCAGTTCTGCTTGACGCATCCTATCGGGTATCAGTCCCTCTGGGCGCACAATCATCATGACAACGAGGGTAAGACCAAAGAGAAACAGGCGCATCTGTATGGGATCTAAAGTGGTGGCGAGAAAGTCTCGCCACTGAGGACTGGCAATGTTAGGCAATACAGAGGTATTCAGGATACCCTTGAGGACTTGTGCCAGTTGCGGGAGAAATAAGCGGTCCGCCCCCATGATGATAATGCCACCCAGGATCACCCCAGTCATATTGCCCAACCCCCCCAAAATAACCATGCACAGGATGATAACTGAAACGGAGAAATCAAACACGCTGGGAAAGATAGCGCTGATGTAAGCGGCGTAAAAGGAACCCGCAAACCCTGAGAAGGTTGCCCCCATCGCAAAGGCTAATAATTTAGTTCGTACTAAGTTAATTCCCATCGCGCTGGCGGCTAATTCATCTTCGCGGATGGCAGCCCATGCCCGTCCTAAACGGGAATCGTGTAGACGACCGATGACGAAGTAGGAGAAAACCACTAAAAACAAAATTAAGTAGTACCAGGGGAAATAGTTGCTGGTGGTAAAGGTGCCGATGATTGGAAGTTCTGGACGACCGATAGGGTTAATTCCCGCTTCACCGCCAGTTAAGTTAATTGGGCGATCGCATCCTAGTAGACAAATCGCCATCTCTGGACGCCCGGTAATCATAGCTACAATCTTGGAAATTGGTTCTTCTATCCGCACCGCGGTTAAATTACGAAACACTACCGGTACAATTTCCCCAAAACCCAAAGTTACAATTGCCAGATAGTCGCCCCGTAACCGCAAAGTGGGTGCCCCTAAAATCACACCCGCGATCGCAGCGACAGCAGCGGCTATCGGGATTACCAGCCAAAAGTTCCACTGCAAGTTAATTTGTGGGGACGACAGCAACCCGGTGGTATAAGCTCCGATGGCAAAAAATGCGGCATAGCCTAAGTCGAGTAACCCGGCATAGCCCACCACAATATTCAGCCCCAGCGCTAAGATAATAAAAATTTGAATTTGGATTACGGTAGCTGTCCAGTTAGTCTGAGCCACCTGATCCACTAAAGGAAAAATAATTAATATGAAGGCTAACGTCACCAAAGTAGCCAGTCTTTGATTCTTGCCAGACAACCCCTGCAACGCTCCCATTAATCCAGCGGCTATAGTCGCGATCGCTAAACTAGAGACACCAAATAGCAAGATCTGAGGCACGCCTTGAGCCGATTGTCCAGACATTGGTCTGATTAACAGCCCTTCAATTAGGCTAGCCACCAACAGCCAAACCCCGACAGCTAATCCAGCCAATGCCCCCCGACGAAAACCTACTTTGGGGCTGGCAATCTTCTTGCCTTGACCACTTATAAAGCCTGCCGCCGTCCCCACTAGCCACCCCATCACCGTACCGCTCCAACCGCCAAATATTAATACGGTTAAGGCAGCTAGCGCACCCAAAATGCCACTCGACTTGATTGCCTTAATTACTTGCTTTGCCATATTGCTAATAGTTAGTTGTTAGTCGTTAGTCGTTAGTTGTAGTTGTTAGAAATTTTTCTACTAACCACTATCCACTAACTACTATCCATTACACCTTTTCCTGAACATTTTCACCTAGCAAACCACCAGGCCGGAAAGCTAAAATTACCACCAAAACTGCAAATACCCAAGCATTAGTCCAGCGGCTAGATAGATACTGATCGCTCAAGGAAGACAACAACCCGATCAACACCCCTCCCAGCATCGCTCCCACAATATTGCCAATTCCCCCTAAAACTGCGGCTGTAAAAGCTCGTAAGCCTGCTGTGAAACCCATTGTAAATACAATGGTGTTGTTATATAGTCCCACCAGAAGCCCTGCGGCTCCTGCTAATGCCCCACCAATTAAAAAAGTTAGAACGATAATCTGATCGACATTAATGCCCATTATTTTAGCAGCATCTCGGTTTTGGGCTGTCGCCCGCATAGCCTTGCCCAGCCGAGTGTACTGCACAAAAAGGTGCAATCCTACCATTAAAACAATGGCAACTATCAAAACAATTAAATCTTTGGTTGTAAATACAATCCCGGTCTGAATTCCTAATGATTTGAGGATATCAATACGGGGTAAGAGATCGGGAAAGCTTTTTGGGGAAGCAGCGTTCGCTCCCATAATGGGAATAAAAGATTTTAATCCACCCCACAACAGTCCTGTATTCTGGAAAACAAATGAAACCCCAATTGCTGATATCAATGGTGCCAGACGTGGAGCATTTCGCAAAGGCCGGTAGGCATACCTTTCAGTGAAGATGTTAAGACCAGCACAGATAACCGCGCTGACAAATAAGGCAGCTAACATTGCTAGTATACTCACCGCCAATGGTGCCCCATCCTGAACACCAAATGCACCAACCACCGTTAGGGAAGCAAAAGCACCTAACATATACAAGTCTCCGTGGGCAAAATTGATCAACTCAATAATGCCGTATACCAGGGTATAACCTAGTGCAATAATGGCAATGATGCCGCCGTTGACCAGACCAACCAAAATTTGTTGAATCAAAAGTTCAGGATTACGGGCTATGTCTCCAACAATTCGCGGCAAATCAAATCCGGCAATTGGCCCTAACAACAATACTAAGTAGGCTACAACAAGATACAAAAAGATACGAGGCAAATTTTTCATACAATAATTGGGATTGTGAATTGGTAGTAGTTAGTAGCATCCTAAATAATAACCACTAACTACTATCCACTAACTACTAACCACTATCCGGCTTTGATATTACTTTTTCCCTAGCTTTTCCACAAATTCCCATTTCCCATTTTTGACCACATTACCAGACATTGTGGTTAAGGTAGTATCGCCATTGGCGTCAAAGCTCCATTTGCCAAGTACCCCGTTATAGTCTTTAGTAGCAAAGACGGCATCGCGGATAGCAGCGCGGTCATTCTTGCAGACTTTATTAATTGCGTCAACAACCACGTTGGCAGCTTCGTACCCATAAGCTGCGTAAGCTTCTGGTTCAGCTTTATATTTTGCTTTGTAGCTTTCGTACCAAGTCTTGCCCGCACCAGTTAGTTCCTTAGCCGGTACTCCCCCGAAAGTGGCGTAAACCCCTTCAGCATCTTTACCACCTGCATCAATTAAGGCTTGCTCATAGATGCCATCGGGCCCCATGAACTTAACTTTGTCAGCCGTCATGCCGACATTACGCATATCCTTGATTAACTGTCCGCCATTGTTCTGGGTAATGCCACCAAAATAAATCAGATCTGGGTTTAGGGCTTTGATCTTGGTCATTAAAGCTTTATAGTCGGCAGCTTTGGCATCAATTCCCTCGCGCCCGACTACTTCTAGCCCAATCTTTTTGGCGCTTTGCTCGAAGATATCTGCAAGCCCTTTACCGTAAAGCTCTTGATCATCGAGAATATATACCTTTTTCACGCCCAGTGATTTAGCCCAGTTAGCACCTAAGGAGCCTTGGAGGTCGTCAGTAGGAACGACGCGAGTATAGTTGCGCTTGCCATTGGGGTAGTAAACTTCAGGTTCGTTTGCTTCACCCAAACCTTTTTTTGTCAAGCCGGGATAAGTGTTCGCAGGGCTAATCATCAGCAAGTTAGCTTGGTTTAAAATTGGAATGGCTAGCTTGGCAGCACCAGAGTTGAACGTGCCAATATAGGCGACAACTGTATTGTCAGCAACGGCTTTATTGGCGTTCTCTGTTTCCTGGGCTGGGTCCCATTTTCCGGCAGCGGCAGTGGCATCGTCCATTACCTGATACTCGATCTTGAGCTTGCCGTCACAGGCTGTTGGTTTACTCTCAACCACTTGCTTGATGCCGTTGACAATCGTTTGAGTCAGACTCAAAGAGCTTCCTGTCATAGGCAGACTGGAAACAATTTTGACGGTATTTCCTCCAGAAGCTGTGGAGGTGGAGCCACCACCTTGGCTAGAACCAGAGCCACCATTTGAACAACCGGCGATCGCATACGTTGCCAATAAGGTGCAGATTAATAGGGTTTTGGTTTGAAACTTACTCATACTTGATTTCGTGGGATTGCTCAACTGAACTACTTTAGGTCTTGTTGAAATAGATTAGCAAACTTTAGGACTATGCCTGTAGGTGGATGCTCGTTTTCCTAATACAGCAATCCGTTCCCAACAAAAACTTACCAGAGGGCGCACTAGGTATCTAGATCCTGTTTATCGCTGCCTTGCTGCCCTCAGTAGTTATAAGTTAGGGGGAACAGGGAACACTAGAAGTACACCACTGGTGTCAGGGTTTTCTAAATTTACCTACAACAGTGCTTTTGACATCCCGCAAGGCGGTCAAGTATGCTGCAATTTTTACAAAATTTTATTTATTCAGGGCAGTTTATCCCTCATGGGCATTGCTACCTCTGGAAACCAGGATTGGTTTGGCTCCATGTTCTATCTGATTCTTTAATCGCGATCGCCTATTATTCCATCCCCATTACGCTGGTCTACTTTGTCCGAAAGCGGCAAGATTTGCCCTTTAACTGGATATTTATGCTGTTTGGAGCTTTTATTATTGCTTGTGGTACTACCCACATCATGGAAATTTGGACACTCTGGCACCCAACTTACTGGCTGTCAGGGTTCATAAAAGCTATTACCGCTTTGGTGTCAGTGTACACCGCTGTGGAGCTTGTACCGTTAGTTCCTAAAGCTCTTGCTCTTCCTAGCCCAGAACAGTTAGAGGCAGCTAACCAAAAATTGCACAAAGAAATTATTGCCCACAAAGCAGTACAGGAGGCGCTAAGAAACTCGGAAGATCTATTTCGCCGCCTGACTGCTTGCTCACCTATCGGTATTTTTATCTCTGATACCGAAGGTAACTGTAGTTATACCAATCCCAAATACCAAGCTATCTCTGGCTTGACCCTTACAGAAACTTTAGCTCAGGGATGGATTAAGTCAATTCACCCAGAAGATCGCTCTTCGGTGCTATCTGGTTGGCTAGCTGCCACGGGTGAGGCTAGTGAATACTCTGGGCAGTTCCGCTGCCAAACTCCGCAAGGAATGGTGCGTTGGGTTGATGCCAGGACTTCTCCCATACATTCTGATGTTGGTAAACTGCTCGGTTATGTGGGAACAGTTGAGGACATCACTGAGCGCAAGCAAGCTGAGGCAGAGCGCGATCGCTTCTTTACTCTCTCTGTCGATCTGCTGTGTATCGCTGGTATCGATAGCTATTTCAAGCGCTTAAACCCAGCGTTTGAAAAAACCCTTGGTTATACCCAAGAGGAACTTTTAAGCAAACCCTTCCTGGATTTTGTTCATCCTGAAGATGTAGCCGCAACTATAGCCGAAGTAGAAAAGCTTGCTACTGGTATACCTAGCATCTACTTTGAAAATCGCTATCGCTGTAAAGATGGTTCCTATAAGTGGCTAGCATGGACATCCTCTCCAGATCGTGAAAGCGGTTTTCTGTATGCGATCGCCCGTGATATGACCGCTCAAAAGCAAGCGGAAGAAGAATTACAGTCAATCAGCCTCGCCCTAGAAAATGCTGTGGAAGGAATCTCACGGCTAGACACCCAGGGACGTTACATCATGGTCAACAAAGCTTATGCCAGCACGATCGGTTATCAGCCGGAAGAAACGATCGGCATGAGCTGGCAACAAACCGCACACCCTGAAGATTGCGAAAAAATGATCGCCGCTTATCAGCAGATGCTCGCCAACGGCAAAGTCCAAGTGGAAACAAGGGGCGTCCGTAAAGACGGCTCTATCTTCTATAAAGAAGTCGTGATGATTGGTGCCTACGACAGCAAGGAGCAATTTATTGGGCACTATTGCTTTATGAAGGATATCACCGAGCGCAAGCAGATAGAGAAAGAACTAGCGCTCAGATCGGTAGAGTTGGAGCGTTCCAATGCCGAACTAGAAAAGTTTGCTTACGTTGCCTCCCATGACTTACAGGAGCCACTGCGGATGGTTGCCAGTTATACACAACTATTGGCACGGCGCTATCAAGGCAAACTGGATACCGATGCTGACGAATTTATCGATTATGTAGTGGATGGTGTCAAGCGCATGCAGGTTTTGATCAATGATTTGCTTGCCTACTCGCGGGTAGGTACTCGTGGCAAATCCTTTGAGCCAATTAACTGCGAACTAATTTTTGAGCGGGCAGTAAAAAACTTACAGATAGCCAGGGAGGATGCTGGGGCTGCGATCGCCCATAGTCCTTTACCCACTGTCATGGGTGATAGTTCACAACTGCTACAGTTATTCCAAAACCTGATTGGTAACGCTATTAAGTTTAGTGGCGATCGACCGCCATGTATTCAGATTGCAGCTGAGCCAAGAACAAACGAATGGATATTCTCTGTACGGGACAATGGCATTGGCATTGCACCGGAATACACTGAACGCATCTTTGAGATCTTTCAGCGCCTACACACTAGGGATCAATACCCAGGTACTGGGATTGGCTTGGCAATTTGTAAGAAAATTGTCGAACGCCACGGTGGAAAAATCTGGGTAGAAACAGAGTTGCCACAAGGTAGCATATTTTACTTTACGTTACCAATGGTTCAAATTGATAACCATGCATCACCAAACAATGGGTAGACCTATAGAGATTCTTCTGGTTGAGGACAATCCCGGAGATGTGCGTTTGACTATTGAAGCACTTCGGGATGCTAAAGTTCTTAACAATCTGAGCGTAGTCAAGGATGGGGTGGAGGCTATGGCATATCTACGCCTGGAAGGACAATACATCCATGCAACTCGTCCCGATATGGTTTTGTTAGATTTGAACTTGCCTAAGAAAGACGGTTGCGAAGTGCTAGCGGAAATTAAAGGCGACCCCAACCTCAGAAGGATACCAGTAGTGATCCTGACAACTTCTAAGGCTGAGGAAGATGTCATCAAAAGTTATAACCTTCATGCAAACTGCTACATTGCCAAGCCAGTAGACCTAGAGCAGTTTATGACGGTTGTGAAAACGATTGAGGATTTCTGGCTGACAATAGTGCAACTACCGCCACAGTTAACTTAATCTAGCTCGACAAGTGGCGCGGCGACGAGCGCATCAGAGTTAACATCCAACCTGATGACTAATCTAATAGCTTTGTAGAGTTAAATTGTATGGAAAACCCTTTAGTAACTGCAATGCCAGATTTGATTGCATCTTGCCCGAATCACCAAATTCTGGCTCAGAATAAAGCATTAATGGGCATAGATAAACCTCTCGATCGAGACGCAATCGATAGTTCCCAACAAACAGTGTTCAAAATCCTGCTGGTAGAAGACAACCCAGGAGATGCCAGATTAGTAAGGGAGATGCTGGTTGAGGAAGGTGGCGAGCGGTTCAACCTCAGTTATGCCAAGCAACTGAGCGAGGCCTTTCAGTATCTTAGTGAAGATCAGTTTGACATTATCCTGCTAGATTTATCGCTACCAGATGGACAAGGCTTAGATACACTTACTCAAACCCGTGCTGTCTCATGCCAGGTACCGATTGTAGTACTAACTGGTTTCAAAGATGATGCGATCGCACTCCAGGCTGTCAGGCAAGGGGCACAGGACTACCTCGTAAAAGGCGAAATGGATGGCAAATTGTTAGTCCGTGCCATCCGCTATGCCATTGAACGAAACCGCCTACGAATGGATTTAGAAGCACGTACGCAAGAGTTACAAAATCGCGAAGCCAACTTCCACAATCTAATAGCCACAAACGTTGATGGCATGATTGTTCTGGACACAAATGGAGTTGTGCGTTTTATCAACCCGGCGGCAGAAGCTTTATTTGGCTGCAAAGCCGAGGAACTCTTGGGACAATTATTTAGCTTTTCTGTAGTGCCGGGTGAAACAAGAGATCTATGTATTATGCGTCAAAGTGGAGAAGCACCCACAGTGGAAATGCGCGTCGTGGAAACAAGTTGGCAGGGAGAAACTGCCTATCTTGCCTCTCTTCGAGATATCACTGAGCGCAAGTGGGCAGAAGAACGGCAGACCATGCAGTTTGTGGTGGCTCACATTTTAGGGGAATCTACCACGCTCCAAGAAGCTTCTTTTAAGATCCTGGAGTCAATCGGCAAAAGTGTGGGATGGGAAGCTGGAGAAGTATGGCTCTTGTCTCCTGATTCTACAGAGCTACGCTTGGATACTATTTGGCATGAAGAAGCCTCGTTTTCAGGTGCGAATTTCTTTGCTAGCAGTCGTGAAACTACCTTTTTACGCGGACAAGGTTTGCCTGGTCGCGTCTGGAGTAGCGGTGAACCTGTATGGATTACTGACATTTCTACAGACATAAACTTTCCACGAGCCACAGCTGCGGTTAAAGATGGATTGTATGGAGCCTTCGCTTTTCCCATCCGCAACGGCAGCGAAGTGATCGGTGTCATGGCGTTCTACAGCTGCTATATTCGCCCGCCGGATCACAAGCTACTCAAGATGATGGCGGACATCGGCAGCCAGATCAACCAGTTCATTGAACGCAAGCAGGCAGAAGCAGCAATCCAAGCGCAAAAAACCTTTCTCAGTCAAGTTATTGATACAAATCCTAATTTAATCTTTGTTAAGGACTGGAATGGTAAGTTTACCCTGGTTAATAAAGCTCTAGCCCAGCTTTATGGCACAACTCCTGAAAACCTTATTGGCAAGAGGGACGGCGATTTTAATTTCAATAAACAAGAGGTAGAGCAATTTCTAGAAGCTGATAGACAAGTAATGGCAACCTCACAGGAACTAATTATTCCTGAAGAAAAAGTTACTGACTATACAGGAAAAGTGCATTGTTTTCAGACAATCAAGAAACCGCTATTTTCTCCAGACGGAAATAGTTACCAAGTTCTGGGAATTGCTACCGATATTACTGACCGCAAAACAGCAGAAATTATTCTGCAAAAAATTAATGAAGAACTAGAAATTAGAGTCAATTCACGTACTATTCAGCTCAGGAATATCAATCATGAATTACGGCGGGAGATCGTTGAGCGAGTTCGTGCAGATTCAGCACTGCGAGAGAGTGAAGAACGCTTTCGGCAATTGGTTGAGCAAGCTGCCGATGGTTTTTTGTTGCATGATTTACAAGGACGCTTCATTGCTGTTAACCAGCGTGCCTGCGACAGCCTGAACTACAGCCGTGAGGAACTACTGAGTTTAACGGTAACGGATATCGAAGAAAATTTTGATTTTGAAAAAGCTACAGAGCTGTGGAAGCAGATGATTCCTGGCATTCCTATTACCTTAAATGGGGTTTATAAACGCAAGGATGGAACAACATTTCCCGTTGAGGCTAGTGTTGGCGTATTCGAGTTAGATGGAAGTAGGCTTATACTGGCATTAGTTCGCGATATCACTGAGCGTCAGCGGGCGGAAACTGAAATTCGTAACGCCTTCGAGAAAGAAAAACAACTAAACGAATTAAAATCCCGCTTTATTACCATTGCCTCTCATGAGTTCCGTACCCCGCTCACTACCATTTTGGCTGCGGCTGAATCATTGGAACATTACAGTCATAGATGGAATGAGGAGAAGAAAGTAAGTTATCTGCATCGTATTCAAGACGGCGTTAAACGCATGACAGAGCTATTAAATGATGTTTTGATAGTTGCTAAAGCCGACGCTGGCAAAGTAGAGTTTGAGCCAAAAGTCATCAATTTAATTCAATTCTGCCAGGAACTTACTGAGGAGATGCAACTTGCTGATGGCAACCAGCATCAAATCATATTTGTCAATGACGGTAACTTTCCTGATAAGACGTTAGCCAAAAAGTTTGCATACATGGATGAAAAGTTGCTGCGGCAAATTTTCACTAATTTACTCTCAAACGCGATGAAATATTCCCCATGTGGCAGCACTATTTATTTTGAACTTTCTTACCAGGATGAAAATGCTGTTTTCCAAGTTCAAGATCAAGGCATTGGTATTCCTCCAGAAGACACTGAACTACTGTTTGATGCTTTCCATCGAGCTAAAAATGTTGGTACTATTTCAGGTACTGGACTAGGACTAGCAATTGTGAAAAATGCTGTGGATATACATGGTGGCAGTATCACTGCGAGCAGTGATGTAGGAGTAGGAACAACTTTTATAGTTATGCTGCCGTTGAACCATCAGATTTAAGTATGTAATATCAAGTCCGTTTAATTGGTTCGTTAGTTGTCAGTTGTTAGTGGTCTTGATGCAATGTTTTTTATGTTCACCTACTTACTTCTATAATTGTGACTTTCAAAGAAGGTCGCGATTAAATCAAAGCGTCAAACAAACTCAATAGTTTGAAACTTCGCCAACAACCCAACCTACTCTTATCTGGTATTGAAGAAAATTTTAAGTTTTTCCTTAATTTATATTTACAAATAGGTTTTAAATAATTAGAATAGTACTTATCAATTAAATTCACACAACAAAACATCTTGTTATCAGCCTCTATAACAAAAGCCTTGTCAGACTCGCACCATAACGATTTGCCTACCAGTTCAGTTTGTCGCCGCCTCATTGCTTCTGGACTATCTATCAAAACAGCTAGTGCAATTTCTCGTCGCGCGATCGCATCTGGGCTAGGTATTAATACAGCGAGTGCAATTTCCCGCCGACTAATCGCTTCTGGATTATCTATCAAAACAGCGAGTGCAATTTCCCGCCGACTTATGGTTGCTGGTTTGTCAGTCGGTGCAGTGGCAACGTTTTCACCCTATGCTGTGGCTGATACTACTAGCACTATCATGTTGTCTGGCACTGTTCAGCAGGTTTTAGACGTATCGGCAAGAGAAGTAACTATTGAAGTCCCATTAGATGATTCAGCTATCACTAATCTCAACGTTGGTAGCGTTAGTATTAGATCGAATGCGTCCAATGGTTACAAGTTGACCGTAACATCGGCTAATAACGGCGTGCTAAAAATGACTGATAGTGCTATCAGTTACTCAACCCCTTATACATTGAGCTACGATGGTGCAGCAGCCGTTAGCCTCAGTGGCACTGCTGAAACTCCGTTAGTTGTAGAAAACAAAACATCTATCAACAAGGATTTAAAAGCCTGTGCAACTAGCACTGGCTGTAGTAGGTCTTTGACTATTAATGTTAAAGAATCAGATGCCAATAAAATACCAGCAGGTCTTTATAGAGATACCCTAATGTTTAACATTATTGCTAACTAAAAGTGCGGCGTGATTTATGAACAAGCCTTTAGCTAGGAAATTTTAACGTACCGATATCATAAACTCCAGTCTTGTCAGAGGGAATCTCAAAGGGAAGAGGATTCTCCTGATTTCCAAATAGTCGTAGTTCGTAGCGACCCGGTTTAAGACCTTCTAAAGCAAACTTACCTGCTTTATTAGTGAACAGAGTTAACGGCTTCCACTTAGGATCTGAAAGCGAAACAACTTCGCCCGCCTGTAAAGAAACAGGTTCCCCTTTAGCATCTAGCAAAACTCCTCTTAGGAAAACACTGGCATCTGTACCGACACGAATTACAGTGCCGCTTCTATAGCTTGGTAGAAGATGATAAATACTTGGACCCAAATCATATCCTAAAGGCAAATCTGGGGCATCTATATTGAGAGTAGAAACTTGGTAAGGTTGTAGATCAGGAACCACTGCTGGTCCTAAGTTATCTGCCCTAGCAATATAGCCGCCTCCACCTGGGTTAATTCCAATCTGTTGACCTCTAAAGTTTTCGTTGCGAGTTATAAGAGCAAAACTATTGTTAATAGGGCGCGACCAGCCAAAATGCCCATCAGCAAAAACTAAGGCAGTACCCCAATTCAGCCGAGTCGTATTGCTAGTAGCCTCAGAAGCATCGCGAAAGAGTAGAAAATCATGAGAAAACTCAACGTTAGCGCGGTAGCCTGTATAACTTAATCGACCCGTTAGATCATAATCAGTCGGAGTACCTGCCACACCTACAGAGGCATTAATACCGCCTATACTTCTGGGAGAACTGTAGTTCCAAGTTAAGCGGTTAGTAGGACTACTGGTATTTCTAATATCACTTGTTGCCTGAATAGATTGACGCTGCTTGGGCAAGAATAAGAAGAGGCTCAAGTAAGCTTGTTGCTCGTTTTGACCTATACTGTTGCGACTCTGGTTGAGGTTTAAGTTAACTCCCAACCCATTTTTAAAAGATTTAGATAGTCCCAAAGAGAGCCTGTAAGTATCAAGCACTTCTGCCCGACCAAACTGATAATTAGCACTTAAGTTACCACTAATTCCCCAAAAAAGGTTTTGGCTGTAATAAGCTGAGAGGTCGTAGGTGTAGTTATTTCGGGGGACGAGTTCACTTCCATTAGTGAAATGAGATCCCTTATGCTCTAAAGCAAGGCGAAATGTGCGTTGAGAGGGATTATTTTCACCTGTTTGAAAGTAGTCGTAACGCAACCTCACAGCGTAGTCGCTTCCTATATCACTAGCATGGCTTAACGCCATATCCCATCCCAAGTTACCAAAGCTTGTTGCCCAGACACCTTCAATACCTGCGAGTTGCTGTTTGGGGTCAGCTTGTAAATATCCACCCATTGTTAAAGTGGTATTTAATCCCCAGCGATGGGACAAGGTGAGAGTAGGTTGTGTCAAGTCGTAACTGCGATCGCCATTTTCAACCTTTGTAGGAAAACCAAGGCTGTAGGCGAACTGTTGCAAGCCAGGAGCAAGTAACTCGCTAGCAACAGGAGCCGGAAAATCAAGCCGCTGCACCCGACCTACATCATCCGTAATAATTAGTTGCACATTATTGATACCGCCGTTTAGTGGCAAATCGCGGATATCTTGCCGTCCCGGAGGTAACTGCAACGTCTGCGTCAGACGACCATTGATCAACACCTCAACCCTTGAGGGTCTTTCTAGAAAAAACTCAAATTGACTGATAGGTCGCGTTACGCGATAAGGCTGCAAGGAGAAGTTTCGAGCAACAGTAATCCCAGCCATTGGTCGGCTACTTTGATAGCCTGTGATTGGAACAGAAAGATCGCCCACCACATAACGTAATGCTTGGTCGGGAGCGTCCCGTACTACGCGAAGATCACCACGTACTAAATTAGGATTAGCTTTCTCTGTAAAAGCAGTGCTACCCTCAATAACCCAACCATTGAGATTTAAAGCTCCCTCAAAATCGAGACTGAGTGGCTGGCGTCCTAATGAAGTTCCCTCCTTTCCCGACCAGACATAGTTTTCACCACCCCGAAGATTGATATAACCGCTAATTCTGCTAGGGGGTAAAGCATCTTTGGCTTCAGGGGGCAGATTTCCTTCTCGCACATTATAAACATTGGTCTTGCGTTGCGCGGGTGGAACCTGGACTTGCAGCTTTAATTCCCGCTGATCGAAAGTGGCTTCTAAGCCATTTTGCCGCAACACTTCTAGTGTGAGATTCCCCTCTTTATCGATGGCTGCTCGCAGTTTTTCTTGAATATCAGGGCGAACAATCTCTGCGGTCTTTTCCAAGAATGCTCCTGCTTGGAAACGTACTTCAGGTGTACCTCCTGGCGACAGCAAAATTAATACCTGCCCCTGCTCCTCCCCATTAATCAAAAAGGAAACAACTACCCGCTGTACGCTACCACTGGTACGCGGACGACCAAATATTCTTTGGAATAGCTCATCGTCCTGTTTTTCTGGTACTGGAGTTGATGGCGGCGCAGGTTGATTCTCTCCTGGAGATGGTTGCGGAGGTTGGCTTTCAGTTGGGGTTGGCGGGTTAGATGGATTGCTTGCTGGTGTTGATGGTGTGGAAGGACTTGGCGGCGTAGGTTGATTCGGCGGTGGAACTGCTTGCGGAGGTGGGCTTTCCGCTGGGGTTGGCGGGTTAGATGAATTGCTTGCTGGTGTTGATGGTGTGGAAGAACTTGGCGGCGTAGGTTGATTCGGCGGTGGAACTGCTTGCGGAGGTGGGCTTTCCGCTGGGGTTGGCGGGTTAGATGAATTGCTTGCTGGTGTTGAT
>JAHHGU010000032.1 GCA_019359765.1 Aphanothece sp. CMT-3BRIN-NPC111
ACGTTCAACTTACCAAAGTTCGGTATAAGCAATCGCAACTTTTAGTTTTACAGATATAGCAGTCGCCAAGGCTGCGCTTGGCAATCGACCTCAACCCTATGCATCCAGAAGTGCTGCTATCACTCTTCAACTGCTCAAAGCTAATTGCTAAAAGCTAACTGAAGGATTGCTATATATGGCGCTGCGTTGCTAAAAAATATCCTTCCGTTTCTGTATCCAGAAGGTAACAGTTAAATAAACCGCTGCGTGCAGTAATAAGGCTTCCCAATTTAAATTGAGAGTATGCAAATATCCCCTTGGTACTATGTTTATAACCATCTCCGTTTTTATCAAAAGCGGGCTGGGCTTCGGTTCGCGGAATGAGGTTGCATTTGTTACAAAGAGAGACGGTGAAGCGGTCTATATTTTAGCTATCTTTGCTGACGATCACGCCTATGCCCAAGACGGTAAAATATTTCCCAATATGTCTAGTCTAGTGTTTGACGGCAGCCAGCTACAAATTCTAGACTTGGCGGGGACTGAACCTTTGAGAAGGTCAACTTCCTTACTGTGAACCCAGCCGCCATAATCCAGACGCACCTATTCCCCTTCAACAAAAGCTTATACAGGCAGATAAGACAAAGCAAGCCTCCATAATCAGGTGTAGATCATGAGCCATAAACCCCAACCAGAAAGGGATAAGCGTGACCAAGAGATTGCTTCTCTGCAAGCCAAACTTGACCGTGCTTATCTATTGATTGAAAAGCTAACGCAGCAGAATGCTAAACTTCAAGGCCGAGTTACTTACTTAGAAAATCACTATAACCAGCAGTCTACACCGCGAGGCACTAAAATTTCTAGAGCGCCCTCAAGCAATAGGCAGCAAAGGCGGAAGCAAGGTTCAACTATGTTTAGTAGGCGCATATCTAAAGACCATGCTGCTAAAGCCTCTGGGCAAAAAGTTGCTGCCATAGTGATCGCATTCACTGCCCTATTTACAATTGCTGGATTAGCAGTAAGAAGTCCGAACACCTGGCATTACGCACAATTATCTGCCAAATCATCCACGATTTGGTCACAGCTTTTTCATCTACCTTCTGCTTCGCGAGTACTTCCCCCTGGGGCTAAAGCTGGCCCACTGACCATTTCCTCTCCTCAACCAGGGGAAGAAAATCCAGAACTTGTTTACAATGTCACGGCACCTCCCCACTTTGAGCAGAGTGAAAGTTTGCAAGCACTTGTTGATGAGTTGGTTAGTCTTGCTTCTGATAAAGATCTGCCTACAAAGTATTTATCGATTACATTAATAGATACTAAAACAGGTGAAATAGCGGGCTATCAGCAAGATAGCTTTAGATATCCCGCGAGTGTAGTAAAAATGTTTTGGATGGTAGTTGGGTATGCACATATAGAAAATCGTATTTTGGAAAATGAAGGTAATTTCAATGTAAATATTGACAAAATGATTAAACAGTCTGACAATGATGCCGCTAGCTTTATTGTTGATCAAATTACCGATACTAAATCTCAACTAAAAATCGAAAATGAAAAGTTTAAGGATTGGCTAAATAAGCGACAATCTATTAGTAGATTCTTTCAGCCAGCCGGTTACGATAATATTAATATTAATCAAAAAGCTTTTCCTGTTTATTCTATAAATTTTCCAGAGCCTATGGGTACGGATTTGCAGATGCGGAACGTTCCCCAAGGTTCTATTCGGAATCAGATAACCACAAATTATGCGGCTCGGCTACTGTACGAGATTTGCGTGAGTAAAGAGGCTGTTTCAGCAGCAGCAAGCGAAACAATGTGTGAATTGCTAAAAAGAGATTTGAGTTCAGAAGTGTGGAAAAAAGAGACAGGCAACTTTAACCCTATACGGGGTTTGCTAGGGGAGGGCTTAGCTGACACTAATGTTAACTTTTATTCCAAAGCTGGCGGAACTTCTACGGATAGGCTAGATGCAGCATTGGTGATAACAGAAGATGATACAACTGCTTATATTTTGGCTGTATTTGGTAATGATAGCGCCTACGCGGAAGACTCGGACATATTTCCTAAGATGTCTCGTCTGGTGTTTGACCAAATGAGCAATCGCAGCTTGAGTCGATAAGCCATTCGATTTTAGATTTTAGATTTGTGTCGCCCACTCTTAGAACCTATCCGAACAGTGGTTTGAAGATATTTTTAACCACAGATAAACACAGATGAACACAGATACCAGTATGTATTGGGCGACTGAAACGGATTTTTCAATATAGCCTATTAGGCTAGGTAGAAGGTTTTTCTGGCAAGAAGGAATCCTTTAACCTCAGCGATAATATGAGCTTCAACTAAATTTGATAGTATGGGTTAGCACCCCAATAAATCCGCATCTAGGATAACTATCTGTAAAACTACCTATGATTATATTCCCGCCCCCTATTTTACCTCCTGCACCACTGGTATTTTCCACCTTAGTACAAGCAGCATCACCACCTACTACCTTTCTTCAGCTAAGACAAAATCTTACAGCGCTATCCTACAACGTCACCACGCCTCCTAAACTTCAACAGAGCAAAGAGCTGCAAACAATTGTTGATGAGGTTGTTAGTTTTGCTGCTGTTAAAGGACTACCCACGGCTCCTTTATCAATTACATTAATTGATATAAAGTCCGGTGAAGTTGCCGGATATAAACAAGAGCAACTGAGGTATCCCGCCAGTGTCGTCAAATTGTTTTGGATGGCGGCAATTTACGATCAGATAGAAAAAGGTATTTTATCCAACGAACAGTCAGTTTATTCAGACCTGTATAAGATGATTCAATACTCAAATAACGAGTCATCTAGCCGTATTTTAGACAGAATTACTGACACGAAATCTGGAGGAAAGCTCCAGGGCAAAAATTACCAAAATTGGTTGCAAAAGCGTAATGGAATCAACCAAACTTTTCAATCAGCAGGCTATAAAGGCATTAATATCAACCAAAAAGTTTATCCGGTTCCTTACCTAAATCTCTATCTCCCCAAAGGGCGAGATTTGCAGATGCGGGGAAACCCCAAAAAGCCTCTGCGGAATCAGATGACCACGGCTCATGCGGCTCGACTCTTATACGAGATTGTTACTAACCAGTCTGTGTCGCCAGAAGCTAGCCAAAAAATGGCGAAATTGCTAACAAGAGATTTAAGTCAAGAAAATCGGTCAACTCCTGAAGAAGAGTTATTGTTTGGAAAGTATCTGCCAGATGATGTCTACCTGGCCTCCAAAGCCGGATGGACTTCGACAGATCAGCACGAGGCAGCATATGTATCAACGAGAGACGGTGAAACCGCCTATATTCTGGTTGTCTTTGGTAGCGATCGCGCCTACGCCCGAAACAAGGATATTCTTGCTCAAATGTCTCGTCTGGTGTTTAACCGCATGAGCGATGGTCAAAGACCCGCCTTCGGCGATACGTTGCTCCGCAACACGCTACGCGATGGTCGTTCGCGCAGCGTCCCGTAGGGAAGACCCGCCTTCGGCGATCGCATTCACTAAAATCTGATCCCAACTTGCCCGTTTACTCCCCTAACCGAGTTGTAACCAACACCCAAGGTTACGTTATCTGAAGCCCCTACCTGGACACCACCTGAGTAAGCAAAACCTCCATCTTCTGAGTACAGTCCAACTCCCACATAAGGTGAAACCACTGGCACGCTAATAAATTTAAGCACATCTACTCCAGTAGCCCCGTCAGGGCCACTTCCTAGCTCAACTCCCAAATTGAAAGCCCGCGCCCCCACAGAATAGGTGACATCGCCATCTTTTGCACCAACTGAAACCCAGGGTTGTGGTACAAGTTGACCATTAGCGGGATTTGGGGTAGATACAACTAGCAAAGATAGTGCTGTAATTAATGTTCCGGCAGATAATCTTTTCACTTGGTGACACCCCTGTTTCTAGGTTGAGAATTGAGTACCACTACACCAGGCTTCAGCGCTAGCAAGGGGTAACTTAGCAAGCTTATAGAATAATGTCTCAGGAATTTTGTTCCTAAGCTCCGGTTCCCAACTGCCAGGTTGTAACTAAGAAGACGACAACAGCTGCGAGCGCTAACAACCCCTGAATCAAACGCCCAACCAGCGAACCCACCACAATCCCCACACCTGCCTTAAGCGCTTGCTTAGTTCTAAGTGTTAGCTCTAACTCCCGCCGGTAGAGGAACTCACCCGCGATCGCGCCCATTAATGGTCCCAGCAATATGCCTACTAAGGGGCCTCCAAAAGGCAAAGCTGGCAAAAATCCTAAAATACCCACAGTTAAGCCCACTATGGCTCCAATCTGCCCCCAGGAACTCGCGCCAGCACGTTGCGCCCCCCAATAAGTGGCTAAAAAATCAATGCCTATGCTGAGGAGCAAAACTACGACTGAGACTCCCAGTGCCCAACTGACACTACTAAAACCGTAAATTGCTCCCCAGACAATAATTGCTCCCACAATCAAACTAGAGCCAGGGATGCCAGGAATTATAGCCCCAATAACGCCCACAACCATGACGGCAACGAGCAACCAGTACACAATTGTCATGTCCATTTAAATACCTGCCGGGGCAACATCATCTGAATAGCGACTGAGGGTGTCTGCGAGTTTATCAGCAATCCCCTCGATCCAATTTTCATCTTGTTTTGTATAACTGCGCGGAGCATTTGCACCCAAAATCAGCACGCCTTGGTTTCCTAGGGGCTGGCAAATAACACCCTGGGTATTTTCTGGCAGATAGTCAAATTCAATCCGTCCTGGATAAACTTTCAGGTCTACTAAATAAACGGGCTTTTGTTTGTCTAGCACACGCTTTATTATTGGCCCCGGCTGGACATCCGGCTTTACGCCTAAAATGCCTCGCCGCAATAATATTTTTCCTTGATACCAAACGACGAGCGATCGCGTTACTGTATTCGTCAGCAACAGATGCGATGCCCAGGCTAGTTCAGTTTTTAATGGCTCCGCTAGCATCGGGGCTAGTTCAAAACCCTCCTCGCCAGTCAACTCAACAGCGTCAGGGCGTTTTGGCTGTACCTGCTGCCACAGCATCCCCGTCAAAATTAACAGCGCACTTAATATCACACCCAGCGCATCAGAGCGAGCTTGAGAATCAGTCAACTGCGGCGTCAGCAACCTGTTCATCATCAACAAGACACCGGCTAACCCACCGGCGACAAGTGGCAGACGTCGCAATACCTGATTTTGATCTTGCTTAGCCATGCTTCCAAATAGTTATGAGTTATGAGTTTTGAGTTTTGAGTTAAAAGGCCTGAAGGAGGCGCTGCGATGAAGACTTATTTAATTTCTTCAATTCAAGACTCAACATTCAACACTCACGTACTATGTTCATAGTTCATCTGGCTCAATAATCCGCTGGAACAAATAGCCTGTACCTCTGGCGGTGAGAATCAACTCTGGATTACTGGGGTCATCCTCCAACTTAGCCCGCAAGCGCGAGATGTGAACATCTACCACCCGTGTATCAACGTGGCGTTCTGGTGTATAGCCCCACACCTCCTGCAATATTTCCGAACGGGAAAAAGGTTCTCCAGAGCGGCTGACTAACAACTCCAGCAGACTAAATTCCATCCCAGTCAGCCGGATGCGCTCATCACCTTTATAAACTTGCCGTTTATTGGTGTCAATTTTAATATTCCCCACATGGATGACACCGGAACTGGGAATTCCCGATGTACCCGTTTTGTCCACCCGCCGCAGCACTGAACGAATCCGGGCTTCTAATTCCTTGGGGGAAAAAGGTTTGACTACATAGTCATCGGCTCCCAGTTCTAACCCGGTGATGCGGTCAGCTACATCGCCCAAAGCCGTTAGCATAATGATGGGAACATCCGATTCTTTACGCAACTCCTGACAGACACCGTAGCCATCGAGCTTGGGCATCATTACATCCAAAACAACCAAGTCAGGCTCGGCGTTGCGAAAAGTATCTAGGGCTTCCTCTCCATCGGCAGCCGTGACGACATCGTAGCCGATCATTGACAGTCGAGTTTCCAGAATCCGACGAATGCTGGCTTCATCATCAACCACCAGGATTTTTTCTTTGTGGCTTTCCAAACTGCTCAACGCTCCTAGTTACTAGTATTTCTAATCGTTAATTTTTTATACCTTATCATTAAGATATCACCCAAGTGAGCTAGTTTGCAGAAGCTGAAACTCGCACCTATACTGCTTTTTATGCTTTCCTTAAATTTTCGCTGTCTTAAAATTCTATAACAATTAAGACATGGCAAAGCCTAGAATTACCTATATTTGTAACGAATGTGGAGCCGAGTCTTCACAATACTTCGGCAAGTGCCCGTCCTGCAACAGCTGGAACTCTCTGGAAGAACAGGTCACAGCAGCACCCACAGCCGTTCCTGGTCGGCCGAGTCTTCAATCTAATCATCGACCCAACGGCAAATCAGCGCCTAAAGCTCCGGCTCAGCCAAGGGTGTCTGTTAAGTTTGCGGACATAAGCGACCGACAAGTAGTGCGGTGGTCTTCTGGCTATGGTGAACTCGACCGGGTGCTGGGTGGGGGAATTGTTCCTGGCTCTTTAGTGCTAATTGGCGGCGATCCAGGAATTGGTAAATCAACGCTACTGCTTCAGGTGGCCAATGGATTGGCTCACAATTATCGTATCCTCTATGTCTGTGCAGAAGAATCAGGTCAGCAAGTGAAGCTGCGAGCTTCTCGCTTAGGTGTTGGTACTCCTGCTACTCCCCTAGTCAATGAGGGTACCCCGATTGAGGCTGAGGTGATGGAGGAAACCTCAGTTGCTCTGGAGAAAAACTCTAGTGTGGATGAGCCGAATTTATATGTGCTACCGGAAACAGACTTAGAAGAGATATTGAAGGAGTTAGAATCTCTAAAACCCCATGTGGCGGTAATTGACAGTATCCAGACTATTTATTTTCCGGCTATGGCATCGGCTCCAGGTTCGGTGGCTCAAGTGCGAGAATGTACCTCGGCGTTGATGCGGATGGCGAAGCGGGAGGATATCACACTGTTGATTGTGGGTCACGTCACAAAGGAAGGCGCGATCGCCGGGCCGAAAGTACTGGAACACCTTGTAGATACAGTATTGTATTTTGAAGGCGATCGCTTTGCTTCTCATCGGCTACTGCGCTCAGTTAAAAACCGCTTTGGTGCAACTCACGAAATCGGCGTATTTGAAATGGCAGACAGGGGTTTGCGAGAAGTGCCGAATCCCTCGGAGCTATTTTTAGGCAACCGCGATGAAATAGCCCCCGGTACCGCTATCGTAGTGGCCTGTGAAGGTACTCGCCCAATTGTGGTAGAACTGCAAGCGCTGGTAAGTCCCACTAGCTACACTTCCCCCCGCCGCTCAACTACTGGCGTTGACTACAACCGACTGCTGCAAATTCTGGCAGTATTGGAAAAAAGAGTTGGTATTCCTTTGTCTAAATTAGATGCTTATGTTGCCTCTGCTGGTGGTTTACATGTGGAAGAACCGGCAGTGGATTTGGGGATTGCGATCGCCGTTGTTGCTTCTTTCCGCGATCGCATCGTCGATCCAGGCACGGTTCTGATTGGCGAAGTTGGCTTAGGCGGGCAAGTTAGGGCAGTTTCTCAGATGGAACTGCGACTAAAAGAAGCTGCTAAGCTAGGCTTTAAAAAAGCGATCGTCCCCAAAGGGCAAACCTTTCCAGACTTGGGTTTAGAAATTATCCACGTTGCCAAGGTGATAGATGCGATCGTTGCCGCTATTCCTGCTCAACCTAGTTTTGGCACCGACCCTGATGATGAGGAGAACACGGCATTCGGGGGCTAATCTGCTCACAAGTAAATCCTTCCCCACATCAAAAACATCCCGCCACTTGAGCGCCGCGAGCGCATCTCCAGTCATACCAAATTTGCACTTTTTCACCGTAAAATTCGCGTATCAGCTTAGCAGCAATTCATGGGAGCTATACAGCTTACCAGTTAAATTAAATATGGCTCTCGATTACACATAGTAGCTTTTTTCGTTAAGTTCGCTAATGCAATTCTAATATTTGTTTCCCTCAATTAAAGGTTTCTCGTTAGTAATTCTACTTGTCTGCCGAGGAGGGACGCAGTTTTTAAAATTGTTGTTTATAACTCTCACATTAGTTAAATCACCTAAATAATTCATAGACACACACTTATCAAGCGTTGTTGATGGATTGAAAGTATTATTTTGAATAAGCACATCCTGTATACGGTTGCCAAATACTCTGATTATAACAATAGTTTTTCGTGTTGTATAAATTTGATTGTTTAGCAACTTAATCCCTTGGTTGTTGCTATTAACTATAAGCACGGTGCCGCAATCAAAAAACTTATTATTCTCCACTGTGCAATTATTAACTCCTCCAAAGATACCGATTCCAGCTTCTAAGCTATTTCTAAATTCACAATTGGTAACCAATGCTTTCCTACCTGGTAGGTCAATCTTACCCTGAGCTAAAACTAGACCATGATGTATAGAATCATGAAAATTACAGCCAGAAAAAAGGTAACTTTTGTTAGGAGCTACGGGGGCATTTTCAACCCAAGCAGTTGCAGTTTTTCCAAAATCACAATTAGTTACTGTTAGATTCGCGTCTAAACTTAGCAGTGAGCCGTTGGAGTTAAATAGCTGGCAATTCGTAATCTTTAGGTTTCCTACATTACGACCGCCAGCGTAAATTAGTTCACCCCTGAAGTCATGAACTGAAACATTATTAATAGTAATGTTATCTAAACTCACGTCAAAATCTAGGCAGATACCTTTGTGAGTGACGTCCCATCCATCACCTGTAGTAGTATTAGCAGGAAAACCTCGGTTTCCGGTATATCCCTCGAACCCAGGCGAACCCCCTATAATTTCAAAATTTTGAAGCTTAATATTTTGCCTGGGTTTAGCAGGAGGGACAGTGCCTTTGACTAAAATACCAATACCTCTACGAACGCGCTTACCTATAGTAGTAGGTTTACCAGCAACAGCTCCACGTCTACGAACAGGTCCATCGAATAGAGAGTAATCCGAGCGGCTGTAAAGGATAGTTTGACCAATTCCCGCTCCAGTCAGTGTAATATTGTCGTAGTCAATAACGAGGGATGCAGCTTTTTGGTCATTTAAATTTGGAGGAGCAATTTGAAATTTACCTGCGGGAATTTGCACTATACCACCACCCTGCTTGCCTGCTGTATCAATTGCCTCCTGAATTGCTTTTGTATTAGCTGCTATAGTTTCAGCGTCATTAGTAATGCCAGTAACTAGTGCTCCATAATCACTTACCTTAAAAACCCTAGTGCTACCAGCAGCAAGCGATTCTTCCTGAATAGAGCTATTTCTACGTTTTTCTTGTTTCTTCTCTAAAGGAACAGAAGAAGAAAGAGAAACACCCTTTGATGCCAGGGAGCTGAGCAAGCCACTCATAAACATCCAGCTAAAGAAAGTACGGCGATCCATTACACCTCCAAAATTTTAAGTAAAAAGTTTTTATTTTTCTGCTATTTTATCAGCATTAATGTAAAAGTTATTTAACTTTTTTTTCAAAAGTTTTGAACAAACATTAAATATTTTAGGCAGCAAACCTGAGATATATCTATTATCCAGACGAACACAATTTTGGTTTGTTTCCCTCAAGATGCCACAATTTCATAAAAATATTAAATGTAATTTTTAAAAAACATAAGATATAGCAATGTCCTAGAAAGCACTTTTTTCATTAAAGCTGTCTGCTCATCCTGCCCTTAAAACTTTTAGCAATTAACCAATGATAAATTTGGTATTTTAATTAATAAACTCACAAACATCGCACATGGCTATTGAAATAGAGCGAAAATTTTTAGTTAAGGGCGATAGATGGCGATCGCTGGCTACTGGGATATTATATCGCCAAGGTTACATTGCCACCCAAAAAGGCACCACCGTGAGGATTCGTCTTGTGGGAGAGCAAGGTTATATAACTATCAAAGGCAAATCAGTTGGTATCTCTAGGGCAGAATATGAATATCCCATCCCAGCTGAAGATGCTCAAGAGATGTTGGATAATTTATGCGAACATCCACTGATTGAAAAAACCAGATATAAAATTAAATTAGCTGGCTTAATTTGGGAAATCGATGAGTTCGCTGGTGAAAATCAAGGATTAATTATAGCGGAAGTTGAAATCACCGACGAAAATCAGAATGTTGAGCTGCCGGAATGGATCGAGCGGGAAGTTTCTGATGATCCTAGATATTTTAACGTCAATTTAGCGAAGCATCCCTTTCAGCAGTGGTCTCAGGAAGAAAGGGAAAGCAACGAATAGAGAATGTGGGCGATCGCGCACAGGCTTAAATACTCTGGCAAATACTTGACAATAATGGCGTGTTATGTATTTCTTCATTTAGCCTGCAACGCACTTTTAAAGTGTAGGGTTTAGTCTGTTCCTGGCGATCGCTTTTCCTATTATGTCCGCGCTTATTACCCGTAAGAAAAACCGATTAACTTGTAGGGGCGGGTTTAACCAAGATATTTGTGGGTAGCAGATTTTCTCATATTTACCCGCCCCTACGCATATTGTGGTTGATCGGCAGGATATCCTATCATTCCGCATTCAAAAACTCCAGATACCCATTACTTAGTTCCTTCACCGCTAAATCATAGAATTGCTTCCCATGTTCAGGAGTTGCCAAAGCCGGGTTAGAACCCATACGTCCATCGGGATAACGCTGGCGAAAGTCAGATGCACCATATATTTTGTGTCCAGAGCCAACATCTGTTGATAAGGGTGCTTGTTTAATCGCTTCTGGATAAACATACTGCGTCACTGCCACTTCGCTAGGCGTTGCGTGAGAGCCTTCTTGGTCGCCGTATAACTCATGAGCTAGCTTGTAAACCGAGCTACACATGAACCAGTTACCCACTTGACACTGCACGAGATGGGCATTGGGCAGGTTCAAGTCCGCTAAGTGAGCGTAAGTCTCGGCAAAAGCCGCCTTGAGCGTAGCAATGTTGCCGCCGTGACCGTTGATAAAGAAAAACTTGGTAAACCCAGCCTTTGCCAAGCAGGTTACATAATCTTTAATAAACAAAATCATAGTGCTAGGGCGCAGGCTAATCGTGCCGGGAAAAGCAGTGTGATGCAGCGCCATGCCCACGTTGATTGTAGGGCCAACCATGGCGCCGATCGCGTCGCCAGTACCACGCGCGATCGCTTCCGCACAAATAGCATCCGTTCCAATCAAACCCGTTGGCCCATGTTGTTCTGTTGAACCAATCGGGAGAATAATGCCTTGGGATTGCTCTAGATAGGCTTCTACTTCAGACCAAGTACTTAAATGTAGCAGCATTTTCCACCAATTTTTGTATTACAAAAAAAGCAAGCCGACTAAATGAACCAAGAATCCACCGTACTTTAGTTGGCGGAGTGTCAATATCTGTATGCTAAGACCAACGCCCCTTAGTAATTCCTTTTTAGGTGCTCTGGAATTATTTTGGTGTATATGTTGGATTAGAACTTCAAATACAAAGTTTCTATTATGCTTTCTCTCGATATGCCGAAAAGTCCTTCCAGTCACGACATAGGGCAGGCAAGCCGGATTCTGGTGGTAGAGGACGAGGACTTAATTCGGGAAATGCTGGTTGTGTCCCTTGAAGAGGAAGGCTATAAGGTTGTCACTGCCGCAGACGGGCGTACAGCTTTGACATTTCTTCAGAATGCTGAACTCACAACTAATGAGTTCCCCTTTGACTTGATAATTCTGGATTTGATGCTACCTCAGGTCAATGGTCTAGATTTATGTCGCTTGCTACGGCATCAAGGAAACCCTGTCCCGGTTTTAATTGTCAGTGCTAAAGATAGTGAAACCGACCGGGTTTTGGGACTGGAGGTAGGAGCCGATGACTACATCACCAAGCCCTTTAGTATGCGGGAGTTAATTGCCCGTTGCCGCGCCTTGTTGCGACGCCAACGAATGGGCGACTGGCTTCAGCAATCGGTACTGCAATATAAAGATATTATCCTTTCTTCTCAAGAGTGCCGGGTTCTAGTTCGGGGAGAGGAAGCCAGCCTGTCGCCCAAGGAGTTCCGCCTGCTGGAATTATTTATGAGTTATCCCCGCCGAGTTTGGTCGCGTGAGCAGTTAATCGATCAGGTTTGGGGAGCAGATTTTGTGGGAGATACTAAAACCGTAGATGTTCACATTCGCTGGTTGCGGGAAAAATTAGAGCGAGATCCCGGCCAGCCAGAGTACATCATTACAGTACGAGGGTTTGGCTACCGCTTTGGTTGAGTTTAACCTTTTGGGGAGTTTGAGGGGCTGTAAGTCCCGTGCTGTACCGTAAGTCAGCGTCGGGATACACGCACCCCTCAAGCCTACGGAGTGGGGTTTGATACCCCGAAGTAGGCAGATGCGGTAGGCTCTTGATCTAGTCCCGCATTAGAGAGTATGGAATGCAGGATTTACCCAACACTCAGCAAAGAGTATGACCCTAGTCGCATTTTTCCTAGGGCTGGCTATAGGCATTGGGTTTTGGCTTTGGCGGCAGGCTTCACTATACCGGCAGCTGCGGCTGCTTTTGGGGTCATTGCAGAGTCGTGCTGATGCCAGTACCGGAGAGATTTCCTTACCCCTGATTTCGCGGCTGCGGCGTTCTGTTGCTCTTGCCAACCAGCACCAGCAACAGCTAGAGATGAAACTGCAAACCTGGCAACAACTGCTCGAAACTGCACCAGTTGGATATCTGCATATAGATGAAGAAAACCAGCTGCTCTGGTGCAATGAGCAGGCGCGGCAGCTGTTGCAGATTTCCCGATGGGAGCCAGGACAAATACGGTTGCTATTGGAGTTAGTGCGTTCGTATGAGCTAGATCAACTGATTGAGCATACTCGTCATCGGCAGCAGCCCAGCCAGGTAGAGTGGGAGTTTCATCCAGCTTACTTAGAGGCGGCGGCGCTGAGGGAAGTGCGATCGCTTTATGCGGATCTTCCCTACGGAGCCGCTTCGCGATCGCCAAATAATATGTATGGCAACGCATCGCTGGCTCTAAGAGCATCCAGCTTGCCCCTACCACAAGGGCAGGTGGGAGTATTTCTGGAAAATCGGCAACCTTTGGTGGAACTTTCCCAGTCGCGCGATCGCTCTTTTTCTGATTTGGCTCACGAACTCAGGACACCTCTCACCTCTATTCGTCTGGTGGCAGAAACCTTACAGGGTCGTCTGCAACCTCCTTTAAGCCGGTGGGTTGACCAGCTGCTGCAAGAAACTGACCGGCTTATTAACCTGGTACAAGAGTTACTAGAACTAAGCCATTTAGAACAAAATCCCAGTGAATATCTCACGCTAAAACCAGTTCAACTTCGGGGATTAGTTGAATCGGTCTGGCAGACTTTAGAGCCTTTTGCTAAACAAAAGCATCTAAGCCTGGTTTACTCAGAAACACATCTAATTCAACTCAATGCAGATGCATCCCGCCTCACCAGAGTTTTTCTCAATTTATTCGACAACAGTATTAAATACAGTCCAGCCCAAGGAAGTATCCGAGTAGAAGTAAATCTCCTCCCTACAGAGGATGCCACCAACAAGATTCAAATTAATATTATTGACCAAGGCGCAGGCTTCTCTGAGGCGGAGCTACCTTATGTTTTTGAGCGACTATTCCGGGGAGACTCCTCGCGGCAGCGGCAGCAGGTATCCTCTAATATTCCAGATGTATCTTCAGTAAGTAGTGGCAGCGGTCTAGGGCTGGCGATTGTGCGGCGAATAATCCTGGCTCATGGCGGTTTTGTCACAGCTAAGAATCATCCAGAAACAGGTGGGGCATGGCTGCAAATAGAATTGCCATCTGCTTGTTTAAATCCCTGATAGGGATGGCTATATAGCTTCTGGAGACAATAATTAAAATTCTCATATGTATTGCATATTACAAATTAAAGCGCCGAGAGCGTTTTAATGTATAGCAGTCGCCATAATGGAAGAGTGACAATAGACCTCAGCCCTATGCGCCCAGAAGTGCTGCTCTCACTGGGAACGGCTAAAAGCTAATTGCTAAAAGCTAATTGCTATATATGAATAAAAACCGCTAAAAATCTACTACTCCTGGACGTTGTCTAATCCCATCTCTATCATTAGATATATGGGCGACTTTACTTAACGGTGTTTGTCCATACCACCCACATCAGAAAATTAGGTCAAGGTAGAGACTACAGTTATTATTTCTAAGCAGCTGCGGTGACTCTTTCCTCTTCACACGCTAATCCAGAACGAACCCAGTTCAAGCGAAGAACCAGGCGCTTAGAACAGGATGTTTTGCGGATGGGAGCCTTGGTAGAAAACTCGTTTCGTCTGGCGCACCAAGCATTATTTGCTCGTAACCTAGCAGCAGCCAAGGAAATTGCCTTACTAGATAAACAAATCGATCAGTTTTATCACCAGATTGAGCTAGACTGTGCTGCCTTAATGACCCTTGAGGCACCCGTCGCTCAGGATATGCGCCTTCTCAGTGCGTTTATGCAACTGGTACGAGACTTGGAGCGAATTGGTGATTACGCCAAGGATTTAGGAGAAATTGCGATTAAACTTTTTCCCTACCCGCCTCATCCGTGCTTGCCTGAGATTGAAACGATGTCCCATCAGGCGCAAGTGATGCTGGCGTCAAGTTTGGTAGCTTTAGCAGATTTAGATGCGATCGCTGGCCGTCAGGTGAACCAGCTTGATGACACTGTAGACACTGCCTACGAAACAATTTATCAAACCCTCGCCTATCAGCGGGATATCAAAGGCGTTGTGGAACCAATTCTCTTGCTGGCGTTGGTGATTCGCCATCTAGAGCGGATGGCAGATCATGCCACCAACATCGGCCAGAGAGTGGCCTACATTGTGACTGGCTATAGGTCTTAAAGTAGAGACGTGAAATTTCGCGTCTCTACAGTAGTTTGTAGGAAATAACTATCAACTCAAGCACAATCCCCCAAATCGACGGCGGGTGATAAGTTTAATCGGCCCACTTACGCAGCAAATTTGCATAACTTTTTGAAATCAAATCGAACTCGGCGGTCTTACCTTCTTTGGTAAAGATTAGCCGACGAGATGTATCCAAATCAAACAAAATTTCGCGCTCATTTGGATCGCGAACTAAGCTTTGAACCCAGCCCACTACAGCTAGTCTTACTCCTTCAATTACAGGCTCTACCCGGTGTATAGTTGAAGAGGGATAAATAATTATTGAACCTGCCTCAAGTTTATAAGTAAGTTCATCATAAGCGCTTTCAATTACGAGTTCGCCGCCTTTATAAGTAGAGGAAGATTGAAGGAATAAGGTGAAGGACACATCTGAGCGCAAAAACTCATTACCCATCAGAGCATTATCAACATGCCTACCGTAAGACATACCTTTTTCATAACGGCTAAATAGCATAGAATGGATAACTTTAGGCTGAACAGCGCTTTGAAATAATGGATTACGTTTTAAAGCCTTATGAACAATATCTCGTAGCTCTTGCTCATAGGTAGTATTGCTTTTCAGCTGAGTGTTATTTTTAACAACCTTAGCATGCCACCCTGCCGTAAGTTTGCCATCTATAAAGTCACCTTCATCCAGCCTTTTAACGATAATTTTTAATTCTTCTGAGCTAAGAACATCATCAATAGTAAAAATCATGGCACTAATTTGAAAGAAAATCTATTAATTAGGTCACTACGGTTGAATGTAATGTTTTTGCAAACAAGAAAAAATATATTTTTTTTTGTTTAGCTTCACAATACTGTCTTATTTTAATACGCAACTATTAACAAAATTAACTTTCAAATAAATAACTATTTTTTATACAAAAAATAAAATCTCAATATTATTAGACTATTTGTATGGATAAAGATTGTTAAACAACCAAAAATCAATGAATTCTAGATTATAGATCGAGATATTTTTGATTAAAAAATTTTATCATTATCTAAATGACTACCAATAATATTATAGTTAAAGACGACCTAAACAAACTTTAATGTTTGAGAGTATTTATTGAGGAGTGTCAAAATGGCTTCAAAAACGGTTCAATTATTTCTAGCGCTAGGCTTGGCAGCCACCGTTGGTGCATGCAATGCAGGTAATGAAGGTGGGGAAGCTGGCGAATCATCCCCAACAATTGAGCAAAATCAACAATCTCAACCCTCTCCAACTGGCGAAGGCGGGGAAGGTGGTGAAGCTGGCGAAGCGTCCCCTTCCCCTACATCTGGCGGAGCGTCCCCTTCCCCTAAAGCAACCGAAGGTGGTGAAGGTGGTGAAGCTGGCGAAGCGTCCCCTTCCCCTAAAGCAACCGAAGGTGGTGAAGGTGGTGAAGGTGGTGAAGGATAACTAATCGCCTAGCCACATAACTCTATTAGCGTTTAACTTAGGAAGATGAGTGTGAAAACGGAGTTTGAGACAACAGCGAAGCATCTGGGAAAACTCTGAGAGCTTCATCAGCTACAGATAATTGCACTCGCGTCCCCACTGGCAATAATGTTCCCGTAGTAGTAAGGGCATGAAGTTCTCGTCCGGAGGGAGTTTGTAAACAGTAGCGGTATTCGCGGCCCAAGAACTGGCGATCGCGAATTAAAACATCCGCCTGATTATCCGGTTTGAGAATTAAATCTTCCTGACGAATCATCAACTCGCCAGCATCAGCAGTAACTACTTCACTTCTGAATTCAAAACAACCCACCTCTGTTTTCCAAACTTGTGTATCTACCCGTCGCGCTGGTAAGAAGTTGGCTTGAGTGACAAATTCTGCAACAAACCGCGTGGCGGGTTTTGTATAGATTTCTTCTGGGGAACCAAGTTGTTCAACTCGCCCTTGACACATGACTACAACTTGGTCAGAAATAGAAAGCGCTTCTTCTTGGTCATGGGTGACAAAAATAGCAGAGATACCCGTTGTTTTCAGAATATCTCGGACTTCCTCGCGTAATCTCAGACGCACTTGCTGGTCTAAATTACTCAAAGGTTCATCTAACAAAACTAATGCAGGTCTAGGTGCTAATGCACGCGCTAAAGCGACTCGCTGCTGCTGACCGCCAGAAATTTCGTAAGGATAACGGTTTTCTAATCCTGCCAATCCAACCAAAGCGATCGCATCTTCTGTGCGTTCTTTTATTTGTGTTTTATTGAAATGTTGCAATCCAAACGCCACATTATCAAATATGGTCAAGTGAGGAAATAAAGCATAGTCTTGAAATACCATTCCTAACTGGCGTTGTTCTGGGGGAACCCAACCTCTAGAACTGGCAACTGTTCGCCCAGCAATTTCTACCGTTCCTGTTTCCGGTCGTTCAAATCCAGCAATTAATCGTAATAGCGTAGTTTTACCGCAACCCGATGGCCCTAACAGTCCGAGTAAATCTCCCTGGCGCAGGGTTAAGGTTACATCTGCAACTGCTGGAGTCAAGTTTCGAGAAAACTGCTTACTTACTCCTTGTAAACGTAAAATAGCGGGTTGTGTCATAATTCAAAACTTTTTTACTCGTTCTTGAAATAACAGAAATAAAGTTGAGCCAATAGATACCAGCAGCAATGTTAGCGACCCTGCCGCTGCCTCGGCAAAGGAAACATTTTCAGTCGCTTTCCAAATCTGTATAGCTAGGGTTTCAAAGTCAATCGGAGATAGCAGTAACGTTGCTGGTAGTTCTTTAATGGCAGTGAGAAACACAAGCATAGCACCCGCAAAAACGCCGGAACGTACTAAAGGTAAAGTAATTTCTTTAAGAGTGTTCCATGGAGTTCTGCCTAAAATACGCGCCGATTCTTCTAACTGGGGATTTACTTGTAAAAGAGAACTCCGCACCGTTCCTACAGACTGGGGGAGAAATAATACAAGGTAAGCAAAAATTAGCATGGGCAAGGTTTGATACAACCAAGGCACATAGTTCGCCCCAAAAAAAACTAACGATAACGCAACAACTATTCCAGGTAGACCAAAACCGATATAAGAGGTGCGTTCAATCAAAGCAGTAATCCGCCCTGGAAATCGCACCGATAAAATTGCCACTGGGAAGGCAAAAAGAGTTGTAACCCCAGCCGCGAGTCCTGCCACCCCAATGGAATTAATAACTTCTGGAATTAAATTAGGTAACGTGGCATTAAGTGTGAAACCGCGAATTAACCAGAAGATGGTGATTCCAACTGGCAGCACTAAACTTAAACTAACGACACAGGTACAAAAAGCCAGGGCGGCCCATTTCCAGCGACCGAGTTTGACAATTTTTTGCGATCGCGATCGCCCTGAACCGCGACTATAATAAGCAGCACGCGATCGCACTTTATTTTCTAACCATAAAATTAATAGCACTAACCCCACTAACACTAACGCCAAAGCCGCCGCTGAACTACGATTAAAACTGGCTTTGTACTGCACAAAAATAACTCGCGTAAACGCATCAAACCGCATTAACGAAGGTGTGCCAAAGTCTCGTAGGGAATATAAAGCTACCAATAAACCACCAGCGACTAAAGATGGTCGTAACTGCGGTAAAAGAACGCGAAAGAAAGTTTTCCTGGGACTTTGCCCTAAACTTCTGGCAGCTTCCTCTAGGGCGGGGTCAATGCCTTGTAACCCCGAACGCACACTTAATAATAAATAAGGATAAGTAAACAGCGTCAGCGCCAAAACTACCCCAGGCAAACCGTAAATAGAAGGCAATTCTTGCACTCCTAATGGTTCCAGTAATAGCTGTAACAAACTACCTCTTGGCCCAAACGTAGCAATCAGGGTAAAACTACCCACATAGCTAGGAACTGCTAAAGGTAAAGTTGTAGTCACTAGCCAAAACTGCCGCCAAGGTATATCCGTTCGCACGGTTAAAAATGCCAGGGGTACGGCTATTAAGGCCGAACAGACGGTAACAATCGCTGCCATTATCGCGCTGTTGAATAACACTGTCACCGTGCGAGGGCGCGAAACTAATGCCAAAAATTCTTCCCCGCCCATACCCGCAGTGCGGATAACAAGATAGATCAGGGGTAAGGCGATCGCGATCGCCACTGCCGCCGCCATCAACGACAGAAATAAAGGGGGTCGCGCTGCTTTCAACAGCTACAGCACTCCCGTTTCTTCTAACAGCTTTAACGTCCCCTGCAAGTCATTTAGGTTACTCAGATCGACTTTGGGACTTTTAACTGTATCTAAAGACTTTAACTGACCTACAGGTTTAACACCCTTTGCCAAAGGATACTCGTAGGTTTCGGTAGCGAAGTATTTTTGTGCCTCCTGATTTAGCAGGAAATCTACAAACTTTTGAGCTTCTTTAGGATGCTTGGCAGTATTTAAAATACCGATTCCCGCGATGTTAATCAGAGAACCGACATCATTAGTAAAGTGATGAGCTACAGGCGTTTGGGGGTTTTCTGCCTTAATCCTTTCCAAATAGTAGTGATTGACAAAACCAACTGCTATTTCTCCTTTTGATAAGGCTTCAACAATCGATACGTTATTTGGATAAGTTTTCGGATTATTAGCTTTAATCCCTTCTAACCATTGTTTCGCCTTTTCTTCTCCCTGAGATACGCGCAGCGCCGTTAGGAAAGCTTGAAAAGAGCCATTGGTGGGTGCCCAACCAATTTTTCCTTTCCACTTGGGATCGGTAAACCCAAAAATTGTATTCGGCAACTGGGCTGGCTTGACTAAAGTGGTGTTGTAGTCTACTGTTCGCACGCGGCCCGTGATGCCTACCCATTGACCTTCTGGGGAACGGTAACGAGCATCAACTTTGTTGAGTAGTGTTTCTGGCAGTTGCGCTACCATTCCGGCTTTCTGCATCGCTCCGAGTGCGCCTGCATCTTGAGCAAAGAACAAATCAGCTGGGCTATTTTTTCCTTCTTCTTGAAGGGCGGCGGCTAACTCAGCAGTGTCTCCGTAGCGAGCTTTTACTGGCGTTCCCGTCTCTTTTTGAAACTTTTCTACCAGTTCACCAACCAGGTTTTTGCTGCGCCCGGAGTAGATCACCAACTCGTTTCCAGATGAACTACTGGCAGTTGTAGCCTTTGGTGAGGAAGAAGTATTTGTATTGGGATTGCTTGAACAGGCGATCGCCATCGTGCCGCTGACCGTTGCCAGCCCTAACAGAAATAAAATCTTCCTACGTTTCACGTGCTTCTCCAAGTCACTGTTTCTCAACTAGAAAAGTTATCAATCACTAATTAAGCTCATAAACCACAGTTTTCAAGGGTTTGAGCTTTAAAACTCCAGAGAAAATATTCTTAGTGATAGTAATTATAATATAATTTAGCAAAACAATTGCAAGTAATTATCAATAACGCCTCAATGCCATGAGCCGAGTGCTGCTAATCTGTCGCTATATTTTTGAGATTGTATCGGAAAAATATTATTTTGGGGAATATTTATCTGTGGTTAAAACCCTCTTCCAACCAATTTTCGGATAGGTTCTAAACATACCTGGTTAGGGTGCTAGCGGCACAAGCGCGAGGTGTCCGCTTTGTTGTTGGGTTCCAGCGGGGTTTTTATTCGAGGTGCGATCGCCTCACAGGCATGCACGCATCGAGATGCTGCTATAACTGTATGTTTGCTAGAAGCTAATTGCTAGAAGCTAACTGAAGGATTGCTATAAAACAAGCTATAGTGTACGCCGCCAAGTTCAATTTTGACGAGACTGACCCCTAGACTCCTCTCTCTCCCACTAAGCCCGTAGATATCCATTCTTTCAATAGCAGTTAGCTAGGATGCTTGTCATCCAACTTAAGAAATAAGTTGTGATGGGCACTACACATAAGTGTAAAGTTTCATGTAAGAATATCTTAATCGGAAAAATTCCCTGGAACGCGGCTCCAAGCTAAGTCCAGTTAGGTGTGAGGATAGAAAACAATGTCAAAACTCTTCTGGAACACTCTGAAAGTCGGTCCAACCGTTCTGTGGGCATCATTGATTGCTAGCACTACCCTTGCTGCGGAGATGGTTCCGGATCGGATGGCGGGTGCCACCACTGATAAATCCACTGGTTCCCTGCAACTAATTGACCAATCTACTCTTCCAGAAGGCAAAAGTGAAGAGAAACCGGAAACTAATTCTGCCTCTTCATCCTTGCCCAGCGCCTCCCCAGTTCTGGCAAACAACACTGTTGCTGAACAAAAGCTTATAGCCCAAGCAACACCAGATGCAGCGTCTGCCGCACCGACTTCTGACACCAGCGTGTTGGAACAAGTTCAACTCTACAATGACGGAACTACCTCCAACAACAACATTAATGTTGAAGACCCTATGGGTCAAATTACTAACGCTTCCCAGTTCCGGGACGTGCAACCTTCTGACTGGGCTTACGAAGCTCTCGACCGGGTTGTGCAGAAATATGGCTGTTTGGTAGGTTATCCGGATGGCACATATCGGGGCAACAGGGCACTATCGCGCTATGAATTTGCCGCTGGTTTGAACGCCTGCTTAAGGCAAATTGAAAGCTTGATTGCTGCTAACGGGGCAGATGTGGTTGCCCGAAGAGACTTCGAGGCACTGCAACGCTTAACTGAAGAATTCCGCACAGAACTAGCGACTTTAGGCACACGGGTGGATAACCTAGAAGGCCGTACCTCCTTTCTAGAAGCGCGTCAGTTTTCTACTACCACCAAGCTAGCTGGTGAAGTTATCTTTTCTGTGAGTGATGTCTTTGGGGGCACAATACCTGGTGCTTCTAATAATCGAGAGGGCGACGATGTTCCCACAATTTTCGGCGATCGCGTTCGTCTGAACTTTGATACCAGTTTTACTGGCAAAGACCGCTTGAGAACTCGTTTGCAAGCCCGAAACATTACTCCCTTTAATAACAACATTACGGGTACCAACATGACCCGCTTGGGGTATGACGGGGTATCTGCAATACCTGTAAATCCTGGAGGCAATGATGTTGAGATCCATCGCCTAGAATATCGCTTCCCCTTGACTTCTCAAGCAACTGTCTATCTAGCGACTACGGGGACTGAATACAATGACATTGTTTATACCTTCAACCCCTTATTCGAGAGTGCAGGCACCGGCTCTATTTCCCGCTTTGGGCGCTTCAATCCCATCTATCGGCAAAGTCGTGAAGGTGCAGGGGTAGCTGTTGACTATAAGTTAGGTGAAACTTTGGGCCTGTCTGTGGGCTATGCAGTGCCTAGAGATATCGCCAACGATCCTAATTTGGGTGGACTTTTCAATGGTTCCTACGCTGCCCTAGCTCAGCTAGCTTTCCGACCCAGTGAGGCCTTTAACTTAGGTCTAACCTACGTGCACTCCTACAATGAACCTGTAGCTGGAGCCAGTGCTACTAATGTCAGTATCGCATCGGGTACTGGCAGTACCTTTGCCGAGCGACCTTTTGGTAACGTAACAACTTCAGCCAATCACTATGGCCTAGAAGCAAGCTTCCGGTTTAGTCCTCGCATAGTCCTTTCTGGTTGGGCAGGCTTTACCGACGCTCAAGCCGAAAACGGTAGCGACGCAAACGCCGAGGTTTGGAACTACGCTGTGACCCTTGGTTTCCCAGACTTGGGCAAAAAAGGTAACCTACTCGGTTTTGTGTTTGGTATGCCGCCTAAAGTTACTGATAATGACATCAAAACCCGGGAAGATAACGATACCTCATACCATATAGAGGGCTTCTATCGCTACCGGATTGGCAGCAATATTGATGTCACTCCAGGTTTGTTTGTGATTCTCAATCCTGAACACAACGAAAACAACGACACACTAGTCGTGGGAACACTCCGCACCACCTTTAGGTTCTAAACACCCCTGTTGTTAACTAAAGCTCTTACAAGTCAGGGCTTTTATATTTTCCATAGCCGTCCCCATCGCCTAAACGAGCTTGTTCGCTTAGGCGTTGCCTCATAACCCCCCTTTTTGAACAACCCGCACAATGCTTTTTAGAGACGTTCCACCGGAACGTCTCTACTAGTAGAAATCAAAAAGGGTTTATACGAGCGAATTTTGTATCGCCATCACACTCACGGCTTAACTTTAGCATTACCAAACCTTTACCTTTGCCTAAACTTGCACAACTAAAATTGAGTTGGAAATTTTAGCGATCGCTCAGCATCAGCCTTTCTGTAGGCTCAAAAATTTAAATGACTGACTTGTTTTCTCTGAGGTTCTCAACACGGCAAGCTTTGTTTCTACCAATTGCTTGCCTTTTCCATGAATATCGCTTTCTAGAAGACGCATAAGTTGGCTTCTTTTAATGTAGCGCGTCTACTATGCCTTGACAGCTCTAGCTTCATCTACATCTGAGAATTTCAGAGGAGTTCAAAAATCGTATGTTTGCTCAACGTTGTTCAACTCGAAAAGTTTTCTTTCTGCCCTTAATTGCCCTTTCACTTTCATTGGCAAGCTGTGGGGGAGGAAACACACCTTCGACACCAATTTCTACAGGAACTAATGGTGCTACTTCCACTGGCGGAAGCTCCGGCGGTGGCAAAGTTTCCCTATCAGGTGCGGGTGCAAGCTTTCCGGCTCCTTTGTATCAGCGTTGGTTTTCTGAGTACAACAAGCAAAACCCTAATACCCAAGTCAGCTATCAATCAGTTGGCAGTGGCGCTGGGGTGGAACAATTTACACAGGGAACAGTAGACTTTGGCGCTAGCGACGTCGCGATGAAGGATGAGGAAATCGCCAAGGTCAAAAAGGGTGTGGTATTACTACCCATGACCGCAGGCAGTATCGTTCTGGCCTACAATCTGCCCAATGTTAAAGGTTTGAAACTACCGCGCCAAGTCTACACCGATATTTTCTTGGGCAAAATTAAGAAATGGAATGACCCGAAAATTGCTCAAGCCAATCCGGGGGTGCAGTTACCCGACAAGGATATTACTGTTGTGCATCGCTCCGATGGTAGTGGCACCACCGCCGTCTTTACCAAGCACCTAAGTGCCATCAGCCCAGAATGGAAAAGCGGTCCAGGGGACGGTAAAACTGTCAAATGGCCGGTGGGTCTAGGCGCTAAGGGCAACGAAGGTATTACCGCTCAGCTCCTACAAAGTGAAGGAAGCATTGGCTATGTAGAGTATGGCTACGCTAAGCAGCAAAATATAGCCACAGCAACCCTAGAAAATAAAGCTGGCAAGTATGTTGAGCCTACTCCTGAATCTGCTTCCAAGACGCTTGCAGCGGTGAAACTGCCTGAAAACTTGCGCGCCTTTATTACCGATCCAGAAGGGCCGGACTCTTATCCAATTGTTACCTACACCTGGATCATGGCTTACAAACAGTATGACAATGCTGATAAGGCAAAAGCTTTAAAGGATGTCCTCAAGTGGGGGTTAACAGACGGACAAAAATACAGCAATGAGGTGGGATACGTGCCTTTACCTCAGGAAGTAGTGACTAAAGTCCAAGCAGCTGTAGAAACAATTAAGCCGTGATGTAGTCCAGCGCTGACCTGAGTACAGGTACAGCGTGGGCTTTTTCATATCGCTCTCTTTTTTGAAGCTTGCCAAAATACGCTTCATTAAGTTAATGTAAAAAGCTGTGAGTTTTTTCAAACCCAATGAACGCTCAGGAAATTTTTCGATCGCTTGAGGCAGAACAACTAAAAACCGACCTGCCCATTATCCACCCAGGCGATACAGTCCGGGTGGCGGTGAGAATCATCGAAGGTGGTAAGGAACGGATACAACCCTATGAAGGCGTTGTTATTGCTAAAAGGCATGGAGGCATTAACGCAACGATCACGGTGCGTCGCGTCTTTCAGGGTGTGGGTGTAGAGCGGGTGTTTCTCGTCCACTCTCCCCGCATTGAAACCATAAAAGTCGTTCGTCGCGGTAAAGTGCGTCGGGCGAAGCTTTTTTACTTGCGAGCGCGCATTGGTAAGGCTACCCGCGTTAAACAACGGTTTGATCGTGGAATATAGTCTTCATCTAAACTGGGTAATCTTCCAGAAGACAACACAGTTGCGCTAAACTAATAGAGAAGTTCAGGTTGGAAATTTCATTTAACCTGTGCGCTCTTAGTTCAGTTGGTAGAACGCAGGTCTCCAAAACCTGATGTCGGGGGTTCAAGTCCTCCAGGGCGCGCTATTATTACCTAGCCAAAGTGGAAAGTCTCTTCGCTGGCACCTCTAGGGGATGAAAGCACTCTAGAAGCCCCTTTATTTATATAGGGGAGAAGTCCAACCAGCGTCGAGGCGCTTTCATGCAAGCGTTTATTCTGCCCGAAAGCATCTTTGCTGCTGGCTATTCAGCATCAAACAGGATAACTTTCGGGTAGAATTATTGTTGTGTAATTGGTTAAAAAATGTAGCACCTATAAATGCCTCATAGCTGCATTAACGGGGGAGATGAAAAATTGTGGCGAAGAAAAACGAAGCCGAGATTCAAGACAAAAGCTCTGGGTTTAACGCAGTTAATTTTTTTCAGGAATCTAAAGAAGAACTCGATAAAGTTGTTTGGCCCAGTCGGCAGCAATTAATTAGCGAATCAGTAGCTGTGATCTTGATGGTATCTCTGTCTGCAACAACAATTTATCTGGTTGATGAATTATTCAAGTTGCTAGCCGGGAAGGTGTTTCCATGACTTTTACACCCGACGAACTAGACGACGATTCCCCACAACAGGAAGAGACGTCCACAAATGCCCGTTGGTATGCGGTTCAGGTGGCGTCTGGCTGTGAAAAGCGGGTTAAAACCAACTTGGAGCAGCGCATTCAATCGTTCGATGTTACTGACCGAATTTTACAGGTGGAGATTCCTCAAACTCCAATGGTGAAAATCCGCAAGGATGGCAGTCGCCAGCACTCAGAAGAAAAAGTCTTCCCTGGGTATGTGCTAGTCAGGATGAGGATGGATGATGACGCTTGGCAGGTTGTCAAAAATACACCTAATGTGATTAATTTTGTAGGTTCAGAACAAAAACGCGGCTACGGTCGGGGACGCGGACACGTCAAACCACTACCCCTAAGCTTCGGTGAAGTCGAACGCATCTTTAAACAAACCAGAGAACAGGAACCAGTTGTTAAAACAGATCTGGGCGCAGGGGATAAAATTATGGTTCTGTCAGGCCCGTTTAAAGAGTTTGAAGGAGAGGTGATAGAAGTCAGCCCTGAAAGGAGCAAGTTGAAGGCGTTACTATCCATTTTTGGACGCACTACGCCTGTGGAATTAGAGTTTAATCAGGTTCAGAAACAAGGCTAAACAAGAGATGGCAAAGAAAGTTGTTGCAGTGATTAAATTGGCTCTCAATGCAGGGAAAGCCAACCCAGCCCCGCCAGTAGGTCCGGCACTGGGTCAGCATGGCGTCAACATTATGGCGTTCTGCAAAGAGTACAACGCCCGTACAGCTGACCAAGCGGGGATGGTGATTCCGGTAGAAATTTCTGTTTATGAAGACAGAAGTTTTACCTTTGCTCTCAAGACTCCGCCCGCTTCCGTGTTGATTCGCAAAGCCGCTGGGGTTGAGCGAGGTTCCAACGAACCCAACAAAAAGAAAGTTGGGTCGCTGACTCGGAATCAGCTTAGAGAAATTGCTCAAACAAAAATGCCCGATCTTAATGCCAACGATATTGAGGCGGCAATGAAGATTGTGGAAGGAACTGCCCGAAATATGGGTGTGACAATTGCTGATTAGGGTGAAGCCTAAAGCGATGTGAGATTGTAGATTAGGGCTGTAGGGCCAGAATCAAAGCTTGTTGAGCTAGGCAAAATCCAAAATCCAAAATCCAAAATCCAAAATCCAAAATTGATCGGGGAAGAGGCAAAGCTTCGCTAATAACCCCAGGAGTAAAAACATGACAAGAAAAGTATCACGGCGAGTCCAAGAACTACAAAAAAAAGTTGAAGACCGCCCTTATGAACCGCTAGAGGCTCTCAACCTTTTAAAAGAGACAGCCACAGCCAAATTTCCCGAATCGGCGGAAGCTCACATCCGCTTAGGAATTGACCCCAAGTATACTGACCAACAATTACGGACAACAGTCGTTCTGCCTAACGGTACTGGTCAAACGATACGGGTTGCCGTCATTGCTCGTGGGGAAAAAGTAACAGAAGCATCAAATTCAGGTGCGGATGTGGCAGGTTCAGAAGAGCTAATTGACGAAATCCAAAAAGGTCGAATGGACTTCGACCTACTGATTGCGACACCGGATATGATGCCCCAGGTAGCAAAACTGGGTCGTATGCTGGGACCGCGTGGTTTGATGCCGTCTCCCAAGGGTGGTACTGTAACTTTTGATTTGGGGCAGGCGATCGCAGAATTTAAAGGCGGTAAGCTAGAGTTTAGAGCCGACCGCACAGGCATTGTCCATGTTCTGTTTGGTAAGGCGGCTTTCCCCTCCGAAAATTTGCTGGTGAACCTGAAGGCATTGCAGGAAACAATCGACCGCAACCGCCCTTCTGGAGCCAAAGGACGCTACTGGCGCAGCGTGTACGTATCTGCGACAATGGGACCCTCGATTCAAGTCGAGGTTAACCTTCTGCGCGACCTGAAATTAGCCTAGAAAAGAGGGGATGCGCGATCGCTCCGTATCTTCAATATCCCAAATGAAAGCGGAGCGGCGATTTTATTTTCTCTCTATTTGTGATATAATCGATAGCGCTCTTGGGAACCCCTTTCTATCCAAGAGCGGCGATTGTGTCCATAAGGCTGCTTAAGTGTTGAGTGTGTGAGTTTTTGGAGTAATAACTAAAAACTAATAACTAACAACAAAATAGGCTTGCGCCAAAGACAGCAGGAGCTAATAGCTTAATTTCCTGCCGAGGTTGACGCCCCTAGCATTTTCCTTGCCCTCAACAACTGCATGAGTGGCTTGGTTATCAGAGTGCGAAGTGCAACCCCGGTATGAGATCCGGGGTTTTTGATTTGGTGCTTAGATTTTGCGCTCTACACCAAGGAGGTGAGACAAGATGGGTAGAACATTTGAAAATAAACAAGCGGTTGTCGCTGATCTCAAGCAAACCTTGAGCGAGTCCCAGCTGGCTGTTGTCATTGACTACCAAGGGCTGTCTGTTGCCGAAATTACAGACTTGCGTCGGCGTCTCTTAGCCAAGGGTGCCGTTTGCAAAGTGACGAAGAACACGCTAATGCGTATCGCGGTTGACGGTAATGAAAACTGGCAACCGATGACGGAATTTCTCAAAGGTTCTTCCGCCATTGTGCTCGTCAAAGACGACGTCAGCGGTGCCATTAAAGCGTATCAAGACTTTCAAAAAGCCGCCAAGAAAACCGAACTTCGCGGCGGCGTCATGGAAGGTCGGGCTTTAAATGAAGCCCAAGTCAAGGCGATTGGGGACTTGCCCTCGAAAGAACAGCTTATGGCTCAAATCGCTGGTGCTATCAATGGCCTAGCGACCAAGATTGCCGTAGGTATCAACGAGGTTCCGGCTTCCTTAGCACGCGGACTCCAAGCAATATCTGAAAAGGAACAAGGCAACGCCGAAGGCAATGCTGAAGGTAACGCCGAAGGCAACACCGAAAGCAATGGCGCTGCTTCGGAGTGATGAGTGATGAGTGTTGAGTTAGTAGTTCTTAATTAAACACTCAAAACTTTTATTGCTTTATTTAGCTGATTCCAACTGTTTGATGTAATTGATGTCAAAGGAGTTTATCCATGTCTACTACAACTGACGACATTCTCGAAAGACTTAAATCCCTGACGCTGCTAGAAGCATCTGAACTTGTTAAGCAAATTGAAGAAGCTTTCGGTGTGAGTGCTGCGGCTCCTGCCGGTGGCATGATGATGATGGCTCCTGGTGCTGGTGGTGCTGCTCCAGCTGAAGAAGTAGAAGAGCAAACCGAGTTTAGCGTTATTCTGGACGAAGTTCCCGCTGATAAGAAGATTGCTATTCTCAAGGTGGTGAGAACCCTGACTGGTTTAGGTCTCAAGGAAGCCAAGGATTTGGTGGAATCGACACCAAAGCCAGTTAAGGAAGCAGTTGCTAAGGATGCAGCTGAAGATGCTAAAAAGCAGCTAGAGGAAGCTGGCGCAAAGGTAAGCGTCAAGTAAAGGTTTTTAAAACCACCGCTTTTATTTGTAATGGGGGAGCCTTAAAAAGGCTCCTTTTTTTTGAGCGAGCCTATTTTATCTAATTAGTACGCAGTTCCTTTCATATATAGTAATCATTCAGACAGTGGAGACGCCCTGGTAGGGCATCTCTACATTAGGCATAGACTTGTCGATAATATGCTTGATACTCCTCGGATAAAAGTGGTTCCCACCAGTCTCGGTGGGTTAGATACCATTCAACGGTTAGCCGTAAGCCCTCTTCAATTGTTAATGAAGGAGTCCAAGCTAGCTCGGTTTTGATTTTCGTGGCATTAATTGCATAGCGGCGATCGTGTCCTGGTCGATCCTTTACAAAGCCGATTAATTTGTGGCAAGGATGCACTGGCAGTTGTGGTGCCAATTCATCCATTAGCTGGCAAAGGGTATAAACAAGGTCGATATTTTTAACTTCGTTGTTGCCACCAATGTTATAGGTTTCACCGGGTTTTCCGCGGTGAATTACGACATCCAAAGCGGCACAATGATCTCCTACATAAAGCCAATCGCGCACATTTTGTCCATCACCATAAACGGGTAGCGGTTTTCCCAGTAAGATGTTGATGGACATCAGGGGAATCAGCTTTTCGGGAAACTGGTAGGAACCATAGTTGTTAGAGCAATTGGTAATAATTGTGGGAACGCCATAGGTATGGTAATAAGATCGAACTAAGTGATCGCTGCCAGCTTTAGATGCAGAGTAGGGACTATTGGGAGCATAGGGCGTGGTTTCTGTAAAGGCTGGGGCGTCTGGAGTTAGGCTACCGTAGACTTCATCGGTGGAAATATGGAGAAAGCGATACGTTGCTTCGCAACACGTTTCGCGATCGCTCGTGGCGCGTCCTCTCTTTTCCCAGTGATACCGAAAAGCTTCTAGTAGGGTGAATGTACCCACAATATTCGTTTGAATGAACACCGCAGGTCCCAAAATAGACCGATCAACGTGGGATTCAGCGGCAAAGTGAACAATTGTGTCAATGTTTTCTTCTTGTAACAGATTGAAGACAAGGGCGCGATCGCAAATATCTCCTTGTACAAAGCGAAAGTTATTGCGATCGTCTAATGAACTGAGATTGCCCCGGTTTCCCGCATATGTGAGAGCATCAAGAACAACTACGCGATCATTGGGATAGCGATCGCACCAGTAATGGACAAAATTCGAGCCGATAAATCCCGCTCCACCAGTCACTAATAACCGACGATCTTCTTTTAAAGACATAATTACTTTTTGCTCAGTCTGATTAGACTTCTGGCAAGAATCATAATTTTTCTTTGAAACGCTGAGGACACAGAGGTTAACGCAGAGGTACGCAGAGGATAAATCAACTTTTGCTCATTGTTCTGAAGTCGTTGTCATCTTCTAGAGAGTCTCTTCTTCATCTAGCAACGCCTGTAAAGCCGCCTTCATCTCATCTGGCGTAGTCGTTGCCGTCCCAAACTGGCGCACCACAATACTCGCCGCCAAATTACCCAATACTGCTGCTTCCCAAAAAGAAGCACCTGCACACAAGCTCAACGTCAGCGCTGCCACGACCGTATCACCAGCACCAGTAACATCAAAGACATCTGTGCGATTGAATGCTGGTACGTGATGCTCGACGCCACCTCGGTCAAACAAGCTCATACCCTCATCACCACGAGTAATCAAGATTTGCTGTGCCTGAGTTAAGTCTAAAAGGTCAAGACCTGCTTTGGTGAGGGTTGATGGAGATGCGATCGCATACCCCACTGCTTGTTCTGCCTCCGGTAGATTTGGGGTAAACAGCGTTGCACCAGCATAACGCTTGAGATCCTGTTGAGCATCCACAATCATCCGTGAGTGGGGCAAACACGCCTCAATTACTGGCTGCGTCAGGGTTCCGTCACCATAATCCGAGCAGACAACAGCATCCACTGTCTCCAGCTGTTGTTGGATATACTTAGCCAGCTGCATTTGCAAATCCAGAACGGGTAAATTATCTGATTTTCGGTCTACCCGGACAATCTGCTGAGTCACAGACTGGCGAGCATGACCAGAAATTCGAGTTTTGGTAACTGTTGGTCGATCTGGGTCGAGTAACATTCCATTCGTATCTATCCCAGCCGCCTCAAATATGCCGCGTAGCGCTTCCCCTTGGAGATCCTTGCCCACCAGCCCCGCTACCTTCACTTTGGCTCCAAGTTTTGCCAAATTATAAACCGCATTAGCTCCACCACCAGGCGTCTGCCTCGTGGTTTCGTGGCGCAATATCAATACTGGTGCCTCTCTAGAAATCCGCTCAACTTGACCTGTGAGAAATTCATCCAGAGTCAAATCACCGACTACTAGCACCCGTACCTGGGTAAAGTTATCTATTAGCTCGAACAATCGCTCAGTTGAGGAAGCCAGCTGAACTGCAAAGGAAGCATCTAAATCCATAGAGAAGGGTAGTAAAACTCAGGCTTAATTATCCTTCACTTGGGCAACCGTATATTAAATTGAGTCCCAGGCGGACGGCTGCTAAGTGTTTACCCTGCACCGGAAGCTTGCGGAACAGTTAAACTAGGGCAAATTTTGCTGCTGTATTCATACTGGACATACACTAGGTAAGTTTTTGGCTGACCAGTGTTGTTAAATTTGACCAGTTTAACAACATCTTCCAGTGCCTTTTTATTAAAGATGGGATAACCGGAACTCTTGATCACCCTAGACTCGCTGACGTTGTTGTTGGCATCCACCGAAACCCCAATTACAGGAGTACCTTCAAGCTTTTGAATGCAGGCTTCTTGGGGATAGCTCCCACTAATGTTAATTTCTTCCGGTTTCTGCGTTATACCCTGTTTCACCGACAAATCCACGTAATTCTGTCGTGCATCCTCATCCTTGGTGCCAGTCTCATCACGAGTGAGATCCTGCTGCCGCTGCCTTATATCTGCCAAGAGTTGCTGCTGACGCTGCTGTTCCAGCGCCGCCTGTTGAGAACTACTACCCTGTGTCGGTTGCTGAGAATTGGTATTTTTAGATATTTGGGTCTGAGGAGCGATATTTCCAGCCGTTTGACGCTGGGCGTTAAGTTTTTCAGCTAACAAAATATCGGAATTGTTAGGTTTAACAACTGATTGAGTGCCAGATACCGTAGATGGTTGAGCGCGATTCTTATCTTGTTGGGGCTTTTGACTATTAGGCGTTTCAACTTTAGCAATAGAAAACTGCTTTCCCCGCAAAATAGGCTTGTCAAGCACTCGGTAATTCCGAGAAGCCTGCGTTTGGCTGCGCGACCTTGTTGTCTCAGGTACTCTTCTCAGAAAGGAGGTTTGGTTTAGGCGGGAAGTGCGCGGTGCTGACTGCGACCTGATTGCCGGAGGCAGGCGGATGATGGGGATGTTAGAGGACAAGTTAGCCGGGGGCAGCGGCAGCGATCCATACGGCAGGGGTGGCTCCGGTGGCAACGGCTGCGTCTGGTAGGCAAGGGGCGGCAGCGATGAAGGTTGTGGCAGGCGATTCTGCTGTGCTGGCGTTAACTCTACCACTTTGACAGTTCCTCGCATATTCTCCTCTTCTGGTGTCGAGGACGCAGATAAAGTGGGCAGGCTTACTGCTAGTAGCCCGTGGATGCCCAAGGAGGCTAGGGCGGCAATTACAGTCGGTTGACGCACAACGTCAGGCAAGATTTGAAAAAATGAGAGGAAGGGCATAGCAGGTACGATACACTTAACTGCTTTGTAGGAAGCTGGGAATCAGGTTAGATAATAAGATGTATCCCGCTCCCATATTAGTTTCACAATCTCTATCAGGACTTTGCAGGGAGAGTAAGGGGTGTGAAAAACCTACTCTTTACCCTTAGGGACGCGCTTGCCAATTACCATGGCTGTGTAAGTCCTATAAATATTAATGCCAGAATTTTAAATAACAGATTGTGTTACTTGCACAACTAATAGGGAAAAGTATGGCAATTTCAGACTAGGGCGATCGCTTAATCCAGCATAAATCACCTGTGTGGGTAGCGTCGCCCGTTCCACTACCCAACTGCGTTCTAGCAATTTCCGCTGTTGTAACACTGCCCAAACCTGCTCGTAAACTGAACTGACTTTAAGCAGCACCACCACATCTGCCCAATCTAGAACGGCTTCTAACTCCTTTACATTGTAGATAGCTGGTAAAACAACAAGGCGCTGCCCACGAATCGTCAACGGCAATCCCAGTGCTGCTGCTGCTGCCATTGGTGAACAAATGCCCGGTACTGCTTGCACTATTACCTCAGGATGCAGCTGTTGCAATGTCTGAGATAAATAAGTAAACGTGCTGTAAAAACTTATATCTCCTTCTGAGACAAAAGCCACATCTTGCCCTAACTTCAGATATTCCCAAACTTGTTCTGCTGCTAACTCCCACGCCTGAGTAAGAACAGTGTCATCCTGTACATAAGGAAAGGTTAAAGCTAATTGCTTCTGGCTAGTATTTAACCATTGAGCCACAATCTGCTGAGCTATTCCTAGCTTGCCCTGTATCCCAGCTGGAAAAGCTACCACTGGCACACCTTGGAGAATCCGCACTCCCTTAAGCGTAATCAACTCTGGGTCACCAGGACCAACGCCAATACCGTATAGCTTGCCTATTTGCACAATAAAATCTAAAATCCAAAATCCAAAATCTAAAATTCTTACATGGTGCTGCCGACTGTCATTTTGCCCGGATATCTGGAAGGCGCGATCGCCTACCGCCCACTGGAACAATCTTTACAACAGCTTGGTTTCCCTACTGTAACAGTGCCATTGCGACGCCGCGATTGGTTGCCCACTGTGGGAGGTCGGTCAATGGTGCCGATTTTGCGCCAACTTGACCGCACAGTTAAGCAAGCGCTACAGCAATATAACGTTTCTCAGATTAACCTAATTGGTCACTCCGCAGGCGGCTGGATTTCCCGGATTTATCTAGGAGAAAAATCTTACTCTATTCACGGGGATGTCACAGAAGATGCTGGCTTGTGGCACGCTCATCCTTATGTTGCCACGCTAGTTACTTTGGGGACTCCCCATATTAGCGGCGAACGTTGGACGCGAAAAAATCTAGATTTTGTCAAGCTTAACTATCCAGGTGCCTTTTACCCACAGGTGCGCTACGTTTGTGTGGCTGGTAAAGCTATCTACGGGGAACGACGCCGGGGTAGCTGGTTAGCTTACAGCAGTTATAAGTTAACCTGCGGAAACGGTAATACTTGGGGAGACGGCATCACCCCCATTGAAGCAGCTCATCTTCAGGGAGCAACCAATCTAGTCATTGAAGGCGTTAAGCATTCCCCTAGGTCTCCTGGGGTTTGGTACGGTTCCCCAGAACCTTTGCAAACTTGGGCATCTTATTTAGCATGATGCCGATAATACCCTTAACTCTGTCGAAATATATACGCTTTTAGGGCAGTTACTTCGGTTGTTTGCATGGCTAGCATATTAAGAAAGGTAAATTTTAGTTAAGAAAATTAAAGGCTAGCCATGAAAACTCAGCCGTATGCATTTATCCTCCGGCGTTTGGCGACGATTCTGTCCGTGGTGATTCTGACGTTGACCATAACAGCCGCCCTCACAGGCATTTTGCTGGCTTTCTACTACGAACCAGCTGCTGGTGGTGCCTATAATTCATTACAGGCTATTAATTCTCAAGTGCCTAATGGCTGGTTGATTCAAAGCTTGCATGATATTGCTGGCAATGGTGCGATCGCAGTTTCCCTAATCCAGATTGTAGTCATGTTTCTGGGTCGGCAATTTCAACAAAGTTGGCTGACAGCTTGGATTAGCGGGATTTTGTTTACTTTGAGTGCGATCGCACTCGGTTGGACAGCAATGATCCTCGACTGGAGCGAGCTGGGATACTGGCGTTTAAGTATCGAGTTGGGATCAATTGAAGCCATTCCTTTTATTGGACACCAGCTGAGAGATATCCTCACAGGTGGCGGACCGATCGCAACTGCAACTGTAGAACACCTGTACACAATACACAGCTACATTTTATCTATTGGCGCGATAGCTCTTGCCATCACCCATTTAGGTGGAGTACTCCTACAGGAGAGACGGCAGAAGCAAATACTGATCAAGGAACTGGAAGCGAAAGTATTAGCAGCTGAATCTCAACAATTTGAGGCAGAGTTGGAGCCAGAATCTTTCACCGTCACTAGCACATAAAAGTAAGAATAAAGCTATCCACCTACTTACTTTTGTTTCATTACCAGTAAAGTGATGTCATCAAAGACATTTTGTTCACCAATATGTTGCCGTAGATCGGAAATTAGAGCTTCCTTGATTTCGGTAACACCCAAATTTCGGTAGCGTCTCACTACCTCACAAAGCCGCTCTAGTCCATACTGCACTTTATTGATATTTTCAGCTTCTGTAATTCCATCTGTGTAAAGAACTGCTACATCACCTGAATTTAAATAAACCTTTTCTTGGGAGATGAACTTAGCAATTTCCTGATCTAGTCCAATTGGAAAACCTAGATCTATAGTATCAATATGCTCGATTTCGCCCCCAGAACGCACCACAATCATTTCTTCGTGTTGACCGCTCAAACTCAGCTGTCCACAGGAATAGTCTAGTAAAGCCAACGTCAAGTTTTTATCCGAGTTCAGGCGCTGGATATTGCCATAAATAGTTCTATTGAGAATATCTAAAAATTTTACGGGATCATTTACCTGACTTTCCTGTAGAGTTCTGACTGCTGTTTGCACCATCAGCATCAGCACCCCACTTTCTAAACCATGTCCTGTAACATCGCCGATGCTAATTTTTAAGCCCCGGTTGCCCTTCAGCACGTCGTAGTAGTCGCCCCCTACCTCATCTGCGGGTTCCATAAAAGCCGCTATTTCTAACCCGTCAATAGAGTTTAGTTCCGACTCTTTGGGTAAAACCATCTGTTGCAATTTCTGTGCGACCTCTAGTTCAGCCTTCATGCGGAGGTTTTCCGCTTTCAGGCGGCACAGGTTAATGTGAGTTCTCATGCGGGCAAAGAGTTCATCTTTACCAATTGGTTTGGTCAGATAATCATTAGCACCGACATTTAAACCAGTTACAATGTCTTGAACTTGGTTTTTAGCAGTTAACAAAATAATCGGCAATTCGGCGGCGCTGAAGCGATCGCGCAGTTTTTGAGTTACTTCATAACCCGTCATCTTGGGCATCATCACATCCAGTAAGATGATGTCAGGTTTTAAGCCTTGTTCCATCAACGCTAGGGCTTCTTCTCCGTTGTTGGCTTGGGCGATCGCATAATTTTGTAAAGACAGATAATTTGTCAGTACCTGAAGATTGATTGGTTCATCATCAACAATCAAGACTTTGATATCTTGTGGATTATCGATTGCCAGTCGTGTATTACTGGGGGTTAGTGATATTAACTTTGTTTCTAATGACGAAGAACGAAAGCTCTCTTTGAGGGCGTTTTTGGGTGGTGCCTTTTCAACCTTGCCTGGGGAGATAGCTAAGGTAAAGGCAAACTGTGAGCCAACGCCAACCTGAGAGTTCACGTTGATTTTGCCCCCATGTAACTCAACCAATTGCTTGGTCACAGCTAGCCCTAATCCTGTTCCACCATATTCTCTAGAAGTAGAACCTGCTGCTTGTTCAAATGATTTAAAAATGCGCTCAAGTTGATCTTCTGGAATACCAATTCCTGTATCAGAAACAGTGATTTCGATTTGGGGCTTTGCTTCCCCTCCTCGGCCGGAGAGGGGAGATGAGATTAATTGAGTATTCTCCTCAGCAAGCAGTGCAGCAGAGACTTTTACAGTACCAGAGGCGGTAAACTTTATCGCATTACCGATGAGGTTATACAGAATTTGTTGCAAGCGATTTTCATCGGCGTAAACTGGCGGTAGATGATCGGGAATGGCGTTAACAAGCTGTAACTCTTTGTTGCCGACTAGAGGTTGGCTCAGGGTAAGCACAACATCAGCGATCGCTCCCACATCCACTGGCTTGAGTTGCAGTTCTATATTTTTGTGTCTTAGTTGAGAAAAATCGAGAATATCATTGACCAAGTTAGAAAGACGGCGGCCGCTGGAAACAATCATCGCCAAATTGGAGCGAGTCGGTTGGGGTAAGTCTCCAGTTACCCCATCCATCAATGACTCAGCAATACCGATAATGCCATTCAGGGGGGTTCGCAGTTCGTGGGAAGTATTGGCGAGGAACTCATCCTTGAGTTTGTCCAAGTACTGCAATTCTTCGTTGGCTCGTTTTAACTCCTCCTCGCTATGGCGGAGTGCTGCTGTGGCTTGGTCTATTGCTTGCCGCAGCCGTGTGGGTGTGCTCACCAAAATGAACACCAAACCGCCAGCCAAAAAGGCTGTCACACCGCCCGCAATCCACAACCATTTTGAGATGGGTGGACTTGATAACCATCCGCCTGCGGGGATCGCTGCCAACTGCCACGAACCGTTGGGGAGAGTGACCTCCAACGTCATCGGATTTTGCTGAAAAATTGTGGTCTCCCCGAAAAAGACTTCGCCTTTAGCTCCTAATCCATCCTTCCCCCGGAGTGTGTATTGCAAGGGTGCGGACTTCTCAAGCAATCCTGCCTCTTTAAACAAGGTATCCCGGTCGAGGATGATGCCTGCCAGCCCCCAGTAGGAACCACTTTCAGGTCCTGTTCCAGAGGGGGTAAGAAATATAGGCGTGCGACCAATAAACGCCACCCCTCCTTCAACTAAATCAATTGGGCCTGCAACAATTGTTTTTTTATTCTCGATCGCCTGCTTAATCGCCTCCCGTTCTTTGAGAATTGACATGGGGCTAAACCCGATAACCGCTTCGTTTCCTTTCAGGGGATAGATATGGCTGCCGACTGTGTTTTTATAAAGTGCTACGCTGCGGATTCCCGGTTGCTGTGCCACAATGACTTTGGCAAGCTTTTCAAATGTTTCTTGGTCGAGATTGGGATTAATTGTCGAAACATAAGCCACCAGCCCTCGTGTGAGAAATAGTCGCTGATTTAACGCTTTTTCGAGGCGTGCTCTCACCGTACTTAGTTGAGTTAGCACATTGGCTCGATTTTGCTCCTGAAAGCGTTCTCGTTCTGAACGATCGAAGACCCAAACAACCGCCAAAACAACTACAACAGCTAATGAACCTGCAAGATAGGGTAACAGGCGAGTTTTACCGACAGCTGTTGGCGGGGGAACTTTTCCAGAATCTTGAACAGGCTTTTTATTCACAGTAACTAGGGCAGGTCGTGTTGATTCCCTGCTGGCAGCAACTTAGATATATTTGAGCTGCTTTATCTACTGGGGCTTGGCTCAAACAATATTGAAATAATTTTGCTGCTTCAGAAAAGTTCCCGATTTTATAAAGTAACAAGCCTTTTTCAAATTCTGTTGCAGTGGCTAATTTAGCCTGTTTGATTTCTGGAGCATCGGCATCAAAAATTTCATAAACTGTTACAACTTCTTTCTTCTCACTAATTTTAACTTGATCTATAAGCCGCGTTGCATATTTATTCGGATTCTCTAAAGAGAAAAAAGTATACTGAGAAATCAATAAAGGTGTCTGATAATATTTGTTTAGCTTTTGAATTTGAGCGGCTAAATTAATTGCATCACTAATAGCTGTTTTTTCAATTTGTTTATATCCACCCATAGCCTCTAGAATTATCGAACTTGTATTAATAGCAATATCGATTGAAAGAGGCAGACGCTCTGGTCTTTGCCGAGTTAGATTGTATTCTGCTATTTGGTGGAGAAGAGCGATCGCGGCCTTAACTGCATCGTCAGCACTAGTACTAAAGAGCGCCGTAATTGCATTACCAATGTAGCGGGCGAGCAATCCTTTGTTGTCAATTAAAGTAGGTTCTATGCGCTTGAAGAGGCCGTTAATAAACTTAAAGTTGTCTTTTGGTGTCATCGTTGAGGACAACTTGCTGAAGTCGCGGATATCGGCAAATAGCACCGACATATTTTTCTGAACTGTAGGCTCTGATTGAAGAGCGACAGTGCTTTCCCCCTGGAAAATTTGCAGCAATTGCTCTGGAACATCACGTTCGCAAGTTAGATTAGGTGTACCCAGGGGAAGTGAAGCCGCGCTACAGACGCGATCGCGGCCTTGCGTTTTTGCCAAATACAATGCTGCATCCGCCGCTTGCATAACTTCTGTTCCAGTTTTCCCGTGATCTGGAAAACAAGCAACTCCTAGCGAAATCGCGATTTGACCTAGAAACTGACCACCATAGTCAAGTTGCAATTGCTTTACCCCTTGCCGCAGTTGCTCAGCTCTAGCAGTAGTCACTTCTAAAGAAGCTTCTGGCATAATTAATGTTAACTCTTCACCGCCGTAGCGGCAGACAATATCTAAGCTGCGAATATTCTTTTGAATAAACTGGCTAATCTTTAACAGTACTAAATCTCCAGCTTCGTGCCCAAAATTGTCATTAAACTGCTTGAAATGGTCAATATCAAGCATAATAATTCCTAAGAATTGTTGATTATTATTAGCTCTTTTGATTTCCCTTGTTAAGGATTGCTCCAAGTAACGACGATTAAAAAGACCAGTTTGTTGATCGCGGATAGTTTCCGTATGTAGCAAAGCTTCTATGAAATCAGCATGTTCAACTGCTGTTTCTAATATTATCTCTAAATCGGTTTTTTCTTCTTTAATAATCTTTAGCAAAAGCTGAAGTTCAGCTTTACTTGCTTCTAGTGATGCTTGCGCCTGCTGGCGTTCAATAATCTCTAATTTTAAACGTTGGTTTAATTCATGTAACTCAGATTCAATAATATCGGCATGGGCAAGCGTTGTTTCTAACAAAACTTCCATATCAGCCTTTTCTGCCTTTAAATCTTCCACTTCTTGACGCAGTTGTTCTATTTCATTTAGCTGTTCAGTTGAAAGTGTTTCGGGAGGCATAATTATAAATTTATTGCATAAAATAAGCTGTTCTAACTTTACCTACTGCTTTTTATTTTTGTTTTTACAGTCGTTATGTAGCTTTCAGCGAGCGCTTGTAAGATTTAGTTATTGTTAACTTTTACTTGTCTCTCTTCTATATCCCTTATTCCCATTCCAGTATTAAAGAAGGCATGAGGCGCTGTAAGTTCTTCAATGACTTTTTCTGCCAAGGAATGTTATTAGATCCTTTTACTATCATATTAATAGTCTGCTTCTGACGTACTTGAATTACAAACTTTGAGATCAGGCTAATGCCTGAACTGTTGAGAAATTCCAGATCTGTCAGGTTGAGGGTAATGACAGGTGGCTCTTGTTCAGCAACATTGTTGAGCAACTCCACTATTGGCGCATACTCATTCATACCACTAAGTCGGAGTGAACCTTGACAATAAATTGTAGCAGTAGGTTGATCATAGCAAACTCTGTAATCATCCTTCTTTATTTCCATAGCTTAAAAAGCTCCTTATTAATTATTGAACAACGCTAGAGCATCAATTGCACCATCGTTGTAACAATGATGACTTCTGGTTCTGTTTGTACCGTCTCAAACTTCCAGCCTAATTTGGCCATATAATCGTTAAGCATAGTTACGTAACCTAAGCCAGAGTTTCCAATTGGTGTTTCAACTTCTGCTTGTTTTTCCAATTGTTGGATGTACATCTCACTTGGATCTGAGGCGCTCAACTCTTGAATGTATGCTTTAAAGTCAGCTACAACTTGCGATGAAATAGTGTTGGTAGTGAGAAATATGATTTTATCTGCCTGCAAGTCAAGTTGAATAGTAATCGGCTGCGGCATGTTTTCGTCGCTAAACTTCATCGCATTCTCTAATAACTCATTAGCAATGTAGCTAACCGCACTTTTTATTTCGTTTTGTCGCTCAAACGTACTAGGATCTTCTTCACTGCCTGGAAAGAAAGTCGTTAAATAGTCAGCCATAAAATCAGCCGATAAACCATTATTGCGCCAGCGCTGTTTAAGCGGAACAGAAGTTGGTGAAAATCTCAAAAGTAGATATTCCTCGCTAGAGGAAAAATTATCTATAAAGTCTCCAAAAATTTGCGTCATAGCAGTTAGGTTGTTATTTTCTATTCAAAAATGTAATCAGCGCTACAACATCTTTGCCGCAGTCGTGATTTTGTAAGGGGTAATTGAGCAAAGAGGCGATCGCCTGAATATTTCCCTGTTTGGCAAGTTCCGGAAGAACCGATTTTGTCATAACTGGTAGAAGTGAATAGCTGAGAATATAACTCCCTATTTCAAGCATTCCCCAATTTAGCTCGGCGATCCACATCTTCCTAATCTATAGGTAGATGCATTTAAGGGGCTTACAAGCAAGAGCTTTTGCTTCTCTGCCTTTAAGCTTATCTAACCTAAACTAGGCGGTTGCAACACTTTCGCGTTTTCTTCTAATTTCATTTCTCCCAAAAGGGTTTCCACAGCAGCAACAGGAATTGGGACTTCCTCGACTTCCGGCAACTTCTCTAGCGCCAAACGCGAAGACGGCGTAGCACCCGATAAACGCTTCAACAGTTTGGGTCTAGGATCGTGTAACAAGTAAATAATGCGATCGCCCACTTGCCAATCTTCTGATGCGGGTACAACCAAAAGACGCGCCTCCCGTTCCAGCAGTAATGGCACTAAGTCTCCAGAACCGATTAAAGCTTGCAAATGTAACTGTTGAAAACAAAACCCAGGCTCTTTAAGAACTGTTTCCCCTAACTTAACTTGCCCCTCGTCCAGGTACTGATTCCAGGTCTTGAGGGGAAAATGAGGAATGAAAGCCTGGTTCACCTTTGTATTATTGTTCTGGGAACCAGCTTCAGCGTCGCGAGGAAATACTGCTAAAACACGAGGGGGACGAAACTCTTCTGCTGCCCGTTGAGCTAGAACTACATTCACCTCACCATTACTCGTCATCGCCAGGAACGTTCCCATCGAGTCCAGCCCAGCTTCTTCGAGAACTTCGTGATCTAGAGCGCTGCTTAAGAATACCCGTAGATTTTCCTCTTCAGCTTTTTGGCAAGCTTCCGGATCTGTATCAATCAGCACCACCGCCTCTCCCTGTTCCTGAAACAAACGACCAATCAAACGGCCTAAGGAATTACAACCGACGATCAACGCCCCGGTTGCCTCCTGAGAGGTGATTTGCAGCCAGCTAGCCACCCAACGTGCCGTTAGTCCTTGCAAAAACACCGTCAGGAGAATTGTGAGAAAGACAAGCGCTTTGATAGAATCTCCGCCATTGATTCCTCGCTGAGTCAATAAAATGGCAAACAAGGAAGCAACAGAAGCAGAGACAATTCCTCTAGGAGCAATCCAGCACAAAAATAACTTTTGTCGCCAGTTGAGATCGCTATTCCAGGTACACAGCCCAATATTCAGCGGCCTTACCACAAACATGAGTGCTAAGACGGTAAACAGACTGCCCCATCCCAGTGCAAATACGCTAGCAATTGACAAGTCAGCTGAGAGGAGAATGAACAGCACCGAGACACCCAAGATGGTCAATTGCCCCTTAAATCGCCGCAACAAGCGCTCCTCTGGAAGTGAGGAAGAGCCTAGAACAATCCCTGCCATCACGGTTGCCATCAATCCCGACTCGCTACGGATCGTTTGCGCCAGACCAAACAATCCCCACAACCCAGCGAGAACAACTAGCGTTTTGAGATCTTCTGAAAGAAACTTAGCGCGTTTGAGAATCCAGCCCATTAACCAACCGCCAGCAACACCGATACCACTGCCGATTCCCAGGCGCAAGAGCAAGCCAATAAAAGCTTCGAGCGGATCGGTATCAGCATTCAAAATAGTGTCTAGTACTACGACGGCTAAAATTGCTCCAACTGGGTCAATTAAGACGCCTTCTCCCTCCAGCAAGGCTGCCACTTGCCTATCTACTTTCACCTGCTTGAGTAAGGGACTAATCACCGTTGGTCCGGTTACCACCACCAGGGAAGCGTAGAGAAAAGCAATAGGCCAAGGAAATTCACCCAGCCAGTGAGCCGCCAGGCCACCCCCAATTAGGGTGATCAGCGTGCCGAATGTTACCAAATTCCGCAGGCTACCAGAAACCTTGCCCAACTCTCGGAGTTCTAGGTTAAGTCCTCCCTCAAACAAAATTACGGCTACGGTAAGGGCAACAATGACTTCTAGACCAATGCCCAAATCGTGGGGGTGTAACAGCCGAATCCCATCGGGACCTAGCAGCATGCCCAGCAGCAGCAAGAAAACAATGCTAGGAACTTTGAGGAATTCAGCTAGTACTTGGGCACTGATGCCTGCAATGACGGCAATTACTATCTGTAGGGTAATTTCAAAGGATGCTTCCATAGGCGTGGTTATCGCAGGCTACAAGCTGGGTGAGAACATCTAATTTTCAGGACTGAATAGCGTTTGCACACCAGCTTAGTCATGGGTCGCCTTTTGGGGTGATATCGGTTCTCCCAACAATAAAGTACAGTAGCTTGGCGATGGGATACGGTATATCCAATATTTTCTAGAGTTTTAGCTTATAGAGGCACAGTCGCTATAAGCTAATCCTTATTAGGGATTTAAATAGGTAGATTAAAACTTTAGCATAGCGCTCAAACACAACTCATGGTTGGGCACGATCGCGTACAGCTAAAACATAGAAACTAGGTTCTTTAAGAAACCCGATTTCTGCATTCCGTCGTAGACTATTGCTAAATTCCGCTAATAACCAAGCACATATTTGCCCTTAATTCATCTACTTAGGCTCAATCCGCAAGAATAAGGAGCGATACGTGCCGTTAGGCGTATCGCTCCCATCAATTATTCTGTAGCCCGCGTGGGCGGCTCACTCTTTCAGTAAGAGGTAATACAGTTGCCCTGGTCCACCAGTTACCCCAGCGCGATCGCCAGCAACCTTACCGCTGCCCATGTAATAATCCACTCGTCCTGGCCCTTTAATAGCGCTGCCTGTATCTTGGTCTAATACATAGCGACTCACCAGACGCTGCTCGATTTTACCAGCGCTGTTGACGTAGGGAAGTCGCGTATGAACTAACGCTAAGGCACCCGGTGGCATCAGAGATTTATCCGTGGCAATCGAGCGGTCAGGTGTTACAGGTACATTAATTACACCCATAGCTGGACTACCGTAGGTTTCCTGGAAAAAGACAAACCGCTGATTGCGCGGGATATAGTTGCTCATTTCCAGAGGATTTTGTTGGAAATATTTGATTAGAACTGGTAGCGTCAAACCGTCCAGAGGCAATTTGCCATCTTTCGCCAGTTCTCGTCCCACACTTGTGTAGGGGTAATCGGTTCCGCCTGCATAGCCGACAGTCATCACCGTGCCATCCCTCATCTGGAGTTGAGCCGAACCTTGGATTTGAACCAAAAACGCTTCTAAGCGATCGCGCAGCCAGACTAATTCCTGTCCGTGGAGTGGGCTTTTTGCCCCCAATAAACCGTCCTTTCCTTCCAGTTGCTCTCGTTTGGGGTGGGGCTTAGGCCATGCGGCGAAGTTTGACGGCAGCTTGTAGAGGGGATAGCGATATTCTGCCGTCCGCGTGCGACTGGCCTGATAGATTGGTTCATAGTAGCCGGTGAACACGACGGTTCCCTTATTGTCATTGCCCACCGACTGATAAAAAACAAACTCGCCCCTGACAGCGTTTTGTAGTTCCTGTGCTGATTTAGAAGACACGACTAACTGGCGGAAGCGCACCAGCGATCGCACAACGCGATCGCGTGTAATTCCAGTATCTGGATACTTTTGGTAAGTTTCGGCAGCTTTAACAGTCTGTAGATAACGCAGGCTGTTATCAATAGACGCCAAAAGTGCCTGCCGATCTCCAGGATTACTTAAATTCCCCCACAGCTGCTCATCTAGTCCCAGTAAATCTTCCTGCCTCTGGGGGGGGGTGCCCTTGGTCTGATTAACCGCAGGAATCTCTGTACTAGCCAAAATGGGTGTACCGGGATTTCCCAGCGTTATTCCCAAACTTAAAGAAAACAAAGCAAGTGTCTTTTGCATACTCACCAATAAGAAAAACTGACGATTGCTAGCAGCCGGAATTAATATCAAATGTTCAGCAAGCGCCCAGCATTAATGCGGGCGGGGCATTCTAGATTGTCCCAATATGCTCTCTAGTTGGGCAAAACTTAATCGATGCTGTCACGATTTCAGCAGCAGATAATACAGTTTTCCAGGTCCACCAGTCACCCCAGCGCGATCGCCTACCTGTGTTCCCGTCCCCAGGTAATAATCCACTCGCCCTGGTCCTTTAATAGCACTTCCCGTATCTTGGTCTAGCACATAGCGACTCACCAGACGGTGCTCCATCTGACCCGTAGCGTTAGGGTAGGGAACGTGCGTATGAATCAGAGCTAATGCCCCTGGTGGCATCAGGGATTTATCTGTGGCTATCGAGCGCTCGGCTGTCACGGGTACGTTTATGCTACCCATAGCTGGGGCACCGTGGGTTTCCCGGAAAAAGACAAAGCCGCGATTGCGCGGCAGGTAATTACTCAATTCAGTAGGATTTTCGTTGAAATACTTGAGCATAACTGGTAGCGTCAGACCAGCCAAAGGCAATTTGCCATCTTTCGCTAGTTCTTTCCCGATACTCGTATACGCATAATCCGTCTTACCCGCATAGCCTACAGTCATCTCAGTGCCATCAGTTAGCTGTAGTCTAGCAGAGCCTTCGATTTGAACCAAAAAGGCTTCCAAGCGATCGCGCATCCAGACCAATTCCAGCCCCCGGAGCGGACTTTTTTCTCCTGGCAAGCCGTCATTTCCTTCTAGCTGGGCGCGTGTTGGTTGGGGTTTTTGCCATTTAGAGAAGTTTTTCGGCAATCGATAAAGGGGATAGCGATACTCTGCTGTCCGCGTGCGGCTGGCGCTATAGGTTGGTTCATAGTACGCCGTGAATACAACTGTTCCCTTATCGTCGTTGCCCACAGACTGGTAGAATGCAAACTCGCGCCTCACAGCGTCTTGCAGCTCTTCCGGGGAATTAGAGGATACAACTAGCTGGCGGAAGCGCACAAGAGAGCGAAGAACACGCGAATGTGTAATCCCAGGCACCGGATAATTCCGGTAAACTCTCGCTGACTGGGCAGTTTTTAGATAACGCAGGCTGTTATCTATGGACGTTAACAGTGCCTGCCTGTCACCAGCCTGATTTAAATTACCCCACAGCTGGTCATCTAGTCCCAGTAAATCTTCCTGGTTAGAAGGCGCGTTCACCTTCGCCTGATTGACCGATTGAAGCGGCATCCTGGCAAAACTTGGTCCGCTGGGAAATCCCAGCACTACACTTAAACTCAGGGAAAGCAAAACAAATGTCTTTCTCATACTCACAAAAAGAGAAACTGATAGTTAGTACATCGCAGCAAAAAGTTAACCCCAGGAGAGCCGGGCAAATATTTATAAACATACTTATCCCGTGCCTCTGTACTCTTGTACTCCTCTACGGTCTCAACATGCCTGTTACATATGTGACAGCTTATTTCTGGCTGATTGCACTAATAATCTCGTTCGACGCTAGAAGCGAAGACAGGTTCCACGCGGATGGCAAGAATGCTGGAGGGACGCACAACCATGTACTCGCCCTGAATGTTTTTAATTGGCACGCTGATGAAATCGGTGGCGTTGGCTTTTGGCACTAGCTCACCACTGTACCACTTCTGAAAATCTTGAATCGTGGCAAAACGCACCTCTTCCCGGTGACCACCTGCAATCATGATGAATACGGCATATTCAGAAGGAGTTCTGGGCATAGTCTGTAAATTATCCTCAACGCATCCCGATCGTTATCAAGTCAGAGAACTCTAAAATCACGCTATAGTCAACAAATTGCTTATATTAGACTTTTTGCGTCCAGTCTATAAACATCTTTCTCATTATCTGTGTTTATCTGTGTTCATCCGTGGTTAGAACTCAAAACATCCTATTTTTGCAATAAGCCTATTCTCAAATCAGGAAAATAGATTAAACCGTTGCAGTAGATTTTCCATCACCGACGGCAAGGTTTTACGCAATTCATCTGCTGTTGTGAACAATAGCTGTTGATGATTGGGCAAGTCAAAGGAAAACTGCCCCGGTAAGTCTTTTCGTTCCATTTGTACTAGCAAAATTTGTTCCGAGCGCTTGCTTTGCAGCGCGTAGCCTATTTCTACACATACATTGGGGCTAGGAATTAGTTGGGGCGTGTCCTCGCCACTCAGGCGAGCGATCACCGTAGCGTCGGCAACAAACAGCAAACTCTTGCGGATTTTACGTACCGAGGTGCTGTTGAGCCGCATGGGGGCATTAGCGGGGCGTTTAGATTCTTCTAATTTCAGAGGTAGGCGCGTTCGCTGATTGATAGTTTCCAATGCGTCAGTCAGAGCTTCGCGCAGCGCCGTACTTGAGGCGTCATAATCGTTTTGATAAGAGAGGAAGATCACTGGCTCTAATTGAGCCATCACCTCTTGCTTTGTAAAGTAAATCTCGTGACTTATTAAGTCAATGTTAGAAATCGTGTAGCCGCCACTGCCTTCGATGTAAAACTCTACTGTTTCCCCTTCCAGATATCGCTTAAACCAAGTGGAGCTTTTCACATCTTGGCTGTCTTCTAAGAAGTCTGCTCTCAGAGCTGACTTCAGCAAGCTATTTTTGCTGAGACGTATATCGTGGGGGCGTTTTTCTAGTTCTTGAATTGGTTCGTACTGCTCAAGATACCAGGCTTTCAGGGCAATTATTGCCATCAGATGTTCGCAAGGTGCAAGGATTCGCGACGCCTCCAATTAGACGTCAAACCTTAATTTTAGCAGTAAGCGGTAACATCTTCACCACATTTATCAGCTAGATAGCACAGCGCCCGGAAACGTAAACTAACCACTTGTTCGTAGAGGGGGTTCAGCTTACACATCGGGGGAATATGAAATAAGGTACGGCCAAATAGTTTAACATCGCGCTCGAAAGGGCATTGGGCAGGAATCAGTTTGCACAATCTATGAGCCAGTGCGCGATCGCTAACTTCTATTTGATCGAGCCATTGGCGTACAGGTTGGAGCGGAGCAAACGCTTTCTTGGTGGCAGCAGCTTCAGTCTCTTCTTTGTTAAGCCAAACCCAACCTGCCAGGGTAATATTTTGTGTGGTGTATTGAGATACGGTCATTTTCTTTCTCCTGTGTTCTCAAGTCTTTAACTGGATTGCTTACTGTGTATATACAACTGCTCAGCTACGGTTCCGGGAACGTTTTAGGTAATTAACGGAGTTGGCATTACACCTGTTAATAATCTTTAGGGGCTACTGTCTACTCTTATGCTGCCTAAGATGGCGATCGTTTTGCCTGAGCGATATCACCCAATATTTGTAAAGGCTTATTTACAGTCTCCGTAACTTCACCTAGGTTAGCTGTTAGCCAACGGTGGGTGGTTAGTAGCGGCAGGGCACACCGTGACCCTAGGAAGTAATCCCTGCATAGGTTTAAGTCAGGCTCACCTACTTAACTACTGAAGGGGCGCATTGTCCTGTGCCCCTTCAAACGGGCAGCGTTAATATTCCATTTTTCTTAGAAAGAAGGGGTTATCAAAAGCTGCCTAGTCTGGTCAGTAATCGCCTCTCTCCCACAAAAGGACTGAAATCGACACCAGTAATGTTCCTGATGTCAGAAGTTATACCTAATATCGATTCTCGAAAATGAGGCTACACCTAGAACCCCCCTGTAGTCCCCCCTTGGCAAGGGGGGGTGCAAGTGTAGTGGGCAAAAAGCGAATTGGTATAAAGTGCTTACGTAGCTGAACCCCGTCCAGGCAAGACTACAGATACAAAGTCCGGATGGTGCGCGACATAAAAAAATAGCCTGCTTACGCAGGCTTAATTAATGTAGCTCCAGGATGAGAGCCTATATAAGTGGTTAGTAGGAATTAGCGACTAACTGACTAAACTTTCATTTTTAGCAGTTGAACGTCGGCGTCGGCCTGCTGTCCTGGGGGGTGGTTCATTTGGAGTTTGCAGCAAGAATACCACCAGTGGGCGGCTCTGAAGTTCGCGCCGAACTAGCCGCTGGAGATCGCGCTCTATTTGCACCTGTAACCCAGCCCAGTCAACGTCCAGCTGTGAATCCTCAAAAGACTTAGCAAATTCTGTCCAGCGATCGCTTAATGTTGCTTCAATCGTCTTTTGGACTAATGCATATAGGAGCGATCGCTCCACCGAAGTCACGACACCTCGAAGATGCACTTCTGGCTTGACCATTAGCTTACCTTCCCAGTTAACTGCCGCCGCCACAGTTACCGCACCATCCTCAGCCAATTGCTGCCGTTCCTTCATCACGTTGTCATGAACGACACCAGCATTATCCACCAGTTGAATACCGGAAGGAACCTTACCGCTGACGCGAATTTGCTCCTCAGACAACTCCACAATATCCCCGTTATTGATAATCACCATATTTTCGGCGGGGATACCCATACTCTGCGCTGTCTGGGCGTGCTTGATCAGCATCCGATGCTCACCGTGAACTGGCAAGAAGAATTTTGGACGAGTTAAGGCAATCATCAACTTTTGGTCTTCCTGACAACCGTGACCAGAAACATGAATGCCTTTGTCACGACCATATATGACATTGGCTCCTTGCATCATCAGCTTATCAATCGTGTTCACAACCGCGATTGTATTGCCTGGAATCGGGTTGGCTGAGAATATAACCGTGTCGCCCTTACGGATTTTAATTTGCCGATGTTGGTCATTAGCAATGTGCGTCAGTGCCGCCATTGGCTCACCCTGAGAGCCTGTAGTCAGAATCAGTACCTTCTCGTTAGGTAGCTGGTGAATTGCGTGCAAAGGCTGGAATAGATTATCTGGACACTTGATATAACCCAGATTGCGGGCGTGAGCAATGACATTGAGCATCGACCTACCCACCACCGCCACAACTCGATTGTGCTTTTGTGCCAATTCCAGAACCATGTTCAGCCGATGGACTGAGGAAGCAAAAGTCGTTAGCAGGACGCGCCCTGGTGCCTGACTAATAATCCGGTCAAGATTGGGATATACGGAACGCTCAGGGGCCGTAAATCCTGGTACTTCTGAGTTGGTAGAGTCACTAATTAGGCAGAGAATACCTTTTTCACCATGCTCCGCTAGCCGATGCAAATCATAATACTCCCCATCCACAGGTGTGTGGTCGATCTTAAAGTCCCCTGTGTGGACGACAACACCTAGAGGAGTGTGGAGAGCCACGGTGAAGCTATCGGCAATCGAGTGAGTGTTGCGAATAAACTCAGCAAAAAAGGATTTGCCAATACGCACCATATCGCGGGGAAGCACTCGTTTTAGCTGCGTGCGGTTAGCGACACCGGCTTCTTCCAGTTTGCCTTCTAGTAAGGCCATCGCTAGCCGGGGGCCATAAATGACGGGAATATCAAACTGCTTGAGGTGGTAGGGAATGCCGCCAATATGATCTTCGTGACCGTGGGTAACGATCATGCCCTTGATCTTGTGGCTGTTTTCCCGCAGATACGTCATGTCCGGTAGAACGATGTTAATACCGTGCATCCCATCAGTAGGGAACGCCAAACCTGCGTCCAACAGCACGATTTCGTCGTTTATTTCAAAGACACACGTATTTTTACCAATTTCATGTAGCCCGCCGAGGGGAATAATTTTGAGGGCGGGGGCAGATTCGTTGTTAGTCATTTGCTTCTTGGGAAGGAGTGTTGGTGATTTAGACAAAATAGTTTTTAACAATTTGTAGGGGGTAGCACTGTTGCTTAGTGTTGAGTGAGCATCGGAAATCTGCGACAACCTGTTGGTCGTTTTTTATATCCCGGCGGTACGGACAAAGTCGCCAGGAAGAAGAAAGAATGGCGCTATATAAATTGCCCTTGTCGGCGTCAACCTGCTTGATACTTAGTAGGTGCTTAATGCTCAATGGTGATGCATAAATCTGTGCGTATTCAGTTTTCAAAAATTTGGGGCATCCTTGAGTTAACTCAAAGCAAGGAAAGTTCCCTCAGTACCGGTTCTAATGTTTGACTTAATTCAGCAGGCGGGTCGCCAAGTGGTAAACGAGTGGAACCAACCGCCCAGCCTTGCAATTTAAGAGCAACTTTGAGAGGAATCGGATTAGTAGTACAAAACAGAGCTTTAAATAGGGGGAATAGTTTTAGGTGAATCTGAGTTGCTACGTGCGTCTGACCCTTTTCAAAGGCTTGGATCATCTGTTGCAGCTGGGAACCTACTAAATGACTGGCAACGCTGACAACACCTATTCCGCCAACGGAGAGCAAAGGCAGGGTGAGGGAATCATCCCCAGAGTAGATGGCAAATTCTACTGGTGTAAGGCATCGAATTTGACTTACCTGATCTAGGCTACCGCTGGCCTCTTTTACAGCAACAATATTGGGAATTTCAGCCAAACGAGCAACTGTTTCTGGTTGCAAGTTTTGACCAGTACGACCCGGTATGTTGTAAAGCATTATCGGCAGGTCAGGACAGGATTGTGCGATCGCCTGAAAGTGGTGATACAGCCCCGCCTGCGGCGGCTTGTTGTAATAGGGAACGACTTGTAAAGAGCCATCTAAACCTAGTTTAGCAGCTTTTTCAGTCGCCGCGATCGCTTCGGAAGTGGAATTGGAACCTGTACCAGCTAGCACCTTAGCTTTGCCGCTTACAGCTTTTTGAACTACCTGAAATAGCTGATACTCTTCGTCCCAACTAAGGGTAGGAGATTCACCCGTCGTACCGCATACCACAATGCCATCTGTGCCGTTTTCAGCTAGATGAGCCGCCAGCCGCTCAGCCACCTCGTAATTTACGCTGCCATCTTCTTTAAATGGCGTCACCATTGCGGTGATAACGCGCCCAAAATTTACCACGCTCTTAAAAACTCCTCATTTCTAGCTGTCATTCATATTTTGGATGAAAGGATTATCCCCACTACAGCGGGAAGCTTGCAATACAGATATAGGCGCGAAGCTGCTTTCCGAATGTTACACAAATTAACCGAAATAATTCAAGGCTTAAATTTTTTCCGTTTGCTTCTACCAATTTCCTAAATGTTGGCGATAGATTAATCACCCCCTGTAGCCCCCAACACCCAGGGGGGCAAGCGTTGCTAAGGATAGTAACTGTTGCTTTATTTTGCTTGAAAATAGTATTATTCCTTTCTTACCCACATCCGGTAGAAGAAACGGGTGCAAACTTTTGGCTATTAAATTACTTCGTGTCAATCCCGTAATTTTAAACTTTCGGAATGCAATGTTTGGATATAATTAATCCCAAATTATTGCATTCCGAATGGGATATTTAGCGTTCAACTTGAGCTAAAATAGCTGATTCGCGAACAACTGATTGCTGATTTTTGCCAACCAACAACTCGGCAATCTGCACCGCATTCAAAGCTGCTCCCTTGCGGATTTGATCCCCGCTTAACCATAGTTCCAAACCACAAGGGTGAGAAATATCCTGACGTATCCGACCTACTAGGACTTCGTCACGACCAGTGGCATCAATGGGCATGGGGAAATAATTTGCTTGCCAGTCTTCCACCAGTTTAACCCCAGGGGCATCTGCCAAGATTTCCCGTGCCTTAGCCACAGGCATTGGTTCCGCAAATTCTATGTTAATCGCTTCTGAATGTGCCCTGAGTACAGGAACCCGTACACAGGTGGCTGTAACTCGTAAATCTGCTGCATTAAAGATTTTTCGCGTCTCCTTGACCATTTTCATCTCTTCCTCACAGTACCCCTGATCGTTTAATGGAGAGTTGTGCGGGAATAAATTAAAAGCTAAGGGGTAGGGAAAAACTTCTGCTACGGGTGTCTCACCCTGTAAAATAGCTTGCGTCTGAGTCTTTACTTCTTCCATCGCCCTGGCACCGGCACCGCTAGCTGATTGGTAGGTTGCCACAACTAAGCGTTGAATCGGCTGGAACTGGTGCAGAGGCCAAATAGCCACTGCCATCAAAATTGTTGTGCAGTTGGGGTTAGCAATAATGCCCTGATGAGTGGCTGCTGCCTCTGGGTTAACCTCTGGCACAACTAGGGGTACTTGGGGATCGAGGCGAAAGGCACTGGAGTTATCAATGACAACGGCACCAGCCTCTACAGCTTTAGGTGCCCAAACTTTGGAGATTGAACCTCCAGCTGAGGCCAAAACTATATCTACATTGTCAAAAGAGCGATCGCCCACCGCCTCTACCTGGAGATTTTCTCCTTTAAACGGCAGAAAACTACCAGCAGAACGGGGTGAAGCCAATAACTTCAACTCCGCAACCGGGAAATCTCGGTTCTCCAGTAGCTCTAGCAACTCTGTGCCCACAGCACCCGTTGCTCCTAATATTGCCACTCTATAGGAATTAGACAAATGCGTTTCCTCCACTTAAATATTGAGTAATTACAAACATCAGTTCAATATTTTTTTTTCTAAATTGCCTAGATGCTTTAGCCCCAGCGGTTTAGTTCTATCGAACTTAAATATCTTAATTAAGATGCACTACTAATTATTAAACACATTTTACACTAACATCCACATCCTAGTTCCAAATCAAGCAATACTACCTGATGGCTGTGCCAATTTTGTGCCTTAAGATGTAATATTGATAGCTCAGATACACATACCCAAGGGAACTAGCTAACACCGCCGTGCTGGTTGCAAAACTAGGATATAGCGGTGATGAGAACGTAATTTCAATTCACCATTATCCTACAGCAGCAACAGACAAGACGCTAGCAATAGCTCGTTTTTTGGTAATCGCCAAACAATCTTCTGGTTGTGCTAAAATACACCTTGCCGTTCATCCACCCGACCGTAGCGGACAGACAAGTTTCAGTAGCGGTAATACGCTGACCACAGAAAGTTCGGCAGTTCGGGGAAGGAACCGACCTTGCTGGTATGCGATGGCAGTAAATCCCAGGAAAGTTGTATGGTAAACAATTAAACTCCTTGGGGCGCAGGGAGCCTGCACCGGATAGTGCTGTGAAAGCAGTAAGGGCATCAGTGCCAGTAGCAATGCTGAGCAAAACCTCCGGATGCGGTGTAAGACCAATGTCTTGCTTGCAGGACTCCTGGCAACAGCGGATTCAACGGGAAACCCACGCTGTCTGCTTGCAGCGGCGCTGGGTACGTCACATAAGAGAAATTAGAGATATTTGCCTGATGAAAGTTACCCAGGAAAAGCTTCCCGCCAGTCGGATTAGCCTGGAAATTGAAATTCCAG
>JAHHGU010000033.1 GCA_019359765.1 Aphanothece sp. CMT-3BRIN-NPC111
CCTTAAAGAATTTTCTTCAGAAACAATAGCATCCATAACTGGATGGGATTACATTTTATCAGCCCTACCTACTGTTGCATGATTTTTTAAAAATGGTATAACTTCGGGTGAGCGATCGCGCGACCATCTTCTCGAAAGATTAGGTTATATGCCCCCTTGATGTGGTCGTTGACTGTTCGTTGAAGCAACTCAGTCAGCAATACATCATGTCCAATGGTAGCGACGTGTCTTCCGTCTACATCCACAGGCGTTTCCGCCGACACCATCCAGCTTTTAGCAACTTTGTCGTAGTAAACACCTGTCCAAGCGGTTTCTCTGGCTGGATTATGCTTTTTATCAGCAACCCAGACATATTCTTCATTAGGCATATAGAGATCGGCAGCAGCATCCTGCGTCCAGGTAGGAACTTCAGGCCAATACATAACCATAATGTTCTCAGGAGTTGTAATGTAGGTGTCCTGAAAACGGTTATGCCATGCAGCTCCATAGGGTTTAACGAGATCGTAGAAAGCCAGTACGCGACGGCGAATATCGGCGTTTATTTTCAGTGACTTGTCAATATACACCCCTGGCTGTCGTTTACCGTCGAAGCTTTCGGGTCGATTACGGATGACTCCATCTTTAGATTTGACGAACAACTTGTCAAATTGAACTTTTGGGTCGCTATTGCTAGTTGTTTCCAGTCGCCGGACTAATTCCTGTTTGAGTAGGGCATGGTTGTCTTCTGCGAGGGTGAAGATAGTGTTTTCTCGCTGCCCCCGTTCAACCACATATTTTTCTAGTTGCTCCAAGGTCTGCGCTTTGAGCGTGTTCATCACCTGAAAATAACTAATCGCAGTAGAAGCAACAATCGCGGTTGCGACACCCGCTGTTATCTGAAGCAGCGTTTTCCGAGTCAGGGAGCCTGCCCGTGCTGGTGTCGTCACTAAATTGCTAGATTGAGAAAAATTGTCAGCAAAATTTTTGTTTGAAACCATGTATAACCTTGTTGTAAAAATTAATCAGACAGCGGAGGGTAAATTCATCTTCTCCAGGGCGCGAGTATCCGGTACAGGCACCCCCAGGCGGATACCAAGGATTGTCCCAGCCAAAGATAGGAAGACAGGTGATTGTTGAATGCGTGGTACGTGCAGTACTTAGCCGGATTATTAAACGCTACTAACTAAAATATATATTTCAAACTATTAGCTTTACTTCTATAAATATACGCAAAATTGTAATTATGTCAGCAGGCGCTGTGCCAAGAAATACGTGAAAACACGGATAAGGTTTATTTTTTGACCATCTCTAGGGACAATATTCTTGCCCAGAAATGTTGAATGATAGTAAGAAAGAATAAAAAATTACCTCCAATTTTATAAGCTGGAAGCAACAAAAGATTTAAAACTGTTATTTCGATGGTATCAAATTTCCCGCGTCTCATCAAAAAGTACTTAAGACACCTGTCGAAGGATGACAATCCAGCCCTAAATTCATTTTTATTTGTCTCAACCTGGCTGAGCTTTGCCCTGGATCAAAGCAAAATCAGTATGCGTTGCCTATTTAAACGACTCAATGTGCGAGGAATAGATGTAGATATCTCGACGTTCTCCAAGGCGAGTAAAGTTCGAGACCCAAAAGTCTTTTTTCAGCTCCTCACAAAATTAAGAGAAAAACTACATATTGAGCATAATCTGCAAGCTTTCATGTGTGAAAATATCAGTCATGTTCATTGGTTTAAAAAACTAGCTTTCTGTTGAAATAGTTGGTCTCTTATAGGAGTAGTGTATCTAGTTTTAGGAAGAGAGTCCCCTTACGTTCAACATTTCTGGATATAAAGTATCTGGAGAACCTGAAGTATATGGTTTTACCGCCTAAGCACAATTACGCTGGAGTGCCAACGAATTGTAAGTACGGTCATTATAAGAACCATAGTTCTCTACTGTTCTGCGTAAACTTGCACAACTTTTCTGCTTTTTATTGGCATCAATATCTCTCACATGGATGTGATATGTTGCTTGTGCAGATGGTCTAACAGAACGTAGGACGCCCGTTTTTCCATAAGCCATGAGTCCTAATGAAGAAATACTTTCATAGGATAGTATACTTGTGGGTTAGTCTGGGTTGGTAGCATTGCTCTGCTCTGGATAATATTTATTATCGTTAATGTACTTCTTCCAGATTTAGTTTATTCTTTCGCCCAGTTATCTTTAAATAGATTGAGAATATTTTCCCCTTGATTAAATTATCCTTAAAGCTGTTTCACTACCCGAATGGTAAGCAAGCTTTGGAAAAGCTGGGCTAACGCTTACGCGATCGCAAATTATTCTGAGTGGAGTCATGAGGGCGATCGCTTGATGGCGGGGTGAGTTTACCTATAAGATGAGACTAAATTTTTGGGGCACAGCCACACCAGCGCGGTGGATGTGACTCTTCTTGATATAGTCTTCAGGTATTGGGCACGTCTCCTCCCGTCTAGTTTCCATAAATTGTGAGGTATATATGCATCGGATAAAATATTGGGCGATCGCTCTAATTAGCGTTTTGACTATCTGTCCTACCCAGAATGAGCAAGCCATTGCCCAAGCTAGAGGAGGACGTGTTAACTTAACTGGGCGATGGCGCGTGACGAGTCCCGCCTTTCATTCAATTATTCCTAGGGAAACCGGATGCCATAGCGGTTCCCTCCCCGGTAGCCGTTTACCTGCAACTTCAACCGCTACACTAAACATAATTCAGAAGGGCAGTAGTGTCGCCATACCCCCTTTTCGTTCTTGGGTTAATGTACGACAAAAGCGGAGCGGGGTATTTGCTATAGCAAATTCTAAAGTATCAAATAATGTACTTACTTGGACAGAGAGAGGCGGTGGATTCACTAGCAGTTTTAAAGGCACTATTAGCAAAGACGGTAAAAAAGTAACTGGTCGCGTGTTTTGCCAACATACTTCCGGCAAAACTACAGCTCAGGGTCCTTTCTCACTCACACGTATAGTTTCAAAAACAGTACAGCCACCTATAAACGGGCGCGGTTAGTATAGCAATTAGCTTTTAGCAATTAGAGCAGTGGACACATCGCTGAGGACAAACGAACTTTGATCAAGACGTTCCATCGGAACGTCTCTACTAAATTTATATATGTCCTAACTGTCTTGGCGATTGCTATAGATGGGTAGAGCGCCAGCGTTACCCATCTAATCCTTTCTAGTGTTGGGTGCAAGTTACCTCAACCCATCCTACATGGGTATGAGAGTTTAATTAAGTTGACTTACTAACTACTAACTACTAACAATCCCAACATCCGCTCACATTAAATGCAGCGGGTCAACATCAATTGCCAAGCTAACTGAGGAGGGACATAAGGCACGCAAATCGCTCAAATCTGGCAACTCTACTGGTACATCAGGCGGGAATTTGAGCAAAATCTGCCACCGATAGCGATTGGCTACCCGCACGATACCAGCCGGAGCTGGCCCCAATATCTCATACCTGGACGTGGCAGCCTCCTCTGACTCAGGTGGACGCAACTGGGCTGCCAGCAGTTCGGCCGTTTCCTCTACTTCAGCTGCATTAGCGCTGCTGAGTCGAAACAAAATTAAACGCCCGTATGGGGGGTAGTCTAGGGCTGCCCGTTGTTGTAATTCTGCCTCAGTAAAAGGCTCATACTCGTGACGCCGCACTGCCTGAATCACTGCGTGTTCCGGGGTATAAGTTTGGATAATTACCTGACCAGGATCGTCCCCTCGACCAGATCTACCAGCAACTTGAGTCAGGGTTTGAAACGCCCTCTCTGAGGCCCGGTAGTCTGCTAGATGCAGTAACCCATCCGCTGCCACTACGCCTACAAGTGTTACCTGGGGTAAATCTAGCCCTTTAGTAAGCATTTGAGTACCTACTAATAAGTCAGCTTCCTGATTAGCAAAGCGCGTCAGCAGCGTCCGGTGCGAGCCTTTGGTGCGGGTGGTATCACTATCAAATCGGATGAAACGCAACTGAGGAAACTGCTGTGCCAATTCCTGTGCAACTCGCTGAGTGCCACTGCCGAAGAATTTTAAGTAAGGAGAACTACATTCGGGACAGTTTTGAGGATGCGATCGCACAAAGTTACAGTAATGGCACCGTAATAATTCAGGCGCTCCCTCTTGGGTGTGATGATACGCCAAAGAGACATCACAGTTAGGGCACTCAATAACATAACCACAACTGCGACAGGAAACAAAAGTACTGTGTCCCCGGCGGTGAATAAATAAAATCCCTTGTTGCCCCGCAGAGTGCATTTGTTGCAAAGCCTCTTGGAGCGAACGGCTGAAAATGGAACGATTCCCCTCCCGCAACTCCTGTCGCATATCCACAACTTCCACTGGCGGCAGAGGGCGAGATTGAATTCTTTCCGGCAGCGACAAGTAGTAATTCTCCCTCTGCTCCCCTGCTTCCCCTGCTCCTCTGCTCCCCTGCTGCCTGACACTAACCCAAGTATCTAGAGAAGGAGTCGCAGAACCTAAGACTATGGGACAATTTTCTAATTCTGCTCTCCACGTCGCTACAGTACGGGCGTGGTAGGTGGGAACTGGTTGGTCTTGCTTAAAGCTGGAGTCGTGTTCTTCATCTAAGATAATTAGACCTAGCTGAGGCAGAGGGGCAAACACCGCTGAACGGGTGCCAATTACTACCTGCGGCTCTCCAGCAAGCATTTGTCGCCAGGTGTCGTAACGTTCGCCATCAGAAAGAGCGCTGTGATAGACGCAAACTTTATTGCCAAAACGTGCCCGGAATCTATCTGTTAGCTGAGGCGTTAAGCCAATCTCTGGCACCAAGACTAAGGCAGACTGTCCCCGTTCTAAGATAGGTGCGATCGCCTGTAAGTACACCTCTGTCTTTCCAGAACCAGTTACCCCGTGCAACAGCACTTGAGAAAATTCAGACAACTGAGTAATAGTAGCTAATGCCTCAGACTGAGCAGCAGTTAAGGATTTAGGCTGATCCCCCGCCAGCGCTGGCCCTAACTCGGCTCGCAACATCTCCCGCTGCTGAATCACAATGCAGCCTTTTTGCTCAAGTGCCTTCAGCGTCGAGGAACTTGTGTTACAAATCTGCAACAACTCACTCACCCACAAATCACCCCCGCGTCGCCGCAGCACTTCCAACACTTCCCGTTGCCGAGCCGTCAAGTCCAAAGGAAAGATATCGGAAACCAGTGTTACCGCCTGCCTAAGCTTAGGTCGCTGAGTTCTTGGAGGTTCCAGGTAACTTTCCACCCAGCCGCATCGTAACAACTCCCTGAGCGCCCGATTAGCTCCTCTGACTTGGCGCTGGAGGTACTGCCAGCTGTAGTCCCCAGCTGCTTGAGCTTGAAGGATTGCCAGTATTTGACGGGCAGCAGGACTGAGGAAGGAGTCAGCACCTGATGAAATTTGAGATTTTTCTGCTCCACCTTTATTAAGGCGAATGCGACGCTGCGATCGCCCCAGCAATCCCGGCGGCAGTGCTACTCGAATCACCTGAATCAGTGGTGTGTAGTAGTATTCAGCTACCTTATTGAGTAATTCCCAATAGAACGGCGGGAAAAAGCCAGCACTGACGACATCCTCGACATCCCGGATTTGGTCGGGTGCTAAATTCGGTGGCAGTTGTGTCACCTGTCGAATTGCGATCGCACCTACCTGAATAGCTCCAAATGGGACACTTAAAATATCCCCTGGCTGCACTGGCAAAGAAAGCGGCAAGCGATAGGTATACAATCCCTGTGCCCCCGCACAATCCACCAGTACTTCTATTAACCGCTCAACGGTAGAACCCGCATCGTAAGACGCGCCAGGTTCAGCCACCACAGCATATAAACCAAAATTGGGATTCGACATACTTGTGAACCTATCCAAACCGCTTTCTTTGGGGAAACGCATCGACCAGATAATTGTAGCTGGCTGACCCAGATAAATCTGAGCAGCAAGCAGCTTTGTTAACCGCCATCAACCAATAGAAGTAAGTTGCGATCCCCTTGCCTCACAGCACCATTGCTACCGATACTACTGCGGAAGTTAGAGGATCTCTTTTCTCCCTATTGATAGATAAGAAAGCCTTTGAGTATATGAGATCCTATTGTGGTAGTAAAGGAAATTTAAAAAAGCTTAATGCCCACTTTGCTTATTAGCCAGCATCCATGAAAACCAACCTCAGGACATTTATTTTTTCAGACTTGTTTATCTGAAAAATATCTCCTGTGCAACACCCCTATCAAACGCCTGAATTATTCATTCGTGGGCTTTTTATAAAAAACAAAAGCTTCAAGAATGAGATTCACTGTTTCTGGTAATCTTTAGACCAAATTTTCCCAGCCCAAAAGTGGGGAAATTAAAAGGTAGTTATCCAGAATTTCATCCTGCTAGATGGTAATACTGGTCTGCTTTCTAGCATCAAGATCAGCAAATAAAACTGCCTAACAAGTTTAAGATACAGACTTTGATATCACCTTATTAGCACATCTACAGCCCTTTATGGATATGTAGAGACAGAGTAATTATTTTCGCACTCCTCACTTTATCTAGTCCCCAATTTAAGGCTGGTTATGAATATTGCTGAACTTAACCCAATCGAACCACGGGAATCTACAATCAATAACGATTTTTCCACTACGGTTGCTCCTGATTTGGATGTACCGGAATTGAATTATGTTGAAGTAGAATTTTCTGAGTCCACAGATGAATTTGCGGTAGGTCGTTCCTTAGGATACAGTAAAAGTGTATCCGATGACACAGTGGGTGCTTTCTTCAAAGAAATGGCACGCTATCCACTCCTGAAGCCAGAAGAAGAGATCGAGTTAGCCCATCACGTCCAATTCCTCGTTCAAACTGAGGAGCTTCGGGAACGCCTACAATCTGAACTAAATCGTAATCCTACCAAAGCAGAACTGGCTAAAGAAGCTGGGTTGACAGAGCGACAGCTAGAACATCGTCTTTATCAAGGTCGTGCGGCTAAACGCAAGATGATACGCTCAAACCTGCGCTTAGTCGTCTCTATTGCTAAACGTTATTTGAATCGGGGTGTGGCATTTCTAGATTTAATTCAAGAAGGCGCTATTGGCTTGAATCGCGCTGCGGAAAAGTTTGATGCAGACAAGGGTTACAAGTTTTCTACATACGCATATTGGTGGATTCGTCAGGCTATCACCCGCACCATCGCTAATGATGCGCGGACGATTCGCTTACCCATCCACATCGTCGAGAAGCTGAACAAACTCAAAAAAACCCAACGCAATCTCAAGCAAGAACTACAGCGCAATCCCACCGAAGAAGAACTGGCGGCATCTTTGGACATCTCGCCAGAAAATTTGCGCCAGCTGCTACAGTTACGGCGGCGATCGCTCTCTCTTAATCATCGAGTTGGTAAGGGAGAAGAGACGGAACTGGTGGATATGCTTGAAGATAGTGGTGAGCAATCTCCCGAAAGCCTAATGAGCGAATCTATGATGCGCCTGGATATTTGGGAGGTGTTGAACGAAGTTTTGACAGAGCGGGAGAAAGATGTGATATCTTTGCGCTACGGTCTCGCCAGCAGTGAACCCTACACTTTAGAACAAGTGGGTAGCCTGTTTCACTTGTCCCGCGAGCGAGTGCGTCAAATTCAAAGCAAAGCTATGCGGAAACTACGCCGTCCCCAAGTTGCCCGACGCTTAAAAGGCTGGTTAAGTTAAGAGGCAAAAAGCTTGATATCTTCTGAGTTGATTGTGCGTTCAGCTGAACCAGCAGATGTGGGAGTGCTGTTTAGCTTAATTCAAGCGTTAGCAGAGTACGAGAAACTCTCCCACGCCGTCACTGGCAATACTGAAGCTCTCAAAGACCACCTGTTTGGTAGTCGGCCTTACGCAGAGGCGATTTTGGCAGAATATGCGGGGCAAGCGGTTGGGTTTGCCCTATTTTTTTATAACTATTCCACGTTTCTAACCAAACCAGGAATTTATCTAGAAGATTTGTTTGTTTTGCCGGAATACCGACGTCAGGGCATTGGTAAGGCTTTGCTTACCTACTTAGCTCAACTGGCTCTTGAGCGTGGCTGTGGACGGCTAGAGTGGAGTGTTTTGGATTGGAATGAGAGTGCGATCGCTTTCTATGAACGTATGGGAGCCTCAATTTTGCCAGACTGGCGTATTTGCCGCCTCACGGGCAACTCACTCAGCCAAATGGCATCTGAGGCATCCACCACGCTCCGTGAAAATAAAATTTAGTGGCGGTTAATGTTGCAAATTCTAATAAATAATCAAGAAGTGTATTGATAAGATTGCAGAGGCGCTTCTTATTTTGTAGAAAATAAGTACATCTACTCACATCTTGCACCTACTGCGCCCGCAGCATAAATGCTGGAGCTACACGTACTAAGCCTGCCGAGGCCAGCTCTTAAACTCCTGATTTTTGCTAGTCCGCGCCGATGGACTTGGAATGCGCGAACCACAAGTTTTAACCTGAAGGCATTGGCCTGCAATATCTGAGTCTACTGACAGTGTAATTAACTTTATTTCAGATTGAGAGGAAATAGGTCATGATTATTTGGGTAAACGAACAGCTCGATCCGTCTGGTCTTCTTTATTCTTGTATTGCCTCTTGCAATGAGGATCTAGCTAAAGATTGCCACGAGTCTTTTAAGGAAAATTTGACAGAGGGACAAAAGAAATTGGGCTGGGAGGCTCGTTTGCGGACTGTCACTTCTTGGGATGATGTCCCAGTCAACGCCCTCAAGTTGGATTAAAGACTTTTATTATTGATGGCGGTGATTATGGATAAAGACAAGCAAATTATCTATAGCAATCAAAAATACAGTCTATTTCCTGCTGTTATGATTACGGAGCCAGCCCAGGTATTTTTATTACTAGCTATTATTACCTGGATTGCACATTTTTGGCACTCAAATACCTTGGGACTGTATGGGGATGACTATGTTTTAGTAGCTCCTCCAATGACCAAAAATGTATTTTATATTTTGCCTTTAATTATAAACAAATGGCGGACATTCTCGCAAGGACGTCCAATTTGCTTTAGCTTAATTGCTTTATTTTCGTTCTTAGGAGCCAAATTAGGAGGATTAGCTGCCGTTTATTGGTTTGCTTATATCATCCATACACTGAATTCCTTCCTCTTCTACACGTTGATGAAGCGTCTATTTAATAAACATTTATTTCCTATCATAGGAGCGTTAGCGTTTAGTCTGTTTCCCGCCGATACAACACACGCTTATCTGACTCATTTGGGAGTATATCCATCTTTGACGTTCCTTTTAGTTGCCTTTCACTACTATTTTTCACAAAGAAAGCAGTTATCTTACTTAGTTATTATTGGCTCTTTTCTTTCCTATGAAACGGTGTTTCCCATATTTCTAGCTGCGCCGCTTTTGAACAATAAATGGAATACAAGACTTTTACGAGAGTTGATTCAACATACTTTGATTTTAGGGGGAATGATTGTTTGTATCGTCATCATCCGAAAGGTGGTAGGTGATCATCGAATTACTGATCTCAATTTTATGTCAGCCCTTATTATGTCTATTACTCATATGTTTCAAGGTCCGATTACAAGCTTGAAAATGCTTTTATATCGTCCTATAGAAACTCTTCGTTCATTTAAAGGAGAGTTACTGGTTTTCGTGCCTTTATGTTTTATAGGGTTAACATCGATACTGTATTGGCTAAAGTTTAGCCTATCAGAAAATGCACTGCGTTTAACTACTTCGAGTGACAGTAGGAGCTTGCATCTAGAAATGTATGAGTTTTTTAAAAAGCTTGCCAAGCTGGGGTTGGTGGGATTAATAATGCTCGTATTAGCTTACCCTCTCACACTTACTGTCCCCGCCACTACAACTGAGGGAGGAGGAACCCGCGTTCATCTAGCTGCTGTTGTTGGGGCTTCCATTATATGCGCTTGCTTATGTTCAGCGATTTTATTTATTATGAATGTTTACAGGCAAAAGAATATAGCGATCGCAGGAATATCTGCTTTTTTCGCTTTGTTAGTTGGATTTGGGCTGGTTGTACAGCAGGATTATCGTTTAAGTTGGCAGTATCAACAAGCATTTTGGACAGATTTAATTCAGCTTTGTCCAGATATGACTACGGAAACTATAATTTTGGTTGACCCGACAGATATTAAACAAGCTAAACATATCTACACCCACCTTTGGTCTAACTCTTTTGTACTGCCACTAATTTATAATTTGTCTCCTGATAAAATTGAGCCTAGGATATTTAGACCTATTGTATTTTTATTAAGAAAAAGTTGGCAAGAAAAGATTGTATCAACTAACAATTTATTTCAACTAAATGAATTTACAGTAGAAAGCTTACCTTTCACTTATACTCAAATTAACAGTTCTAATGTAATCTTATTAAAATCAAAACATGGAAAATTAGTTCGCATAACACAACCTCTTATTATTAGTGATAAAATCTTTCAACTAAAACAAAAGTCAATTTCAGAAATTCCGTCATTCCCAAAAGGATATTTTTATGAGTATTTGATTAAACCTTCGGATGCTAACCTGAAAAAAATAGTTTATTAATTTATAGTTAAGCTTAGTTTTTTTTATTTGGCACATTCTAAATTTTTATTTCTATTTAAAATAATTTAAGTATGTTTGGGCGGTCGTGGTAATTGGGAGCGGATAGGTTCTAGGATGCGGTTAAGGTGGCGCAGTTGCTCAGCGGTGCCCATACAGATTAGCAAATCTCCGGGTAGTAATTGGGTTTCGCCTGTGGGTCCTCCGACCAGGCTACCATCAGGGCGACGAATAGCTAGAACTAAGGCACCAGATTGCGATCGCAACCGTGCTTCTCTCAGGGTTTGCCCCGCAACCGGACAAGTTTCTGGGTCGATTAAGAATTCTTCCATATAAAAAGCCCGGTCAGTCCCCGTGAGAATGCCATCTACAAAGTCCATCACTTGGGGTCTGAGGGCAGCAGCAGCCATGCGCCTACCGCCAGTAATATAGGGAGAGACAACCGCATCTGCACCCGCGCGTTGCAGCTTTTTTAAGGCTTCTTCTGTACTGGCACGGACGATCGCCCGAATTCCTGGATTGAGCGTTTTTGCAGAAAGCAGGGTGTAGAGATTTTCCGCATCTGAGGGTAGCGCCGCCACTAAACAAACTGCCCGCTCAATTCCTACCTTAAGTAGGGTGTCATCCAATGTGGCATCGCCTTGCACTGCAATATAACCCTGCTGCTGTGCCTCCTGTACCTGCTGAAGCTCAGAGTCTATGGTCACGAACTGAATACCTTCCGCCTCAAATTCCAAGGCGATCTGACGCCCCGTGCGTCCAAATCCACAGATGATGTAGTGACTAACTAAAGAGTCTACCAAGCGCCGCTGTTGTGCAAGTCGTCTTCCTTCTTGAAAATAGCCTTGAATTAAGGCTTCTGTAAATCGATTAACAATGTAGCCGATGCTCACCACTCCCATGATAATCAGAGAAATGGTAAACAGCCGCCCCCGATCTCCAAGAGGATGGATCTCTCCAAAACCCACGGTAGCCAGTGTACTCATTGTCATGTAAGCGGCATCTAGCCAGCGCCATCCTTCAACTAAGGCGTACCAAAGCGTGCCGATGAGAAAGACACAGCCAAGAGCGATCGCCCCAGCAATTAGCTCTTTTTGAAGGCGTTGATATTTCTGCTCAATCGCTGATTGAGTATTAATTAAACTGTTAATAGAATTGGGGACAACCATGTACGTGCTAATTGGTGGGGCTGGGTTAGTTGGTCTTAATTTGGCACAAAGGCTGGTAGATCTAGGACATACTGTGGCTATTGTGGATATCGATCCGATTGCCTGTCGCTATGCCCGCGAACAAGTGGGGGTAATGGCTTTTGAAGGAAGTGCCGTCAGTATAGAAGTATTGCTAGAAGCCGGAATTCGCAAAGCTGACTCGATAGCGGTTGTGCTGCGGAATGATGCCCTAAATCTGGCTATGGTGACTCTTGCCAAGCACTACGGTGTTTCTCATATTGTGGCTCGGATGCGCGATCGCGATTTTGAAGCACCATTCCGTCTTGCTGGGGCGCACCATATTATTAGTACCATCGATCTGGCAGTTTCCACGATGGTGAATGCGATCGAGTATCCGGAAGTGGAATCGATGATGCATTTTGAGCAGGGTCAAATTGAAGTTTTAAAGCTTGCTATTCCAGAAAAGTGCAACGTTGTTGGTCGTAGCGTTGCTGAAATCGCTCAAGATCCTCAATTTTCTACTGGTTCTCTAATTATTGGTTATCAACCCCATCCTCATATGGATTTAGAGATCCCCAATGGCAGCACTGTACTAGAGCCAGGTTCAACAGTGCTAATTGTTACAAAGCCAGGTTCGTTACATCAAATCATTGATTTCATTGAGGGCTGCACCTAATCATCCTCTAGTTTTAATAATTGCCGATCGATTGCCTGTATCCTTCCGCGCACAATTTCCTCGGAAAGGATTTGCTTTCGCATCGCCTCATTGAGCGCCCCTTTTTCTGCTAATAGTAAGCGCCGACGAATCGCATCAAATTTAAGGCGATCGCTACCAGTTGCTGTAAATTCATCCGGACGGCGGTTGTAAAGGTCTCGCAGGGCCTTTTCTGCCGCTGCTACTCTCACTTGATAAGATGCTCGCATTTCTTCATAAACAGACTTGGGTAAAACCCCTGTCTTTAATAAACTATCTAACTCATCTTGCGCTGCCTTACCAGTCATCAACTGCGCTTGCAATTCCTCGGTTTGCTGACGAAACTCGGAAAGCTGAGTTAGTTTCAATCCCCGTACTACCCAAGGCAAACTTAGCCCTTGCCCTACAAGAGATAACAGCACCGTACCAAACACTAAAGGGATCAACGCCTCTCGTCCCGGGATTGTGCTCGGTAAGCTGAAGGCAAGCGCCATTGAAAGAGAACCTTTGATATTCCCTAAAAACAAGACGTGCTGCCAACGGAACGGAATCGCCCGGTCAAACCAACGCACTCCCCATAATAGGGGATAAACTGACATAAATCGCCCGGATTGATAAGCCAAAATTGCTAGCACAACTGCTGGTAAAGTATGCCATAGCGTTATGAGATCGATTTCTAAACCAATCAGTAAAAAAATAAATGTATTGACCCCGAACCCGGCATATTCCCAAAAGCTTAGCAATGTGATGCGACTAGAAGCAGAAACACTGCCAGAAAGTCCGACGTTGCCGATAATTAATCCAGCCACTACTACCGCGACAACGCCGGATACACCGATAAAATGTCCAATCTGCAAAGCTCCTAATGACACGGCAACAGTCAGTAAGATACTACTGAGTGGATCGTCAGAGCGGACAAATAAACCTGTAGCTAAGTAACCCAAGGCTAGCCCGACAATGGTTCCGCCCACAATCACCACAAATAGTTCTTGAAGTCCCTCCAAGAAACTTAACGAGCCAGTTTCATGCACTTTTAAAACTAGGCTAAACAAAACCAAGGCTACGCCATCGTTGAATAAGCTTTCTCCCTCCACAATTGTGGAAAGCCGGGAAGGTACGGATACCCCCTTAAATACAGCAATGACGGAAACTGTATCAGTAATTGCCAAAATTACCCCGGTTAATAGTGCTGGTATCCAAGCCAACCCAAGCCCTAGTTTCAACAACACTGCGGTAACACCACAGCAGATCACAACCCCCGGCCCTGCTAGCAGAGCAATCGGTTTAATCGTGCTGCGTAAGCGGCTGATATCGGTATTGATAGCTGCTTCAAACAGCAGAATCGGCAGAAAGAGATTTATAATCAGGGACGGATCTAAGCCGATGCGACTAGGCAATAGTTCAGTAATCGCTAAGCCTGCGAGGACTAAACCCGTGACATAAGGGACACGAAACTGGCGGGATAGTAAAGCAACGCCAGTGGCAACGAGCAGCAGAATGATTAGGGCTGTGACTAACTCCGCAACGTTTCCGGAATGCGTTCCGTCTGTAGCCTGAATACTTGCTAGGACAAAATGTTGCGAAAAGCACCATAGGGTTAGTTTGCCTGAAGATACAATACCGTACATATGCTTGAGGTTACTGGTAGAAGCTGCTAGGACAGAGATAGCAGCTTCTCATAAATTTGCTCTAGAATTCAGTGCAACAGCTTTCACTATTAAGGATTGAGTCAGTGAGCATAGAAACTCTTGTCGAGAATCCTGCTATTCCAGCAGAGTCAACACCAGGAATGTCTAGTCCGTTTAGCCCGGAAGAATTTGACGACTGTGTGATGGCTACTTATGGGCGCTTTCCCTTAGCTTTGGAGCGGGGAGAAGGTTGCCTGGTTTGGGATACTCAAGGGCGAGAATATCTGGATTTTGTGGCTGGAATTGCCACTTGCACTCTAGGACACGCTCATCCTGCGCTAGTGGAAACGGTAACGCGCCAAATTCAGACGCTGCATCATGTTTCTAACCTGTATTACATTCCTGTGCAGGGAGAGTTGGCTAAATGGCTGATTGAGCATTCCTGTGCTGAGCGCGTGTTTTTCTGCAACTCCGGGGCGGAAGCGAATGAAGGGGCAATTAAATTGGCTCGGAAATATGCCCACACGGTCTTAGGAATTAAAGAACCAGTAATTTTGACTGCTCACGCCAGCTTCCACGGGCGGACGCTAGCGACGATTACAGCTACAGGTCAGCCGAAGTACCAGAAGAATTTTGACCCGTTGATGCCTGGGTTTGAGTATGTGCCTTACAACGATATTCAGGCGCTGGAAGATGCGATCGCACAACTAGACGCTGGTGAACGTCGGGTGGCGGCGATTCTTCTGGAACCATTGCAAGGAGAAGGGGGCGTTCTTCCAGGAGATGTGGAATACTTCCAGCAAATTCGGAAACTCTGCGATGAAAAAGGTATCCTGCTGATTTTAGATGAAGTGCAGGTGGGCATGGGCCGCACTGGCAAGTTCTGGGGATATGAGAATCTAGGTATTGAGCCAGATATCTTCACTTCTGCTAAGGGACTGGGCGGCGGCATCCCTATTGGCGCTACTATGTGCAAAAAGTTTTGTGATGTCTTCCAACCGGGAGATCATGCCAGCACCTTTGGGGGAAATCCTTTTGCCTGTGCAGCGGCGCTGTGTGTTTGTCAGACGTTGGAACAAGAGAACATTCTGGAAAATGTACAGCAACGGGGCGAACAGTTGCGGGAAGGGTTGAGAGCGATCGCCTCTTTGTACCCTGAACAAATTGCGGAAGTGCGAGGCTGGGGTTTAATTAACGGGATGGAGTTGAAAGCAGACACCCAGTTGACTTCAGCTGATATCGTCAAAGCCTCCATTGCTGAGGGCTTGCTGCTCGTTCCCGCGGGCCCAAAGGTGGTTCGCTTTGTCCCACCACTGATTGTCACATCTGAGGAAGTAGATAAGGCGTTGCAAGCAATTCAGAAAGCGATGCTAGCAGTGATGAAATAGGCGCTTGCCCTTACATCCACGCTTCCCAGCTACCTCTCGCTATACCTCTGTAAAGCTTTTAAGCTAATGCACTCCACAAAGCCCACCAGAGGTATAGGCGCAATTAATATAAGTTTGTACGATTTATCAAAAATTACGTATTTTCCCTACCTGCGTATCAATAAGCAGGTCAATAACTTCAGTATTTTTACTTATAAGATTGTGCCTTTTAACTGATTAAATTAGGTATGTATGATTTAGTTTATAGCTAGATCAGATTTTATGTTGCTCTAGATGAGCAAACAGAACTTTCTCCTCTGCTTGAACAGGAACGGTCGTATTTTAAATTTTACAATACGGAAAATATCATTTAGAGATATCGCTTAAAAAGCCTAGATTAAGTTTGTATATGTAAAGTTAGCATAGCTTTCTAACGTAACAATATTTTGTTCCAGTTTTTTTGCTAAAGGTAGCAATGCTCTTTAATTAATAGGCAAGATTGCTAAGGAGGCTTCAATTGGATAAAGTTATAAACTCGATAAAGAGGCTTTACTTTCGGATAGTAAAGTCACAACATGCTGGCAAATATGGTATTTTCCCCCACGCTTTGTTACCAACAGAAAGCGGCAGATCTCCCGACCTCGAAAAAGTAGAGCTACCTGTAGTCCAAGAGGAATTAATTGCTTTAAGAGCAGCCCCTACACAGGAAGATAAACAGTTACAGAAAGAGCTTGAATTGTCGCGTTCTCTGCTGCTTGGGGCGCTAGAAGTTACAACTGATGGCATTCTAGTCACTCAAAACGCTTCATACATAGCTACTTTTAATCCAAAATTTGTGGGAATGTGGGGTATTCCTCCTTCAATTATGGCTTCGCAAGATCTAAGGCTTGTGCTGCCAGCGATTTTAGAACAACTAAAAGACCCTTTAGCTTTTGAAAGACAAGATTTTAACTTTTTATCTCAATCAGCAACACAAAGTTACGGCATCTTTGAGCTAAAAGATGGTCGAATATTTGAGTGCTATTTCCAGACGCAACGACTAGGCGAAAACATTGTTGGCAGAGTCTATAGCTTTCGGGATATTACTCTGGCAAGGGCGCTGGGAGAAAGCGAGCAGCGCTATCGGGCGGTAGTTAAGCAAACATCAGAAGGAATTATATTATTTGATCTCATTTCACATCGCCTTCTGGAAGCTAATGCGGCGTGTTGTAATTTACTCGGATATACTAATACCGAAATTCTGAACCTAAGATTTGAAGATATCTTACTCAGTGACCATGAAATACTCGAGCGATTACAAGCGGATATAGAAACGGAAAAGCACTTAATTAAGGAATCTCGCCTACGTTGCCAAAATAATTCTGTCTTAGATGTTGAAGTTAGTCTTAGCCTTATCTCTTATGGTCCCAAAGAGATTGTTTGTGCTGTTATTCGCAACATTACAGAGCAGAAGCTTGTAGAGAAAGCTCTGATCCAAGCTAAAGCAGAGTTAGAAATCAAAGTGCAAGAACGCACTGCTAAGTTATTGAAGACCAACAAACAATTAATGAGCCAAATCCTTGAGCGTCAGCGGGCAGAAAAAGCCGCTCAGGAAAACGAGGCGAAATATCGCTCTGTTGTTGACAACGTTAAAGAAGTAATTTTTCAGACAAACTCATCTGGAATTTGGACGTTTCTTAATCCTGCTTGGACAGAAATTACTGGCTTTTCCCTAAATGAAAGCCTTGGCAAAAGTGTATCAGATTACGTTCATCCTGATGACCGCGAACGCTACTTACAACTGTTTCGGGAGCTGATTGAGGGTCAAGGAAAGTACTGCCAGGATGAAATTCGTTATTTGACAGCAGATGGTGGCTACCGTTGGATTGAAGTAAATGCCCGCCTGACTTTGGATGCCAATGGTTTTATAAATGGTACATCTGGAACTCTCAACGATATTACTTCTCGGAAGCAGGCGGAAATAGAAATTCGCAAAGCTATGGACAAAGAAAAAGAACTTGTAGAACTAAAATCTAAGTTTATTACAATGGTTTCTCACGATTTCCGTACTCCCCTAACGGTAATATATTCGTATTCTGATTTACTTAAAAAATATAGTTATAAATATACAGAGGAAAAAAAACAGCAACACCTGGATAAAATTAAAGAAACTGTTAAAAGTATGACTAAGTTATTGGATAATGTTCTACTAATTGGCAAGATAGGCTCAGAAAACATAGAATTTCTACCTGTGCCCCTAAACCTGGAAGAATTTTGCCGAGAATGCTTATCAGAGATTTCAGTAGCAGCTACACAAAAACACTTTTTTAATTTCAGCTGTTCTGGAGAGTGTTCTTTAGTTAATTGTGATAAAGATTTGCTGCGGCAAATTATCAATAATTTACTAGGGAATGCAGTTAAATATTCTCCTCAAGGAGGCACGGTTTATCTAAATATTGCTTGCAATCAGAGAGAGATTATTTTGCAGATTCAAGATTCTGGAATTGGCATCCCCGAATCCGATAAAAAACGTCTATTTGAGAAATTCTATCGAGCCAGTAACGTAGACAATATTTCTGGTACAGGATTGGGGATGGCGATTATCAAGCAAGCCGTAGACTTACACGGGGGAAGTATCAATTTTGAAAGTGAAGAGGGCGTGGGGACAACATTTACCGTTTGTCTCCCAAGTATTCAGCTAAAAGATGAATAAGGCTGGAAAAGTTTTAAGTTTTGAGCTAAAAATCCTCTGAGCGAGCTAAGTTTAGTTCTACTTGGTTTTTAAAATAGTTAAGTTTATTTTGCCTAACTGTTTAGCAGCTTTAGAACAACGCGATCGCGCCCTTCTTCTTTTGCCTGATAAAGCGCCTTGTCAGCTGCTGCAATCAACGTTGCTGCTGAAGTATTATGCTGAGGAACCATGCTGGCTACGCCTAAACTGAGCGTGACATACTGGCAAATCTGGGAACCTGCATGGGCAACCTCCAATTTTTTCACCGACTCTCTAATTTTCTCTGCCAGATAAAGAGCGCCGTTAGCCTGAGTGTTCGGTAAAATCACAGCAAATTCTTCGCCCCCGTAACGGGCGGCTAAGTCTCCTGGTCGTTTAGCGTTACTACTGATAGCATTGGCAACTTGTTGCAAACAGCCGTCTCCAGCTATATGACCGTATGTATCGTTATAAGCCTTGAAAAAGTCAATATCGCAGAGGATGAGAGACAATGGCAATGCTTCTCGTGCCATCCGTCGCCACTCTAAATCAAAATATTCGTCAAATCGGCGTCGGTTGGCAATCTTAGTTAAGCCATCAGACGACACAAGGCGCTGTAACTCTTGGTTGGCAGCCTCTAGTTGTTGATATAGCTGAGATTGTTCCAGCAGACGGCGCACGCGCTGGCGTAGCACAGGCCAATGAATTGGCTTGGTGATGTAATCGGTGGCCCCAACCTCAAAAGCTAGGTCAACTGACTCTTTGTCGTCCAGTGCCGTAATTATCAACACCGGAGTGCGATCGCCTCCTGGAAGCGTTTGTAGTTGTTTACAGCAGGTAAAGCCATCCATCACCGGCATCATCGCATCTAGCAAAACAATATGCGGCTTTTGACTTTGGTAGATTGCCAGACACTCCTCTCCATTACTGACCTCTAGAACCTTGTACCCTTCTTTTTCCATCGCCCGCCGCAGCAGCAGCCGCGTTATTTTGTCGTCGTCCACGATGAGGATGACTGGTGGCTCTTGAGTAGGCGAGAGTGTCTTCATGGTTCAATAAGAGATCGAAGCGCTGAGGCTTGAATTTTTTCATATCCTCCCACCCCTAACCGCAAGTGGTGTAGCAGGAGCTTTACAGCCGCAACTCTTCTCTCAAGGCTAGTGTTTTAGACTGCTTCCCCCTTAAGATAGATTTTAACCTTGATAGCCCAAGTTCAGTCATCAGGCGAGCCTGGGGATTGGGAATTGAGAATCCTTGTTTGATGCCTAATCCCCTATCGGGCAAGCTATGTTTAATTACACCTATCAACTGCTTAATTTTTAATTTTCCGGCTTCGGCTCAATCGTTAAGTTAGGAAGTCCTTCCAGTTTTTCAGTCGCAGGGAACTCGGCTTCTTCAATCTGCGGCACCAGCAGGGTTAATCCACCAGGCACGCACTCCACCTCAATAGGTGTCGTACCAATAGGTTCACCATCAAGAACTACTTTCTGAGGTGGATCGGTGGTAACTGTAAAGCTTCTAGCTCGGATATAGCCAATGTCATCCCGTTCAACAGCAGTGTTGTTCAAGGCGCTTTGGAGTAAGTGATAGGAAGCGGCGATCGCTCCTGCCATATTCGTCGGGGCCACTACGGTTAAATCTAACAGCCCATCATCAACAATAATACCTGCTGGCCCCTGGGCGAGTATCGAAGTTGGCGGTGCGGCATTGGCAATGGTTATAGCCGATGCCGTCAGGCTAATCGTTTTTTCCTCAGTTTCAATATTCACTTCAAACTTTTGCATTGCCCGCAGCTGTTGTAGCCCTGCCAAGACGTAAGCCACCATTCCGAAGCGGCTTTTTGCTTGCCTATCGGCTTTTTCTACCGCTTCCGCCTCGAACCCAATCCCCGCCAGTAATACCATCGGCTTTCCATTGCAATAAGCGGCGTCTACTACCCGCGTCACCCCCCCCAAGATCGTCTCGCAGGCTGCTTCAACCGTGTCTGGAAGCCCCATTGCTGAGGCAAAAGCATTAGCTGTTCCCCGCGAAATGATACCTAGGGGAATATTTGTTCCCACCAGCGCATTGGCCGTAGCTGAGAGGGTGCCGTCACCACCAGAGGCAATGATGATACTTGCACCCCGTTCTACTGCTTCCTGGGCTAGCTGGTCAGCGTCAACTTCTGGTGTCGTCAGCTGGATATCCAGGTCAATTTCCGGTTCTAAAAGCGCCCGGATTGTTTCCAAATCTTGCTCTGGATTGCTTTGACCGGCAACGGGATTAAAAATAAGGCAGGCAGAACGCTTCATAAGCTATTAGCTCTTAGTAAATTATAAATAGCGATTTTGCTGTAATTCGCTGAGGTAACGAATCCTGTATTTTCCCCCAAGCTTAACCCAAATTACAATAAATCAATTATTTATAATTTTTGTGTAACTGCCCTAGCTAAGAAGGTAACGGAGGGTTAGATAGGTAGGTTGGATGAGATTTTGCGGGAAGCTTAGGACAGTTGACGGGGATTAGGGCAGTGGTGGCGCGATGGGAAAGGTTTTACCTCAATCCGTTTCTGAGCGCGAACAAGTTGCAGGGGTTGGCGAAAATGCCTGCCCTAGTTACTTATTAAAGTAAGCTTTTTGACAAGAGCAGCAGTCTCTTCTGGTTTTCCAGAGGAGGGAAACACTAAAACACTCTTGATTTTGGGGTTATTAGCCAGTTCTTTTAAACGAGACAACTGCTGATCTGAAATGGCTACTCCTGCATAATTTTCGGCATAATCTAGCTCTTGGGTAAAATTAGCATCGTTATAAGTTTGAATGAAAACTCGATCTATATTCCAATTTTTCCAATCAGCAGCAAAATAACGTTTACCCCAATAAGGATTATGATGGCAAAGGTCGAAACTAACAGTAGGGTTAGCTTTCTTAATATCAGCTCTCATTTGTCGCACAAATTTAGTCAAATGGGCCGTGCGATCTACTTTGCCGGGTAATTCAGCATGATAGCCTAGGTAATCATCCCACTGAACTGCATCGATAGTTGGATACTTTTTGACGAACTCTGCTGAGATTTTTCTGAATAAATTAGCAACTTCTGGAATCTGTACATCCAGTACATAATGATCGATGCCAGCGTAGGTTTTATCGACCCCAGGCACAATCCATCGTTTAGAAATTGCCTCGTCAAAAATCGGGCTATTTTTATCAATTTTAATCCCCTTTTCAAAATAGGCGTGAACTTGCATTCCCTGCTTGTGCGCCTCATCAATCAACCAATCTAACCATTGCTCTTTAAATTGATTGGGACAGCTTTGGTATCCGAATGTTTGTTGCATAACATCGCTGTTATACATTGTGCAACCATTACCCCACACTCCATGAATAATTGTATTTATCCCTTGAGCGCGATAATAACGAACTCGTTCGCGAATCATTTGTTCGTTAGCATTATTGGTCGCTTGATACCGACTTAGATAAATTCCTCTTATTTCCTTTTTCTCCCAAGGAGTTCGAGGTGATGGTGATTTCTTGGGGGTTGCGGGTAATCGTGGAACTTGTGGCTTGGTTGTTGGTGCCCCAGTCTCAATAAATTTCTCTAGGAGAGAAGTGACAACAGGTATGCGCTGGCTAGGCACAGGACTCAAATTAGGAGCGGTTGGTTGTTGATTATTAGGTAAAAATTTACTGATATCTAGATTATTCGGCAGAAGATTGCTGATATTAAGATGCTTAAAGCCCCAATAACCCACACATAACAAAACTATGATTAATGAAAATGGAATACTGGCACATCCACTGTTTTCTCTTTTAGGCGGCATGACAACAAAACGCGATTGTTCAACGATGACAGCAACTTTCTTTAATCGATTAGGGCTTACCTGTAGTAGTCGATACTCTTGAAGTGCGGAAGAAATAATTTAGGGCTTAAGTGCTACATCAAGCTACTTCACTTTGCGATCGCTCAATTCCGCATAGCATTTGATACTTTTCAAATACTCTCTTAGCTCGGCTTTTATAGCTCAAGCTTCTACATATTCACAAAGAGTAGTTGGTTCGGGAATAGGTAAACCCTCCTCTCGCAAACCATCCAGATGAAAAGCGATCGCTTCTTTTATTTGCTGTTCCATCTCCTCAATCGTTGCACCAGTGGCTACGCATCCCGGCAAATCTGGAACATAAGCTGAATAGTTGCTCTCCAGCTTTTCAATCACAATCGCATAGCGCATTACTCTCCTTCTCCTGCGTCCTTCTGTTCCTTGAGTTGAGCTTGCGTCATTATGCTGTTATAACGTGCCAGGTGCTAAATCATCAGATGGTTTACTTGCAATTGTGACTAAACCGGACTTGGTTGGATGCTTAAACTGACGATGACTGCCCCTAGTTCTTGCCAGATACCAAGCATCCTCTTCTATTAGATTAATCACTTCCCTAACTTTCATGCTTACCCTCTACCCCTCAAAGCTTATGAGGTTCTCCCACAAGCGTTGATGAATGCGTTCACGAAGCGCATTCGCTCCAAAAGGGCACAACAGGCGATCCCCGGTCAATCGTTTCCGCCGACAAATTATTTGTCACTCTACAGGGAATATGATGGGTGACCAGGGATTCGAACCCTGAACCAATGGATTAAGAGTCCAGTGCTCTACCGTTGAGCTAGTCACCCGATGGAATAGTCATTATAGCATATTTTTATTGGCTTTGGAAGCGAGCCAATAAAGTTTCTCAAGTTAATGGGCTGACAGGCTCATTTGCTGAGATAAGACTGTCTTATCTCGATTCTCTAAGAAGTTCTGGGATTTCATGATTTCGTAGAGGTTAACGTCTTCTTCTAGTAGGCAGGCGTGACCGCAATGAGGCAGCACCACCATGCGCCCATTGGGTAGACAGCGGACTAAGCGTTGGGCTTCCTCTACAGAGGGCAAGAGATGGTCTGCACCACCAGCAATCACCAGCAGAGGTTGGGCGATCGCACCCAGCTGATTTTCGTCAACGTCAAAGTCTCTGACTAAAGACACTCGCCACAGGGCGGTTTTCTGAGGTACGGAGCGCACGGCATCCAGAAGGGCTTGGCGATCGCCCGCTGCTATCCGTCCCAATGAGGCTAAAAACGCCAATAGTCCTACTGAGCCAATTCGGTACAAGAATTCCGGCACCCAGTAAGTTAATTGCGATCCCCACCGCAGGCAAAGCTGGTGATTAAAGGAAGAAGCTGGGTTGACGAGAATTATGCGGTCAAACAGTTGCGGCGCTCGCAACGCCACCTTTATCGCCAAGCAGCCCCCAAATGACTCCCCACAGAGATAAACAGATCGGTGAGGTTGTTTTTCCACTTCCGCTTCGATCAACGCTACAACCTGATCTGTGAGGACATCCCAACAGGTCAAGTCATCGGGTGGGATTGCCAGACAGCGAACATCAAAACCTTTTTCTAACCCAGCGGTTTGCGCCCGCAGCAACTGACCAGTTCCATCTAGCCCTGGTAAGAACACAAACAACGGAGAGTCTGGATTAAGCTTGCTGGGCGTAAGGAAGCATGGATGACTCTTAATTTCTGGCATCGTTAAATTTGATTCAACTAATAACAACCGTGACGCAGTAAACTGGCAATTTCCTCATGACAGTAATGAGTGAGATCGGCTACAACGGTTTTTGCCTGCTTTCCTTGATATTGTTCCCGTTGCGATCGCGTAATCCACCAAGGACGTCCAATCAGGATGCTAGCACGGCGGTAAACTACCATCGGATGCCACCCCGGTTGGTCAAATAGCGGTTCTGACGGATCGAAAAAGCTCAAAACCCTGAGTGGCACAGCGGAGTTATTGGACTCTTCAATAGATGCGATCGCCACTGGTAATACTGCCAAATCCCGCACTGGGGCACGTATTGCCAGATGAGCAAATCCCCGCTGAAAATCTCCCATTGTGTTGGGCTGGGTAAAGCTTACCATTGGTGGCCCTCCCTCTGGAAATACCCCAACCACCTGCCGAGATTGCAAAAGTCCACTCGCCTGCTGAAAGAAACTTTGCTGTCGGCGTGTCGGTTCTTCCAAGGGGAAGGCACCCAAAGAGTTAACAATATCCCGCATCACCGGCACTTGCCCCATGTAGTGATGGCAGGCAAAGCGAATCGGACGCTCAACAGCGGTCATCAGCATTGGTGCATCCATGAAGCTACGATGATTGCTCACCAGCAGACACGCACCCTGAGCGGGAACGCGATCCTGGTATGAGACAAATATCCGCGTTCCCAACGCCGTGAGCAGCCAGCGAGAAAGGTGTAAAGGGCTATCAGAAGACATGAGTTGATGAATACCAGTCAAACGATTTTAGATTTTAGATTGGCCTCGCCCTGCTTAGGGGGACGAGGCTTGATCTAAGGTCAAGCGATTTGGGATTGGCTCCCAAATGGTCAGCCGGGGGCTGGCAATACTGAAAATGTTTTTTCTTCTCTACGACTGAAAGCCACCGGCTTGAGACCTTTTTGGTTTTCGGTCTGTAGAAGCAAATTATTTAAGCTTTCTTAATCAACTTAATTAACATTACTTTACTTTTTCTGACGCATCCCCTAAGATAGAGATTTAAGCTATAGATGAAAAAAATAAAATACTGGTATTACTGCTATTTATCTTTTTAACCCGCAGCAAAAATTTGAGAATGTAATATTTCGTTATATTAGATTTTTTTTATCTAATTTGGAGGTCAGCCTCGGTTATAGTAATAAATACTTACTGATTTGCTGTAAAGCAAGCGCTACGTAAAGCGAGCCCGACGAAAGTGCAACTAAAATACAAACTCGGTGCCCCGCATTAGCAATGGAAAGCAGTTTTAGGGGTAGTTTTTTAAAATTTTATGAATGATAGCGATACAAATAAAAACACATTTGCAGTTACGACACCTTTGTACTACGTAAACGATTTACCCCACATTGGTAGTGCTTATACCACGATGGTGGCAGATGTGGTGGCTAGGTTTGAGAGAATGCGTGGCAAATCCGTGTTGTTGATTACTGGCACTGATGAACACGGACAAAAAATTCAGCGCACGGCTGAAGCGGCAGGGCGATCGCCCCAAGAACACTGCGATCGCATTGCTGCTGGTTTCGAGGCGTTATGGCAAAAGCTCAATATCCAGTACGACCGCTTTAGTCGCACCACGTCTCCTCGCCACGAGGCTATAGTAAAACAGTTTTTCCAGAAAGTTTGGGACTCTGGCGACATCTATTTGGGACAACAAAAAGGCTGGTACTGCGTATCCTGTGAAGAATTCAAAGAAGAACGCGACCTACTGGAACAACATCGCTGTCCCCTGCACCCTAACCGGGAAGTAGAGTGGCGGGATGAACAAAACTATTTCTTCCGGCTATCGAAATATCAAAGCCAGCTAGAAACCCTCTATCAGAACCAACCAAATTTTATCCAGCCAGAAACTCGTCGTAATGAAGTATTGAATTTTGTAAGCCTTGGGCTTCAAGACTTCTCAATTTCGCGGGTGAATTTGGATTGGGGTTTTCCGATACCAGTCGATCCCAGTCATACCATATATGTCTGGTTTGACGCGCTGCTGGCCTATATTACAGCTTTGCTCGATCCGGATAGCGAACCCACCTTAGAAAATGCCTTATCCAAGTGGTGGCCTATTAATCTACACCTAATTGGCAAGGATATTTTGCGCTTCCATGCCGTCTACTGGCCTGCAATGTTGATGTCAGCAGGTCTACCCCTGCCAGGGGGGGTGTTTGGGCATGGTTTTTTAACAAAAAATGGGCAAAAGATGAGTAAGACTCTGGGCAATACCATCGATCCCATTGAGTTGAGCGATCGCTACGGTGCTGATGCGATCCGTTATTACTTTCTCAAGGAGATTGAATTTGGGCAAGATGGAGATTTCAATGAAACCCGGTTTGTCAATATCGTCAATGCGGACTTAGCAAATGACCTGGGGAACTTGCTCAACCGCACGTTAGGCATGGTGAAAAGATACTGTAAAGGTCACGTCCCCAATTGCTCAGCTGAAGACATCCCGACAGATCACCCGCTAAAAGCGATTGGTCTGACTTTGGGTTCGCGTGTTGCTCAAGCATACGAATCCCTAGCCTTCGGCGAAGCTGCGATCGCCATCTTCACTTTAATTCGAGCCAGTAACAAGTTGATAGATGAGCAGGCTCCCTGGGCATTATATAAACAGGGGCAACAGCAGGCTGTCGAACAAGTCTTGTACAGCGTTTTAGAATCAGTTAGACTGTCAGCTTACCTTTTATCACCGATTATTCCCAATATCAGCAGTGAAATATACCAACAACTGGGCTTTTCAACAAACTTTAATGACCAAACCCAGATTAATGATTCCGCGAGTTTTACTATGAATACAGCTTGGGGAGCACTTCCGGCTGATCAAACCTTAGGCGAACCTAAACCCGTTTTTGTGCGGCTGGAACTGTCCTAAGGCATTTTGTCGTCCTAATTATCAGAGGAATCAGCGCCTTACCCCAACGCTATTGATGGGGCAAAGGAGACATTAATCTCATTTTTCATAAAAACCGAGGCATAACAATCATGTTGAATAATCTGAATACTGATCCTGTATTTACACCAGAACAAGTTTTAGAAAATCGTGGTCGCGTAGCAATTTTTATTGATGGCTCAAATCTTTTTTATGCCGCTCTCCAATTGGGAATTGAAATTGACTACACTAAGCTGTTGTGTCGCCTAACAGCTGGCTCTCGACTGCTACGCTCCTTCTTCTACACCGGAGTAGACCGTACAAACGAAAAGCAACAAGGGTTCCTGTTGTGGATGCGTCGCAACGGCTACCGCGTGATTGCCAAAGACCTAGTTCAACTGCCAGATGGTTCCAAAAAAGCCAATTTGGATGTGGAAATTGCCGTAGATATGATGGCTCTCGTGGGTTCTTATGACACAGCGGTTCTGGTTAGCGGTGATGGTGATTTAGCCTACGCCGTAGATGCAGTTAGCTACCGGGGCGTTCGCGTAGAGGTGGTAAGTCTACGCTCAATGACCAGCGACAGTTTAATTAATGTTGCCGACAGGTATATCGATCTTGACAGTATCAAAGAAGATATCCAAAAGACACCCCGGCACAACTATACCTACCGTCCTTTAACTGGCTTCGGCCTCATGGATGAGCAGCAATAAGAATAGTTTTGAGTTATGAGTTATGAGTTTTGAATTAAATACATTTTTTTAACTCAAAACTATACATTCATAACTCAATAATTTCTTTTGACAAAGCTGTTAGCTATTAGCCCGCTTCCCAATTTTTCACTCTTTGACGGAACAATTAAAGCAAGGGTCGGTTAATACTCTGCTCTCATTGTGGGCGGCGATTAAGATCGAATGAGCGGAGTATCCTTAATCGCCAAGCGCTTTCACTAATGAATAAAGTCAAAAAACTACTTGCTTTTAGCTTTTGCCTTTTTAGTTTTGCCTTATTTAGCGCCTGCGGCAGCAAGAACCAAACAGAAAAAAAAGTTCAACAAGATTCTGCGCCGGCAAAGAAAATTGAGGCCAGTTTGGTTTTTAATAATCTGACATTGGAGCAAGCAGACGAGCAGGGGCGTCCTTTGTGGAAAGTGAACGCAAAGCGGGCGACATATAGCCAAGACAAGAAAAAAGCCACCATTGAGAATCCCACTGGCGATCTTTTCCAGGATGGAAAGTTAGTCTTGCGTGTTAGCGCTACTCAGGGGGAAGTGTATGAAGATAGTAAGAAAGTATTTCTCAAGGGGCAAGTAGTTGCCACCGAAACTCGCAATGGTTTGGTATTGCAAGGTGGAGAATTAGAGTGGCGTCCTAAAGAAGATCGTTTGATTGTCCGCAACAATATCACAGGAAGGCATCCCCAACTACAAGCGTCAGCAAAAGAAGGACAGTATGTCAGTCGTACGCAGCAAATGGAATTACTGGGTCAGATTGTAGCGACATCGAAAGACCCCGCTTTACGCATGAAAACAGAGCATCTATTTTGGAACATCCCCCAGCAGAAGGTGATTGGAGATAGACGCATGTATATTGATCGTTACCGAGGCAATACGGTAACAGACCAAGTCGTGGGGGAGCGCTCTGAGGTAAATCTGAAAACAAAGACAGCGACGCTAAAGCAGAATGTCCAATTAACGTCCATCACCCCCCCTATCCAGATAACTAGCAACTCTGTTAATTGGAACTTAAACACCCAAGTTGTGGTATCAGACCAGCCAGTAAGCATTTGGCACCGCCAAGAGCAGGTAATAGTGACTGCAAGCAAGGGGCAAGTTTATTTGCAGCAAAATGTGGCTCTTTTAACCGGCGGTGCCCAAGGTGCCGCCAGCCGAAATCAAGCTAAACTCAAAGCTAATCAGGTGAGATGGGATATTGCCAGTCAGCAACTTCAGGCGCAGGGCAATGTAATTTATCAACAGGTTAATCCGCCCTTAAGTTTGACCGGATCAAAAGGGCTTGGGAGACTGCAAGACCAAACGTTTGTTGTTACTGGTGGCAGTGACGGTGGCAGAGTAACTACTGAGTTTATCCCTTAGCATGGACATCCTCGCCGCCATAAACGGACGGCGATTTTAATCACCAAAACAGATTTAACTGTATGGTTGTGGGGAATGCCCACCCTACGTTTAATGGTGCCTATCTACTTAGCTTTCTTATATCATGTCCGGTTAATCAGTTATCTTATCCTTAACCCGAAACCTTGTAGAGACGCGCCATGGCGCGTCTCTACAAAATATTCCTTTAGGCTTAGTCTTGCACTAGACTTTTAATCCATGATTAGACTAAACTACGGTAATCCGCTCGGTATAGCGTATTAATCATGGAAAGCGCCAAAAAAGTTAGTGACAACTTAAACATAGCAGGACAAGTGACCCCTGAGCCGTTACCGCAGGTTACTCAAAAGGGCTTGCTTAAAGCGATGTTGAAAAAACTCAGAGGCGGATTCTTTGTGGTACTTGGATATCTGCTGTCACCACTATGTTGGTGGAACGACCTGTTTTTCAACCTGCCCATTGCTTATTTTTTTGGGTATGCCTGTAGCTTGCTTCACCCCAATTTACTCGTGCCTTGCTCAATCTTAGGGTACTGGCTCTCTAACATTGTTGGGATTCTCTTGATGCAAGTAGGAGCTATAGATGTTTTGAGTGGGCAACCCAAAGAGCGTAACTTTAAAAAAGAGTTATTGACGGGTCTAGCCTCCTCAACAGCCTACACCCTGGTCATTTTGGCATTGATACAGTTTAAGATTCTCGATACTCCTGTCTTATTCCCCGGTAGTTAATAGGGATTATTTGGCGGTAACCGAGCAGAGGGTGCTACTAGTGCCTACCTTGCTGTGTTTTAGCTACTAAAGCCAAAGCTTACTTAAAGTTTAGAGATTCAGCACTTTAACCCCCTGTGCCAGGACAGCAGTATGGACTATTTATTACTACCAATCCTCAGCTTTTTAGTGGGCATAATTGTTGGTTTAACGGGAATCGGTGGAGCCTCTCTGATTACTCCGATGTTGATTTTTGTGTTCCAAGTCCCCCCGGCGATCGCAGTTAGTTCTGATGTAGTGGCTGCCACATTGATGAAGGTGATCGGCGGTATCAAGCACTGGAAACAGCAAACGCTCGATCTGCAAGTTGTCAAATGGTTGGCTTGGGGAAGTGTCCCTGGTTCACTGATCGGGGTAGGGATTTTATACCTGATTAAGCGTACTGGAACTTTTAACCTGGATTACATCCTCCTCCGCGCGATCGGGCTAATGATACTACTTGTTGCCTTGTTGGGGCTTACACAATTGTTGCTGAAAATTTTTGCCCCAAAGTTAAATTTACCTGCGCCGCCAAAGTTTGACTTAAACACTAAGGTAGGTCGTATTTTAACCCTCAGCGTTGGGGCAGTTTTAGGCTGTTTAGTAGGACTAACGAGCGTATCCTCCGGTTCGATGTTTGCAATTGTGCTGATTACCTTTTTTCCCCTTGACTCTCAGAAGTTGGTGGGCACAGATATTTCACAGGCGGCAATTTTATTAATTTTTACTTCCCTGGGGCACCTTTGGCTGGGAACAGTCAACTGGAGTCTAGTCTTACCGATTTGGTTAGGCACGGTACCGGGGGTGTTACTGGGTGCTCAACTTTGCAAGCTTATTCCTCAACGCGCCCTCCGGTTTGCAATTTACCTAATCTTAGTGGGGGTGAGTTGGAAGCTAGTTTATCAAGCGTAAGTCGCGGGTAACCCACAGATCCTGCTCATTTTTGGCTTGAAAAGTCAATTCGGAAAGTAGTTTTAAAATATAGCAATTACTTGTGAATGTTTAGTTCTGATTTCTGGAAGCTATCCCCATCTTTCCTCAGTTTTCTCAAAAAGCTGCTGATTGCCCATTGGTGCTCTTTGCTGATGTTATTGGTAGGAGTTTGTTTACCTTTGTTTGTTTTTGAGGAGCTGGCAGTGGCGGTATTGCAGAATGAAGGTGGTTTTCCGTGGGATGAACCTCTATTGCTGGCAATTCACAGCAGCGCTAAGCCGCAACTAGACGCTTTTGCGATAACGCTAACCAAATTTGGGGTATTTTGGGGTGTATTTCCAGTTGCTACTTTAATATCGTTTGTGTTGCTGCGCCTTAAAAGGTGGCGATCGCTCGCTTATTTCCTCACCACTCTACTAGGAAGCCCTCTGATCAACCACACCGTAAAGGAGCTACTGCATCGAGTGCGCCCCAACCTATGGGAGTCAGTCTCTCCAGAGTTGAGTTACGCATTTCCCAGCGGTCATGCCATGTCCAGCATGACCTTTATAGCTGCTTTAGTGATTTTGACCTGGAGTAGTAACTGGCGCTGGTTGGTGCTAGTTTTAGGCAGCGTTTTTGTGTTATCGATCGGCTGGACGCGACTGTATCTAGGGGTACACTTTCCTAGCGACATTTTGGCAGGATGGATGGTTTCAATTGCCTGGTCAATTGGGGTTAGTCTGCTGATCAGGCCGCATTTAACTAAACCGAGTAATGTTAGTGAGGATGAGCTAACGGTGAATGAAGAGCAGTCAATTTTAGGCAACTAATGCCAGTTCTCCTCATCTCCTGCCGATCAACCACAATAGGCGTAGGGGCGGAGATGATATTAAATGTTACGTGGCAGTTTTTTCAACCACCCTATCCCGATGTTGCTTTTCTGTAGAACTGCGTTCCAGATAGTAGACAAAAGACACTAAAGCTGGAAGAGACAGATTAATTGCCATTAGTCGAACTAGGTGGCCTGCGGTTACAATCTCAACATTGTGATGTAAAGCTAGAGAAATAAATATCATTTCTGGAGATCCCCCTGGAGATGTCACCAGCAAACACGTTAGCCAGTCCCAAGGCGTGAGAAACATAGCAATTCCGGCTGAGACTAATCCTGCTACAAAAGTCATTGCTACAGGAACTAAAGTATAAGCTATGGTAAGCTTTCCCAGCTTTGGTTTCATTCCCCAATATTCACCAATTGTAATTCCCAGTAAAACTTGACCAATTAAATTAAATAAAGGTGGCAGATTAAAATCTATATGAGCTAAAAAAGGTAACGAATCTAGCGATGAATTAAAAATAGTACCAACTATTATTGAACAAAAGAAGCCAGCAACAGGAATTTTAAATTGGCTGCCTAATTTAACCGTTAATACAGTTATAAATAATAATAAAGATAGCAATGAGAAGTTAGTTAAGCCAAAACTAAATAAACTTGTAGTAACAGAATCGATGATCTTGCTAATGTCATGAGAGTTGGAAACGCTGGCAATTATAGGTATAACAATAATAATGCTAGTAAAACGTATTAACTGAACTATAGAAACTAGGGAAATATTTCTTCCATAGTCTGCTGCTATACTTGCCATAATTCCTATATTTCCGGGAACAGTAGCCAGCATACCTGTTAATAAATCTGTTTTTTCTAGGCGCGAGTATATATAACCAATTATTACACCACTGAAGAGTAAAAAAAAGGTTAGTAATAAAAAGATATGTAATTGAGAATAAAGAGCTAGAATGTCATTGTGTTTGATAGAAAATCCCACTGTTAGACCAACAATAATCTGTCCTACCTTTCTGGAATTACGGTTAGGCTCAGCCTGATTGTTATAGATAGAGCGGTAGAAATAAAATACCAGCGCCCCAGAGGCAATTCCTCCCAGTATCCAAGCACCTCCACCTGCCCCAATTGCAATAAAGATTAGCCCGCTTACTAAAGCAACAATTATTTCTATACCAATAAGAAAATAATGGGTATATTTAATACTCATTAAAAATTTTTGAAAATTTATTTTTATCACAAAAAAATCCTATTTTATACCAATTTACATGGATAGATAAGTAGCTCTTTCTAATTATTTGTAAGATGGGTAGAGCGTGAGCGTTACCCATCAAATCCTTTACCTGGTTGGGTTACTATGCAATCAGGCTGCGCCTACGTTACTGAAGACCAAGCCTACATGAGTTAAACAAGATGTCACTTATTCAACGATGACAGTACTTAATGATTCAATGGGAACTGTGAAAACATAGTAGATAACTCCTGCTCCCAATATCAGCACAGCAAGGCTAAACAAAATCACCCACCGATCCGCAGGTTCATAGGAATCCTCATCGATGTCGTAACGGACAGCGAAATAATGCTGGGTAGAGAGCAATACCGTTGCCAAACCAACCAACGAGAATAGTAGACCTAATTTCCAGCCACTACCAGGGGGTTGAGGGGCAAGGGGTGGACGGAGTACACGAAGGCGCACGATGAGAACGCCAAATCCCATAAGTGCGATCGCACTCCGCATCCATGCTAGGTAAGTACGCTCATTTGCCAAATGATCCCGCACTCGATCGGAACTTCTTCGTTTCGGCTTCTCTAGTTTCTCGGCATCCACATTCATAGGTTTGAACAATAGCTGCACCAATATAACCCTTAATTATTAGTTTAGATGTATAAACACAACGAGATTTATTACTCTAGAATTACTTTCTAGTCACAAGCTGCTTTTTTACAAAATTTTATGGTTATCAGCCAGAGTATGATAGCTATTCAGATATAACTTGTCATACCCTGGCCGTCATCTTGCAAGCCTTTAAATGCTAAACAGGAGCGCGAAGTTTAATCATCGATTGGGGCGTTGGGGGTTTGGGCTTCAATATCGGCTGGCGACAAGGCGGGAATAGACCAGTTAACCTCACCTGTTTTGAAAACTTTTGCAGGAGAAACATTGAATTCAACTGCACCAGTTTCTGGATTAGTCTTAGCAACTAATTGGGTTCCACTCACTATCTTGAGAGCTACAGCTTCCCCTAATTCTTGCCCTTGTGTGTCACCAGGAGTTAAACCAGCTACTTTAGCACCGCTGGGGAGGTAAACACCATCACAGTTCCAATCATCATCCGTGACTTTACCATCTCCCAGATAATAGAGAGTGCTATCTTGGGCAAAGCTGGATTTTTTGGGTTTATGAGCGTAGACAGCTAGAGTCTTCCCAGTTTCATTGCGGCACTGCCCCCAGTCTTCTGCTGTCTCTAAGATATATTTTTGAAGCTGCAACTGACCAATTTTCTGCTGAATTTCCTCTGCGGTATAACCCGATCCATCTGGTGCATCCTTTGCCTTCAAGAGGCTATCCAGCGATTGAGTCACTTCGGTATAATCAGGACTATTGGTAAGCGGCGGTCTGTCTGCCCACGAGGGTTGAGCAACCACCAAGTCAACCAGAAGTACCAAGGCTACCAGAACTATTTTGAACAGTTTCATGAACTTTCTCCTTTTGAGATTACGAGTTTTTCCAACCCGATATTTGATGCTTTAGTTGGAAACTTTTTTCGACTAGACCTTTTAGAAAAAGGGTTCTAGCTAGGCTACAGAGATTTACAAGGTGCCTACCAAGCTAGAGCGATAGGCAAGATTTTGTAAGTGCCACTCTCTATGAGAATGAAAATCCCTAAGCCAATCAACACAAATGGAACTATTTTCTTACCATAACGAGTCAAAACGTGAGCAACAACAGGATGACGCGTTAATTGGTAAGCGACATAGCACCAAACTCCGACGAACAGAAAGAAAACCCCTAAAATGACTCCCAGACTAGCCAGATTGCTACTCGCAAACAACGGCACATAGATCCCGATATTGTCACCACCATTGGCAAAGGTAACGGCTGCAACGTGATAAGTCTGGGGAGCGAGAACACTAGCGATAGTTGACACCGCCGCTGGGCTGGCTTTGGAGTGGTTCAATTCATCTGACACGGTTTGGACTTGGTTTTCATCCTCTTCCCCATTTACTAGCTGTTTAATCCCTATAACAATAGGAACTAGCCCCAGCAGTCCAATCCAAGCTTTTGGCAAAATTAAGCCGCCAAAGAAACCGGGAAGACTAGCAGCAATCAAGGCAATGAATCCCAGATATTGACCAGCAACTATATGCCGTGGACGAAATGTGGCATTCACCTGTGCGAAGAAGAGCATCAAGATCACAATGTCATCGATGTTGGTTGCCACAAAGGATGTGACCCCGGCAATCATTGCTTGTGCAAGCCAACTCATGACACTGCTATTGCAACCTCCTCAATTTTTCTCTACTTCAGACGTTGAGCAAATCTCTGCCACAGGTAATTGCCCATAATTCCTTGCTAGAGTCAGCAAATAGAGACAACTCATTACTAAAGTGAGTACCAGCAAGCCACGATTTTCTAGCGTGTGGCTGTCTACTAAAATTAAAACACCTAACCCAATCAAGACAAAGGGAACGAGTTGATTGCCGTAGCGAGTCAGCGTATCTGCGATCGCTCCCAGGCGGGTTAGTTGGTAGGCAGTGTAGCACCAAACTCCCACCAGCGAGAAGAATACACCCAGAATCGCCACCAGGCTTTCCCAGCTACTACTGGCAAACAACGGCACATAGATGCCGATATTATCACCACCATTAGCAAATGTAACAGCTGCCACGCTGTAGGTTTGGGGAGACAGAAAACTCGCGAACCAGGATTTCTCAGCCTGTAGAGCCTCTTTCTCGTCTTCCGACTCATCTGCTTCCTGATTTAGCAAGCGATTAATGCCAATTGCAATTGGGATAACGCCCAACAGTCCAATCCAGGGGCGCGGCAAGATCAGGCTACCAAAGAAACCGGGCAGGCTGGCGACAACCAAAGCCCCAAAACCGAGGTACTGACCAGCAACGATATGGTGACGCCGAAATACCGCATTCACTTGTGAGAAAAACAGCAGCAGAATCACAATGTCGTCTAGGTTCGTCGCCGTGAAAGCTGCTAGCCCTGTGGGAATCGCTGTTACTAATTCGCTCATTTCCGTAGCTCCTTTTTTCCAACTGATGTTATACGGGCTAGCATTACGGCTCGTCTTTGACTGATGAGGGAACCACCACCGAGCTAGGTTTCGTGAATTTGGCATGAATCTCTTCAATACCCCGCTCCATCGACCTGACAATTTCCGGAGAATGGGATCTTTGAATGACAAACCATCCGCAAGTCACGATCAGGTACATCAAGAACAGGTAAGGAAAAGCATCGTAAGGGGCTTCTGGAACTGGGAAAAGTTTACTACCGGGAATTCCCACACTTCCCAGAACGGGAATCATCATGAAGCCAACTGCCAATACTGAGAACAGTACATGGTGTAGACGCAGTTTTTTAATCCTGTACAGGTAAACAGGAGCAGCGATCGAAATCAGGATGTACACCGTTAAAAATCCGTAACTACAAATCGCCCCCAAGTAACCCATACTCTCGAACAGCTTCACATGAAACAGGGACATGGAAGCAGGCACTAGAAAGACAATCAGCGAACACATCGTCACGGCAATGTGCGGTGTCCGGTTAGATGAGTGAGATGTACCTAACGAAGAGGGGAATAAACCGTGACGAGCCATTGTAAAGAAAACTCTGGCGGCTGGATTGATGCTACCAAGGACACAGGCAAAGAAGCTAAACAAAGCACTGAAAGCAACCAATGTTCCTAAGAAACCTACTCCTGCTTGTTGGGATAGGAAACCCAGTGGCTCCTCTGTAGTAGTAATGGACACTCCAGTACCGCTAAAACCCAGCACCTCAATGTATGTCATCGAAATGAAGAATAGACCAGCCAAGGTAGTACTACCCAGGACAGCTCTGGGGATTGTTCTCAATGGGTTTTTCGCTTCATCACCTAGAGACGTAGCGCTTTCAAAGCCAGAGAAACCAAACATGACTAGCACTAGTCCCGTAGCCACACTGCCCGGAGTTACGCCTTGCAAGGTGAATTGGGACATATCCAGCGCAAAGCCCTTGTGCGCCCAGATAATTATTCCCAAGACGGCGATTAGAGCAAGGGAGGCTCCCTCCATCCATAACATCGCCATTGCTGAGAGCTGGATATCTCTATATGCTGCATACCAAGCAATCCCGGCACCGAGCGCTAGCAGCGTAATGGTCGAGGGATGAATACCCAAGTGACCGATCAGGTGACTGCTAAAGTTGGCAAAGCCACACAAAACTGACATTCCTGTAAACAAGTAAGCTAGCACCAAGCTCCAGCCACAAATTACACCCGCTGTCGGACCTAACCCTTTAACGATGTAGGAGTAGAGGGAACCTGGAGAAGCTGAGCGACTAGCAAATTGATTGATGTTGATACTAACAAGCACCAACCCCACCATGCCGATGAGAAAACTTAGCCAGGTGCCGTTTCCTGAAAGCGCAACAATCAATCCTATATTTGAGGCGGGCACTGTTGTGGGTGCAATGACCGCAAAGGATTGAGCTAGGACTTCTCCGAAAGGAAGACAGTTTGGCTTTAAGCCATGAGCACTCTGATTTAGTCGTATTTCACTCGTCATGTCGAAATTTCCCGCATACAGATTTGCCAATTCGGTGCGGCTAGCCGAATCAAACCGCTAGGCTTTGTTTCCGCAAGGCTCGATTGCAAAGAACCATGCTTTCAATCTACGCAGGCCAACTAATAAAAGCAAATACTTTTATTTTTTAAAACGATAAACTAAAGTGATTGAAAACTGGATGTTGAGGTCTAGAGATATTTAGGGAGTTTTAAAAAATACACATGACCAAAAACAAAAAGGGTCTCAAGCCCCCGACTTCGGTGTAGTAGAGACAATCCCAAATCGTATGACACTTGAACAGTTGCGAATTTTTCTAGCGGTGGCAGAACATCTGCACTTCACCCATGCAGCGGAAGCACTTTATATTACCCAACCTGCTGTCAGTGCGGCGATCCAAAGCCTAGAAAAGGAATACAGTGTGAAACTTTTTCACCGTATTGGTCGCCATATCGAGATCGCGGAGGCTGGAAAGTTGCTAGAGGTGGAAGCACGGAAGATTATCGATCAGGTTGCTTTGACTGAGCAAGGTTTGCGGGAATTAAACAATTTACAACGAGGTGAGTTGAAACTGGGGGCGAGTCTCACCATTGGCAACTACTGGCTACCCAGAAAAATTAGTCAATTTAAAACACAATATCCTGGAATCTTTGTAAACTGTACTCTGGGTAATGCAGAAGAAATTTGTGAAGGAACAGCAACGGGACTATTTGATTTAGGTTTAATCACAGGGGAAGTCAAAGCATCGCTACAGAGTTGTTTAGAGCAAGAAGTGGTGGGGAGCGATCGCTTACAAATTGTTGTTGGCAGCTCTCACCCTTGGTTTGGGCAAGCAGAGATTCTCTTAGAAGAACTTTCTACAACAAGTTGGGTAATGCGAGAGCAGGGTTCTGGAGCGCAGCAAATATTTGAGCAAGCCTTGCAAAATTGGGGAATCGATCCCGCAATACTAAATGTAATTTTAGTTTTGAACAGTAGCGAGATGGTAAAGGCGGTAGTTGAAAGTGGCGTGGGTGCCGCTGCTATTCCTGAATTGATGGTAGAAAAAGAACTACAGCTATCTACTCTGCATGCAGTTCAAGTTATAGATAGTGTGAAAGGAGATAATGTGCACCTTGAAATTGTCGAACCTGTCTGGAAGCTAAAGCATCGGCAACGTTTTCAGACTCAGATATCCAGGGCATTTGAAAATATTTTAATGCTGTAAAGCAAGATTTGTATTTTATTTCAATAGGCTTCTGGCAAAATTAAAAGTTTCTCCCTATCAGCTCCCATACCCAATCCTGGTTTTATATCTACTTTTTGAACAAACCGCGCAATTTTGTAGAGACGTTCAGCCGGAACGTCTCTACAACTAGAAATTAAAAGAGGGTTAGAGGAGGAGCAGATTTGGTAGTAGGTGTGTTAACCGCAGTAGAAGGCTGCTAGTTAGCCGATCACTTTTGATTAGCTTTCACTAAGTCATCCACATCTAGTTCTAATAGTTTTGCACTATCATCACTAATAATTAAAGGTAACTTACCATCCCATCTTTCTACTGCTTGCTTTTTTAAAATCTCAGTAGTTAAAGTCTCACGGATTAGTCTTTGTGCTTCAGCTTCTCCTTTTGCTAAATTAACTTTTGCTTCTGCCTGTTCTAATGTCTTCAGCGTTATAAAACTTGCTCGTTTTGCGTCCTGTTCCGCAACCTGTTTCGCCTCTACCGCATCGCTAAATCGTTCTGAGAAGTGGACATGCACTAAGGAGATATCATCAACCTCAATGTGATAGCTAGCCAGTCGTGTAGTTAATAAATTATCTACGCCAGCTTTTACTTCTCCTCGCTTGGTAATAATTTCTTCAGCGGTATACTTTGCTATTACTGCCTTGAGGACTTCTTCAACCGCTGGGTTAATAATTCTTTCAACAACCTGGTTCTCGTCACCAATTTGTTGAAAAATAGCATTTGCTTCCTCTGGAATAATATGCCAGTTAAGAGCTACATCGGTGAAAACATCCTGGAGATCCTTCGAGGAAGCCTCAGCGGAGATTTCCTGCTTTTGCACTCTAACACTTAAGTTTTGTACAGTATTTACTATAGGAATAATGAAATGAATTCCTTCTCCTAATACTTTTTCTTGCACTTTCCCAAACTGCATAATTACGCCCCGTTCGCCAGCATTTACAATCACAATAGGTGTGAAGAGAATAGTTAGCAGCAATAAAAAGAGAATTAGTTTACCACCACTGGGAAGAGCTTTAATTTTTTTCATGGCTATCTGGAAATGGTTAGTTTTACTAAATTATTAAATAGCTTTGGTAGATGTACCCAATCTCAAATAATCTCACATTGTACCGAGTTACTTCTTCTGATGTTTGAGCAAATCTGCCCAGAGAGCGATGTATGCTCTGGTGGCTCTGCCCTGTGAATGATTCGTCATTTGCTCCTTCCTCAATCCTTGAATTTTTCTAAATCAATTAAGCAGATAGTTAAAATACGGTATTATCATGGACAAACAGTAGTTTATATCTAAAGGTGCAATTGCAGTGACCATTATTGTAGAAAACGTATCCAAGCAGTTCGGTAGCTTCAAAGCGGTTGACGAAGTTAGCTTAGAAATTAAAACAGGCTCTCTAGTGGCACTACTTGGACCATCAGGGTCTGGAAAGTCTACTCTGCTGCGGTTGATTGCTGGTTTAGAAAATCCGGATAGAGGCAAAATTTGGATTGCTAACGAGGATGCCACCCGTAAAAGCGTCCAGCAGCGTGGTATCGGGTTTGTGTTTCAGCACTATGCCTTGTTCAAACACTTGACGGTGCGCCAGAATATCGCTTTTGGGTTACAGATTCGCAACGCGGCTAAGAATAGAACAAAAGCACGAGTGGAACAACTGCTGGAGTTGGTGCAATTACAAGGGCTGGGCGATCGCTATCCTTCCCAACTCTCTGGTGGTCAGCGGCAGAGGGTCGCACTGGCGCGGGCGTTGGCTGTTGAACCCAAAGTGCTGCTACTTGATGAACCCTTTGGGGCGCTGGATGCCAAAGTTCGCAAAGATTTGCGGGCTTGGTTACGTCGCCTTCACGATGAGGTTCATGTGACGACTGTTTTTGTCACCCACGACCAAGAAGAGGCGATGGAAGTCTCCGATGAACTTGTAGTGATGAACAAAGGCAGAGTGGAACAAATCGGCACACCCGCGCAGATTTATGATCATCCCGCTACGCCATTTGTAATGAGTTTCATTGGTCCGGTGAATGTTCTCCCCGGTTCCTCGCGGCTTTTCGCGGATGGAAGGTTCGATAGAATTACTCCACAAGTATTTGTTCGTCCGCACGATGTGCTGGTAACAACCCAACCAAATGGGGCTGGCGCTCCTGCAAGAGTTAGCCGCCTAATTCATCTAGGTTGGGAAGTTCAAGCGGAATTAACATTGGATGATGGCCCAGTTGTCAACGCTATCTTTGCGCGAGAACGTTTTGATGAGTTGAATCTAGAGCCGCAACAACAGGTTTACGTAAGGCCGAAGGATGCAAAAGCCTTTCCACTCCATAACTTGGTCTAATCATCCGAGGGTTGTCAGCCCCAATAGAAACAGGCTCTTGGTAGTGCCGTCAGGAAGGGACACGCCTTGTGGGTGTAGCGACTAATTTACTCCACCCAGATACATCTCTAGTCTTTGGCAGTTGGAGTTTGCAGCAATTTTTGGCCTTACGTTCAGCCTCCTGCTTAGAACCTATCTGCAAAATAAGTTGGAGTCTGCGCGATCGCGACTGGCACCCATTCAACCTCACCTGGGAAGACTATAGACAGGCAGCGCCTTCTTTTCAAAGTTGGGATAGCACTGTTTAACCCAATTTCAATTTTTATCCTCTTCAGGCGATCGCTGATCGTTTTTGACTATACCCATCAAACAAAGACAACTAGCAACTAAAGCTAGTGGAGTCAAAGCGCTACTTTCTAAGACAATAAAAATACCTAACCCAATCAAGACAAAAGGAACAAGAGTATTGCCGTAGCGAGTCAGGACATTTGCGATCGCAGGCTGCTGGGTTAATTTGTCGGCTGCATAGCACCAAACTGCTATCAACAGAAAGAATACAAATATAATTACCAGCAGACTCGGTAAGTCACTGCTGGCAAACAAGGGTACATAGATGCCAATATTATCACCACCATTGGCAACAGTGATGGCTGCCACGCTGTAAGCTTGGGGAGAAAGAAAACTGCCAATTGCCGAGTGCTCAGGCGGCGCTGTTTCTTCCCCGGCTTCCGAAGCATCCCCTTCCTCATTCAGCAAGCGACTGAGACCTATTGCTATTGGTATTAAGCCAAGTAGTCCAATCCAGCGTTGGGGCACGATTAAGCTACCAAAGAAACCGGAAAGGCTAGCGATGATTAGTGCGGTGAAGCCTAGATACTGACCAACCAAGATGTCTTGACGACGGAACCTAGCATTTATCTGTGCGAAAAACAGCATCAGGATAACAATATCGTCGATATTGGTTGCTGTGAAGGCGGTTACGCCTGTGGGAATTGCAGTTACTAAACTGCTCATTGTTTGCACTCCCAGAAAAATTAAAACAAGCATCCCTCAGCCCGCCAATGTCCTGATTGGAAACTTCCCCCAGCCTAATTTCTTGTAAGTAGCTAAGTGATAGTTTTACCTCTTTTCAAGATAACTACAGTAATTTGCTCGGTTTACGGGAGATTAAGATTAAGCTTAGATTAAGACTAAAGGAAATTCAAGTAAGCTATTCCACATTTAACTTACAATCTTTAATGTTATAAATCTATTACAAACGCCTCTGCCTGTCTCCCCTAATTGCTAAAAGCTAACTGCTAATTGCTAAATTGCGCCTGAATGCCAGTCATAATTTCATTGCGGCTGGGATCACCGAGGTGTCTGGAGGGGTCAGTAGTACCAGTACTGGGAGCGATCGCAATCGGTGGTGCTTTATGTACGCCCCAGCGCTGCAACAGACGTTGAAGTAGCTGGTCTTGCTGGGCACGCAAGCCTTCAATATCGGGACCCCGGTTGATGATAGTAAACCAAACCAAGCCGCGATCGCGCGTGGGCATGACACCAGCAAGGGCACTTACATCGTTGAGCGTGCCTGTTTTGATCACCGTAGCATTGGGAATCTGCCGTGTCTCCAGCGTACCCCGGCGATCGCGACCGGAAACAGGAAAGAGGTCCGCAATTGTCAGATTGTGTGGCTGCAAATAGCGTTGAATTGCAATCAGCATATTGCAGACTGCGTGGGGGGAGATCTGATTTCCCACCCCTAGCCCGGAACCATTCAGGAGTTGAATTTCTTGCGGGGAAAAACCGGCAGAATTAGCCGCCAGCTGAGATACTACTTGGGCACCTCCTAGTGATTTAGCCAGCATCTCCGCCATCTCATTGTTACTGTAGATATTCATCTCCTTCAAAATTTGCGTCAGTTGCATAGAGCGGTGACGCAGCAGCAAGATTTGTTTAGGCGCTGAAAAAGTAGCTATCTGGACGCCACCCGCGATCGCCACTTGCGGACGAGGTGTTCCTTGAGGCATTCTCAGGTACTGGGTGGCAGCAATTGGGGGCCAGGTGGCACTGTTTAATCCTTGCTTGAGCAACTGGCCAGCAACTTCAGGGTTGAACTGGTAATTCATGTAAAAATCACCCGCCATTACCAAATTCCCGGCGACACCACGAATACCCATTTGATTGAGGGCGTTTCCCAGAGCGATCGCTTCCTCCCAGACAAAGAAGGGGTCGCCGTTGCCAGTAATCACCAAATCTCCCTGCAACACCCCATTCTGCACCGGCCCCGTAGTGCTGATCAGCGTTTCAAATTGATGTGCTGGCCCCCATGTTTCCAATGCTGCCAACGTCGTGGCAACCTTCGTCAAAGACGCCGCTGGGCGGGGAACTGTACCCTGGCGCGCTGTCAGCAGTGCCGGTCCTGACTGCATCCAGACGCCTTGATTCGCCGTTTCCATTCCTCTAGCTGATAATTCCCTCAGGTATTGCTGCACCGTACTCTCAACAACTGGATCTGGGCCTGTGGGTAGGGAAAATAAAGGAATACCCTGCCATGCCAGCATTTCCGTAGCATTTACATTAGCTGGCTTCATCCCAGCCATATCCAGCCATAGAGCCATCAATCCAGAGCTAAAAAGTTGCAGCATCGCTTGCTTAGATATTTAGAACAAAACTTAACTTGCTCTCATAATTTCGCTAGTATGGAGCAGTTCCAATGTTATATATAAAGCCTTCTGGTAGAATTTTTAAGGTTTCTATCATTTTGATCAATGGGATCAACTCGCGCACGGATCGCAATTGACGCTATGGGGGGAGACCACGCCCCCGCCGAAATAGTTGCTGGGGCTATTAGAGCACATCAGGAACTAGACGTAGAGGTTTTGCTGGTAGGCGACCCAGAGCAGATTGAAGCCTCGCTCAAACAACATACCAGTTCTCATCTTCCTCTGGAAATCGTTCCCGCTGAGGGCACGATTGAAATGCACGAAGAGCCTCTGAGTGGTTTAAGACGCAAGCCCAAGGCTTCGATCAACGTAGCGATGCAGTTGGTCAAGAAAAAGCAGGCAGATGCGGTGGTTTCAGCAGGCCATTCTGGAGCCGCTATGGCAGCAGCCCTCCTGAGACTAGGGCGACTTCCAGGGATTGAGCGACCGGCAATTGGCGCGGTTTTTCCGACGCTAATAGCTGGAAAACCAGTGCTAGTCCTTGATGTCGGCGCAAATGTTGACTGTCGTCCCAAGTTTTTAGAGCAATTTGCCGTTATGGGGTCGATTTACAGCCAGTACGTGCTGGGTGTGGAAGACCCTAAAGTGGGACTGCTCAATATTGGCGAAGAAGCTAGTAAGGGTAACGATCTGGCAATTCGCACTCACGAGAAGTTGCAAGAAAATCAGCAAATTTCCTTCATTGGCAACGCCGAAGGTCGCGATGTGCTATCAGGCCGTTTTGACATCATCGTTTGCGATGGATTTGCAGGCAATGTCTTGTTGAAATTTGCAGAAGCCGTCGGGGAAATAGTGCTGCAAATCCTCAAAGAGGAGTTACCACAAGGACTGCACGGTATGATGGGCACAGCCCTCCTTAAACCGAACCTGAAGCGGATTAAGCAGCGGATCGACCACGCAGAACATGGGGGTGGTTTGCTCTTAGGAGTGGCAGGAGTTTGCATTATTAGTCATGGTAGCTCTCAAGCTCCCTCAATTTTTAATGCGATTCGCTTGGCAAAGGAAGCCATAGATAACAAGGTTCTAGAACGAATTGGCTCGCAGAACAAGACAACAGCTGGCCAAGCAACTGAGGTTGAGTAATGTTGAAACAATCAGGATTAGGCATTGCTATTACCGGCTCAGGCTCAGCAACACCGGCAGCTGTAGTAGATAACCACAGGCTGGCGACTTTGGTTGAAACTTCCGATGAGTGGATTACAACACGAACCGGAATTAAGTCACGGCGGCTGGCGACACCAGAGGAGTCATTGAGTGCGATCGCCACTTCTGCCGCTAAGAATGCGATCGCCATGGCTGGAATTACACCAGCTGACTTGGACTTGATTATTTTGGCTACCTCAACATCTGACGATTTGTTTGGCAGTGCCTGTAAAATTCAGGCAGAACTGGGAGCATCCAGAGCGGTAGCTTTTGATTTAACCGCGGCTTGCTCAGGGTTTGTCTTTGGTCTAGTTACCGCCGCTCAGTTTATCCGTACCGGGGTTTATCAAAACGTCCTTTTAATCGGTGCTGATATCCTCTCCCGCTGGGTGGATTGGTCAGATCGGCGCACCTGTGTTTTATTTGGCGATGGTGCTGGTGCTGTAGTCTTACAGGCCAATGAGAGCGATCGCCTTTTAGGATTTGAAATCCGCAGCGATGGCACCCAAAATAACTGCCTCAATCTCGCCTACCAGGGACAGTCCAAAGAATTAATCGATGGCGTATCTATCGCTCAGGGCACTTACCAGCCTATTACCATGAACGGCAAAGAAGTTTATCGCTTTGCTGTCCAAAAAGTCCCGGAAGTAATTGAAAAAGCTTTATTTCGCGCCAATCTCACCGTTGAGGAAGTGGACTGGTTACTGTTGCATCAAGCCAATCAGCGCATTCTCGATGCTGTGGCAAACCGTCTCAAAATTCCCACCCATAAGGTCATCAGTAATATGGCTCACTATGGCAATACCTCTGCTGCTTCCATCCCCATTGCCCTAGATGAAGCCGTGCGCCAGGGAAAAATTCAACCTGGAGACATCATTGCCACCTCCGGCTTTGGTGCCGGACTCACCTGGGGAGCAGCAATTTTTCAATGGGCCAGGTAAACAGTTTTGAATTTATTTGTCAATTTAACAAACTACTAACTGAGTAATGACCAAGACGGCATGGGTATTTCCGGGACAAGGTTCCCAAGCAGTTGGGATGGGAGTGGATTTATTAGATATCCCAACTGCTAAAGAAAAGTTCAAGCAAGCCGAGCAAATTTTAGGTTGGTCGGTTCCAGAAATCTGCCAAAGCCAGGAAGATAAGCTATCGTCTACCCTCTATACACAACCTAGTCTCTACGTTGTAGAAAGTATTCTGGTTGATGTCATGCGCGATCGCGGATACCAACCCGACCTGGTTGCTGGTCATAGCTTGGGAGAGTATGTAGCTCTCTATGCCGCTGGTGTCTTTGACTTTGAGGCGGGATTACGTCTCGTCAAGCGTCGCTCAGAATTAATGGATGCCGCCGCAGGTGGGATGATGGTTGCCTTAATTGGGTTTAACCGCGACCAGTTGGAAGACCAAATCCAACAGACGCGCGACGTTGTGTTAGCCAACGACAACAGTCCGGCTCAAGTAGTAATTTCTGGCACACCAGCAGCTGTTGAGGAGGTTTTAGGCAAGGTAAAGGCGAAACGCGCTGTCCCTTTGAACGTCTCCGGTGCCTTTCACTCCCCCTTTATGGCAACACCTGCCGCTGAGTTCCAGGATTTTCTGGAATCGTTGCCGTTTGCAGATGCTCAGGTGCCAGTACTATCTAATGTGGAACCTATACCCGCAGTAGATGGTGAGGTTTTGAAGGAGCGGCTTAAGCGTCAAATGACTGGCTCAGTCCGTTGGCGAGAAATCTCCATGCAATTGCCGCTAGAAGGAATTTCGCGGGTGGTGGAAATTGGGCCTGGTAAGGTGCTTACTGGTCTGATCAAACGGATGTGTTCTGAGTTAGTGTTAGAAAATGTTAGTAACATTGCAGAGCTGGAAGCTTTCCCCTAACAACTAATAACTATTTATCGAAAATTTTGGGTCTAAAACCCCGCCCTTGTAGGGCGGCTTTACTTTTACCTGATTTGAGTTTACCATAGTAAGTATAGATTGGTAAGCACAATGTTAAAAGCCTACAAATACAGAATCTATCCGACTAACGAGCAAGTAGTATTGCTTGCTAAGTCTATGGGGTGTGTACGTTGGTTTTACAACTTGGCGCTGAATTTAACTAGTGAAACCTACAAAGCAACTGGCAAGGGATTAAGTCGTAACGAAATCATAAATTTGTTGCCCTCATTAAAAAAGGAATATGGGTGGTTAACAGAACCCCCTTCTCAATGTTTGCAGCAGGTAGCCCTAGACTTGTCGAGTGCGTTTTTGAACTTTTTTGAGAAACGGGCTAAATACCCAAACTTCAAGAAAAAGGGGCAAAAGCAATCTATTCGCTTCCCTCAACAGGTAAAGCTAGATGGTGAGGATCTCACTTTACCCAAACTAGGTAAAGTTTATTGCAAGGTATCTCGGCTACCAGAAGGAAAGCTCAAATCTGTTACCTTGTCACTGACCCCATCAGGAGAATATTACGCTGCTTGCCTTTATGATGATGGAAAGGATAAACCTGTTTCATCCTCGCAAGGCAAATCTGTTGGTATAGATATGGGGATAAGCCATTATGTTATTACGTCCGATGGGACTAAGCATGGCAACCCCAAATATTACCGTAAATATGAAACCAAACTAACCAAGAAGCAAAAGCAACTTAGCCGCAAACAAAAAGGGTCTAACAACTGTAAGGGTGCGCGTATAAAGGTGGCTAGGGTTCACAACAAAATTACTAGATGCCGTGAGGATTTTCTACACAAGCTAAGTCGTAAATTAGTTGACGAAAACCAAGTCATAGTTGTAGAAAACCTAGCAGTTAAAAACATGGTGAGAAACTCAAAATTAGCTAAATCTATTAGCGATGCTGGCTGGGGACAGTTTTGTACCATGTTAAAGTACAAGTCAGAGTGGGAGGGAAAAATCTATATCGAAGTCGATAGGTTTTTCCCCAGTTCAAAAACTTGTAGTAACTGCTTACATCAAATAGATAATCTCACTTTAGATATTCGTAGCTGGCAGTGTCCCAAATGTCAAACGGTACATGACAGAGACATTAACGCCGCTATCAATATCAGAGATGAAGGTTTACGACTTTTGGCGGGAGGGCATCTCGCTACCGCTTCTGGACAACGTGTAAGACCATCTAAAGGCACTGCTTTTAGAGGCAATGTTGGATGAAGGAAGAATCTCCGCCGTTCTACGGCGGGGAGTTGTCAAGAGCTACTGCCTCAAGCCTGGATGTCAAAATCCCCAAACAGCAGACAGGTGGCAATTTTGCTTAAGTTGTGGCTCCAAGCTATTGCTCAAGGAACGGTATCGCCCGATTCAGCCGCTTGCTAGAGGTGGAAAAGCTTTTCCACCTAGCGATCTCTACAGTTTGGGTGTTACCTGCATTCGCCTGCTCACCAATGTTCCCCCCTTAAATATGTATGACATTGACGAGCATCAGTGGTGGTGGTGTCATCATCTGCCCAAGGGGAGGAGTGTGAGCGATCGCTTGGGTCAAATTTTGGATAAGTTACTGCAACATTCTATTACTCAGCGATATAGCTGTGCGGATGAAGTTTTGCCAGCGAACAACATTACGCCGTAAATCTGAAATTGCGTTGCTGATAGCTGATAGGCTAAGATTCAGCCTGATTTAACTCTAGGATCTTCTGTGGGTACAAACCGCGAACCTTTTGTCAGCCTGTTGCTCTACCACGCCTTTAAGTGGTCGGTTGTCAGCCCCACGCTGCACGTTTACTTTCGAGTGCGTATCTATGGGGCCGAACAGGTGCCACAGCAGGGGCCGCTTGTAGTAGCGAGTAATCATGCCAGTGATTTCGACCCGCCGATTTTATCCTCTTGTGTGGGGCGTCCAGTCGCCTATATGGCAAAGGAAGAACTGTTTCAAGTTCCAGTTTTAAAGCAAGCAATTCAGCTGTATGGTGCTTACCCTGTGAAGCGGGGTTCTGCCGACCGCAGTGCCATCCGTGCCGCCCTTGCTTCTCTGGAGGCTGGGTGGGCCGCAGGCGTGTTTTTGGAAGGAACTCGTACAATAGACGCCCGAATTACTGCCCCTAAGCTAGGTGCTGCCATGATTGCTGCCAAAGCGAAGGCACCGCTGCTGCCAGTCAGTTTATGGGGCACTGATAAAATTTTCAAGGAAGGCTCGGCGATACCGCAACGAGTACCAGTGACAGTGCGGATTGGTCAAGTGATTGATGCCCCCAAATCAACCAACCGGGAGGAATTGGAGGCAGTTACCCAGGAATGTGCAAAGCAGATTAATGCACTGCACGATTTAGGACGTTGAGCCGCATCAGGTTAGATAAAATATGAATGAACCACCAGCAAACAATATTTTGGAGCGATTAAACAACTCTACCCTAGTCAGATTTCTGCTATTGTTTGCCTCTGGCTGGGCAACGGTACTGATTTTAGATTATTTTAAAACGGTTATCGTCATCTTTACCTTCGCTGCAATTGTAGCTTTTTTACTCAGCTATCCGGTGCGATGGTTGCATCGTTATTTACCTCACGGTGTAGCAGTTACCTTAGTTTTTGTTTTAGGTATGGGGAGCTTGGCTGGGATCGCCCTCGCCGCCGGGATAACAATTGCATCACAAGGACAACAATTAATTGAAAGCTTAACCGCATTTGTAAATTCTCTAGGCCCTCTTGGAGAGCGATTAGAAAATTTTCTTCAAGCTCGTAATATTCAAGTCGATTTTAATGCCAGTCAAATACAATTGAGAGATCAAATTTTAGCAAGTCTTGGTGTAGGTCTTGGTTATAGCTTGGCAACTATACAAATATTTTTTGAGAATTTTCTCAACTTTATCTTGATTGCCGTTGTTGCTTTTTTTATGCTCCTAGATGGAGAGCGGCTTTGGAGCTTTATTCTTAAAATAATTCCCGAACGCCTACAAAAGCGGTTTACATATTTAATTAAAAAGAACTTTTTAGGATTTTTTAGAGGTCAGATAATTTTATGCTTATTTCTAACTACGTTTACGTTTATCATATTTTTAATTTTGCGCGTACCTTTTCCGTTACTGCTGGCAGTCATCGCTGGAGTTTTTGACCTAATTCCGGGAATTGGGGCGACATTAGGGGTGGGAATAATTTTTTTAATTGTATTATCTCAACAAGTTTGGCTCGCTATCCAAGTATTAATAGCTTGCATTATAGTTCAACAGATACAAGACAACTTTATTTCCCCTAGAATTATGCAAGATGCGCTTAATATTAATCCTGTTGTCGTCTTTTTAGCGTTACTAGTAGGCGCTAAAGTTGCCGGACTGCTAGGGATTTTTATTGCTATTCCTATTACTGGCGTAATCGTTAGTTTGTTTGAAATTGATGAAATGAAAGCAGAATCATAAAGTGTTTTGATGTAAAAATAATTTATGATATTCAATAAACAGTAATTTTCAAACAATGCAGGATGTAAGAGCTGAATTAGCGGAAGCCCTCGATGAAGCAGAGTGGGACTGGCTAATACCCCATGTTCAACGTGATGTTGTGATTGTAGTTGCCCAAATTATAGACTTGCTCGACGTTGGCGTAGCGATCGCCACTGATAATACCTCCTCTGTTCAACATTGGATTGGCGAACAACTAATTGCTAAACCCTCGCACGCCCAGATGCAAGTATGGAATGGCGATCGCACAAAAAAATTCAACGCCCTGATCGTGCCACCCTATATTTTGGTACAAGAAATTTAGTTAGTTGTCAAATTTTCCCAACACGCCACATCCTCAATGATTGACTTTGCCCCCTGGGATGCACTTCTACGCCAGTATGTTGATGAACAGGGCCGTATAGATTATCAAGCCTGGAAAAAAGAACAACCCCAAGCAATAGGTGAATGGTTGTCTTCCTTAGAGCAACTCAACCCTTTAGCTGATGCCACCTCAGAGGAGCAACTGGCATTGTGGATTAACCTCTACAATGCTTTCACAATTTCTACAATTCTAGAAAGATACCCGATCAACTCAATACGACCTCAGATTCTGGGTATCCCTAACTGGTTGGCCTTCCTTTGGTTCTTTATGCGCCCTGCCTATCAGTTTGGGGGTAGTCGCTACAGCCTAACTCAAATTGAGCACAATATCCTCCGAGACAAATTAAAAGAGCCACGAATTCATTTCGCTATTGTCTGTGCATCTATTGGATGCCCTTTGTTGCGGAATAATGCTTACGTTCCGGCGCTTGTACGCCATCAATTAGATGAGGATGCTCGCCGCTTTATTAATAATCCCGATAAAGTCCGTTACGATATCAACGGAACGCTGTATTGTAGCCAGATTTTTAAGTGGTACCGCAAGGATTTTCTTCAAGTTGCTCCTTCTATCCCTGAGTACATCCGCTCTTACCTAGAAACGGATCTGCCGCTAACATCAAAAACTGCGATCGCATACTTGCACTATGACTGGAGCCTTAATCAACGAATTTCCTCGTAGAACTGCTTTAGGTATGCTGCATCCACACCAAGCCCCCACAGAAAGCCAATATAAAGGTATATAGCTGTAGCTTTGAAAGATCCCCACTTGGCTACACGTCGATCCGAACTTTGGACAATGCGGTTTACCAGGCGAATTTGTCCCTTTTGCACCAGCTTGAGGCACAAATCTCCATCTTCCATAATCGGCAGAGCCTCGTCAAATCCTCCACACTCCCAAAAATCACTACGACGGCAGAACATTACTTGATCGCCAAATAGCAGGCGCAATCCCCTAAAAAATAGGTGAGGTTTAAACATCAGCGGAGCGTAGTAGGTTTTGAGGTAGTTATGCAGTGATACCCCCCAACGAGTTGTCATTGAACCCGCCATCAGGGAAATAAACCCTCCACAAACCACTTTTTTATCTGCTAACGTTTGCTCAATCACTGCTATCAAATCGTCCGGTACCCAAGTATCCGCGTGCAAGAAACAAAGGATATCTCCTGTCGCCGCCTTCGCTCCCTCATTCATCTGAATTGAGCGCCCCCGCTGCTCGCAAGAAAGGACACGCACCCCCGCGCTTGACGCCGCTACCGCCACAGTTTCATCTTCACTGCGCCCATCAATCACCAACACTTCCCTAGCTGGGGGGTCAAGCGCTTTCAGGCAACTAAGGGTACGTCCCAAGCTGGCTGCCTCGTTGAAAGTGGGAATGATAATGGAAACCTGCGACATTTATAGCAATTAGCAATTAGCTTTTAACAATCCTTCAGTTATAGCAGCCGATCTTGGCTTATGGGCAGGGCTACTTCATTATCTAGAAAGGAAAGTCAGCATCAAACCGATAACACCTTTCGGAGGGGGCTTGGGGGAAGCGACCGTCCCCCAACGGGGGGTTTGGGGGGAGACCCCCCAAGTCTGGTTTTCTCAACTAATAATTTTTTCTACCATGACAGTGAATCAGGCCTGCCCTTAAAAAGGGGAACACTCAAAGTCTCCCTTTTTAACTGTAATTTAGAAGGATCTCTGCGTAACTCCTGTAACTGAAACTTCGTGGGCGCGGTATCGAGACAACAGTAGTTTGCCCCAAATGCGATCGTAAGGATGTACAACTTGTGTCAAACAATCATCCTTGAAAATTGGTCGTTCTTCATTAGCCCATTGGAAGATACTACCTTCCAAATTGTAGACTTGGTTAAATCCTGCTTGTTGAAGCTGTTGGGCAATGTTGGCACTGCGATAACCAACTGAACAATACACAACTATGGGGGCATCAAAGGCAACCTCCCTAAATATTGCCAAGTTAGGAGTAATGGGATCGATGCGCTGCGCTTCTTGGAGATGGCTGAGTGCATACTCAATTTCACTGCGAGCGTCGAGGATAATAGGCTGTGGCATCAAGGGATCTTCAAGCCACTGTGCTAACTCTTTAGTAGTAACCCAGCGCACATGGGGGAATTTTATGGTAATGAGATGCTTGAGAAGTTTAAAAACTAGCGAGCGCCCTATTTCCAACACTCTACAATTTACAAATAATAGTTATCTACTCAATTTTATTTAATGGAAAATTTGGTGAATGGGGGGAATAAAACAACAAGTTTTACTTCACAAACCTTATCTAAAAATATGTAGCAAATGGACAAGTTGCTACATCAGGACTAAATGCTGAACGCCGTACCTGAATGCCTTCTGACTCCAGGACGGCTTTATATTCAGCTTCAATACAGCGAAGGACATCTATGATGTCAATACCAAAGGAGGGCCGCATTCCTCCTCCCCCAAACAAGTTTGGAAGGGTTGTTGATGAACTTTAGGCGCTACCCGTGAATGTAATTTCCGGAAATTTAGCCTGAGCTTCAGACATGGGACGGCGTCTGCCTTCCTCTTGCCAGTAGTTAATCACTTCCGTTGCTTTGTTAAGCAACGCAATCCGATCGCTATCAGCAATCCAGTGCTTGGCTTCCATCTCATTTTTTAGCTGTTCCCAGGCATCGTTCCGAGGCCAAAAAAAGTAAGATGTCAGAGGGCTGGTTCCTTTGCCCACTACTTGATCAACGGCCAATGCTACGTTCTCATCTAGCCAGAGAACCTTTAATATGAACTTCGACAATCACACCTCCAGGGAAGTCCCAGGATCTTTGGATAAATATACAAACAACCACTATACTGCAAGCCTGAGACAATAGGAAGCTGGAGAGAGCCTAGAGAAGGTTATCAAATGACGAATTACCGATGAGCAATCCTAAATTAACTGCTATTGTTGTTTTCGATATTGACGGTGTAGTGCGCGATGTCGCGGGGTCTTATCGTCGGGCGATCGCAGATACAGTCGAGCATTTTACGGGCGGCGTCTATCGACCTTCCTCAACAGATATAGATCGCCTCAAGTCGGAAGGAATTTGGAATAATGATTGGGAGGCATCCCAGGAGCTAGTGTATCGGTACTTAGAGGCTCAGGGGCAGGCGCGAAGGCTTGTTAACCTCAACTATGATACCCTCGTTGGCTTTTTCCAGTCCCGTTATCAAGGGCCAGATCCCCAAAATTGGACTGGGTATATCTGCGACGAACAATTACTGTTACAGCGCAGCTACTTAGAACAGCTAAATGCATCTGGGATTGCTTGGGGATTTTTTAGTGGTGCCCCACACGCCGAAGCTGCTTACGTTTTGGAGAAAAGATTAGGACTAAATTCTCCTGTGCTAATAGGAATGGAAGATGCGCCTGGTAAGCCCGATCCTACCGGGTTGCTGGCAGTGGTTGACCAGTTGGAGGATAAGTCTTTAATAGACGCCCCTACCCCGGTAATTTATGTTGGAGATACCGTAGCAGATCTTTACACTGTCAAACGAGCGCGATCGCAAGACCCCAACAGATATTGGATTGGTGTGGGCATTCTGCCGCCCCATGTTCAGGAAACCTCTGAACGCCGTAACGCCTATGCCGCCACGCTAAAGGCAGCTGGGGCAACTGTTATTTTCAGCAATGTTCAAGAGTTGACACCAGCGCAGATTCAGAAATTGCTGAAAATTAACATTATTTAGAACTTATATAGCAATTAGCAATTAGCTTTTAGCAATTAGCT
>JAHHGU010000034.1 GCA_019359765.1 Aphanothece sp. CMT-3BRIN-NPC111
CAATTCATGAATTGCCTCTACAGGTTCAGGTTTACTCATAATGGTGTAATCCTCCTATGCAACCAATGTTCAGCCATCCACGCCGCCGTGCCATTAATCAGCAGTAGTGCTACCAGCAGCACTAAAGCCGAGGCGTAGGCATTACTATCTCCCCCAGATACATTCATGGAGAGGTCGAAAATGTGGATAGAGAGGGCGCGTCCAGAATCCAGCAAAGACTCTGGCATGCGATCCACGTAGCCGCTGGTAAAAATTAGCGCTGCTGTCTCCGCGATCGCTCTTCCCACCCCTAAAACCAGCCCCACCATTAGCCCCGGTGCCGCTGCTGGCAGTAATAATTGAAACAGCGTAGTAGTGCGTGAGAATCCCAGGGCAGCTGCTCCCAGGCGATAATGAGCCGGAACCGCCCGAAAACCCTCCTCTGTAGAACGAATTAAGATTGGCAATACCATACACGCCAGCGTCAAGCCGCCGGACAAGATAGAGAAGCCTAACCCTAGCGTCTTGCAGAAGAAAACATTGCCAAACAGTCCAAAGACAATTGATGGCACACCTGCTAGGACATCCAAACTGCGGCGCACTAAACGGCCAAAAATACTTTCATTTGCCGTAAATTCAGCCAGCATGACAGCAGTACCTATGCCGATGGGAATAGAGACTGCCATACATACCCCCAAAATCAGGGCAGTTGAAATAAGAATAGAGCTTATACCACCTGCGCGTCCTGCATTTCTCGGTTCAGTAGTAAGGAACTCCCAGGATAGTTGTCTTGCACCGTGCCAGATAATATCGCTCAAGATCCAGAAAAAGACGGCGGTTACTAAAAGAGCGATCGCCCAAACAACAACAGTAGGGATTAGGGATGGAAAAAAGTATTCCCCAGTGGTAGCCGCACAGTCCTTATTCTCCAGTCTCCTTTTAGAAGTTTCAGTCATAAATCCGCCCTTTGCTGATTACCTCTGCCGCAGCGACAAGCATCACGATGATCGCCATTAGTACCAAGCCGCTGACAAATAGGGCTGAACGATGATCTCCAGTTGCATAAGCCATTTCTAGAGCAATATTGGCAGTCAGCGTCCGCATCGGCTCAAATAGACTTTTAGGTGTCTGTACCACATTGCCGCAAACCATCAGGATGGCCATTGTTTCGCCAATCGCGCGTCCGGTTTCTAGAATTAAGCCAGTAAACAGCCCCGATTTAGCCGCCGGAAAGACAACGCCCCATACTGTCGCCCAACGCGAAAGTCCCAGCGCCGCCGCACCCCGCAGATAGTCTGAGGAAACCTTAGCAAGACTCGCATCTGCTGTAAGTGCGATCGTCGGCAGAATCATAATTGTGAGAATGGCAATCCCAGCAAGTAAACTCGTTCCCGGTGCCTGGATGCGTGTAATTAGTGGTACAAGCACAACTAAACCCCAGAAACCGTAAACGACTGATGGAATTCCCGCCAGCAACTCGATCAGCCGCCGATATAGTTGTGCCACTACTGGGGGTGCGTAGTAGTGGCAGAAGACAGCAGACATAATTCCCAATGGCGTTGCTATTAGCACCGAACCCGCCATCGCCAACAAAGTACCCCACAGCATGGGGGTGAGGTTGTATAAACCCTCAGTTGGATTCCAAGAAGAGTCCGTAAAGAAGCGGAATAATCCGATATGTTGCAGGGCTGGCAGTGCCTCCAGAATCAGAAACACCACAATCAAAAGTGCGATCGCCCCTGCCATAGCAGCGGCACCCCGCAGCAAAAAAATGAGGAGTCTGTCACTTAGAGAGGGGGACAAAGTTTTGCTCTTTAACAATATCTTGCACCTGTGGCGATCGCGCAAAATCTATAAATTGCTTTTCCAACCCTTTTGGCTGGGTTTTAGTAACTAAGTTCAGGGGACGGGAAAGCGGAAAAGTACTGTTTTGCACATTTTCCGTGTTGGCTGCCACCCCGGCAATTGGCAGTAGCTTAATCGGGACTTCCTGAGCAGCATTATGTTCTGCTGTGCCAATAGAAACATATCCGATAGCATTAGGATTACCTGCCACAGTTTTGATGCCCTGCTCATTGTCACCAATCACTACTTGAGCTTTAATATCAGAATTTTTGAGCTTGAAGTAGTTTGTGAACAGTTCCAGAGTAGAGCGCCCCTCCGCTTTGTTTACCACTGTAATTGGCAAATCTTTGCCCTTCACCTGCTTCCAGTTATTAATCTTCCCCGTGTAGATATCAACCACCTGTTTATCACTGAGTAACTGCACAGGATTGTCTTTGTGAACGATAATACCTACACCATCACGGGCAATCGAAAAAGCTTGGAGATCTTTTTCTTCATCCTTAAGGGCGCGAGAAACCATCCCAACGTTGGCAACTCCTTGGCGGGCATCAGTAATACCGCGCGAGGAGCCACCTGTTTGCACGTCCACCCGCACACCCGGATGCTCAGATTCAAAGCGCTTGCCAATTTCAGCCGCCAGTGGTGCAACCGTGCTGGAGCCTGTTAAAACTAACTTTCCCTGTGACTGCTCGCTTTGCGCTGCCGTTTGTGAAGGCTTTGTACAGGATTGTAGCCAAAGGCAAACAGCCAAAAAACTAATAGAAAGTGGCACCACCTTAGTCAATTTTTTCATCAGTTAGTAAATACACTCCAGTTAGCGCCTTCTACCTTTCCTTCTTCTTTGTGTCCTTTGCGTCTTTGTGGTTCAAACTAGCCTTAACTGCCTGCTCAAAAGAGAGCAAGCAACACCCAAGATCGATTGCCTTGCCAGCATTAATTTGCCCAACACCAGGACACAGACTATAAAGCACAGCCTTGCCGTCTCGTGTCGCTCTGACAAACCCCTCATCTCGCAGCACTTTTAGATGATGCGAGAGTAGACTTTGCTCTACTTGCAGAACCGCATTAAGTTCCCCAACATGCTTTGGCTCTTCCATCAGCAATTCCAAAACCGCTAGCCGCGTATTGTCTGCCAAGACTTTCAGCTTGCGGGCACAAAATGCTTGAGGAGACACACTTTTCATGTTCATAGCTCATTATGGATTGAACCACTATTGATATGAAATTTTTTTCATATTTCCCGCCAAAAAAAACGCCCTGATAGCCTCAAATCAAACTAAAGCTCCACCGCAGCTTGAACCACACCCAGATGTGCAACCGTAGCAATAGGGAGCAGTCTGGATTTCCTCAATCAGATCTAATGTTCCAGCTTCCAATATCTTGGCAACTGTCAGCGTTTCACCACTGCGGGTATTAGCCGGAATATTTTCCATTTGGTTAAAGTCGCAGTCATAGACATTACCCAGATAGTCAATTGAAAGTTCATCTCGACACATTAAATGTTCAACTGTACTGTGATTGAAGTTAGACTCTAAAAACTTCAGGTAAGGTGCGTACAGTTTCTGGCGCTGTAAATACAGCTTTGTTCGTCCAACTGGCAAATTAGTAATTGTGAACAGATTGTTGAACCTAATATCAAAATGTTCTTGCAAGAACATTTTATAATCTTGTTCCAACTTAGCCTGATCTGGGGCAAGGGAAAATTTTTCTGTTGTCGGAATTTGAGGATTATATACCAGATCTAGGATTAAATCTGGTTCTTTACCATAACCCAGTTGATTAAGCCGTTGTAGTGCCGAAATTGAAGAATTATATACCCCATTTCCGCGCATTTTGTCAACATTATCTTGCAAATAACAGGGCAAAGAAGCAACAATTCTCATTTGGTGCTGGGCACAGTATTCGGGAATATCTTCAAACCCCTTTTCAAAATAGATGGTGAGATTAGAGCGCACAATCACTTGTTTTCCGGCATCTCGTGCGGCTTCCACCAGGGCTTTGAAACCATAGTTCATTTCTGGGGCACCGCCGGTGAGATCCACAATCTTAATCTCTGGAAATTTATAGATTAGGTGAATTAGCTGGTCACAAATTTCTGGAGTTAACTCTTCAGTTCGCTTTGGTCCGGCTTCTACATGGCAGTGGGTACAGGCAAGGTTGCAGCGCTTACCCAGATTAATTTGTAAAACAGCAATTTGAGCTTTAGTTAATGGCGAAGCCAGTTTATTCCTAAAGGGCATCACAGATGAATTTGAAATACCATTAATTACACTTGTTCTAGACATTTTCTTCCTTTGCTAGTAAAGTTCAATTTCACTTCCACCTCTACACAGGAACACTCTCAATCAGGTTAAGTATTGATTGTATTGGTACAATTTTGCGTAGCTGAAAACCGGCTGTCTCAAGTAACACCCTCCTACGCTGAATCGAAGATTACAGTGTGGGATACGACGAGTGCAAATCACAAAATCAATGCTATTTGTAATCGTCACCCCACCCCAGAGCAATCCCGCCACCGATTCCGAGTACCAAATTCAGTGGGGGACGAGGGCGCGAAACAGTTAACAACAACCACCACCGCTATAGTGCCAAGTTGAATCGGTGATTAACACCTCTGTGGGAATAATTCCCCCTAGCTTGGCAGCAGTCTTATCACATACAGCTGCTGGTACGCCCCGCTGGAGAATATGCCCTGCTGAGTCATCAAAGATATCTTGTGAGCCGCTATAAATAGCAGCTTTGCCAGTAAAAATGCAAGCACCATCTTCTGGAATAGGCACTTTAAAGGAAACAGAATCAAGGCTTTCTAATAGCAAAGGTGACTCTAAACCGTAGCTTTGGCTGTCTAAAAGCCGATAAGGACGTCGCGCCCGAATTTCCACCTGACCAAAACCAGCATCAACAAGGTGTTGGACATACTCTTCATAAGTAAGAGCGCCGGACAAACACATCGCTCGCAAGCGTTCATCTTGCCGCAAGTGCAATGGGATAGGACGGGTAGCGATTGGATCGCTCATCAGCAACCGTCCCCCTGGTTTTAACACTCGAAAGGCTTCTTTAAGAGCCTTAGTCAGGTCATTTGGTTCAAAGATATTAAACAGACAATTCTGAGCAACTACATCTACAGAAGCATCTGGCATCGGCAGGGCAAAGGCATCGCCTTCTTGAATGTCCACAAAACTGGGGTCAAACCAAGAATTTTCTTGGGCAGCAGTAGCTAAGTTACGTGCAGCGGCTTCACGCATCGACGCAACTGGATCGACGGCAATTACACCACCAGGCCGACGGGAAAAATAAGCAAATTGCAGAGCTTCTAAGCCACCGCCGACACCAACATAGAGTACCGTTGGCTCATTAACCAGTTCAGCGGCGTGGACAGTAGTGCCGCAGCCATAGTTCATCTCCTGCATCTGAGATGAAATTTTCAGTCCTGGTAGTTGCAGGGGACTGCTTTGAACGCAGCACAGACCGACTTGCGGTGTTTCTGCGACTTCACTGTAAAATTCGGCTGCTGTTTGCAGATAGCTCACTGGAATCTTTCCTTTGTTGGTTTCTAGTACAACATGGGTGGGAAATCTACCAACATTTCCCTATTTTGGCGCTAGGATTCTCCTTTCCCAGTTTAGTGTTCTAAAACAAAAGGTATCAGCTACTGGTAAGTTCTCACACCACTAAGCCCGCCCATGTATTTATGGACAGGCTTAGTGGGGGTTTATGTTCAAAACTAGCCTCTGTAGAGACGTTAGATGTCTGACTAGATATCTTGCTCGCTCAAATCGCGGGTCATGTGGTCAAATGGCTGATCCACAAACGCTGCATTGTCAACGCCAGCTGCTGCGACCTGTTCTTTGACAATATCCTTCATAATTTGGATGCCTCTAACTGTTGGCCCAATCGGCACGCCCAAAGAATTGTAGGTTTCCCGCAGACCTTGCAGCACCCGCTCATCCAGCACATTCGTATCACCCGCAACCAGTGCATAGCTGGCATAGCGTAGGTAATAGTCCATATCCCGGAGACAGGCAGCATAGCGGCGAGTCGTGTAGGCGTTTCCACCCGCACGAATTAGTTCCGGCACTTCTTCAAATAGTTGTGCGCCTGCCTGCTTGACAATTGACGCCGCATTAGCATTAATTACGGCAGCTGCCGTGACCCGTGCCGTGCCCGTCTCAAAGTAAGATTTCAGCGTATCAATGGCATTGAGGTCTAAATAACGACCCGTTACGTCGTAGTTCTTAATCAGGTTTGTGACTGCGTCCCGCATGAAAGCGCTCTCCCAATAACATTCTTTATCGATTTACAACAAGCTGTATATGTCGGGTAGACCGGGGTATTACTATCCCTTCCCCCCCTTAAAAACCGAACTTATGAGTTTCCTCTTCATCCGGCTCAAGTAAATCACTAGGCATCTGTCAAGGTGTACCGTTTTCGATGGAATTGCACCTTCTACTTCCGTCTATTATTTCAAACACTATGAGTTTGAGCATGACAGTAGTAGTGTAGGAGTTATCGATGTTGGTCTTATCGCCGTTACCCTAGCCGTAGACTTTTTTTGGCTAACAGGTTTTCCCACAGTTAACCCTCTAGCTATGAAACACCCCGATTACTCTGGATGCTCCTTCGGGCGGGTACAGGCTTAGACACTAGCCTGGAGTCCTTGTTAGGGAACTCACTCTTTTGTACGACATCGAATCGCACGTCTATCCTATCTATTAATAATCCCACAGCGAGGCTCGTGGGAGTGTCATTTGATGCAATGATTTTAGATTGTCCCTATGGCACCGAAATCGGGGGCTGGCAATAGTGAATTTATTCTTATTCTGTTCTCCCGCTTTCAGTCAGGGACTTAAGACATATGCGTGTTTTTGGTCAATGGGGAGACATAAAACTTAATAAATAATTAACCCGAAAAATCTTCACATAGCGCATATTTAACGCCGTGAAATGTGGTTCAAGCCTCGTTTCCTTAGTAGGCGAGATCAATCTAAAATCTAAATCGTTTAACTGCCGTTAACACCGCAGGGGGCGTTTCATCCCTCCTCTAAACAGAGAGGGCTTTTACGCTCCCACTATTTTTCGGTAAAGGAGTTAGGGGGAATATTAATTTTAACTTTATCTATCTAAAAGCTATGAAGATGCTGGGTTCTGCCTAATTTTTCTGGATTTTAGGTGCGATCGCTAAACCTCTATTGCCTTACCTGGCGAGTACGCAACTAGGAGCTGAAAACCGAACTTTCCGACGCGCTGCTGGTCTCAACCACTCTACGCCCATCATCGGCTTGACAAGCAATGTCAACTCTTCTGGATATCTCGGCTTGGGATCGTTGACCAACCAGATAGGCGGTACCATCATGGGGTCATATTCAGCAATAATGTCCACAACACCAGGACGAGCATTTAGTTCCACCCGCTGTCCAGGTCGATATTTTAGTGCTTCTTGCTGTTCAAAATCAGTTGCACTGACCTTAAAAACCATACTTCCCCCAACCCCAGAAAAATGTAGCTTATTATACGATTCTATAAACTAATGACTTAAATTAGCAAAAGTTATGTTAATTTTGCTACAAAATTTAACTTTTTTCTTGTGGACGCCAAATCTGCACCCCAATATTCTGTAACATCGTATACAAAACCTTGCTAAATGTATCCTTAGCATGATCCAGTACAGTAAGGTTTTCGGTATTGAAGCAGCTTCTCTCGACCTAGGTTAGTTTTTCCCCTTGACCTGGTTATTCACCACCCCTGATGATCGTTAAGATTGTTCCCCGGCTATCTTGATTTGAGATCGCGTAGACACCAAGGAGTCATCCATCCATGTTCCAGACCCCGCAAGAATTTCTGAATTACGTTCAAGAAAACAACATCCAGATCATTGACCTCAAGTTCATCGATATGCCAGGGATCTGGCAACATTTGTCGCTGTACCACGACCAAATTGACGAGAGTTCTTTTACAGAAGGCGTGGCTTTCGATGGCTCCAGTATTCGGGGTTGGAAAGCCATTAACGAATCAGACATGGCAATGGTACTCGATCCGACAACAGCTTGGATTGACCCCTTCATGGCAGAACCGACTCTCAGCGTCATCTGTAGCATTATAGAACCCCGTACTGGACAGCCTTATAGCCGTGACCCCCGCACAATTGCTCAGAAGGCGGTAGACTATTTAATTTCTACTGGCATTGGTGATACAGCTTTCTTGGGTCCAGAAGCAGAGTTCTTTATCTTTGATGATGTCCGCTTTGACCAAACGCAGAATACAGGCTTTTACTACGTAGACTCCGTAGAAGGTCGTTGGAATTCTGGCAAAGAGGAAAAAGGCGGCAACCTGGGTTACAAACCTCGCTACAAAGAAGGTTACTTCCCAGTCTCGCCGACGGATACCTCGCAAGATATGCGTACTGAAATGCTGCTGACGATGGCGAAGTGCGGGGTGCCAATTGAAAAGCATCACCATGAGGTGGCTACAGGCGGTCAGTGCGAACTCGGTTTCCGCTTTGCAACTTTGGTGCAGGCAGCCGACTATTTGATGACTTATAAGTATGTCATCAAGAACGTTGCTAAGAAATATGGTAAAACAGTCACCTTCATGCCGAAACCGCTGTTTAACGACAATGGTTCTGGGATGCACACTCACCAGTCGATTTGGAAGGATGGACAGCCATTATTTGCAGGCGACAAATACGCAGGTCTGAGTCAAATGGCGTTGCATTACATCGGCGGTCTGTTAAAGCACGCTCCAGCACTTTTGGCTTTGACCAACCCCACCACTAATTCTTACAAACGTTTGGTGCCTGGTTTTGAAGCACCCGTGAACTTAGCTTACTCGCAAGGCAACCGTTCGGCGTCGATTCGGATTCCTCTTTCTGGCAGTAATCCCAAGGCGAAGCGGTTAGAGTTCCGGTGTCCGGATGCTACTAGCAATCCTTACTTGGCTTTTGCGGCTATGCTTTGTGCTGGGATTGATGGAATTAAGAACCAAATTGACCCTGGTGACTCTCTAGATAAGGATATCTACGACCTCAGCCCAGAGGAATTAGCTAAAGTTCCTTCTACCCCAGCTTCTCTAGAAGGTGCGCTGGAAGCGCTGGAGCATGACCACGCTTTCTTGACGGAAACAGGGGTGTTTACAGAAGACTTCATTAATACCTGGATTGAGTACAAACTTGACAATGAAGTCAACCCGATGCGCCTGCGTCCCCACCCTTACGAGTTTTCCCTTTACTATGATTGCTAGTATCTGGAGCCGGAAATCAGCAGTCAGAATTTAGGCTTTTTCCTAGTGATTAATACTTATGCCGCTACCTATGAGGGTGGCGCTTTTTTTTGGCAGCCCAACCATCGACAGATGGCTACTTTGAACGCTGAGTTAGGATCAAGAAAGAGCCATTTACAAAACGACATAAAAACAATGACCGTTGCTTATCCCCGTAAACTACACAAATCGCTGGGTGCGCGTCAGATTCTCAGCCAGGTAGTGCGCGATCGCGAAATACATTTAATCACCCTTAACCGCTACCGCTACAACGAACAACGCAGCTGTAAAGACCTCACAGATCTGATTGAAAAGCTCAATGGACAGCCGCGAGAACTGGTGCGGGATCTATCCCATCACGTTTCTGACGAAGCGCGTCATGCTATGTGGCTAACAGACCTGCTGGTGGATTTGGGAACCGATATTGGCACGCCGCCTGGAACTTCATATATCGATGAATTTGAGCGTCTCATAGACTGGGACTCTTATGACGCGCAGCGGAACCCTGAAGATGGCCTAATTGCCTCCTTAGCAGCAATTAACGTTACAGAGAAACGGGGCTGTGAGTATTTCTCTGCCCACATTCACGCGCTAAAAGCAGCCCCACAGACGGAAGAAAACATCAAAATCCGCGAGACGATTGAACGCATTTTCCCAGAGGAAGCAGGTCATGTGCGCTGGGGTAATAGGCAGCTGGCTTTAATGGCAGACAAAAGTCCAGAACATCGGCAGAAGGTTGAGCAAGCCAAACGGAAATACGTTGCTATTGAACAAGCAGCCTATGAATCTGGGATGGATATCATGATGGGCGCGGAACTGCGGCGTCTCAGCAATCTCTTGGAGGTGGCTAATACAATGCCAGTTTGGCAACGTCCCCAGTATCTGATGGAGCGCCTACCAGAGACTTTGCTGGCACCTGACTTGCAGATGACGCGGATTGATGTGGCTAAACGAGCCTGGGATCGCGATCCACAGGCATTTATGCAGAAGTTTGTGCCGATGTTTTTGAATGGCTTGAATGGTATTCAGAACAACCAGAAGAAGACTACGGCTTAGTCTCTAGTCGAATAACAGGTTGTTTAAGGGGCGATCGCTTAATTGAAACTTTTGTAACTTCTCCTTTAATTGGCTAATTGCCTAGTTCTATAAGTTTCTCAAAGAGTTGGGCGATCGCACTCCAGCCGTAGTTGTAGCACAATCCCAAAATAATCAGCTCAGGCATAGAGACGAGCAACGCGAGTGCCGATAAAGTAGCGCCATCTGGGCGATCGCTCGTCTCTAATAAGTTCTAGCGGCTCATATGGCGAGCTGCCATGTGCATGGCGTCAGCGATATCAACATCGCCATCTCCATCAGTATCCAGAAAGGCGTTGAGTACAGGATTTCCTCCTTGGGGATTCTGAGCGCGAGTGCCAGTTTGCAGCAGATTTAGCACCAGAGGAACTAGGATCGGCAGCATCTGTTGAACCATACCTGCATTCATGCCTGTCTTTTGAGCAACTGCCTGCACAACCCCATCCATCTGGTTAGGAGAAAAGAGTGAATGAACAGCTTGGGGATTAGGGTAAGTGCCGCTATATTGATTGACAAGAGCTTGGGCTTGCTCAGAGCCATTTGTGTCTCGCTTCTGCTGTAAAGCGGAGCGCACATGGTTTCCTACAATTGATAAGGCAGATTGAACTGTTGAGGGATCAGTACCATAGCTATCACTCATCTGATCCACGGTGCTGAGCATACTGGCAACCTGACCAGAACTAGCTTCCTGCTCAGAATTGCCGAGCGCATTCACAATTTGATTTAAAAAGCTCATAATTCTTCTGTTTCGGTTTTAACTCAACCAAATGTCTCACACCCTAACAGGTGTTTTCCTCTAGCTAATAGCAGAAATTAACACTCCCATGGCTAAAAGCGTATAGGTTTTACGGCGAGTCTATAAAAGCCAGATTAGAATTAAAGCCATCTGCCAGTTGAGTGGAGAACACGCTGCTGGGGGCTGCGATCAAACTATATCTAAATTTCCTAAATGCCACTGTCGCGCCTATTGACGCTAATTGTCGGTATCACCTTAATCCTAGGGCTGATGCTGTGGCTGATTAATTCTCTGTATAGACTTTACTGGCAAATTTCCTTTACCTCGCCTCTGCTGGCTTCTCTGCTGCTGTTGTTGCTGATTGCCTTACTGGGGATTTTAATTGGCGCATTTGTCTATTACTTAGGACTGTTCGGGCGATCGCGCAAGTCCTCACGCCGTCGCTTAACACCGAAAGTCCCAGTGGTTAAGACAGAGGCGGCGTCACATACGCTGCAAGCAGTGCGGAAACAGGTAACGCAGATTCAGGATGAAGTGTCGCGGCAAGCTTTACTTGAGCGATCGCGTGAAATTGAAGCTAACCTCGCTCGTGGAGAATTGCTGGTTGTCGTCTTTGGCACTGGTTCAGCTGGCAAGACATCTTTAGTAAATGCGCTGATTGGGCGAATGGTTGGTCGGGTAGACGCGCCTATGGGAACAACAGAGGTAGGCGAAACTTATACTCTTAAATTGAAAGGATTAAATCGACAAATTTTAATTACAGATACGCCAGGAATTTTAGAAGCTGGGGTGGCGGGAACAGAGCGAGAACAGCTAGCGCGGCAGCTGGCTACAGAAGCAGATTTGCTGTTATTTGTTGTAGATAATGACTTGCGTTCCTCGGAATATAACCCGCTGCGGACTTTGGCGGAGATTGGCAAGCGATCGCTCCTCATCCTCAACAAAACCGACTTATATACAGAAGAAGATCAAGAAGTAATTTTAGCCCGTCTCCGGGAGCGCGTGCGAGGTTTTATTGCTACCTCAGATATTGTTGCGATCGCGGCTAATCCCCAATCGGTAGTGCTAGAATCCGGCGAAAACTTCCAACCCGATCCAGACGTCATGCCCTTAATTCGGCGCATGGCAGCAGTTTTACGGGCGGAAGGAGAAGACTTAGTAGCCGACAACATCTTACTGCAATCTCAGCGACTTGGAGACGAAGCTCGAGGCTTACTGGATGCCCAACGGCGTCGTCAGGCAGAGAAAGTAGTAGAGCGGTTTCAGTGGATTAGTGCTGGTGTAATTGCAGTTACGCCCTTGCCGCTGATGGATTTGTTAGCAACAGCGGCTGTAAATGCCCAAATGGTAGTAGAAATTGGCAGAATTTACGGCTGCGAACTGAATATGGATCGCGGCAAGGAACTAGCGCTTTCTCTAGGAAAAACTCTGGCAAGTTTGGGGATTGTTAAGGGCGCAATTGAATTACTCTCCACCGCTCTCCGACTGAATGTTGCCACCTATCTGATTGGCAAGGCAATTCAGGGAGTTACTGCCGCTTATCTGACTCGAATTGCTGGTAAGAGTTTTATTGAATATTTCCGCCAGGATCAAGATTGGGGCGATGGAGGCATTACCGAAGTAGTGCAGCGACAGTTCCAGCTAAATCGAAAGGAAGAGTTTGTTAAGGCTTTTGTACAAGAAGCGATCGCGCGGGTTGTTAAACCCCTGACAGATAACTCGTCAGTCGAATCAGCAGATGAAGATGCTCCTGATAATCCACAGCGAGACGAATGGCATTAATAAAGAGAAAATAAATAATTTATTTTGCTTTTGCCTTTTTATTTATGAAAGGCGATAATACTGCTTGACAATTAGTAATAAACTCCCTCGTTTACCCTAATCAGTGACAGGGAAAAAATAGGATACATCACTTGGCGATGCTCACATTCTAGGCTGTGCAATAGGGATAAGGTTGGCACGGGTAAATACAGAGCGATCGCGCCAAGCAAAACAAGGAGAGCATCCTTAGTTATATTCCCTTAAAACAGCTGTGCTACCTGCACTGATGGTTGCAGTAGCTGGCTTTGTGGTGCTGGTAGCATCTCGCCTCGGAAGTCCAACAGCAGGACAAGGACAAGGTAAGCGATCGCCAGAAGCACGGAAATTGCCCCAGTAACAATAGCAATAATCTTTGAGCGCTCCATAAGTTTCCTTTTAAGTATTCTGTCAACTGCGATCTTACCCGTCTTTTTTTGAGGCTGGTGAATTATGTTCGTCTATCTAAACAGTCTGAAGTGATACAAAACCGGCGAAAATGGGGAATTATTAGACTGTACGAACCTTAATTGCGTGTGCAAGAGCAGTTGTTGTGTAGGGTTAAATCCAGATGAATACTCTTGCCGATCAACCAGGCCAACTTGCTACCGACGAGCGCCTACCAGTGGTGGAAACCTTGGAACTGAAAAAGGTCTACCGTACTGGCTTTTGGATGAATCAAAAAATCGAATCCCTGAAAAGCTGCTCGCTCAGCGTCTATCAGGGAGAAACTTTTGGTCTGCTGGGACCGAATGGAGCCGGGAAAACCACCCTTTTAAAAACACTCTTGGGGATTGTGCGTCCCACGTCTGGGCGTGGGTTGCTCCTGGGGTGTCCTTTGGGCGATCTTGCTGTCAAACAACGCATCGGTTACCTGCCAGAAAACGCCTATTTCTATGACTTTTTAACGGGCTGGGAATTTTTGCAATTTGCCGCTGGATTATTTAAAATCCCAGCATCCGTACAACGCCAGCGTATTCCTCAACTGCTGGAATTAGTCGGTTTGGCTCAGTCAGCAGCACGGAAAAAGCAGATGCGCCAGTATTCCAAAGGGATGCTACAACGCATTGGTATGGCTCAAGCACTGATTAACGATCCAGATGTGGTGTTTCTGGATGAGCCAATGTCTGGTCTTGACCCCATGGGACGTCGCCAGATGCGAGAGATTATTTTATCTCTGAGAAATGCTGGCAAAACCGTTTTCTTCAATAGCCATGTGCTGGCAGAAGTGGAACAGATTTGCGATCGCGTTGCTATTCTTGCCCAAGGAGAGCTAATTTGTATAGGCTCTATTGATGAACTGCTCCAATCATCTGAGGACGCTTACCAGGTTAAAGGCATCGGCGGCAACATGGATGTCCTCAAACGCTGGGTACCGAATCTCACATTGGAAAATGACGGTTGGCACGGTCAATTACAAGGCGAACCCCAAGAGTTCTTAGCAACCCTGCGCCTCATGGGTGCCCAGTTGATTACCATGCAGCTAGCCCGTCCCTCTTTGGAAGAATTTTTTATGCACCAACTCCAGCAGCGGGGAATTACTTCCAGCAGTTAATGCAGTAGCTCAAAGCTATTCAAACCTTTGAAAGATGCCCTTGGAGCCTTCCACCTTGTATTGATTAACAGGACACCCTTAAAAAATCAGTAAAAAATATGCCTGATCTTGTTGAGACTGCTGCCAACGCCGGATCTTTCAAGACATTGGTTACTGTTGTTGAGGCGGCTGGTCTGTTAGACATTCTTAAGAGTCCTGGCCCCTACACTGTCTTGGCACCGACAGACGAAGCATTTGCCAAGATTCCATCTGACACTATAGCTTCCTGGCTTCAAGATATTCCCAAGCTCAAGAAGATTCTCACCTATCATGTCCTCTTTGGTGATGTCAGGACTGATAACCTGGTTGAGCTAGATTCCGTTGAGACTGTTGAGGGTGGTATTGTCGGGGTCGAGCATAGCGCTGATGGCTTTAAAGTGAATGACGCTAAAGTTTTGCAGACAGATATACTCGCAGACAACGGTGTCATCCACATTATTGATGCTGTGCTGATGCCCGCATTGGTATCAGCGTAGGCACGCACTTAACCTAGATTCTATTTGGGTTCCGGGGGCGATCGCACTCTAATCGGGGTATCGGGAGAATAAAGCTTAACCAGCCTTCCGGTGCCGTTCAACCAGAGATAAGTCGCTCTAAAGTAGGAGTAACTCTCCCGCCTAAAGAAAGACGCTAGCTTTAATGGCTTTTTACTAACATTCATGGGGTCACTAATAAAATTAAGAAGCAATTAGCCCATGTTTGAAATCAAAAGAGCTTTTAAGCTACTACGCCGGACACTTTTGCCGGTAGTGCTGGCGGGTTTAGTATGGTTGAGCGGCTTGCCCGCAGCTACATCGGCTCAGGCTGCACCTTCCAACTTTGGTGGTCAAGGACAAGACCTCTCTAAAGCAGGCTACCGTCCCTACGATGAAGGGGGAACAGCAACTATAAAGCAGGCGAACAAAGGCGATAACAGCGTCGCTGAAAGCGCAACTGAGAGAGTTAAGGAATTGGTAAATCAGAACGATTCCAACAGACCGAAAACAGTAGGGCAATGGTATGATGACGCCCACAAAACAAACGATGCTCCTGGCGAACGACTTCAAAAGATTGGTGAACAATCAAAAGAAGCATTGAAAGATTTTGGGTCCCTGTACCCAGATACAGCTAAAAGAAGTGCTGATAGCGTCGATGAAAATACGCAACGGTAGGGGAAGATCCCTATAACCGGGTTAAACGCTAAGTGCCTTCTGATACTGCATGGGAAAAAGGCAAAAGTAAAAATAAATTCCTTGACTTTTGGGTTGATTAAATCTACCGAGAATACTCCGTCTACTTGTCGGTGCGGTGTTTACTCCCCTATTTCCTGTGTTGCAAAGGGTACTAAAATTTAATTCAACGTGGTATAATCCCGTCTCCTCTTGGCGCGTTAGTCGATAGCCAGCATAGCGAGGCGGGTTTTCGCAGCGATTTGTGCGATCGCTTTCATAAAATAACCTAACAGTTACAAAGATTTGATGGGTAATGCTTGCGCTCTACCCATCCAACAAATAATTAAGTGGCTATACTTAGAATTTATTTAAGCTGGCGTAGGGTGACGATTTACAGCTTTCAGCGGTTGCGACTACTAAAGAAAATCGCCGCGAGGACAATCAACCCTAAGAGCGCTAGAGGAACCCAGAGATCTATCAGCTCTGACATATTAGTTCTTTGTGAACTATAAACATTAACAATTTTTATTTTAATTAATTAAAATGTAAAGGATATTTTATCGGAGAGCCAAACATGACATCTCCAGACGCAGTTATATGGTTACAGGAACGAACGGCATTAGGTGTTCTTCCTATAACAGTATTAGAGGCGATCGCCCAAGTCCTGGAAAAACGAGTTGTGCCAGCAAAAGAACGGCTGGTTGTAGAGGATACTCCACCGGAAGGACTCTATATACTCATACAAGGACGGTTAGAAGGCGATCGCACCAGCCAAACCGGCCCGGTAAGTTTACTCCCCGGAGCCACCATTCACTTACAAGAGCTACTTTTAGGACAACAGGCTCAGAGAACCATCGTCACGCTCACCGAGTCTCACCTGTGGTTTATTCCTCCCGAACAATTTCGAGAACTGGTAGCTCACTACCCAGAAATTACCCAAGCATTTTCCCAGCAGTTAGCACAAGAACTAGCTCAACTATCTTCTCAACTCAACTATCAGCAAGAACGTCAAGCTGCCCTACGCCCGTTTCTCGTAACCAAGGCTAAACGAGGGGTTTTGGGCAAAAGCCGCTATGCTGTGAGGCTGCGCCAGCAAATCAGAGACGCAGCTGAAGATCGGCGACCCGTTTTCATTTTCGGAGAACCAGGGTTAGAAAAAGATAACACAGCAGCTCTGATTCACTTTAGTTCCTCATATCGACGAGAACCGATTATTAAGGTAGATTGCAGTACCTTACAGACAAGCGGTGCAGACTTATTCGGTCGCGCCAGCGGTAAACCAGGGCTGCTGGAATGGCTAGGGGAAGGAACTTTACTGCTCAACAACATAGAGAAACTCCCCCCAGAATTAACACCCAAACTAGCTCAATTGCTAGAAACCAACAGCTACACTCCCGTCAACCGTCCAGAAGAGCCGCTAGCGACACCCCGCACTTGTAAGGCACGCACAATCGTGATTGGGGAAAAACATATCCCCACGATTGAGCGTCAGATAAGCCATTTAATAAAAGTGCCCCCGCTACGGGTGCGTAAAGCGGATATTAGCGCCCAGGTGGAATACTACATTAGTCTGTTCTGTCGAGCCAAAGGCGTTGCCAAACCCAAAGTCACTCTAGAAGCTTTGCGTAGGTTACAGGCATATGATTTCCCCGGCAACTTGAGGGAATTGGAAAGCTTGGTAGAGCGAGCGCTTGTGCAGTCTGCTGGTGCCCCGGAGTTAACAGAAGAAATTTTCTGGTCTACACAGACTAAGAAAAAGCTATTTCGTGTCAATCTATTGAATGCCTATCCCCGCCTGCGCCGATTTCTGCGTAGTCCCTGGTGGCCGGACAAAATCAACTATGGCTTTACCTTAACTGCCTTTGCTATTCTTGTAGCCATTTTATTTGTTGGCCCCCAGAATCGCGCCGAAAATATGGCCTTAAATCTATTCTGGGCTTGGTGGTGGCCTTTGGTGTTACTGGGGTTTCCCTTTGTGGGGCGTCTGTGGTGTGCTGTCTGTCCGTTCATGATTTATGGGGAACTTACTCAGAAGCTTTCCCTGTGGCTGTTTCCCCGGACACTGAAGCATTGGCCGCGAGAGTCTGCGGAGAAGTGGGGAGGGTGGTTTTTGTTTGGGTTATTTGCCCTGATTTTTCTGTGGGAAGAACTCTGGAACTTAGAAAATACAGCTTACCTATCTTCTTGTTTGCTGTTATTAATTACCGCCGGGGCGATGATATTCTCCGCTATTTTTGAGCGGCGGTTTTGGTGCCGATATCTATGCCCAATTGGGGGAATGAATGGCCTGTTTGCAAAGCTGTCGATGACTGAGCTAAGGGCACAGCAGGGTACTTGTTCAGCTGAATGCACAACCTATCAGTGTTATAAAGGCGGTCCCCAAAAAGGGGAAGGCTTAGAGACTGATGGCTGTCCTTTGTATTCTCACCCCGCTCAACTGGAAGATAACCGAGATTGTGTGCTGTGTATGACTTGTCTCAAAGCTTGTCCGCACCGCTCAGTAGAGCTAAATTTACGTCCTCCAGGAATTGAGTTATGGACAACTCATATACCCCACACCTATGAAGTGGCTTTGTTGCTATTGCTATTGGGTGGAGTGTTTCTGCACCGTTTACCAGAGTTACAGTCTGAGTTAGGGTTGAACGTAGATTTGACTCAATTTTGGCCTCACTTGGGGTTATCTCTGGCAGCTTTAATTATCCCAGCTGCTGTACCATTGTTGGCTTATGGATTAATGCAGATGTTTAGCCAATTGAGTTATTTCCTAGAAACAAAAACTCAAGAGGCAACCGACAAGCTTCTTCAATTCAAAACTCAAAACTTAAAACTCAAAACTTTTCCTAAACCCCGACGGTTTATAGAGTTAGCTTATGGGTATTTGCCACTGGTGCTGGGGGCAAACGTAGCTCACTATTTGAATTTAGGATTGGGAGAGGCAGGGCGGATTCTGCCCGTAACTATGGCAACGTTCGGTCTTAGTGGTCAAGGGTTGCCGGTGTTGGTGGCTCACCCAGCGGTGATTGAATTTTTGCAGGGAACAACGCTTATTGTTTCAGTGCTGTTAACAATAGTGTTAACCCAAAAGATTGCTCGTCAACCGCTGCGATCGCTCTTACCGCAACATCTGGCAGCAGTGCTTCTGGCAGCTAGTCTTTGGGTAATTATAGTTAACTAGTAAGTAGGGGGCTGTAAATAAACATAAAGGTGGGTGCGGTTAGTGGTTAGTGGCATAAACCCTACTAACAACTAATAATCCCAAGATACGTTTAATTACACCCACCTAGCACTGTTGCTGTATGTATAGCAGTTGCCATAAAGGCTCTTCTCAATTGTCAAGAGCCTTTATGCGCCCTCCAGATGCTGCTTTAATTGCTAAAAGCTAACTGCTAATTGCTGTAACACAGTTTTTCCACCCGATTCAAGCAATCCGGATTATGTTAAGCAAGCCGAAGAGTCGAAAAGTTGCCACCCTGCTGGCGTTTTCTGGAATATTAATCCCAATTTCGGGACTACACAAGTTTTATCTGGGACAGCCGATATGGGGCTTGCTGTACGTGTTGCTCTCTTGGACGCCTATTCCCCATATTGCCAGCGCCATTGAAGCGGTGTGGTATTTAGCACAAGACAGGGATGATTTTGACAATAATTTTAATGTGGGTGTGGTGCCCGTAGCCTCGTCAGTTGCCAATAAACCAACAGGGGTTGATCCTACTCAAGTAACTGCGATCGCAGATGCTCTGCGCCAACTGGATCAACTTCGCCAAGATGGGCTGATTTCAGAGTATGAATTTGAGCAAAAGCGCCGCCAGTGGCTCGACCGTATGGCTTGATATAGCTTTTAGCAATTAGCTTTTAGCAAACTCGCAAGCTTGGCAGTTATAGCGACTCGTAGCGTGCATAGGGGTTCGTGTAGATTGTCAAGAGCTATTATAGGCAACTGCTATATCTATGACACAATTCAACTGGCTACCACCGGCTAATCGACGGCTTGACCAAAATTTACAGTCCCTCAGGGCGCGGCTAATCGGCGATCCTTACTATCGGCTGCAATCAGCACAAGAGATTGCAGTGGCAGCAGAACTGGGCATTAAGATTGATGTCAATCAAGCGAGTGTGGATGATTGGCTGAGACTGCCTGGAATTTCTATCCACCAAGCGCGATCGCTTGTTGAACTCACCAGTGCTGGTGTCCCATTTTACTGCGTAGAAGACATTGCCGCAGCGCTGGGAATGCCTGTACAACGCCTCAAACCTTTAGAACCTGTACTAAGGTTTTGTTACTACGACGAAGATTACACCATCAGGCGGATTAACCCCAACACGGCCTCTGTAGAGCAACTAAGTCAAATACCGGCAGTTGATGCCTCTCTTGCCACAGCAGTGGTACAAAATCGTTTCATTGCTGGTCCCTATCGCAACCTAGTTGATTTCCAGCAACGTCTATCGCTACCTGGGCAACTGACGGCTCAGCTGATGCATTATCTGCGGTTCTGAATACTATAAAGATATCTCTAAAAATTTATAAGCCGATAATGTAGAGACGCGCCATGACAAGGTTTCGGGTTAAGGATAAGATAACTGATTAACCGGACATGATATAACTTGCCGCTCCAGCAGTTTACCTGTGAAGCGATCGTCCGTAATACGGAAAACCGAATTTTACGGGTTTCTGCGGCTGGATTAGAATGTGACTAGATGCGGCAGTAAAGAGCCAACGCTTAAACAAATTAATAGAAGATTATGGGATTCTTTGATTCTGATATTGTCCAGCAAGAAGCCAAGCAGCTGTTTGAAGATTATCAATCCCTGATCCAAGTGGGAAGCAGCTACGGCAAATTTGACCGGGAAGGGAAAAAGCTTTTCATTGAGCAAATGGAAGCCATGATGGACCGCTACCGCATCTTTATGAAGCGCTTCGAGCTGTCGGATGACTTCATGGCTCAGATGACAGTACAGCAGCTGAATACTCAACTAGGTCAATTTGGCATCACTCCCCAGCAAATGTTTGACCAGATGCACCTAACTCTAGAACGTATGAAGTCAGAACTAGAAAAGCAACCATGACAATTTTAGATTTGGGATTTTAGATTCAATCCCAAATCCCAAATTATCCTCAGGGACGCCGAAATCGATTAGCCGATGGGAAGTACTCCACAGGGGTATTGTCCAGCGCTTGACTCATAAAGTTACGCCATATAGGTGCTGCATGTACGCCACCAGTTACCCCATAACCTAAAGGCCTATAGTTATCTTTGCCAATCCAAACCGCAGTTGCCAGCTGCGGGACATAGCCCACAAACCAAACATCGCGCTCCGATGATGTCGTACCAGTCTTGCCAGCTGCCGGGCGTCCTATCTGTGCGCTCTTTCCAGTTCCGTTATTAACCACTGCTTGCAGCGTACTCGTCAGCGAAGCGGCAGCCCACTGATTGAGAACTAGCTTCCGCTTAGGCGTGTTGTCGAGTAACACATTGCCACTACTATCAGTAACTCGGACAATGGTTGTTGTCGGAGAAGACCAGCCATTACTGGCAAAAGTAGCAAAAGCACCCGCCATTTCTAATGGCGTCACACCAATTGCCCCTAATGGTAAGGAAACTACTGGTTCAATCGGGCTTTTAATACCTAGAATTCTACAGGTTTGAATCACCTTATCCAGGCCCACAGCTCGCCCTATCTTTACGGCGGGAACATTTCGCGATTGTGCCATCGCTGTGCGAATAGACATCGCCCCAGCGTATCCACCACCATAGTTTTGGGGAGAGTAATAGCCGCTAGCGTCTCTATAGCTTACGGGAGTATCGTATACCATCGAGTCTGGCGTAAATTTCCCGCTGGCAAAAGCCGTATAGTAGACAAATGGCTTAAAGGAAGATCCAGGCTGACGCCGGGATTGGGTTGCCCGGTTAAACTTACTTGTCTTGAAATCCACCCCCCCCACCAAAGCTTTGACAAAATGCGTCCGAGGATCGACCGCTACCATCGCGATTTGGGGCTTATAAAGCCCCTCAGCTCGTAGCCTTCTACTGGCGTTCCTCACGGTTTTTTCTGCCATTTGTTGGACCTTGGAGTCAATTGTAGTCTGAACTCGCATTCCCCCTTTTAGCACGGCATCCCGACCAAAGCGCTCAATCAGCTCTGGGACAACAGCTTCTGTGACGTAAGGCAGCTGACTAGCCTGCCACGAAGTTAACTTGCCTAGTTTAAGCGGTTGCTTGAAAGCTGCTGCTTCCTCTTCCGGCGTGATCCATCCTAACTCTCGCATCCGAGTTAGAACCTGTCCCTGTCGAGTTTTAGCCTGCTGGTAGTGAATGAAGGGACTGTAGTATTCCGGAGCTGGAATTAGACCCGCCAGCATCGCAGACTCTGCCAGGTTTAATTTAGCCGCTGACTTGCCAAAGTAGCTTTCGGCTGCGGTTTGGATGCCATAATTGTTGTGACCCCAATACACCTGATTGAGGTACATTTCCAAAATTTGGTCTTTTTTGAAGATTTGTTCTAAACGAATCGCCAGCACTCCCTCTGCAACTTTGCGGCTAACTGTGCGCTCGCGAGAAAGAAATAGATTCTTCACTAGCTGCATCGTGAGCGTCGAACCACCTTCTACGACATTTCCCTTAGTAAAGTTGGCTTTTAAAGCACGACCAATGCTGTTGAAGTTAATACCTTGGTGGGAATAGAAATGGCTATCTTCAATCGCCATAACTGCCCGCTTCAAGTTAGGAGAGACTTTATTCAGGGGTACAACTTCACGATTAGCTTCACCGTGGATACTGGAGAGGTGCTTGCCTTTAACGTCGTAGATGTAAGTAGTTTCTGTAGGAGCGTAAGTACGCAGAACGCGCACATCCGGCAGGTTACGGAAGCTAATTGCTAAACCAACGAGTCCCCCAGCGATCGCGGCACTGGTCAGCATGGTGATGCCCAGGATGGTTCCACCAGTTACCTTACCGACGTCCTGTACAAAATCAGAAGTCGTTGCTGAGCCTCTTGGTTGTTTGTCTTGATAAGTGGTAGACGACACGGCGATTTCACTTCCTCACTAAAAAAAGCTGATCGGAGATTAGGTGCGACGGGTCAAGACTCTTTCTTAGGATTACAGATATTGACATGGAAAGGCCTCGATGATGGATAATCTTGATTTCTGGATAAACTGCGGCAGCCTGCGTTAGATACTTTACCTGCGTCCAGTGCCATATATTGCACCGAGTCACAGGGTTTTGCTTCGAGTGCCCATATTTACTTTGGGCGATCGCTTAGGGACGATAAATGCACACCGAAGCTCATGGTTCGTAAATCTGGGAATATTGGGGCATTTTTTTGCCAACCAAATATATTAGTCTGTATCCCTTTAATTTGCATAACTTCAAAGCTTTAGTGAGTATAACCAACTTGATTGAATCTTTACTATGACCGCTAGTCAATCTTCAAAACCTACCCAAGAAACACTACACTACCTCGCTTGGCTTTACCGGGGTATCAGTGAAATTTTTCCCGATCGACCTGACTCTGTTGATGCCACTGAGAATTTGGCTCGAAGGTTAGCACAAACTGACCGCCCAATGCGTGTCAAGTTAGGCATCGATCCCACGGGCGCTGATATCCATCTTGGTCATAGTATTCCAGTCCGCAAGTTGCGAGCATTTCAGGATGCTGGTCATACAGCTATTTTAATCATTGGAGATTTTACTGCACGCATTGGTGATCCCACTGGTAAATCTGAGGTACGCCGCCAGTTAACAACAGAGGAAGTGGCTCAGAATGCTCAAACCTATTTAGATCAGGTGCGTCCAATTTTAGATTTTGAGACACCGGGACGCCTGGAAATTCGCTACAACTCTGAGTGGCTATCATTGCTAAGTCTAGAAAAGATTCTGGAATTGTTGTCCACTATGACGGTAGGGCAGATGCTGGCGAAAGAGGGGTTTGCCCTACGCTACGAGGCGGAGAACCCGATTTATCTGCATGAGTTCCTCTACCCACTGATGCAAGGATATGATTCCGTGGCAGTGGCAGCTGATGTTGAATTAGGGGGTACAGACCAAAAATTTAATTTAGCTGTGGGTAGAGATTTGCAACGACATTTCGGGCAGACACCACAGTTTGGGATCTTAACGCCGATTTTGATAGGAACAGATGGTGTTCAAAAAATGTCCAAGTCTCTAAACAATTATGTGGGGTTATCGGAAGATCCACTGACGATGTACTCGAAGTTGGAGAAGACCCCAGATAGTCTATTGGAACAGTATTTTGAACTACTGACAGATTTGCCTTTAGAGACTCTGCCAGAAAATCCGCGCGATCGCCAAAAACTTCTTGCTAAAGAAATCGTTACTCAGTATCGCGGTAAGGAAGCGGCCGAACAAGCTCAACAGGCGGCTATTACCTTAGTACAGGGAGATACCAAACAAACAGGTGCTGCTGTACCAGAATTTTCTCTAGCAGCAGTACAATTTCCGGCAAAGTTGTTTTATATTCTCAGCACTAGTGGCTTGTGCCAAAGTGGTGGGGAAGGACGGCGGCAGATTCAAGGGGGGGCGGTGCGACTGGATGGCGATCGCATTTCTGACGCTAACTTGAGCTTTGATTCCCCAGACGCCCTTTACGGACGGGTGTTGCAGGTTGGGAAGAATAAATTTGTCCGGCTGGTGGCGTAATATGTCAGTCACAGAACGCATTATTGTCCCCTTAGATGTACCAAATGCCGCAGATGCGATCGCTTTGATCGACAAGCTGCCCCAGGTAACTTTCTGGAAAGTCGGCTTAGAGCTATTTGTTAGCAGTGGTTCAGATATTCTTATCGCCCTAAAAGACCGACAAAAGCGCATTTTCCTCGATTTGAAGTTTCATGACATCCCCAACACTGTTGCGGGTGCTTGTCGGTCTGCGGGCGCTTACGGTGTGGATTTATTAACTGTCCATGCTACGGCTGGTCGCAGCGCCCTGAAAGCGGCAGCGGCGGCTGTACAAGAAGGAGCATCGGAAGCGGGTGTTTTACCCCCCAAAGTGATTGCGATTACACTGCTGACGAGCCTGACATCGCGGGATTTAGCTTTTGACTTAAAAATTCCTTTGGAATTGCCTGAGTATGCTTTACACATGGCGCTGTTAGCCAAGGATGCGGGTTTAGATGGGGCGGTTTGTTCGCCGCAGGAAGTGGCACAACTGCGGGAAGCTGGCGGTGAAGACTTTCTCTTAGTATGTCCGGGCGTGCGACCGAGTTGGGCAGAGGCAGCAGACCAGAAGCGATCGCTTACTCCGGCGGCGGCAATGAAAGCTGGTGCCGATTACTTAGTTATCGGGCGTCCCATTACCGCCGCCTCTGACCCAGCATCTGCCTGGAGGCGGATTTGTGAGGAGCTAGCAGAAGTCAACAGTTAAAATCCCTCTCAGCGTCCAAATTTATGCCCGTACCCAAGCACAAGAACAGCGAAAGGGCTTTCCGCGTCCTCTTCAATTCCGGGTGGAAGCTAGGATTGATCACAGCTAGCTTACTAGGATTGCAGGTGGTTATTGTTCAAGAGTCATCTGCAAGCAGCTCAAAACCTAACACTTTGGAAGTTTGCCCAGCTGATGTGGAAACCTTAACAGCACTAATGCTTCGGGATTTACCCAGCTATGCCAATCGTGTCAGCCAGCGTTCTCGGCGCGTAGGCATAACCACATACAACACCCCCGTTTATGTCATCGTCGCAGGACGCCCAGAGTTCGCCCCCCTGAGCCTTGGTCCTGGTCAATATAGCCCAACTGACCCAGCAGCTGTCCCAGAAGCGCCTAACCAGGTATTCTTTACCACCCTAGAGCGGCAGTATAGCTCTGGTAAGGCTTTTGAATTACAGCAATTCCACTGGCTGTTCCTGACTTATACCCAGTTTGGCTGGCAGGTGGCAATGATGTATTCTCAAATCGGTTCCTACCCAGATGGCAGCCCTCCCACACCGCCACGAGAGAGCAGTAACGGTATTATTGGTCAAGGTGTTCGCACCTGGTTAAGAGATTGTCGGGCTGGTGCTTTGCGATCGCGGCCAAATAAGTTATGAGTTATGAGTTTTGAGTTTTGAGTTATGAGTTTTGAGTTTTGAATTAAAGAAATAGTTCTTCATTCAACACTGATGCCAAGTTGCATTCAGAAGTGTAAATTGGTTTTCTTGTGCGCTTCTGCTGAAAATTACGGTTTCGGCTACAACTAGGAATTTATAGAATTACGCTGTGCAAGGCTTTTTGAACTTAAATAAACCAGCTGGGTTAACTTCTCACGACTGTGTAGCTAGAGTGCGACGTATAATTCGCCTCAAGCGTGTGGGGCATGGGGGAACCTTAGACCCTGCGGCTACAGGAGTTTTACCTATTGCCCTGGGAAAGGCAACTAGGTTGTTACAGTTTCTACGGCAAGATAAAGCTTACCGGGCAACAATTCGGCTGGGGCTGAGGACAACGACGGATGATTTGGAAGGAGAAATCATTGCCGCACAGCCAGTAGGTGAGTTGAGTATAGAGGTTGTGAAGGCAGCACTCGAACAGTTTCAGGGAACAATTCAGCAGGTGCCGCCGAGTTACAGCGCAATTCAGGTACAGGGTAAACGCTTGTACGATCTAGCGCGGGCTGGAAAAACAGTTGATGTTCCAGCAAGGCTAGTAGAGGTATATAAGATAGAAATACTGGATTGGCGTTCTGGGGAGTTTCCTGAATTGGATGTGGCGATCGCCTGTGGTCCTGGTACATATATAAGAGCGATCGCTCGCGATCTAGGTGCAGCCCTCAACATTGGTGGCACTCTTGCTTCCCTAATACGCACCCAGAGTTGTGGCTTGCATTTAGGAAATAGCCTCACCCTTGAGCAATTAGAACAAAACCTACAGCAAGGAACCTTTCACCCTATTCCACCAGATGCTGCTTTGTCCGATTTAGCAGCAATTACCTTAGTTGCCGCAGACGCTAAACGCTGGTGTCAGGGGCAAAAAATTTTAGCTTTGGCAGGAACAGAACACAGTCCAGCGTCAGACAGTGCCGAGTCTCACAAGCAAGTTCCAAATCTCAACCCGCCTGATGAAAGCAGGGAATCCAAAATCGTATTGCGGGTTTATGAGGAAAGCGATCGCTTTTTGGGCATTGGTTGTCTGGTAAACTCAGCGGATGGGCAGCTGCTGATTCCGCAGATGGTTTTTGAGCCTCTCTAGTAACGAAAATATCAGAGTTTTGAGTTTTGAGTTTTGAGTTTTGAGTTTTGAGTTAAAGGCCTAACTTCAGCTGTGTGTATAAGTAGAGGCACTTAATTATTTGTAGGATGGGTAGGAAGCGAGCATTTCCCATCAAATTGTTGGCTTGATGTTGAGTTCCCCTACCGCAAGGCTTATAGCAGTTAGCGATCGCGTGTAGTACACCTATGGTAGGGACGGGTTTGGGAAATAATTTATTCGTTTAGAACTATAAATAATTAGCTAAACCCGCCCCTACAACTTAATCCAAAATCTCAAATCTAAAATCGCATGGCCCAACCGCAAGTAGCACCGTATGGATCTTGGAAATCGCCCATTACCTCGGATCTGATTGTCTCGGAAACAATTGGAGTAGGGCCAGTTGTCCTCGATGGCGAGGATGTCTACTGGATTGAGACGCGACCTCAAGAAGGCGGACGCAGCGTGCTTGTGCGACGTACTCCAAATGGGCAAACAGTGGATGTTACGCCATCTCCCTTTAACGTTCGTACCCGCGTACATGAATACGGCGGCGGTTCTTTTGTTGTCACTAATGGCACGGTTTACTTTTCTAACTTTGCGGATCAACGCCTTTACCGTCGAACCTTAGACTCTGAACCACAACCCCTAACACCAGTAGGTGACTTTTGTTATGCGGATGGTGTAATTGACCAGCAGCATCATCGGCTATATGTTGTGCAAGAAGATCGCACTGGGGACACTCAGGAACCAGCTAACGTATTGGTCAGTATTAATTTAGAGGACGGTGAAGACGTTCAGGTTTTAGTTTCTGGTGCTGACTTTTACTCGTCACCACGCCTGAGTCCCGATGGTACTCGCCTAGCATGGCTTAGCTGGAATCATCCCAATATGCCTTGGGATGGAACGGAACTTTGGGTAGCCCAGTTACAGGCAGATGGATCTTTGGCTGAACCTCAGCGCGTTGCTGGCGGGGGTGATGAATCTATTTTTCAGCCAGAGTGGTCGCCAGATGGCGTTTTGTACTTTGTCTCTGATCGAAGTGGATGGTGGAACTTCTACCGATGGCAACCCTCAGTTACAGGGGATATTGAACCTCTGTGCGAGATGCAGGCTGAGTTTGGACTTCCGCAATGGGTTTTTGGGATGTCTACCTATGGCTTTGTGTCTGCTGAACGCATTATCTGCACCTATACCCAGCATGGTATTTGGCATCTGGCAAGTTTAGATACGACAACTAAGCAGCTACAGCCAATAGAGACTGCCTACACTGAGATTTCTTCTCTCAAGGCTACTACGGGTCGTGCTGTGTTCAGCGCTGCCTCACCGACAGAATCAACTTCTATCGTCCAGTTAAATTTATCTACTGGTCAGATGCAAGTATTGCGGCGGTCGAGTGAGATGAATATTGACCCTGGATATATTTCTATTCCACAAGCTATTGAGTTTCCTACTGAGAAAGGGTTAACGGCACACGCTTTCTTTTATCCTCCACAAAATCAAGACTATACTGCGCCAGAGGGTGAGAAACCGCCACTTGTGGTTAAAAGTCATGGTGGCCCGACAGCAGCTACTTCTAGTCAGCTAAACTTGCGGATTCAATACTGGACGAGTCGCGGGTTTGCTTTCCTGGATGTTAATTATGGGGGTAGCACAGGTTATGGGCGAGAGTACCATCAGCGCTTAGATGGTCAGTGGGGTATTGTTGATGTTGATGACTGTGTAAATGGTGCGCGTTATCTTGCAGAACGTGGCTTGGTGGATGGCAACCGCATGGCGATCGCCGGTGGCAGTGCAGGTGGCTACACTACTCTGTGTGCCCTCACTTTCCGGGATGTATTTAAGGCTGGTGCTAGCTACTATGGGGTGAGCGATTTAGAAGCATTGGCAAAAGATACCCACAAGTTTGAGGCACGCTATTTAGATCGGTTGATTGGGCCTTATCCAGAGCGGCAAGATATTTATAAAGAGCGATCGCCTATTCACTTCACAGATAAATTATCTTGTCCTGTTATATTCTTCCAAGGACTAGAAGATCGGGTTGTACCGCCCAACCAAGCAGAGATGATGGTGGAGGCGCTGAAGGCGAAAGGATTGCCAGTCGCTTATGTCCCCTTTGAGGGAGAACAGCATGGTTTCCGTCGCGCTGAGAATATAAAACGCGCACTCGATGGTGAGTTTTATTTTTACTCGCGGGTGTTTGGATTTGAGTTAGCGGAACCTGTGGAACCTGTGGCAATCGATAATCTTTAGAACTTGTGCAGGCACTCTGGGAACCTATCGGAAAAGTGGTTTTAACATATTTTTAACCACAGATAAACACAGATGAACACAGATATTAGTAGGTATTGGGCTACTGAAACTGATGCAAGAAAGATAGGTTCTTGTGCTGGCTACATTCTAGGACAAGCAACCCGCAATCATGCCAGCTAGTAAAACAAAGCCAACCCAGACGTTTTCGCGGAAAATATTACCGTAAGTAGGATCAGGGATATCTTTTTGGCGAAGTCGAGTGTATTGCCATGCCCAAATCAAAGTTGCGATCGCAACTGCTAACCAAAAGCCTAGATGTAATTGCATGACAACGCCCAGTCTACCTAGCAAAACCGCAGTTCCAACGAAGAAAATACCTACTGCCTCAGCAGCATAAGCACCAAAGAAGAGGGCACTAGAGTTAATGCCAATACGCCGATCGTCTTCGCGATCGGACATGGCGTAAACAGTGTCGAAACCTAGCGTCCAAAGCACCGTTGCCCCCCATAACAGCCAAGTAGAAAATTCTATGTCAGCAGTTACGGCACTCCAGCTAATCAGTACCCCAAAGCCCCAGGCTATGGAGAGTACCAGCTGAGGCACCGGGAAAACACGCTTTGCTAAGGGGTAGAGGACAATAACGGGAACTGCTGCTACACACAGCCAGAAGGTGAGAGGGTTAAGATAAAGGGCTAAAACACCAGCACAGATCATCGCTACAAAGGCGACAGCTATGCCAGTTCTAACTGACAAAGCACGGGAAGCAAGGGGGCGATCGCTCGTCCTTTGCACTTGAGGGTCAATATCTCGATCCCACAAATCGTTGACAACGCAACCAGCAGCACTGGTTGCCAAAGTTCCAAGTACAATCACGCCTACCAGTGGCATCGGCGGTGTACCTCCTGATGCCAAAAATACTGCCCAAAGAGCCGGAATCATCAATATGAGGCGTCCTGCGGGCTTGTCCCACCGCAGCAGCCGTATTAGGGTGAACCAAGTGGCTTCAGGTTTGTGTTCTTGCTGAGTCAGCATAGCCTCGTTAACTGTAACTTGCGTGATTCTAATCCCCTTTAAGGATATCTTTAACCATAGGCACTGGGATGGGTCTGCAACCGGAGGATATTTCATGGTTAATTTAGTCGCGCAAGCCAAAGAAACTTTTGAGAATGTTCCCAATCCTGCTGTGGAGCAAGAACGTATTATTGCAGCTATTGATATTGGTACGAACTCAATTCATATGGTTGTGGTGCGGATTCAACCGGAATTGCCAGCTTTTACAATTATTGACCGAGAAAAAGACACGGTGAGACTGGGCGATCGCTGTAAGGAAAGTGGACGCCTGAAACCGGAAGCAATGGAACGCGCGATCGCAGCTTTGCGACGCTGTCAAGAAGTTGCTACATGCCTAAATGCGGAACAGATTATTGCCGTGGCAACTAGCGCGGTGCGAGAAGCACCGAATGGGCGAGAATTTTTAAAGCAAATAGAATCAGATTTAGGCTTATTTGTCAACCTTATATCTGGTCAAGAGGAAGCACGACGGATTTATCTAGGCGTGTTATCGGGGATGGAATTTAACAACCAACCCCATATCATTATTGACATTGGGGGCGGCTCTACTGAATTAATCTTAGGAGATAGTAACGAGCCTCGTACCCTTAGCAGTACCAAAGTTGGTGCTGTGCGCCTCAGTGCTGAATTTGTCACCACCGACCCGATCAGCAACGCCGAATTTACTTTTTTGCAGGCATATGTGCGGGGGCAAATAGAGCGATCTGTGGAGGAATTACAAGCTCATTTGCAGCCGGAAGAAAGTCCTCGTTTAGTCGGCACCTCTGGGACTATTGAAACTCTAGCAACGATTCACGCACGAGAAAAACTCGGCGTTGTCCCCTCACCACTTACGGGCTACCAAATAAGTTTAAAAGACCTGAAAGAGTTGGTCAATCGCTTACGGAAGCTTTCTTACTCAGAACGCGCGGTCATCCCCGGTATGTCAGATCGACGTTCAGAAATTATTGTAGCTGGTGCGGTAATTTTACAGGAAGTGATGACGCTGCTGGGTATGGAGTCGGTGACGATGTGCGAGCGAAGTCTCCGGGAAGGAGTCATTGTTGACTGGATGTTAACACACGGTTTAATTGAAGATCGGCTACAGTACCAAAGTGCAGTGCGGGAGCGCAGTGCAATCAAAATTGCCCAGAAATACGGTGTCAATCTAGAATACTCTCAAAGAGTGGCAGAATTTGCCCTGAGTTTATTTGACCAAACCCAAGGTTTGCTTCACAACTGGGGTGCAGAAGAACGGGAACTACTCTCCGCTGCCGCTATTTTGCACAATTGTGGTCACTATATAAGTCATTCTTCTCACCACAAGCACTCTTATTACTTAATCCGCAACGGTGAATTATTAGGTTACACAGAAACCGAGATTGAAATCATAGCCAATATAGCCCGCTACCACCGCAAGAATACCCCTAAGAAAAAGCACGAGAACTATCAAAATCTACCCAGTAAAAAACATCGGCAGATGGTATCTCAATTGAGCGCTTTACTGCGACTAGCCGTTGCCCTTGACAGGCGGCAGATTGGTGCAATTCAGCAGGTGCGATGCGAATACCGCCCAGAGGTCAAAGAACTCTACTTGCGACTACAGCCATCTCAGCCAAATGATGATTGCACCTTGGAACTTTGGAGTTTGGATTATAAGAAAGGAGTGTTTGAAGCAGAATATGGGGTCAAGCTGATTGTGAAGCTAGAGCCATCTGCCCTTGTTGTTAATTAGTAAGCATCTCAGTTTAATTAAAATAAACTATAAAAACTTTGGTTCTATCCTAGTAGGGGGCGCAGCAAGATATCATTTAACAACTCAATGGTGTTGCCGAATTGGGATCTTAATCACAAATTCGGCTCCCTGCCCTGGCGCTGAAAGACACTGTAGTTCACCCTTGTGTTGTTCAACGACAATTTTATAGCTAATTGATAATCCCAGCCCAGTTCCTTTACCTACAGGCTTGGTTGTAAAGAATGGATCAAATAGTCGTTCACGTATTTCCTCTGTCATACCAGGGCCGTTGTCAGCAATGCGGATTTGCACCCAATCAGAATTTATAACTTCAGTACAAATGTTAATAATGCTGGGGTTTTGTTTAATTTCCTCGCTTTGGCGTTGATGATTGTAATCTTCTAGAGCATCTATCCCATTAGTGAGGATATTCATAAACACTTGATTAAGTTGTCCTGCATAACACTCCACTAGTGGTAAATTGCCGTACTCTTTAATAATTTTAATACTGCCATGCCCTACTTTCTCCTTTAAGCGATATTGTAAAATCAGTAGTGTGTTATTAATCCCTTCATGGATATCAACTAGCTTATGCTCTGCTTCATCCAAACGGGAAAAATTTCGTAGCGATAAGACAATCTGGCAGATGCGTTCAGCCCCCACTTTCATGGAAGTTAACAGCTTAGGAATATCTTCAATTAAAAAATCCAGATCGATAGCCTCTATCTCGCCTTGAATTTCAGGGATTGGCTGGGGATAGTGCTGCTGATAGAGCTGCATCAGGCTCAGTAAGTCTCCCATGTATTGATGGGCATAAGTGATATTACCGTGGATAAAATTAATGGGATTATTAATTTCGTGAGCCACCCCAGCAACCAGTTGCCCTAAACTGGACATTTTTTCACTCTGAACGAGTTGAGCTTGAGTCTGTTGGATTTCTTTGAGGGCAAGTTCTAATTGCTGAGTTTTTTTGCTTAATTCCTCCTCTGCAATTTTGCGATCAGTAATGTCCGTGAGCAATCCATCCCAGAGAATACTTCCATCTGCCTGCTTTTCCGGTCGAGAAGCGCCTTGAATCCACTTTTTTTTGCCTGATATAGTGATGACCCGCCCTTCCCATTTCCACGGTTGCAAGGTTTGGGCTGAAACGGCAACCGAGTCCTCGAAAATCTGACGATCTTCAGGATGAATTAGATCGATGATTGTAGTACCATCCTCCTGAATCTCTTCTGGCTCTAATTCATAGATATCGCGACAACCAGAACTAACAAAAGGGAAAGACATTGAGCCATCAGGTTCTAGAAGAAATTGATAAATCATTCCCGGAACATTAGCTGTCATCTTTTGAAACTTAGCTTCGCTCTTCCGAAGCGCTTTTTCTGCCTGGTGACGCTCAGTGATGTCACGGTTAAAAGCCAGCACAGCAAAAATATTACCTTCAACATCGCGCAAGGGCAGTTTTTGTGTATCAAAGATGTGTAGATTGCCATCAACCGAAGTGGCTGGCTCAAAATGGTTATAAATTGGCTCACCACCTTCAAGCACTAGCTGCTCGTCGGTGCGGAAGCCGCAGATATTTTTATTTGGGTTACCAAATATTTGTTCTAGCGGAAACCCCAGTTCCAAATCATCTTTACCGAGCATTTTTTCTGGTGTTGTGCCAATAGCATCGGCAAAGCTCTTATTAGCCAAAATCAAGCGGAAATTGCGGTCTTTGGCAAAAATCCAATCAGGGGTAGCATCAATTACTGTACGCAGCAAACTTTCTGAACGTTGAGTATGCTGAAAGAGTTCTTCTGCCTCCTGTAGTGCTTTCTGTAATGCCGCCTCAGCCTGCTTGCGCTCTGTGATATCGTGCGTAATTTTGGAGAAGCCTTTTAGCTCTCCGCTTTTGTCTGATAATGCTGTAGTGACGACATTTGCCCAAAAGCGCGAACCGTCTTTACGCACCCGCCAACCCTCGGTTTCAAAGCAACCTAACTCAGCAGCCTTGATCAGTGTTTGCTCAGGCTTGCCACTAGAAATGTCTTCAATAGGATAAAAGCAGGAGAAATTTTTACCAATTATCTCTTCTGGCTTATATCCCTTAAGGCTTTCTGCTCCTGGATTCCAAGTGAGAACGTATCCATTAGGGTCTAACAGAATAATCTCATAGTCCTTCACACTCTCTATCAGCCAACGGAAGCGTGCTTGCTCAGATTCAGCCGCCTGCTGCTCTAGTTCGACAACGCGCCGACGCAGCGCTTGTAATTCTTCAGTCACCGCCTCGTAGGTGTCAGCATCTAAAACCACATGACTGTTAGACATACTGAAAGCCCTTCTGCATCTGTAAGCAGTTGGTTATCGTGTCTATAATGCTAATGTATTCGCCACTATAAAATCGAGGCTTCAGCTTTTTTCTGTGTCCCGCTCCGGCACCTTTCCATTAATTCACCTTAAGCCGGAAAAACGCTAGCTATAGCAGCTGCGATCATGGCTCTTAACAATCAACTTCACCCCCATGCACCCAGAACTGCTGCTATAACTGTATGTTTGCTAAAAGCTAACTGCTAATTGGTATATAACCGCATGGAGTTTAAATAAACAATTAAGGGCGCACTGTGTGCGCCCTTAATAAATTAACTCAATTGTTAGGCAAACTGCCTCAGGAAAACTTAATTAGCCCAGGTTAACCTTAACTACTTTGTTCTTCTCGTCTTCAGCTTTGGGCAAAGTCAGGTTCAGGACGCCGTTCTTATATTCAGCTTCTACTTTATCGTTTTGAATCCGTGTCGGCAACGGAATCACCCGTTGAAAACGTCCGTAGCGGAATTCAGAACGAGTTAATCCTTTTTCTTCCGTTTTACTTTCAGATTTACGCTCGCCCGTGATGGCAACAGCTTGTGCAGTAACTTGCACGTCGATATCTTTGGCTTCCATACCCGGAGCTTCGAGTCTCAGATAAACAGCGTCCGGAGTTTCATGCATTTCTGCCGCAGGCATAAATGCGGTGCCACTGGAGCCACCATTTTCTGCTGTCATCAGATTATCAAACAGTTGATTCATCTGCCGTTGTAAACTTTCAACTTCTCGAGAAGGTTCCCAACGAATGAGTGCCATAGTCATTAACCTCCGATAGCTAGATTCTCAGCTTTTAGATGCATCTTCCACCCAGGTTCAAATGTCTCTTTTAACAAGCCAGGTGGGGCATCGATTGCTTGGATGATTTGTTTCAACCTGATATCAAGCTATCAAAAGCCAAACTGTTTGGCAGTTCGGTTTTTTGCTAAAATGCGGTTCCTCTTCCCGTACTAAGTAGAAAGAGTGTATGCAAGGTCTTAATTGCCACTTAAACTTTGATAGCGATAGAAGGCGTAGGTATCAAATAAGCCTCCTACAAAGCTACAAGTCCAGCCAATGACTAATATGCCTTGAAGTGGGCAACCAGTACCGAAAGTGGCGAGAAACTGTAATATTTGGGCTACTCCGGCTTGGCCCATCGCTGCTAGTCCGGGAATGTAACCCACCAGGGATACAACGGCTAAGCCTCCCCCTACCAATAAAATGGGAGCGGCAAAGCTGAGAATTGTTGTTAAGAATAGGGAACGGAGGAAGCTGGGAAAAATACTCATGACATAGATGGCTACTGCGAAGGGACTCAGTAAGGGTGCCAAAACGACACTTGTCACTCTCTACATTAGGTGCGATCGCCCCTATTGAACCCAGATGTCAGAAATCTTAAAATATCCTTAAGAATCTTGGTTAAAGTCCATAAATATATTCTCAGAATCGTGTCCTGCAAGCAAGGAAGGATATTATAAGGGTTACAAAGCGCGGCCTACATCCCACCCTCTTCTAGGGTACGGGATGTAGGCGGAACGCCACGGTAGTAGGGTTTTAGTAGTTAGTAGAGGTCGGTGATTGGTCACTGAATCTGCGTAACTTTAGTGCGCGGAGTGGCTCAACTATCGCTGATCACATTTATTTTCAACCCATGTGCTTAAAAGTATTGACAAAGGGCACTACGTGGTGTTCTTGATGGAACTGAGTGAGGAAAAGAAAGCGATCGCACCCCTGAGGCGGTTTATGAGAAGGGCTGGGCAAAAATACGCCGCCCTACATATAAGTACATATAGGATGTAACAGTAAACTTTCGCCCATAGAGAACTAATATGAAACGTCGTTCACTTTTAACTTGGTTAGGTCTAGGCTGGATATCCAGTTTAATACCTGTAGCGATCGCTGCCTGTTCCCCAGATAAATCAAAGACAACATCAGTTCAGGGTAGCCCAACCACCTCGGCTAATTCTCCCAATGCTGAGGGATTCTACACCATCGGTACGGTAGCTCAGTTAGATAATTTGGGGCAAATTCAGACAACAGTTGCTACAGATAAGGTAGTAGTTATTCGTGACCCAGCTAATCCTAACGCTCTATTTGCTGTCAATCCCAGTTGCACTCACAGAGGTTGTACAGTGGCATGGAGCAAAGCAGAAAAGCAGTTTGCCTGTCCATGTCATGGTTCTGATTTTGCTCCAGATGGCAAGGTACTTTCAAAGCCAGCTAATAAGTCTCTGAAAACTTATCAAGTAAAAATTGCAGGGGATATGGTATTAGTGAAGGCTACCTGACCAAATAATTCGTAATTCGTAATTCGTAATTAAAGAGGGTACATGCCCCTACTAAATCTTCGATTTAGTAGTCTTCAATTAGTAGTAGGTACAAGCCCCCACTGATTGTAATTACTAATTACTAATTATCAATTACGAATTACTTTGACCCTTTCGCCAATAGATTTTACCAAGCCAACGACAACCAGATAGAGCGTAAAAATGAACATTGCAATCATTGGCTGTGGCTACGTAGGAACTGCTTTAGCCCGCCATTGGCATCAAAATAATAGTCACATAATTACGGCAACAACCACAACCAAAGAGCGGGTAGCGCAGCTAGAGCGAGTAGCTCACCGGGTAGTAGTGATGAAAGGTGATGACTTTTCGGCTCTGCGCTCTGTGGTACAAAACCAGGATGCCGTTATTCTAAGTGTTGCACCGACAAGCGATCGCCAAATAGCTGCTAACCTCTACGAGGAGACCTACCTTCGTACTGCCCGAAATCTTGTTGCAGCTTTGCAGCAGGCTCCAAGCGTTAAACAACTCATTTACACAGGCAGCTATTCCGTCTACGGAGACAGGAATGGGGCGTGGGTGGATGAAGAATCTCCCGTTGCTCCAGCCAATAGCAATGGTCGGGTTTTGTGTGACACCGAGCAAGTTTTGTTAGAGGCCGGCAGTCAAAACCTTAGAGTCTGTATTCTGCGTTTGGGAGGCATATACGGACCAGGTCGTGAGTTGGTCAATATCTTCAGCCGTTTTTTCGGCACCACCCGTTCTGGCAACGGTGAAAACTTTACAAATTGGATTCACCTAGATGACATCGTATCAGCTGTGACTTTTGCCCTCTTGAACCACTGGCAAGGGATTTACAATTTGGTTAACGATGTTCCTCTGATTACCCGTGAGCTACTTGAGCGTTTAAGTGAACGGCACCACCTTCCTCCAGTTTTGTGGGAGCCTTCAGACCATGAAGTAAAACCTTATAACGCCATCGTATCCAATCATAAAATTAAAGCCGCAGGTTACAGCTTGATCCATCCTAAGATTATCCTTTGAGAAGATTCTTTTTGTTACCAGTAGGCGATATGTAAAGGCTATCCTAAAAATAATTTTGGAAAACAAATTATCTGCCTTTATCTGCTTGCTGAAAGCGGTTTAAAACCTTTCCCAGAAACTTTTCCTATCTGCTCTTAATACAATTTTTTCAGAGCAGTTTCTAGGTCAGATGTCAGCCGTTGCGCGCTTTTTTTTACTGAGGTGGTGCAATAATCAGCCACTTGTAATGGGGAACCGATACGAATTTGGACATCGCAGCCCCATTGCGGTAGAGGTTGACTGTATTTAATAGTAATCGGCACAATTTTGACGCCAAGTTTTGTAGAGGGGGTTTTAGCTGAGATATCAGTGTGATTATGGGAACTATCTACAGAACCTGCCCCTGCTTCTGCTTGCAGGGCCATGCGAGCCAGACCGGGCTTGAGCGGCTGAATGCCACTATCCCGATAGATATTGCCTTCTGGAAAGATGACGAGTACCTCACCACTGCGGAGTAGTTCGACGCCGTGACGGAGACTGCTAATCGCCGGATGCTCTGTATCGACGGGGAACCCTCCAAAGCGACGGATAAAGAAGCCTTGCAGCCCTGCTACTTCATTTGCCGACACCATAAATCGCAAGTGCCGCCCCGTAATATCGTGACCCGCTGCATAGGGCACCATAAAAGCGTCCCAGCGAGAGCGATGGGTGGGAGCCAGGATAAGAGGCCCCTCGGTAGGTAAATGCTCCCGCCCAGTTACTTCAATATGACCAAAGTAAAAGGGCAAAACAAGATAACGTCCCAATGGATAGGCTACGCCGCTTAACCAGGGTGAAATACGGGAAGTAACGGGAACAATCTTGGCTGCTGTTGGCGTGTGGCTTTTGTGTTCAGAGGAGTCAAGCTGAATCATCGGAACTTAAAATGTTTTACTGCATCCATCATTACACCTTAAGTTTTCTGGTTCTAGCTGTCTTCTACTAGAGGGACACTTATGCTGGTGTCATTCGATTTTGGATGAGAGGATTTTGGATTTTGGATTGGCACTCGCGTATTAATTCAGGGGCTTGAATCCGGTTATTTTTGGTCATGAGTTCAATTGTGCCTAGCTGGGCTGCTAAAAAACATTGCTGATGGGGAAAAATGTCTCTTTTTTAATGACGCCGCCGCTGGCTAAACCAGGATTGCAATTGTTGGCGGCACGCCGATTCTAAAATTCCACCAAGTACGGATAGGCGGTGATTAGAGCAACTGCTATCAGGAATATTGGCAACTGTCCGAATCGCACCAGTCTTGGGGTCATCTGCCCCGTAAACAAGAAGCCCCAGGCGTGCTAGCACGATCGCACCGGCGCACATGGGGCAAGGCTCTAGGGTGACGTAGAGGGTACATTGGTTGAGGTGCCAGCTTTGCAATAATTTACCCGCTGCCCTGAGGGCAAGGATTTCAGCATGGGCTGTGGGGTCATGATCGCGCTCTTTGCGGTTAGACGCTTCCGCAATCAAGTTGCCATTAGCATCAACAACAACGGCCCCCACAGGCACTTCACCAGCATTCCCGGCAGCTTCGGCAAGTGCGATCGCGCGTTTCATCCATTGCCGATGAATTAAATAAGCTGGGTCATCAATTGCGGGCTGCGAAACTTCACCCATCCATTTCTACGCCCTCACGATGCAGCTGGCTGCGCTAAAAGGGTGTCTAGCTGACTTTGTTTATCTAACCCATAGAGGTCATCACATCCACCAATGTGCTGCTCATTAACAAAAATCTGGGGTACTGTTCGGCGTCCATTCGCACGTTGAGCCATGCGGTTTCTGGCTTCTTCATCGCCGTCAATTTTATATTCCGTATAGTTAACACCTTTCCACCAGAGCAACATCTTTGCCCGGATGCAAAAAGGACAGCTTTGCCAGGTATAGATTTCAACGTTGGCTTTAATACGTTCTGGATGGCGACCTAGAAGGGGATTGAGAAAGTCCAGCATTTTTCTAACTTGTGGATTCTTTGTAGAGACGCTTTCATCGCGTTCATACATCTAGCCTAGACGATCGTTGCTATAGCATTCTCAGAAAGTGAAATTAGGAAAGTGCGATCGCTCAACTAATCTATTGCCGATGAACCCGATTAGCTGGGTCATCAGTTGTCAGTTGCAAATTAAACATCAGAACTTGATTGTTACAGATATAGCAGTAGCCATAAGGGTTCTTGACATTTACCTTACAGCCATGCACGCATCGGGATGCTGTTATAACTGTATGTTTGCTAGAAGCTAATTGCTAAAAGCTAACTGCTAATTGCTATATTATTACTTCAGATAGATGTGCTTTCTAATCCAAAGCCATATTCTCGTTCCAAGAATATTTTTCCCTGTATTATTACAGTGCCTCAGCATAAGGAGAAGTGCAATGCCAAGGCTGAAAGGCAAACAATCTAATAATGGTTTAGCCGCTACTTTGCTGCTAGCGATAATTGTCATCGGTATAGCAGTACCTATTGGATATTCCAATGTTATCAACTTAACAGATATTGGCAAAAAGCAAGAATTAGAAGAGTCTGCAAGTAGCGACAACAAAAAGCAGCCAGCACTCGCGAACGATACTATTGATAAAGTTGAAAAAATTGATAAATAGGGGGGATGGCGTGCTTAAGGGAAATGACATTATTGGTATGCCAATTGTCGCTCACGACACTGGCGAAGAAATTAAAAAAGTTAAGGATTTAATTTTTGACCACAACAGCAAGTTCTTGGGATTTGTGGTAGATGAAAACATCTGGTTGAGAAATACAGAGGTTTTACCTATACATAGCGTTAAAGTCATTGGCCCAGATGCGATCGTTGCCTCGTCGGAAACAGCGATCGCCTCAGCATCTCGTTTGCCGGAAATAAAACCGGCTTTAGAGCGCAATATCGTCATGGTAGGTACAAAAATTGTAACTGAAGAAGGATACGATCTAGGTACTATCATCGACCTCTACTTTGACAAGCAAACGGGAGCGATTGAAGGCTACGAGGTATTCGGAGGACTATTTGCAGATCCCTATTGCGGACTTTCATTTGTTCCAGCACCTCAAAATTTAAAAATTGGTGAGGACGTGGCGTTTGTGCCGCGTGAAATTGCGGAAATGATGGAAGAGCGGATTAATGGAATTAACAGTACGCTACAGGCAGCTGCCGAAAACTTCCCATCCACCCAGCATAGCGGCGCAACTTTATTAAATTATGCTCCTGAATTATCTGAAAAACAAGCAACAGTTAGTAACACAGTCAATGGGCAAGCGATAACTACAAAGGGAACATTTTTAGTTGCCCCAGGTCAGCAAGTAACACCCCAGAGGCTGGATGAAGTTTATCAAACTGCTGGAAGTTCAGAGCCAGAAGTTCCCCAAGCGCTTCCTTTAACCTCACAGACACATAGCGAACAAAGGCAAGAAACGCCAGAGGCTACCCGTGAAAAACTACACAGTGCCCTTAGCGTTTACACAGTAGAACAAACTTTGGGCTTGCGCGTGCGGCGCTCTATAAAGACCCAGGAAGGTGTCTATGTGGCAGCTTTGGGACAAATTATTACAGAAAAGTTAATTGCACGGGCAAAGATGTATCGGCAAGAGCGAGAACTAATTGCTGCTGTTTGTCTAACTCGCCCTAACACGAGCGAACAGTTGTATAAACGTGCCCTATCTCCTAAAAAAAATGTAGGCAGCGTAGGGAAGCGAATCAAAGAAATCCAAGAGCGCAGTGCCCAAGCAATAGAAAAATGGCGCATCAAAAGAGCGGTCGGATTTCCAGTCAACCGCGTCATTCTTGATAAATACGACAACGTCATCCTTGATGCTGGTGAACTAATTACTTATAAAGCCATTGAGCAGGCTCGACAGGCTAGTGTGCTCAGTATTTTACTTAGCTCAGTACACAGCAAGAATTTGCGGCTATCAGAGGGGCACCGCAAAATAGAAAAATAAAGTTTTCTAGCTCTGGAACCACCTGAAGCAGTAAAAGCTCTCTATCGTGACAAACAACACTATTTCACTAAACAACCTGTGTCTCAATCACAATCACAGCCCAGTGAGCAAGAAGTTTATTTGCTCGGCGTGTATCAAATGCTAGGAAAGACGCTGGGTGGACGCTACAAAATTATCAGTCATTTAGGAGGCGGGGGATACGGCCAAACTTATCTTGCTGAAGATATACATCTACCCAACCACCCTCGCTGCGTTGTCAAGCAACTGAAACCCCAGACTAAAGATTCATGGAATTTGGAGATAGCGAGCCGTTTATTTAATACAGAAGCGGAAGTTCTCTATAAGTTAGGCAGCCACAGCCAAATACCTCGGCTTTTTGCTCACTTTGAGGAAAATCAAGAATTTTATTTAGTTCAAGAGTTTATCGAAGGAATTGACTTAAGCCAAGAACTAGCTACCCAGCAGCAGATGCGGGAATCTCAGGTGATTTTACTGCTGCAAGAAATATTAGAAGTTTTAGAGTTTGTTCATCAGCAACTTGTCATTCACCGCGATATTAATCCTAGAAATATAATTAGGCGCAAGCACGATAATAAGCTAGTTTTGATTGATTTTGGAGCAGTTAAACAAATTAGCACGCGGGTGTTTAATGGACAAACCCAGGGCGGAAAGACGGTTGCTATCGGTACACCGGGGTATATGCCCATAGAACAAGTGAATGGCAACCCACGATTTGGTAGTGATATATATGCCGTGGGAATAATTGCTGTTCAAGCCCTTACGGGTTTAGATCCCAGTCGCCACCAATTACCAAAAGATCCTAAAACGGGTGAAATTTACTGGCGCAACCGAGCAATGGTTAGCCCAGAAATAGCAAATATTATAGACCAAATGATTATATCCAACTTTCAAAATCGCTATCAGGCGGCAAGCGAGGTTCTTAAGGATATAAAGAGTGTACAAATTTCTCAGATACAGCCTCAAGTTATTATTAAGAATATTGGATTACAAGATCCAGAAAAAATATCAAATAATTCTTCTGATTCTCCAGGAATTAGCCCCCTGCCTAGCTCAAACCGTAATAAATCTGTAAAATCTTTACGAATATGGCTAGGCTTGGTGACAATTGGTGCAATATTGCTGCTATTTAAGGTATTAGCATCGAATCAATCTAAGCTTTTTGAATTTTCTGAAAAATCAAATAAACCCATTGCTAATTCATCACCAGCAACTGATAGTAAACAAGCTTTAATTCCGCCCCTAGCTAGTCCCATTCCTGAATATAAACTATCTCCAAGTAGAGCTAATAGGGTTGCTAGATATATAAAACAAGGCGATCGCCTGATTGAGTCGGGGGAATATGAAAGGGCGGTGACTACTTATAATAACGCTCTGGCAATCAAACCTGCTTACGAAGAAGCTTATTGGGGTCAGTGCTATTCATTCGATAACTTGCAGCGATATGCAGAAGCGATCGCCACCTGTGACAAAGCGCTGCAACTCAACCCTGACTACTACAAAGCTTGGTGGAGCAAAGGTTATGCCTTAGATGCCTTAAAGCGTTACGATGAGGCACTAGCTCACTACGATCGGGCACTGAAAATCAAGCCAGATTTTGCAGAGGCTTGGATTAATAAAGGCGCTACCCTCACTTCTTTACAGCGTTACGAAGAAGCACTTGCCGCTTATGCTCAAGCACTGAAAATTAAGCCAGATTTGCCTGAGGCATTGAATAATCAGGGCGCAACACTCAATCGCTTGCAGCGATATCAAGAAGCATTGGCTTCTTATGACAAGGCGCTGAAACTTAAGCCCGACTATGTACAAGCTTGGAATAACCGGGGGATCGTGTTAATGAATTTGAAACAGTATCAAGAAGCGATCGCCTCTTATGACAAAGCTATTAGGCTTAAGCCAGACTACCAGCCCGCTATCGAGAACCGCAAGCAAGCACAGCAACTATTAGGGCAGTAAAAGCATGGGTTTGAGATAGGCAGCGGTTTAGGCAGCAGAGATCGCTTCTGTCGTCTCATCCAACATTTCTGTGGGCGCACCATCTTGGACAAGAGTTGGCTGCTTGCCGCTTTTGTTGATGAAATTACCCACCATTGCCAACAAAGCATTTACTTTGCGCGATCGCCACTCATCCACCACCTTTTCCACATCAGCGGCAGACAAACGACGCTTCAGTGCTTCCAAGAGGTAAGCTGCATGACCAGTTTCATCCTGGGCAATACTCAGCATTCCCTTCTTCAGGTTACGACTCGCTGGATCTTCATCTGGCAACACCTTCGCCATCCGAGCAAAATCTTTGCTCGCATCCAGTTCCAAAATATAAGTGCTGCCGAAAAACACTATCCAGTCAACTTGCTCCGGCTTCAAGCTTTCCTGCGAGTAGCCATCGAAGTAGGCAGCAAAAAAGGGGCTGCCCCGGCGCTCCTTCTTATTACTATCTTCAGGAGTTTTAGGCAAGCTTTTAAAGTCAATCACTTGCTTGTTGATTTGTTTCAGGGCGTGGGCAAAAATCTGACCATGACGCTCTTCATCCGCCGCATGACGGGCGAGTTTTTCTGCCAGCCACAAATCGCCTTCTGACGCCGCGCGTTCTTGGAGCGCTTTTAAGAAAGGAACTGAGCCAGATTCTGCCAATTGGAAACCAGCTAGGGTGTTGGGGCGTGTTTGGGAGTCGCGCAGATTGCGAGCGGAGATATAAGCAACTGCACTGGCACCCAGTAGGTGCTGGACGTAAGTGAAGAAGTTCATAATAGTTTACGTGCAGGAAGCTAACTAGATGCCATGCTAACGCAGTTTTTTTTATGTGAACGGCCTGAGGCGCGATCGCTAACCGACAAAAATGCTATCCGTATGCAGATACCAAATAAGTAAGCATCCCTACTCAAAAATTTGGTATAATAAAATTCTGAAATTAGGGCGGCATAGCCAAGTGGTAAGGCAAGGGTCTGCAAAACCTTCACCCCCAGTTCAAATCTGGGTGCCGCCTTCTAATCAAAATCTATCAATATTAGCTCTGAAAAGCTCTCTAGCAGATGAGTACAGGCAAAAGTATCTGTACCCCTCTATTTGAGTTTGGCGTAGTTGATAGCAATTTCTGGGGCTAAAACTTATTCCGGAACCCCTACTAGATTACCTGTGCCAGCGATCGCTTCACCAATGGCATAGGCAGCAATGTCTTGTGATTCAAACCAGGCGATCGTTTTATCTGCCTGCTCCGGGGGCACCAGCAGCACAAAACCAATGCCCATATTGAAAGTATTAAACATAGCAGCGGGACTCACCTGACCAGCATCAGCTAGCCATTGAAAAATAGGTGGAATTACCCAACTGCTAGGGTGAAGCTGGATAGATTGACCAGCACCCAGACCGCGAGGCAGGTTTTCTGGTAAACCGCCGCCGGTGATGTGAGCCATGCCATGAATATCCAAACCAGCGCTGCGGGCTTCGAGGACAGGTTTTACGTATATCCGCGTTGGTGTCAACAATACTTCCCCTAAGCTCTTACCGCCTAAAAGTTCTGGGCGCGTGTCCCAATTAAAGTCGCCATTGCTGACAATCTTCCGCACCAGACTAAAGCCATTGCTGTGGACACCTTGGCTTGCCAAACCAATCGCCACGTCTCCCACTTGAACCTGAGAGCCATCTATGATTTGGCTTTTTTCCACAATGCCGACGCAGAAACCAGCTAGATCATACTCTCCCTTCTGATAAAAACCCGGCATTTCCGCCGTTTCTCCACCCAAGAGGGCACACCCACCTTGACGGCAACCTTCGGCAATACCCGCAACTACTTGTGCCAGCTGTTCTGAATTCAGCTTTCCGGTAGCTAAATAATCCAAGAAAAATAGCGGTTCTGCCCCAGATGTTAAAACATCGTTAACGCACATAGCTACCAAGTCAATCCCAACTGTGTGGTGACAGTTGAGGTCTTGAGCCAGTTTTAGCTTTGTGCCAACGCCATCCGTACCAGAAACCAAAACTGGTTCCTTAAAACCTGTAGGCAGCTGAAACCAACCACTAAAGCCGCCCAATCCACCCAGCACCCCAGGGCGGTGCGTACTTTGCACCAAACTGCCAATTTTATCTACAAAGGCGCGAGCCTCCTGGACGTCTACACCTGCTTCTCGATAATCCATGAATCAAAGCACCTTGAAACCACCAGTCGCAGACGTATTTTACTAGACTGATGAGCAAAAATGCCTGTATTTCCTCTCCCCAACCCTGTTCTTAATAAGGCGAGGGAGGTCTGATTTATGTTTCCCTCCTTATCAAAAAGCAGGGTTACTTCATTGTCTAGAAAGAAAAATAAGCATCAAACTGATCGAACCTTTCAGACTCGGCTTGGGGGACGCGGCTGTCCCCCAAGCCTGGTTTCCTCAACTAATAATTTTTTTTACCACCGGAGTGAATCAGCGGCAGATGTAACACCCGACCAAAATTCGAGCAGTAGCCAGGGGTAATAGTTGCTCAAGGGAGACTAGGTACAAAAGCTCATGCACCAACCTTTTGAGAGCAAGCCGTATATTATGCATAAACTAGGCTATGGCTTTGTAAAGTTAGCAAAACTTTACGAAACCATGTTCCTAATGACCAAAAAGTTTCAAAGCTAAATCTTAGCTGCATTTTTGAGAAAATTAAAATTTTAATTTTTCATAAATTAGCCTTAGCCTGCGGATATTACTGATCGCCAATCTAACAACTTCGTGGTAGTCTGTTTGGGTTCCTCACACAAGCGTGAATACGGAAAGTAGTACGAGTTAGAAAGTGAATTTTGGCGCGTTTATAATGCCATCTGCAAAATTCAACCTCTACCTACAAGTACATTTCACAATGAATGTATGAATCAAATATTTTGGAGTGGCTTAATTACTGGCCTAGTAACAACAATTCTGGGTACTACCTCATCTACTAATGCCCAACAAACACAAGCAGTTACCCAAGGTGGTGAACTTAAACTTGTAGCGACGCAGATGCTGCGCCAACCGATCAGGAGTCTGCCAGTTGCTCCCCGTGAGCGTGTTGCTCAAGCAAAGATCGCCTCTACTCCTGCCTTAACACTTTCATCAGTTCAGCCGTCTGAGGGGGTCATTGCTAAGATCCTTCCCCATGAATTAGCGGGGCGTAAAGCGGTAACTCTATATGTCCGCAGCATTCCTATTCTTACCTTTCTTGGTTCCGATCCGTTAGCAGCCAAGAATTCTCAGCTTCTTGAAGCTGGGGGTAGCATTCCTCCTTGGCATAAGCAGAGCGAACCTGATGCGCCCCAGGATTACAGTGCGGCTTCGGCTGTTAATAATTTTCAGGACGATCCAGTTTTGCGAGCCACAGCAGTTGCAGCTAAGCTCAATAAGCTGAACGGAGATAAGTTAGATGCTAAGGCGATCGCTGTTACCTGGAATACCGCAAGCAACAGCGCCACCATTAAAGTAAATGGGGAGGCCCTGGTAGATATAGACGCCAATACCCGATTGCCAGACACAACTAAAAACATTGCCGAAGATGCTTTACAAGCGACTAATCGACTCCGGCGCTTGATGGGCAACGCTCCACCCCTGAGAGAAATTGCCGGTAGGCCCCAACGTCAGCCGCCCAAAATTTCCAAAATTCCCCTCAAACCACTAGTTCGTTCCCAGAGTAGTGGCATTGCCTCCTGGTATGGTTCTGGCTTCAACGGCAATCGGAGTGCTAGCGGTGAAATCTTTAACCAAAATGCCATGACAGCTGCCCATCGCAGCTTACCTTTCGGAACACGAGTGCGAGTGACCAATTTGAACAACAATCGTTCTGTGGTGGTGCGAATCAATGACCGTGGTCCTTTTATACGAGGTCGGGTGATTGACCTTTCAGCAGCTGCCGCCAGAGTGTTGGGAATGACCAATACTGGAGTGGCACCAGTACGCTTAGAGGTTCTAGGTTCCCGGCAGACGGCATCAGCTTCACAATAGTAAAGTTTTGGTTTTGAATTGAAGAATTATGAGCTTTTGATGGGCAAGCTTGGAAGTGAAGAAGTTTGTTATAGCTTACAACTCTCTTCTAACTCAAAACTCAATATTCATAACTCAAAACTATTAAGGGGGTTTTGGTGCGCCTGTTTACGACAACAGCTGGATTACGCTGCTACTTAGAACGCCACCGACTGGGCAAGAAAGTTGGCTTTGTCCCCACGATGGGCGCTCTGCACGCTGGTCATTTAAGCTTGCTCCAGCGGGCTAGAGGCGAGAACGATATCGTCATTGTGAGTATCTTTGTCAATCCGTTACAGTTTGGCCCAACAGAAGATTTCCAGCAGTACCCTCGTTACTTGGCTCAAGACCAGCAACTGTGCGAACAGGCAGGGGTAGATGCGATTTTTGCTCCCACAGCTGAAGAAATGTTTCCCGGTCAGCCGCTATTGGCAAGAGAAACAACTGGCTACACTCAGGTTGTCCCACCAGCGTCGATGACATCTATTTTATGTGGTCGCTCCCGCACGGGTCATTTTCAGGGCGTAGCTACGGTGGTAACGAAGCTATTGAACTTGGTACAGCCTGAGCGAGCATACTTTGGTCAGAAGGATGCCCAGCAACTGGCAATTATCCAGCGTCTAGTGGCGGATCTGAACATTCCTGTGGAGATTGTGGCCTGTCCGATTGTCAGAGAGGCATCGGGATTGGCATATAGTTCCCGGAATCAGTATCTGACATCAGAGCAAAAAGAGCAGGCGCAGGTGTTGTATAGAAGCTTACAGCAAGCTCAGAAGGTCTTTAATTTGGGCAATCGCGATCGCGCCGGTCTTGTTGAGGCAGTTAAAACCCAATTAGCAACAGTTTCCGATATCGAGGTCGAGTACGTTGAACTAATTCACCCAACCACCCTAGAGCTTTTAGACAAAGTTGATGAGGCGGGACTAATCGCGATCGCTTGCCGTGTGGGTTCGACTCGCTTGATTGACAACTTGCTACTCCGGAACCGCCAGCCGATTGTGGCAATTGATGGTCCTGCGGGTGCTGGAAAATCTACAATTGCCCGTCTGGTAGCCCAAGAGTTAGGACTAATTTATCTAGATAGCGGCGCAATGTACCGGGCTGTAACTTGGCTGGTGTTGCAATCGGGAATTCCAGTTGAAGATGAAGTGGCGATCGCGGAATTAGTCAGTCAGTGCCAAATTCAGTTTGCAGAAGATCAACCTCAGGCGTTAAGGGATAGGCAAGAAAGCTCCAAGCCCCAAATTTCGATTAACGGTCATGATGTCACGCAAGCGATTCGTAGTCTTGAGGTTACTGCTCAGGTATCCGCGATCGCAGCCCAGCTATCTGTCCGCAGAGAACTCCTCACACAACAGCAGCATCTGGGTAAGAAAGGAGGCGTAGTTGCTGAAGGCCGCGATATCGGTACTCACGTTTTTCCCGATGCCGAACTCAAAATCTTCTTAACCGCCTCTGTTCAGGAAAGGGCGCGTAGGCGTCAGCAAGACTTTAAAAATCAGCAGCACGAAGATGTTTCTTTACAGCAGCTAGAACAGGCCATTGCTGAGCGCGACGCAAAAGACAGCACCCGTGCCTTTGCTCCCCTGAGAAAGGCAGATGATGCTATTAGTATCCAAACAGATGGTGTTACTATTGCCGAAGTCACCAACCAAATTGTCACCCTGTACAATCAAAAGCTTTCTAGGTCTGTTTAGCCAATATGCACTCTGATGGCTATAAATAGAAAAAATTTCTTTCAGATCCCGAACCACCGAGGAATCCTCCTTGATGCGAGTGTAGTGGTTAGTTGTTACTTTTATTTTCGACATCCCATGTAGAGACGTTCCGGCGGAACGTCTCTACTACTAACGGGCGGCGAAGAATCCCCATCCTGTTCGTGGGATGGCCGGCAATTAGCCGCCCCCTTCGGTAAGATTATGCATTTTTTACTTTTCTATTTATCATGGTGTGCAGTGAAGGAGACCTGAGGTGGGAAAGCGTTACCTGTTTGTGAGGCGGCGAAGGGCACGGAACGTTTTGGCCACGGTTCTGGCTGCCGCGGCTAGTGGTTTGGTTCTCGGTATGCTCCTGCGTTGGAAGCAACCTGCTGCTGAGGTGGTTCCTCTGGCTACAAGCCAACAGAGGCAACCTAAAAGTGTAGATTCGGATAGTGGTGAGGATAAGACCGCACTCGTACCGCTAAATGAAGGGTTAACTCAGGTAATTTCGCAATTAAAGCAAGAAGTCAAAGCGGAACTTACTGGTTTCTTACCGCCGAAGTTTCAGGGAGTAACCCTTAAGGAGGTAAAACTTCCAAGCAAGGAGAAAGTTATCGCTCTAACTTTTGATGATGGTCCCTGGCCCGGCAGCACCGAAAAAATACTGAAAATCCTCAAGAAAAACAACATCAAAGCCACATTCTTCATGGTGGGAGAACCCCTGAAAGAATATCCCCAGATTGCCCAGCTTGTGGCAGCAGATGGTCACGCGATTGGGAATCACACCTGGCACCACTGGTATCACCGGATGAGCGAGGCCACGGCTGCCCGTGAAATTAATGACACGGAAGCACTGATATATAAAATTACGGGAGTAAAATCTTCTATATTTCGTCCTCCTGGCGGCATGTTGAACAACGGATTAGTCGCTTACGCCAAAAAGCAGAAATATTTCGTCGCTATGTGGTCCGCTGACTCTATAGACTATCGGCGTCCTTCTGTACCCACACTGGTTAATAAGGTTCTAAAGGAGTCGCAACCGGGCGGTATGGTGTTGCTGCACGATGGCGGTGGCGATCGCTCCAATACAGTGCAGGCTTTACCGCAAATCATCGATAAACTGCAAAATCGCGGTTACAAATTTGTCACTATACCAGAACTATTAGAAATGCAAAATAAAGAACTTCAGTTGGCGGCGGCTAAATCTGCTGGCTCAAATAATTCTGCTGGTAAAATTTCCCCCTGAGCGTGAAAATGTACTATGCATTATGCTCTTGTGGGCTGACTTACGGGGTAAAGCATTATGCAGACGGCGATTAAATTGGAAAGCTACCACTGCGCCGTATCTGAAAAACCTGTGCTGGGGTCGTTTTTTGAATCCCCCTGATAACGCCTTGATCGTTTAGTAGGAGTGAAGGAGATTTAACTTGGAAAAGCATAACCCGTTTGTTTGGCAGCAAAGGAAATTCCTTGCTCTGAGTATAGCTGCTGGTAGTTTTGCTGTTGGTCTGATTTTGTTCCTCAACCGAACCGCTATTCAAGAGATATTTCAGCCTGCAAGCCAACAGACGCAACAGAAGGAAAGCTCAGAAGCTAGCTCGGAAAAAGCTGGGATGGTGCTGTCAAATGGGGGGTTCGGCAAAACAATCGCCCCATTAGAGCAAGAAGCCAAAGCACAACTTTTTAACTTTCCCATACCGACACGGTTTGAGGGAAAAGTCCTTGAGGAAGTAAAACTCAGTGGTAAAGAAAAAGCGATCGCGCTGACATTTGATGATGGCCCTGAACCCCCATACACGCAGCAAGTACTGGAAATTCTCAAAAAAAATAATATCAAAGCTACATTTTTCGTGATCGGGCAGAACCTGAAAGCTTATCCACAGCTAGGGCAAAAAATAGTAGCAGATGGTCATGCACTTGCCAACCATACCTGGAGTCATACTTATCGTCACTTCAGCCCATCCGGTGCAGCCAATGAAATTGAAAAGACAACAGCACTAATATATAAAACAACTGGAGTAAAAACCTCTATATTCAGGCCTCCGGGTGGATACCTGAATAATGGACCCGCTGGTTACGCTAAACAGCATAAGTATTTTATTGCCATGTGGTCAGCGGACTCTAGTGACTGGAAGCGCCCCTCTGTAGCAACGCTGGTCAATAATGTGGTCAGGCAGGCGCAGCCTGGGGGAATGGCACTAATGCACGACGGTGGCGGCTACCGCTCGCATACAGTGCAGGCTTTACCCAAAATCATCGCTCAACTGAAAAAGCGTGGCTACAAATTTGTGACCGTCCCAGAACTGCTGGAGATGGCAGATAAAGAACTTAAATTGAAAGAGGCAGCAAAATCAAGCTCCAGCGCTGGTGTTAATCACCAAACACCCAGCAAGCCGCCCAAGAAAAAGTAATTATCAGTTAGGGAGAAAGAGTCATCTGAGACAAATTGGTAGGAGACACGTAGCCAAACTTAGGGTTTGCGATCGCGTTTTTATAGCCGGCTGATTTCACCGAGCTATTGTAAAATGCCCAATCGCATTCCTTATTTAGGTTGAAGTATATAATGCCCCGCACGCCTGGAGCACTAGCGAGGTAATTATAGGAGTCACGGAACCATTGGTCTTTTGCTGTTTGCTGTGAACCACTGGCTGTATAGCTAGTTGTCCCTGTTTGAGCAATAAAAATTGGCTTAGTCGAAGCCATTGTCCGCATCCGCTGGATGTATGGCCCGAATACCACTTGGGGACTGTCCCAGTGTTTCCATTGACCAGCAGCGCTACAGTATCCCCAATTATAGGAACTGAAAGCGATCGCATCGACTTTTGTATTGCCGGGATAATAATTTTCAAAGTTATGTGTGCTTGTAGCACTCCAGCCATTCGGGGCAAATACCCACCGCACGGCACTTCGAGGTACACCTGCCTGCGTAAATATAGTCTGGATACGCTGGTATGCCAACTTAAAGTTTGCTGGGTCTTCTTTGTAAGTCTCCCAAGAGCCGTTCATTTCTGGTAGTGGTGCTATAAAAGCCATGCGTCCTCCCCCTTTAGAGACCCAGGAAGCATACGCAGTAGCCATTCTTTTAATAGCCGGGTCTATATCTCCCCTAGCTATTTGAGCTGCAGTGCGAGTAGAAGCAAAATTGATAAAAGCCGTGTATCCATTCTGCCTTAGCAAATCTAGGGGAACGGGGATGTTGTACGCAGGATTACTATCTTCGAGATCTATAAACGTACCTGCTATAGAAAGGCGTTTGCCAGACCAAGTATCCAGCTGTCGCAGTTGGGTATCAATTGCACTTTGAGTTCCCAAGTAATTTGGCGAGTAGACACCTAGTAGGACGGGAGCCGTGCCAGCCTCAGCAGGCGCACTCTGCTGCTTCCCCTGGAAGAGTCCCCCTAGTAAAATCAGCATCAACAGCGGCAGCCAGGCTTTGCTTAATTTAAATGTGGCTATGTCAAATGTTTTAATTTTCATTTTTCCTTTTTAATCAATAATGTAATGATCCTATCTACAGGTGCGGGGTTTCAACAGTAAAAATACTGTTTCAATTTTTAATAAAGATTGGTAGGGTTGGCATTTTCTGTAAAAATACCTAAATTTACCGGAAATTCATGGTCTAAAGCCTGCCCTTCTAGGACGGCTTTTGTCTATTAATTTCTGGCTTTAAAAACACAATTACTGTTTTTAAGCTAGAAAATGGATATGCTAAATCTGACTTATACCTATCAACTGAAACTGACTCAACAGCAAAACCAAACCGGCGAGGCATGGCTCTTAACTTCGCGTAGGGTTTGGAATTATGCGTTGGCAGAGCGGAAAGATTGGTATCAGTCGAGATCATGCAGAATAGACGCTTGCAGTCTCAGAAGTGAATACGTCATCCCAACTGATGCACCACGTCCAATATTTGCATCTCAGTGTAAATCTTTAACTCAAGCCAGAAAAAATAATCCTGATCTTAATGCAGCACACTCACAGATGCTGCAACAGGTATTGAGAAGGTTAGAGAAAGCTTTTATTGGGATGTGGGAATCAGGGCGAGGCTTTCCCAGGTTTAAGAAACAGGGAAAGATGCGCTCGCTATTATTTCCTCAGCTAGGCGTTAACCCGATCCAAGGTGATAGGGTTAAGCTACCTGGTATTGGTTGGGCTAAGATGCGCTTATCTCGCCCTATCCCTGAAGGTTTTATAGCCAAGCAAGCTCAACTGGTGAAACGTGCATCTGGTTGGTACGTAATGCTGACACTGCAAGCAGACGTTGACGTACCTGACGTGATGCCTCATGGTCAAGCCCTTGGCATTGATCTAGGACTGAAAAGTTTCTTAGCTACCTCAGCTGGAGAAGAAGTCGCTAGACCTAAGTTTTTTGCAGATCTCCAATGCCAGCTGCGATTGCTGCAACAAAGAGTTAGCCGCAAAAAATTAGGGTCAAATAATTGGCGCAAAGCTCAAGCCAAAGTAGCTAGATTGCATGAGTATATTCACGACACTCGCAAAGATTTTCACTTAAAGTTAGCCCATCGTTTGTGTGACCAAGTTGGGATGATATTTGCAGATGTGTAGGCCATCAAAAGTGAATGGTATTATTCTCTTATCACTATAAGATTAGACCTCTTGCAAAAGCCAAAAAATTACCCCCCTCAGTCCCCCCTTGGCAAGCAGGGCTAATTCATTGTAAGAGGAGAAAAATCTGCTCAAGGTTATGAGCAATCATCCGAACCGCCTGGGTGATGGAGGAATAACCCTTGTGGCGCAATAGAGCGATCACTAA
>JAHHGU010000035.1 GCA_019359765.1 Aphanothece sp. CMT-3BRIN-NPC111
CTTGCATCACCTTTTGCCGGAAGTCATCACTGTAGGGTTTAGCCATCGTGCGGGGAGCGGAAACGTTAACGTTAAGGATACTTATAGTCTATGTCCTAACTAAACTGGCTACAGCTATAAATATCGCGAAGTCCATCAAGCCTAAGGTTAAGTTGAACAAAGGGGAAAGAGCTAGGGTCAAGTTACCCCGCTGTTTTCACCGTCAAAACTTGTGGCGGCGTAGAATCTGGTGGATAAATAAAGTCTACCTGTACCCGACGTCGCTCAGATGGGGACATCTTCAGCGTCACTAACGCCTCTCCCCGCTGTCCGCGCCGCTGTACCAAATGCACGTAGCGCGTTTGAGGAGTTCCCCCATCATCGGTGTAACGCACCCGTACCGTGCCACGAAAGAACACCTGATCTACCTGTGGTTTCAAGAACAGCAGTCGATTATTTCCTCCCTCATCCTTCAGTGGCGTTTGCAATGATATTGTCACCGTCTGCATGCGATCGCTAGGGTTATGCAAGGGCAACGTCAAATTGTATTCCACTCCATAGTTACTGTGGGCAAAGTACGCCGTATCTGGATAACGAACCAGCATTTCCGCACTTTGAATTTGACCCGTAGTCAGGGTAATGAGATGAAGAGTTCCCAACGCATAAGAAAATGCTTGCCCAGGTTTGGGAACGGTCAAAACCTCTGCACTCGCACGATCCGTCAGCTGTGCTTGCCATTGCGCCCCCTGGGAAACACCCGCCACCCGGCTAAAAACTGTTGGTTCTGTTAGTGGATCGAGGGGAGTGGGAACCGGATCGCGCTTTTGCGCTAAGCCAGCGGTGTTTAACAGCTGTTCCCATTCTGCTAAAGTGGGTGCCCGGTAAGCTCCATTGCCATTGGGACGGGCATTCATTGCTAAGTTAGCCACATAAACTTTGCCATCACTCGACAACCGTATCAGGGTCGAGCGACCATTCGAGGAAGGTGCTATCACAGGAATGGGTAAATTCTCTAACAGCTGAGTTTCCCCAGGTTGAATAACCAGCTGTTCTGGAAATTGGTTCTGCCGAATACCTCGCAGCACATCACTCATAGTACGGCTGCCGGGACCCGAATAAACCCTACCATCACCATTATCTTGCATATCCGGCAAGGGAATAAATGGTGCCTCTGGGTTGGAAAGGTAACTCGCTGCCTGCAAAACCTTGATGGTGACGGGTTTATCGGTGGGGTTGTGGATAATAATACCCTGATAAAGGGTGCGAGACTGGGCTGGCGTTTCCGCTCTAGCGATGTGGTGAGTAAAGATATTGAAACGCCCCTCAAAAGCAAAATTTAAATGCGCTTGCGGTACCTGTTTCTCAGTTGGGGGAAACGTGGAAAGCAAGATGCCTTCCGTTGTCACTAGTTCCGGACTATTACTGTTAAAGGTGGGCACTTCATCCAACTGTCCTGGTAAAGGTCGCATTTCCATAGGCTGCACTTCTACCCCAGCAATATATTCAGGCGCAATGGCATAGATATTTAACGCCCGACACATCAAGGCTGCCATGTCTCCACGAGTCGTACTTTGATTGGGTTGGAGTTGTTTAATATTGGGATAATTAACAACGAGACTGTTAATAGCAGCTGAGGCGATCGCATTCTTGGCATAATTGGGAACCTGCGCCGCATCGCTAAAATACACTCTCAACGTCTCCGCTGGGCTGGAGGCAGTACTCAAATTCTTAGCCCCTGCCAAGACGCCGATCGTCTGCACTCGTGGGATTAGTTGATTCGGTTGAAAAAAACCGCCCGGATACCCGGAAAAAAAGCCTTTTTGATAAGCCAGAGAAATGGCTCTATACGCCCAGTGGTTTGAAGGCACATCTTTAAAAAACGTCTGCTGACGCTTGATCGGGGCATCCGGGAAGGCGTTGAGCATTAACACAGCTGCTTCTGCCCGCGTCACTGTCGCTTGGGGACGAAAACTTCCATCTGGGTAACCTGTGACTAACTTTCGTTCACTCAGCTGTTTAATACACTCCTGCGCCCAATGGTTTTGAATATCCGAAAAAGCAAAAGCGTTCGGTACTAACAGACTCCACAGGAAAACCCCCAGGACTGAAGTATTCCGCCACAATTTAAAAGCAGTCACGCATAGGCTCCAACACACAATCGAGATATTTGAAGTAATTTACCTGGATTTTGTTTCTCACGTTTCGCACGTTAGTCAGCAAAGGCAATAATATTTTTGATCAGCCGCACCTAAGAAGCACAAAATCCAATTGTCTCATGGATTAAAGAGAGGAAGGGGTTACCTCGGCTTACAGTTTGACCCTCTTGGACAACATTTGTTGTGCCGTTTTTGCCTACCCTGCTCAAGTTAAAACCACCCATGGCTCTGAAAAAAGTTCAAGATGGTAGAGAGGCAAAACATTCAAAAACCATACAAATCATGCATCGATTATGGTTGCAGACAATCCTAGCACTCACCCTGATCTTCATACCAAGAGCCAGTGCTGTTAAGGTTACTGATGACATCAACACAGATGTGCAAACCTTGACAACCTTTGGTCCTCGTGTGGCAGGAACACCAGCAGCATCCCAAGCTAGTAACTACCTGCTGCAAGCGTACCGGAAAGCTGGCTATATTGCCGAAGCGCAAACCTTTACCTATAGTAAGTTTGAAGATCTTGGTTCCAGCTTGAACATCCAGGGTAGGCAGGTTAAAGGTCAGGCACTTAAGGGTTCGATTCCTGGGCGATTGACTGCACCTTTGGTGCTCGTGCCTAATGTGGGGCGAGTTAAGGATTTTGATACAACAAATGTTAAAGGTGCGATCGCTCTTGTACGGCGTGGTGAGATTTCCTTTGTAGAAAAAGCTCGCAATGCTGCCGAAGCGGGAGCCGTAGGGCTTGTAATTATTAACTCTGGACCTCAGGAGTTAAGGGGAACACTGGGGGGCAATGTGAATATTCCCGTCTTGGGTTTATCAGGCAATCTGGGGAATTCAGTCTTGCAACAGGTTGAGCCAGAGCCACTGCTAGCCACTATGGAAGTTGCTGTGCGTCAGCGCTTAGTCACCGGTCGAAATGTTATTGCTCACCTGCCAGGGGTGAGCCAACCTAGCTTACTCATTGGTGGACACTATGACTCCGTTGCTGGTTCTCCTGGAGCTAATGATAATGCCTCGGGAACGGCAGTCGTTCTAGCCTTAGCTCGCCATTCTGTCTCCTTGCCTTGGACTCGCCATGCCTACTTTGTTGCTTTTGATGGTGAGGAAGATGGGTTGCATGGGTCAAGAGCCTTTGTCCGTGAAGCTAAGCCCCAGTTAATTCAAGGTCTCAAGGCGATGTTAAACTTTGATATGGTTGGGGTGAATTCCCAGCTTCTGGTTGCAGGAACACCTTCTCTAAGAGCCTTGGTCAAAGAAGCGGTTCCTGATATCTCTACCTTTAACAGCCAGGATGATAGCGACCACGCCTCTTTTGCGGCAGCCAATGTCCCAGTACTGTTTTTCACCCGAGGGCCAGAGCCGAACTATCACACTCCCCAAGATGATACTGTCAACGTGTCCCTGCTGAAGACAACCGTTGAGGTGGCACTGGAAGTGGTCAACCGTCTCGTCATCGTTGAACCTAGCTTAGAGATGAGGATTGAGCAGCATTAGTGGCTCAAAATGGAATTGACTCTCAAATCAACCAGTAATATTTCTTGAACCCGCTAAAACATCTACTTTCTCAAAACCAGAGGGGATGGGGGCAAAGATTGAATTAATAAAGTGAATATGCGATCGCATTATTTTTAAGCGTTGCTCTTTATCTGAGAGCAATCTCCCTTACTCTGACCTGAATCATTACATAAAATGAACGGGGTAAATAATGGTACAAACAATTCAAGCTAAAGATATAAATTTGCGCTATCTAATTCATAAATTTGGTCTCCAGCTAATTGAAGACGACCAATTTTTCCGCGAGTGGCAAGAAAATTTACCAGAAATTTCTGATTTAGACAAACAACTTTTAGACAAAGTAAAAGCGGGTTATATTAACCTACTCAATTATCCGCTGCTGCTAGAAGATGTCGTTAGAATGGCAGTGCTATACCCAATTTTATTTATCGGCGACTTTTATTTATATCCCTTTTACGTTAAATCGGAAGAATCTATCGATATTGCTTTAGAAGATGACGGCGTAATTATCAAAGGCAAGATTGACACCTTAATCTTAAAAGACCAACTTTGGGTCATGGTGATAGAGTCCAAAAAAGCATCTTTCTCTATTGAAGAAGGACTAGCACAAATCCTTACTTATATGCTAAGTAATCCCCATCCAGAAAAACCTAGCTACGGGATGATTGCTACTGGAGGCAGTTTTATTTTTATCAAATTAATCAACCGAGAAACACCTCAGTACGCCACATCTAATATATTTGAGCTTCGCAATCGTGGCAACGAATTATATAGCGTTCTCAGTATTTTCAAACGCCTCTGCCAATTAGTAATTAATAGTTAACAGTTTATTCTTAATTCTCCTCAAAACTCAAAACTCAAAACTATTTAATGCATCGAGCGCTGATATTGTTCTAGTAGTTGAGGAATGTGGTCATATCCATCCACACCAATAACAGCAATAATTTGAGGGCGGTACTGCTTTAATAAGGTCTGGAAAGCTTCAACTCCCATTTGACCTTGCAAAATTGTCAGTAACCCTGCTGGCTGACGCCACTCCTTGGCAGCAATCTGCTCTAAAAGATACATACCCAGACAGCCAGTAGAGACAGCTTGACCTGGGTTGTTCAGCTTGTAGTAAGCTTCAGCTAGATAAGCCAAGTTAAGACCTTGCAGATATAAATCCCCGGAAAATTGGGCGGCTTTTAGGCTTTCTTCTAAATATGCGATCGCACTTTGTGGTTCTTCTAAAACTACTTTAGCAATGCCTAAGCTGCTGAGACACAAAGCCTGACTTTGTGTATCTCCTAATCTCTCCGACAACTTTAGACCTTGTTCTAGGTAGTTGATAGCAGTTTCATAAACCTCTGGTTCCATTTGTTCAAGCTCTTGGGCTTGAAATACCTCGCTATAGCCTAAATTTGCCAGCGCATTTGCTTCTCCTAATCGGTCACCAGTTTGGCGAGCTAGAATTAATGCTCGTTGGCTGTAGTTAATCGCCTCGGTATATTTTTTTTGAGCAACACAGGTGCGGCTGAGGTGATTAAAATTAGCAATCTCACAAATGCGATCGCCTGCTTCACGGGCAATCTCTAAAGCTTGCTGATGAAAAGAAGTTGCCTGCTCATATCCACCTTGGGCGCGTAGGGAAGAACCCACTAAAGTGAGAATGCGAGCTTTTTCCTGAGTACCTTCAACCCGGCGCAGTGGTTCATCTAAATAATTAAGGGCATCCCGCAGATAGTCCCCGGCGAAAGAGGCAAAAATACCCCCGTAGAGGGGAAAGTATTCCCGCTGGGCAAAGGTTCGCAGAATTTGCAGCGTCACCTGAAAACAGCAGTCGGCGTAGGCACGACCCCGAAGAGACTGGTTAAAGCCATTTGCTAATTGCGACCAAATTGCTGCAAATGTTAAAAAGGTGGAAATGGACAGCTTCGCCCCCATTTTGGAGTCATAAACCCGTTGGTCAAACCATGCTACCAGTCCCCGTTGTAAGCACTGCAAAATAACTGCTAGCTCAACCCAGGCACTTAATTCCATACCAGCTTGGTTGGCGGCCAGTTCTACTACTGATTGACTCAAAGCCAATGTGTGGAACAAAGTTTGCGGCAAGGGACTATTCACCTGTTTAGCCCATATAGCCCAAGGGCCATGTTGTCCGGGCACGCCCTCAAATCCTAATGGCCCTTGATTTTGTTCATATACCCAACTCATCAAGTTACCTTCCAGCCGCCGCCAGGATTCTACGCCACGAGTAAGACCCGTAGCCAGCTGCTGCAATTCTTGGCGTAGGTCAATATCTGCATTTTGCTCAACTTGTTGCTTGAGGGCTTTCGCCAATTGCTGTAGCTGATCTAAGGTCAGGACTTGCGTCTGGTTGGGATCTATTACCCGCAATAAGGCGGAGAGGCGGCTAGCGGGTTCAGCTGTAACGATTTGTTGCACAGCTTGGGCGATCGCGCCGGAAACTTTGTTTTCTTGTTGCGATCGCTCCCATTCTCCCTGGATGGTCTTAATTGCTCTAAGGCGTCTGGTTGCTGTTGCTGGCTGTAACTGGTTATCCACCTCATATTGGGTAGCACTGAAACGCTCATCCAGACAGCGTTCAAACATTTCGCCAGTACCAGGACTCACCTGTTTAAGCAGCATTTGATAGACTTGCTCTTTAGAGCGAATCTCCCCTTTGAGGGTGGTTTGCACAATTTGGTCGATTAATTCCAGGTAGCGATCGCGTAATGATACAGGTTCCGACATATGTTCTAAAATCAATTTATCAAATTAATTTATCTTATTGAGCCTTCAGACCAACGGTAATAGAATCTCCAATGAGCCTGCCGATAAGACCAAGCCTCCTCCCAAGAGTGGGCAAAGTCAATTCTTTAATCTAAAATCGTTTTACCTAGATTCTTGCTCAGTTGCTTCGTCAATTTCCCCATCAATTGTATTCCTACATGAATTTTCGTCAACAGTAAAATCGACTAGAACCAATATCTTAATTATAATAAAGGTCAATTAATTATAAGCTAAATCTACTGTACGCGGGCATGATTTTTTTTGGCTGGAACGTAATTAGTAGGAAGATTGTCTACTAACTACTAACAATCCCAAGGATAAACCTAACTTGGTTACCGCGCAAAGTAGATCATCTATAATTAGCGAAAATTTAACAAATGGAAAGGCGGTAGATAAAGTTACGTTGATTAGTGCCCAAAACGGCTATTTTTCCAAAGGTAAGGGATGAAATTAACGCTCAGCAACCAATTGAACAATGCTTTTACCATCTTCCTCAGTTTGTTAGTAGAGGCGATGCCTTTCTTGCTGCTGGGAGTTTTGCTATCTGGTTTGCTGCTGTTATTTATTGATGAGCGCAAACTGATTGCCGCCATGCCCCGCAACCCAATATTGGGAGCTTTTGTGGGCAGTTGCGTGGGCTTCTTGTTCCCCGTGTGTGAGTGCGGTAACGTGCCTGTGGCGAGGCGTATACTGATGCAGGGGGCACCATTACCAGTGGCGGTGAGCTTTTTACTCGCCGCGCCAACTATTAATCCGATTGTGATTTGGTCAACCTGGGTAGCCTTTCGCGATCAGCCGGAAATTGTGGTGTTGCGGGTAGTGTTTTCCTTAGCAATTGCTACCATCATTGGTTGTGTTTTCAGCGTACAGAAGGACTTGCGACCCATACTGCAAACGGCGGTGGCTCGCTCTGTGCCCCAACCTGTAGCAGTTGATAAAGCTCCTATCAAAGACCAGACGTTGGCGCTGTTGGAATCAGGCAGTTTTTTATTGGGTGGAACTGGTAAGCCTATACGGATGGATAACACTGTCCTCCAGGCATCCCTAGCGGCTTCTACAGCCAAAAAGCCCCTGTCCTACAGGCTCAGCCTCTTACTAGAGAATACAGTGCAGGAGTTGCGAGAGTTAGGCGGCGTGCTGATATTGGGAAGTGCGATCGCAGCTACTGTTCAGGTAATAGTTCCCCGCGAAGCTATCCTCAGCCTGGGCATGAGTCCCGTCACCTCAATTCTTGCCATGATGCTGTTGGCGGGGTTAGTATCCATCTGTTCAACAGTGGATTCATTTTTTGCCCTCTCCTTTGCCTCAACCTTTACTTCCGGTTCCTTGCTGGCGTTTTTAGTATTTGGCCCTATGATTGACCTCAAAGGTATCGGGTTAATGTTATCGATTTTTCGACCAAGGGCAGTGATTTTCCTATTTGCCCTAGCAGCACAATTGACGTTTTTGTTGACGCTTTTTATAAACTTGTATGTCAGCTAAATCCTCTGGTATTAATTTTAAAGATAGGCGCAATCGCCAGGTTCCTCCCGACTGGGCGTTACCTTTATTAGACGTGGTGGCGATTACCGCTTGGGGCGTATTGCTCCTGAAATATTGGTTGGCTGGCTCTCTTAACCTGCTGATTCACCCGAATTACTTTTGGCTGGTCGTCGTCACCGCTGTCCTGCTGGTAATTGTTGGTGTCCTCAAGGGAATGCAGCTATTTTGGACAATTCGCCAACGGTCGTTTGTCAGTGGGCGTAGCCGTAGAGTAAACCAACCTGTATCCCCGGTTCAGCACATCACCTTGTTTCCCCCCGGTTGGAGCGGTACTTTGCTATTGGCAACAGCAATTCTGGGGTTACTAATTACCCCGAAAGTGTTTAACAGCCAAACAGCGCTTCAGCGAGGTGTGAGTGAGTCTGTGAGCATAACTCGGTCTCAACCCCAGGCATTTCGTAGTTCTAAGAAGCCGGAAGAGCGATCGCTCATTGATTGGGTACGGATACTCAATGTTTATCCCGAACCCGATACTTACACAGGTCAAAAAGTGAAAGTGCAAGGATTTGTTGTCCATCCACCAGAAATGTCAGCGCAATATCTGCTACTATCGCGATTTGTAATTACCTGCTGTGCTGCCGATGTTTATCCAGTGGGACTGCCAGTTAAATTAACTCAAGACAGCAAAGCTTATCCCCCCGATACCTGGTTAGAAGTAGAAGGTAAAATGATTACCGAAACGGTACAGAGCAAACGCCAACTAACGATCGACGCCACTTCCCTCAAGAAAATTCCAGAACCGAAAAATCCCTATAATTATTAGCTTTGAGCGCACCCCCACCCTTTCTATACTTATGGGTGGGGATGTTTTCATTATCCATGCTATTTCATTCTAGGAACCTATCCGAATAAGTGGTTTTAAGATATTTTTAACCACAGATAAACACAGATGAACACAGATACCAGTACGTATTGGACTACTGAAACATATTTTTCGGATAGGCTCTAGGTACATGGGGGTAATTAAACGTATCTTGGGTTTGGTTACGATCTACAGCAAAAAGCTTTTGCATAGTATTTTACTAAATACTTTTTTATGATATAATGGGTTTCTAATTTCTTTGGTATTAAATAAATAAACAATAAAAAGAGGAAAAATGCTTGTATCCGAAAGCTTTATAATCAACAGTCCTAAAGTGGTTCATGAGACTATTGATGGGGAAGTAGTTATTATTAATTTAGAAGAAGGAACTTACTATAGTTTAGTAAAAGTAGGAGCAGATATCTGGAACGCTGTGGAAAGAAGAATTAGCTTTGGAGACTTAATTGAAGAAATCCAGATGCGCTATAGCGGCGACAAAGAAGAAATTGAAGAGTCAGTAAAAGCTTTGATTAAAGAATTACAGCAAGAGGAACTAATTATATCTAATGACGTAAGTTCCACTCAAGAAAATAGCTTTTCGGTAGAAATAAAAACAAGTGATAATTTAGAAAAAATTAAATTTGAGATACCAAAACTAGAAAAATATACCGATATGCAAGATTTGCTGTTATTAGATCCCATTCATGAAGTTGAGGAAACAGGTTGGCCGAAGGCAAAAGTAGAAGTGGCTGAGTAATAGGGAATGAAGCTGAATCAAACTGAGAGCAACTACAGTGCTGACGAGGCAGATCGGTTGGCTTACTTCCAAACTGTTTTTGCAGGCTTTCAAAGAGCCAAGCAAAACGGGGACTTAATTAACCGCTTTTATAATATCGGTAGCTACACCATATGCCTAAGTTTTGCAGGTACAGGGTTAGTCTCTCAGCTGACACCAGCGTTTGCTCACCTGGAAACAATGCCCACGGAAACTCCTGCCCTGACTGTTTGTTTGTGGGATAGTGCTTCTACAGGAATAAAACTGCCTCTGTTGGTATCCAGTTTAATTTCTTTAGTGCGTTCCAGGTGGCAGGAGCATTTGGACATTCGGGGAGAAATCAAAGGTTACAATAGCGATCGCTTTCGGACTGTATTTCAGTGGCCGGCTACACTCAGTGTTTTGGATCTTCAGCAAAACCTGGCTATTTACTGGGTGGATGCTGCTGCTGAACTTCCTTACTTTGAACGGGGTTCACCCCTACGAACAATTTTAAACTGGTGGCTGGAAAATCGCGATCGCCAGTGCGTTCATGCTGGTGCTGTCGGTACGCCAACTGGGGGGGTATTGCTAGCAGGGAAAGGCGGTTCGGGTAAGTCTACCAGTGCCTTAGCTTGTCTAAAGTCGGAATTACTTTACGCCAGTGATGATTATTGTTTAGTCGCCAGTGACCCTATCCCCTACGTTTACAGTCTCTACAATACAGCTAAATTAAAGGGAGCAACAGATCTAGAACGATTTCCCCTTCTGGCAAACAAGTTTAATAATCTTGACCGTCTTGAGGAAGAAAAAGCGATGATTTTCCTGGCGGAACATTTTCCAGAAAAAGTTGTTGCTGGGTTTCCCATTAAAGCTGTGCTAGTGCCAAGAGTTACAGGAAAGAAAGATACGATATTGCAGAGAGCAAGCGCAGGGGCTGCTTTGGCAGCTTTAGCTCCTTCAACTATTTTCCAACTACCGAGTGCTGGCAAGCAAACATTTCAAATGCTAGCGAAACTCGTTAAAGCGGTAGATTGTTACTATCTTAATCTTGGCACCGATATAGGGCAAATTCCTCAAATCATTTCCCAGCTATTGACGCAAATATGAAAGTATTAGAAATTTCTCAATCTAACTTGGCGAGTGAACAACGAAGCAGCAGTGGCGCAGAAATTGACCTCATCCTCAACTGTTGCCGTCCCGATATTGATAGTGGTACAGCCAAGCAAATTAAAAACCTCGTCCATGAAATTAACTGGGAAAATCTCATCCAGATAGCTTCTCAACACTTAGTCACTTCTCTAGTTTATTCCAGGTTGAAAAATATCTGTCCAGAAGCCATTCCCAGAGAAGTTCTGCAAAAGCTACAATTTGAATTCCGACAACTCGCTTTAAAAAACCTGGAAATCACCCAAGAATTAGTCACTATTCTCGATTTATTTGCCATACACAATATTCCGGCTATTTCATTTAAAGGTCCTGCTCTTGCTGCTTTAGCCTACGGCACAACTACGATGCGGCAGTTTTATGATTTAGATATTTTGATACGTCAAAGTGACTTGGTATTAGTCAAAAACTTATTAATTGAGCGGGGGTATAAGTCTCTATGGCAATTCACGCCGGAACAGGAAGCTGCTTTTATTAAAACTTGGTTAGCCTATAATTTGGAACGTGAAGACGGAATTTGTGTAGATCTTCACTGGCACTTGATGCCAGATTGGCTCTCCTATAGGCTAGATACTGAGGAGATTTGGGAAAACTTAGAATTAGTCAGTCTTGCTGGTAGGGAGGTGCTTACCCTTTCAGCAGAAGAAATGCTGCTCTACCTTTGCGCTCATGGAAATAAACATGGTTGGGAAAGTTTAAAGTGGGTTTGCGACATTCCTGCACTCATTAATACTCATCCAGAAATAAAATGGGAATCGGTAATGGAACGAGCTAGGGAATTAGGTAGCGAGCGCAGTCTTTTGCTTGGTTTGCTTCTTTCTAAGCATCTTTTGGGAACCACCCTGCCAATGGCAATGGAATTAAAAATAAAAACGGATGGGCTTGTGCAATCTTTGGCTGAAGAAGCGCGTCACAAATTGTTGTCTGGCGACAAAATGAATAAATTTGAGCGTTTTTGGTTTTATACTCGAGTGATGGAACATAAACAACAGCGCCTTGTTTATACTTGGTACTTTTTACAGAGAGCGATCGCCCCTAGTCCCACCGATCGCAGCTGGTTATCTTTGCCACCATATCTATCTTTATTATATTACTTAGTTCGTCCCCTGAGATTAGTTATACAAGCTTTATCAAATTCTAAAAGCAAATAAATAAAAATGGCTTTTATTTCATTTTTATATTAATTGATAAACTTCACTTTTCTTAAAACTTTGGAGAAAATATTCAGCAGAAAGCTTTTGTCTTACTTCCCAATTTTTCAGATAATTATGAGTGTCCCAAATTAACGAAGTATCCAAAGCTTTAGCTGCTGCTTCCGATAAGTTACTGTAATAAAAAGGATAATCTTCCCCTAAGTACTCAACCACTGCTGGCAAAGGATTGATTAATAAGGGTGTTGCCCTAGCAATACATTCAACAACGGCATTATTAGCGCTAGCATCGTATAAATTTAGAAAAACTATGTTTTGGGAAAGAAACTGGTCATATTCATTATTAGGAAGATATTTTTTTTCAATCGTATTTTCATAAAAAGGCGCACTAGTGATTAAATCATCAAGCTCTCTTTCTCGCTCAATTAATTGATTAAAATGTTCAGATGCTTTAGTAAAAATTTGAGTGACTAAGCGAACTTTTTCATAATTTAAGTAATTGCTTTTTTCAATGGGTAACTGATAAATTGCATTTATCCTCCGCAACCACCAACCAACTTGAACAATCTTTTTGTGGGGATTATCCAAAAATTTTTTAAAATCAAACTGTATTTCTGGAATTTCGGTGGGATGAATAAGAGTAGAAACTAATTTTCCAGTTTGTTCTCTCAGCCATTTAGCATGGTATTCCGATAAAGTAAATAATCCTAGGCAATTTTCTAGACTTTGTTTCCATATGTCTTTTGCCAATATAGTTTGAGGTGATTGTTCATAATGAAACCATTTTGGCATATTAGGAGGATTGTGAAAAATACCAATCCAAGGTTGACTATAAGGGGTAATGCCTTGTTCTTCAGAATTGGCGAATTGCTCAAACCTTCCGGAACGTTTCATCATTTCTAAAATGTGAGATTCTCTTTTTCCGGAAAAGCTATGTCTCCAAGCAAAATTATTTTCAAGAAAACCATCAAATAAAATTCCTTTGCTATTATGTAAAGGTTTCAAGGCATTGAGCGCAAATTGCCAACCACTACGATGAAAGTTAAACGTTTTTTGATTGTATAAATTAATTTTCTCTTCCGGGTTATCTTTAAGTAAGACAGGTTGAGGCTTTGACTCCTGGTTTTGCGGCGCTTTTTGAGCCGCTGCTGTTTCTAAAAAATTTTTAATTTGTTGATAGCGGGAGGAAACTTCTAAATCTTCAGGGTTGAGCGCTAGTGCTTGCTCGTAATAGTGGAGCGCCTCTTCAAGTCGTCCTTGTTGGAGCATTAGATCTCCAAACTTAACCCAAGCTGGAAAGTAATTTTGTTGCAGATGTAATGCTTGTTGACAAGCGGCGATCGCTCTTTCAAATTTTCCTTTTAGCTGCCACGCTGTTGCTAGCTTTACTTTAATTGCTGCTGCTTCGGTATTGTCTTGGGAGGATTCGTTAAGTTTCATGAATAATTTTGCTGTGCTGGAGTGCGTTCTCATAAAATACCATTGATTCTCAACTATAAAAGAAATCTCACAATGGAGCGATCGCTAGTCAGCGTTATTGTCGCTGTTAAAAATGGTGAGCGTTATTTAGCCAGTGCCTTAGAAAGTATTTTTGCTCAAGATTATCATCCTTTTGAGGTAATAGTTGTTGATGGAGGATCGGTCGATGGCACGCAGGCGATCGCTAAATCTTTTCTAGACGTACGCTTGATTGATCAAACAGGTCAAGGTTTAGCAGATGCTTGGAACACAGGAATTGATGCAGCTAAGGGAGAATTTATTGCCTTTCTCTCCTCCGATGACTTATGGACATCAAATAAATTAAGTACCCAGGTAAATTTTCTCCTGCGGCATCCAGAAATTGAATATACAGTTGCTAGAGTTAAGTTTTTTTTAGAGCCAGGTCATTTACTACCACGAGGATTTAGGCCTGAATTATTATCAGGAGACAGAGTGGGTAAAATTATGGAAACATTGGTAGTAAGAAAAAGCTTATTTAAAAGCATAGGTAATTTCGATCCTTTATTATTCGTTGCTGAAGATGTCGATTGGTTTTCCAAAGCTAACGATCGTCAAATTCCTATGGCAATCCTTCCTAATGTTTTACTCTACAAACGTATTCATGACAGAAATATTTCCTTGAATTCAAAAATAAATAACCACAATCTGCTGAAGATAATGAGAAAATCTATTCACCGTAAACGTAATTAAATAGGAAAATCAAAAATCACTATGAAAATTCCAATCACGTCGATCCTCAAGATCCTTTTTAAAAGCAATACATCTGAGGGTAGGTATTCGCCCTGCTGCCAAACCAAGCTTAACGAACTTCGGCATAGAACGCTGAAACTCTTTTTGAGTTGTTAAGCACTTAAATACGCTATAAGAACGATTCAATGCTACAAATCTACAAACTTTCTTAAGGCTAGGAATATGAGTATCATCAAAAACTATCACACCACCAACACGCAACAGCTTATCAATACAGAAGAAATCCACTAGGACATGATCGAAAGTGTGCATACCATCAATAAAAGCGAAATCAATTTTTATCCCCCGATCTTCTAGGTTGGGGATAATAATATGAGATGGCTTGTTATAAAAATCAATTATTTTTTGATAACCCGCTTTTTTGAGATTATGAAGACCAATATCTTTCCAGGCGCTCGTTTGATAAGGATCGATGATAATATGACGACTACCAGGAGTTTTTATGAGTTCTTCACAAATGAATAGCGCACTAATTCCGTAAGCAAGACCAACTTCAAGAGTTACTTTTGGCTTTAACTCAGCGAGGATATCCTGTAATAACTCTCCAGCTTCGCGAGGAATATGCGAATGTACTTGGAGCAACTCTCCCTGAGCAGATTGTACCTGACCAGTTATAAAAATTTCTTCTAAAATTGAATTCATTTAATTACCTATTTGGTTTTACTATTGAGATTAATAGAAACTTTGCCGAAAAATATTGCTATTAACTTCCTAATTTGGTAATTATAAGTGTTTATAAATAGTGCTGTATTGCCACAGCGATTAAAAGTACTAGCGAGGGTAACTAACTTACTCCGCTTAATCAGCTTACCATTTCTGTCATCATCAAAAATGAAAATAATTTTGATTACTGGTGCAGCAGGTTCAATCGGTAATTCATTACGCCAGCATCTCGGTCAGCACTACCATTTTCGCTGTCTCGATATTAAGCCAATAACTGATGCCGATGATGCGGTAGTTGCAGATATCACCAACTTCGAGGCTGTCTTAGAGGCGATGCAGGAAGTTGATGCCGTCATTCATCTAGCTGCTAATCCCAGCGTTAACCAAGCGTGGCATGATGTTTACACTAGCGGTATTGCTGGGGCTTACAATGTTTTTGAAGCTGCACGGCAAGCAGGAGTGAGTAAAATCATTTACGCCAGTAGCACCCATGTGTCAATTTGGCCGGATATAAAACAAGAAGTGGTGAGTACACCAGAAATGACCGTGCATCCCGATTCACTGTATGGAGTGGGTAAAGCTTGCGGTGAAATACTCGGACGTTTCTATACAGAAAAGTATAATTTATCTGTCATTTGCTTACGCATTGGTTCGTTTCAGCTTAACCCACAGCCAAACAGTGCAGATGCCCCCATTCTCCGTACCTGGTGCAGTCCCCGCGACTTGGCGCAGCTGGTGAGGCGATCGCTCGACACTAACAACCTGGGCTTTCAAATTTTTTATGCTGTTTCAGGCAACCGCCGCAGCTTTTGGGATATTAGCAATGCCCAAAAACTGGTGGGATACCAACCAGAGGACGATGCCGAACAATTATTGCCCAAAAGTTAGTATATAAAGTCATGGAAAATCACCCCCTAGTTAGCGTCATCATTCCAGTGTATAACGGCGATCGCTACCTCGCTGAAGCAATAGAAACCGTCCTAACCCAAACTTATCAACTTATTGAAATTATTGTTGTAGATGATGGTTCTATAGACAACAGTGCTGAAATTGCTAAAGGTTATAAAGAAGTTAAATATTTTTATCAACCAAATCAAGGGGTTTCTGTCGCGCGCAATGTTGGCATTGCTGCTGCTCAAGGAGAATTTCTCGCTTTTCTAGATGCGGACGATATTTGGACTAACGATAAGATTAGCAAACAAGTTAATTATTTGTGTCAGCATCCCCAGATTGGATATGTTGTCTGCCATAGTTGTTTATTTTTAGAGCCAACAAGCAATATACCCCCTGGATTGAACCTAGACAAACTTTTCAAAGTTGCTCCGGTTTATATTCCTAGCGCTTTAGTTATCCGCAAATCGGCGCTCGAAAAAATTGGTGTCTTTGCTCATCAATACAGGCTTGGTGAAGGTATGGATTGGTTTTTCCGTGCCAATGAGGCTGATATTTGCAAGGCGATCGTTCCAGAAGTGCTTCTGCATAAGCGGATTCACGATAGAAATTTATCCTATGAACTGCGACATAAACACCGTTTGCAGTTAGTTAAATCATATATAGAGCGTCAACATGATAGATAATAGTGTATTGAAAAATAAAAAAATATATAAACACATCGAATATCTCTTTAAAAAAACTGAATTGATCAGCAAAAAATTTGTAATTATAACCCAAGGGAGAACTGGTAGCACTTTATTATGCGACCTCATCAATTCGCATCCAGATATCCATTGTGACGGAGAGATATTTCAAGTTTTTGCCAGCGAAATACTTGATGTTAAACTGTATGCCAAAGTTATTTATATTATTAATAATAATCATCGGGCATATGGCTTTAAAGTTTTGCCATATCAACTGATTCAAGAAGGGATAAATCCCAGATTATTTTTGTGTTATATACATAAAAATAATTGGAATATTATTTACTTAAAGCGGCATAATCTTTTTAGACATACAGTTTCTCTTATGATTGCTCAGAAGAGAAATACATGGCAGGATACATCAAATAATCCTCTAAACAATTATCGTTATTACTTAGATACTAGTCAAATTATTGCTCTTATGAAAGATAAAGAAATAAAGTTAGAGGAGGAAAAAAAATATTTAAACGAGCTTCCTTACTTATCACTGACTTACGAAGACGATCTTTTAAAAGCTGAACAACACCAAAATACTGCTAATAAAGTATTTAACTATCTAGAGTTCTCATCTGTTCCAGTCAAAACTGAGTTTTGCAGAACAACTTCTGACCGACTTTCAGACTTCATTGAAAACTATGAAGAAGTTGTTAAAGCGGTGAGTCAAACCAAGTATGCCCATTTCTTGGAAACCTAGTAATGGAGCTAAAATTCATGTTTAGGGAAATGCTGGGATAATTCTTTCAGTAAACAGTGCGCTTCCTGATGCTCTGGAAGGAGAAATAGCAAGTGCTTTAGTGTGGCAATCGCTTTTTGTCTCTGATTGAGTTGCGCTAAAGCTACAGCTTGATAATAATTTAATTCGGGGCGATCGCAGTTAGCGGCGATCGCTTGTTGTAAAACCATCAAGGCATAGATATTACGATTAGCTTTTATGAGTCTCAATGCCAGGGATATTAGCGAGTCCAGATCTGGTTTGCCAATACTCCATAAAAAATGTTGGCGATCGTACTCTCGATCCACAGCTATGATACTAGGTTCTTGTAGAGGAAAATTAATTGCATGTAAGTTCAGACTCGCCTGAACAATTGAAAAGGCAGTGGTGTGAGTTGCGTCTTTGCCAAAACCAATATTCTTCACCAGATTGACAGCGGGAACGATAGAAAATCCTCCTTTAGCTAACTGAGCAAACGACCACTGATAATCCCATATATCTTTTCTATTTAATGTTTTTTCCCAATTTTTTTCCAAGTATGCAAACTCTTCAGCATCCCCTATTAATTGAAATATTTTTTGTTTAACTTCAGGTTGATGCCATAGTTTCATTTCATAATCGTAGTATTGCCAAGCTCTTCGCCAAGAAGCCCATCCCCAGCCACTTCCATAGTAAGAAAAATGATAACTCTGGTACTTCTCCTTCCACTGATTTAAACTATTTGTTCCGCAAATTTGCATAATTCTTTCATCATTTCTATATTTTTCTAACAGTTCACTACCAAAGCGGAAAAAAGTTGGATGTGGCCAACAATCATCTTCTAGAAAAATAGCTTCATTAACCTGCTCAAATACCCAGCTAATTCCGCTTGCCACTCGCTGACCACAACCCATATTTGTCTCGGAATAATTTTTTACAACTTCACATTGCCAATCAACATTCTCGAGCACAGCTCGTGCGGCAGCACACTTTTGCTCTTCTTCAGATCGGTTGGAACGAGCGCCATCAGCAATGACAAATAAGGTAGGCGGTTGAGCACAACGGATAGCTTCAAAAACTTTGGCCGTTGTCTCAGGCCGATTAAAAATAAATAATACTACAGGAGTATTTAATTTCCAGAAACTCATAAATTTAACTTTTGCTAGCTTTAATTTTATTGTAAAATAAAATGTTTGTTTATAATCAAACAGCTATAAAATGGCATCTCCCTTAGTTAGCACCATTATCGTTGTTAAAAATGGCGAACCTTACCTAACAGAAGCCATTGACAGCGTTATTAGTCAGACTTACAAACGATATGAAGTTATTGTTGTTGACGGTCAATCAACTGACAAAACTGAAAAAATTGTTAAAAAATATCCGCAATTACGCTACATCTTGCAAACTGGTGATGGTCTAGCGGATGCGCGGAATACTGGTATTGAGGCAGCACGAGGAGAATTAATTGCTTTTTTGGACTGCGACGATTTATGGGCAGCTAATAAGTTACAAGCCCAGGTCGATTGTCTGGTTAGCTATCCCAATATCCAGTACGCGATCGCTCGGTTAAAGTTATTTCTAGAACCAGGCTGTTCTCTACGACCTGGGTTTAACAAAGAATCATTTGGTCAACCTCAGCTTGGATACACCCCCGGCACCTTAATAGCTCGTAAATCTCTGTTTGCTCAAGTTGGTTTGTTCAACCCTAAGTTTAAAATTGGCTGTGATGTAGACTGGTTTGCTAGAGTTAAAGATCGTCATATCCCAATGGCTGTTATCTCTGAAGTTTTGCTGTATAAACGCATCCATAGTACAAATCTTTCTGGCAATATTAAAGTCAACAAGCAGGAGTTACTAAGCGTTGTTAAACAATCTGTAATCCGCCAAAGACATAAAAATTTAAAATAAATTAACTCAGCTAATGCTCAAGATTCTCCATATTATTGAAAAATTTTCTGGTGATGGACCAACTCGTTCGCTGCTAGCAGCAGCCAAGTACTCAGTTAGACTGGGTTTGCTTCAACAACATCGGGCGATCGCCTTGCAAGCTAAAGCTTATCCAATTGCTTTACTACTGGCTAAGCAAGCTGGAGTGACCGTGCTAAGCCAGCCCGGTTTAAGTACTATTAGGCATGAAATTGTCAATGCTGATCTTGTTCAGGTTCATTTTTGGAATAATCCTATCATTTATGAACTGCTGCGATTACAGCTTCCAGCAATGCGCCTGCTCCTCTGGCTTCACATACTTGGCAATAAACCACCACAAATCATAACCAAAAAGTTAATAAATTATTCAGATTTTGTCCTTGTAACCAATCCTTACTCGCTCAAGCTTCCTGTCTTTCAAAATCTCGCAGATGAAGTGAAAGAAAAAAAGACTGATTTCGTCTACGCTCTAGCAGACTTTGATAGGCTTTCTAATTTACAACCTCGCCCTCATAATACCTTCAACGTGGGGTATATCGGTACGGTTAACTTTTCCAAAATGCACCCCAGGTATATCTCAATGAGTGCCCAGATTGATATTCCTAACCTACAGTTTATTATTTGCGGTGGTGGGAGAGAAAAGCAGCTACAGCAGCAAGCCGAGCAACTGGGAATAGTGGATAAATTTAGCTTTCAAGGCTATGTGGAAAACATCAAGCCAGTGCTAGAGGTGCTAGATGTTTTTGGCTATCCTTTGTGTGAGGATACTTTTGCCACCAGCGAGAAGAGTTTACAAGAAGCAATGTACGCTGGAGTTCCACCAGTTGTTCTTCCTTATGGGGGCGTAAAAGACTTAGTAAAAGACAACGAAACTGGCTTAGTCGTAGATAACGAATTAGAGTACAAGCAGGCAATTGAATACCTATATCACCATCCTGAAGAACGAGCCAGGTTAGGACGTAATGCCAGAGAATATGCTCGGCAGGCTTTTGACGGCGAACAGGCAGTTCAGCAGCTTGATGCTGTTTATCAACAACTGATGCAGATGCCCAAGCGTCAGCGAGAATGGAGTAGTTCAAAAGAGCCTGCAACCGTTTATCCTGCGGAATGGTTTATTCAATCCTTAGAAGATACAGCCCCACAATTTCATACCAGCATGACCTCACAAAACCTCCAGGAAGTGCTGGAGGCAGATCGAGAAATTGCCGCATCCTCAATCTTGCTGTCTGGGGGTGAGGGAGGCATCATTCAATACCGAAATTATTATCCCCATGATGGTTATTTGAGGTTGTGGTCGGGGTTAGTCCTTCAACAACAAGGAAAGAATGCGGAAGCAGTTTCTGAATTTACCGCCGCCATTGAACTAGGTGGCGATCGCTGCCGGATAAATTGGTACTTGGCACAGGTAGCAGAAAAAGTTAATAATCTTCCTTTAGCAGCAAAAGCGCTTCGTGAGGTTGTGCAGGCAGCACCAGATTTTACTGAAGCAAGGCAGATGCTGAAATCCTTGGAGAACAAGAAATGAAATCTGACCAATACTTTGTCAGTGTCATTATCCCTGTTTATAACGGCGAAAAATTCCTTGCGGATGCGATCGCCAGTATCCTTAAGCAAAATTACTATTCCTTAGAAATCATCATTGTTGATGATGGCTCAACCGATGGAACAGCAGCAGTTGCGGCTCAGTTTCAGAAGTATATCCGCTATAATTATCAATCCAATCAAGGTCCGGCTGCGGCGCGTAACCAAGGTATCAAGCTGGCAAGGGGAAACGTTATTGCTTTTTTAGATGCTGATGATTTTTGGGCTGATAATTCTCTCGAACTTCAAATCAATTGTCTGCTTGCCAACCCTTCAGTAGAAATAGTTCAGGGGTTAATTCAAAAGATACAGCTTTCATCATCAGCAACAGAAAAACACTTAACCTATAGGGAAATTGATAGCCCCTACGCAAACGTAAATTTAGGAAGTGCAGTTTTTCGCAAATCATTATTTAATAAAGTTGGTTTATTTAACGAATCGTTAAACTTTAGTGAGGATGCTGATTGGTTTATCCGAGCTTGGGAGCAAGAAATTGTTAAGGTAAATTTAAAGCAGGTGACTATGTTTTATCGCATTCATAAAGATAGCCTGACAAAAACCAAAGCACCAATTCATCAGGGTTTGCCAAAGTTATATAAAACCTATCTGGATCGACGCCAGCGTCAAGATAGTTGGCCAGCCACTTCAGTTACTCGTCCAACTCGGTTTACTGAATACATGGAGATGGTGCCAACCTTTCCGACAAACTAAGTCTTTTCAGAAAATGCTCTCATGTAAAAAATACTGCTCCCAAGGTTTATCTTTATTAAAAGGATTGCGTACAGATATATATCCATAGGGTAAAAGCAATTTTCTAATTTCTAAGCTGATTGAGCGATCGCATTCCAGGCTAAGTGCTAGAAATTGGTATTCATTAAAAGGAAATTTCTCTAAAACCTTGAGTTCACTTCCTTCTATATCAAAAGCACCATAGTCAATAACTGGTGGTGCATTATGTTTTTTTAATAGAGACTCAATCGTTATAGCATCTTTCTCTACTTCTTTCCCTTTTTGAATTACCTCTGTACCTTTGTATTTAAATTTTTCTAAGTTTTCTTTAATTCCACCCAAATAAGGACTTACTGTATGCTCATCTCCCTCAATATAAACAACTTTACCAGAATGTTCTGACAAGCAAAGTTTTTCACAAATACTATTAGGTCGATTTTGCACAAGTTTTTCAAAGAACATATCATTTGGTTCAACACAAATCCCAGTCCATCCAAATTCTTTCTCTAAAACGTAACAACTACTAGCTTCTCTACCATTAGCCGCCCCTGCTTCTACAAAGTAACCACCTCTTTTACCAGGAAAAACATATTCAGCAATCCATTTATCATTTTGTGTTTCATTGTAATAAGTTGTGTAACTAAAAGAATCATGTACATTTAGAAATGCCATAGCTTTTACTACCTGCCGATAAAACTTTCTTGTTTTCTCTGCTTGACCAAGCTCGTACAAGAGATTGGTAAATCGCTGCTTCATAATTAGCACTTTTCCAGAAAATAAAAATCTATACTGTACCAGTATATTTTATAATTAAAAGCTTAGGTATATTGACTATTAAAATTTTTGTGTAAAGAAAAATATGAGTCTGAGCATCTAAGCTTTAAGCAAATAATTATCTTGAATGCATAAAATTGCATTAAATCAATCTAAAAATGTAAACTTTCATTAAAACTATCCACTCGTGGGGTTTAGCTTTCCACTCAAACTAACTGTTTATTTGTTACTACAAAGTTTTATATGAATATTGCTGCTTGGCGTTACTACCTCCGTCTTTATCAGGGCTTCCATAAATTATTGAGTTTAAGCATAATATTAGCCATTACACAGTCGATTTTACTTTTTGCCAGTGCTTTGTTAGTTGGTTATGTCATTGATAAAGTACTGCCAACTCGAAATTTATCTCTTCTCGTTCAGGTTGCTATTGCTATTTTTTTTATACGTTCCCTAGAACAAATAGCTGTACTTTACAAACAAAATGTTGACATCAACATTACCAAATGGGTTATTGAAAAAATTCGTAACGATCTCTCTAAAAAAATTTACACTTTCTCCCGTTCCTATTATAGTGAAGCGGATATGGGCAAGTTACACGGTTATCTCATTCAAGATACCGATCGTGTTGATACTTTGGGGGGTGCATTAATTAGTAATTTACTTCCAGCATTTCTGGTAAGTTTAGTTCTTAGTAGTGCCCTCATATATTTAAATGTTTTCTTATTTATTTTTTCTCTTGGTCTGGCTCCACTTTTCTTTTTAATTAGTAAAATAATGGGGGAAAAAGTCCAAAGGCGAACTCAACAATTTTATGATGCCTTTCTTCAATTTAATAAGGAAATTTGGCAAGCACTACACCAGATGGATTTAACCCGAATTCAAACCGCCGAGAACTTTGAACTAGAAAGACAGAAACGATATTTTGAGAATCTACGGGTAAAAAGCATAGCAATGTTATTGACCAACGGAACTTATAATATTGCTCAACAACTGTTAGTAACAACAGCAGGCATTATCATTCTACTTATTGGTGGTTACGCTGTTGCTAGAAATACAATGACCTTGGGCAACCTAATCGCTTTTTATTTTATCCTTAATTTACTCAGAAATAATTTAACTAAAGTATTAAATTCTGTACCGCAAATAATTGCTGGCAACGAATCGCTAATTAACTTATTTAATATTTTAGAAATAGAATCATGTCGCCCCTATCAGGGAGTTATTAAACTAGATTTTTCGGGAAAAATTAGTTTAAAATCAATAGATTTTCAATATAACAATACATGGGTATTACAAAATTTTAATTTGACCATACCTCCTCATAAAGCTGTTGCCATTGTTGGCCCCAACGGCTCAGGAAAAAGCACTACTACATATCTGATATTGGGTTTCTATCGTCCTCAAAAAGGACGGTTGTATGCCGACGATCGCCCTTTCGATATTTTGGATATTGCCCATTTGCGCCAGCAGATCGGAGTAGTAATGCAAGATGTTACAATTTTTTCAGGAACAATATGGGAAAATATTACCTATGGTCTACCTAACGCAACTCAAGCAGAGGTGGTAGAAGCTGCAACTACCGCTACGGCTCAGGAATTTATTATAGGGTTTTCCAAAGGTTACAACACCTTAGTTGGTTATGGGGGAATGTTGTTATCGGGTGGGCAACGCCAGCGGATCGCGATCGCGCGTGCTTTACTCCGTAAACCCAAACTCCTAATTCTTGATGAACCTACCAATCATCTAGATGAAGCTTCAGTTATCGCTTTGATGAAAAATATTAAACAACTTCAGCCGGCACCAACAATACTAATTATCAGCCACAATCTTGATATTGTCCAGGAAGCAGATGTAATTTATGCTTTAGAGAATGGTTCTTTGGTGGCAAAGAAGATATGAATCAAGAAAATATTCTTAGTGCCGAACAAAAACTGCTCCTGCAAGCAGCAATGCAACAGGGCGAAGCGGCCATAGCCTCCTGGCAAGCTTGGAAAACAGTTGTTAATTTAGACGATATTGACTCAGCCTCCTATCAATTATTACCTCTTGTTTATCGAAATTTAGCTGGTTTGTATTTTCAAGATAACTTGATGCCAAAACTAAAGGGAATTTATCGACTCCGGTGGTGTAAAAACCAACTAATATTTCAGTCTCTGATCGAACTTTTGCCTGTTTTGCAAAAAGCTGGCATTGAATTTATCTTACTTAAAGATACCGCCTTACTATTTCAAGCTTATCAAGATTTAGGTAAACGAACAATTAATACTTTAGCAATTTTGGTCCGTCCAGAAACAGTGCCGGAAACGAGCAATATTTTACTCCAGTTGGGGTGGAATGCAACAGAAATTATTTTCCCCAAAAATTTACACTGCCGGACATTAAGTCAATTTAATAAAAAATCTAGTATCCCGCTAGAGCTACATTGGTACTTAACAGGAACTAAGGTTGACGAAATATTTATAAATACAACATCTATTTTTTTGCAAGATATATCAGCGCCAGTATTAACTGCTAACGAGCAGTTAACCCAACTTTGCTTACAGGAAACTCCCTTGGATATAGTTTCGTCTATAATTTGGTTGGCTGATATATTGATGCTGCTTAATTTATGTCCGGAATTTGATTGGCGAGAAATCATTGTCAAAGCTCAAAAAAGCGGTTTAGTTACACAATTAAAAGAAAAGCAGCCGCTTTTATCGGAAATACTCGATTTAAAAGTATCGATTTTGACAGAGATCCAGTCGCTGCAACTTTCCCAATTGGAACTGCTTGAATGTCAGATCCAAAGCTTTAAACGCGAAGCAGCTTGGGAAATATTTATTACTCGCTACGCACAATATCTCAGGCTTGCATACAATAAAGGAGAGAACTTTAGTTTAGTTGGCTTTGTTAAGCATTTACAATTGCTTTGGGAATTAGAACATTTATGGCAAGTTCCTGTGAAAGCCGTATCCTGGATTACGAAAAAATTGTTTTTCACCTAATTAAAAAGTTTTGAGTTTTAAGTTATGAGTTATGAGTTATGAATTAATAACTCATAACTCTGCGAAGCGGTGCAGAGCTTTCCCATCTAGCTGCCCTCGCTGCGCCATTGTCTTTATGATGGGTAATGACTGCACTCAACTCTCTGGTTCAACTTCTAGCCCCTAGCTCCATCAAACCGTGACTTTTAAGAAATTTCTTCAACCGCTCGACCGTGCTGCCTTAGTACTGATGCTGGTGCTGAGTATCCTGATAGGACTATTGGTGTTGAGCGGCGATCGCACGGCACCACGAGTACGGGATTTTAGTTGGCAGAATAAACAAGTGGGGGCAGAAGATACCTCCTTTACCCTTACCTTTAGCCGTCCGATGGATCACCCCAGTGTAGAAGCTGCTTTGCAAATAGAGCCGCTGCTACCGGGCAAAGTTAGCTGGGCAGGACGACGAATGGTTTATACCCTATTGTCACCCGCCGCCTATGGCACTAAATATAAAATGCAGCTGGAGAATGCCCTAGGCCGCTTTACAAGCATTGGGGGAAAGGAGAAAGGAAAAGTAATTCAGCCGTTTGCCTCTGAATTTAGCACCCGCGATCGCGCCTTAGTCTACCTCGGTGTTGAGGGAGAAGAAAAGGGACGTTTAATTTTGTATAACTTCACCCAGCAGCAAAAAAGCGTTCTCACGCCTTCTGATATGGTAGTCACGGACTTTAAACCTTATCCACAAGGCGACCGGATTTTGTTTTCTGCCTCTGACTGGAAAAGTCAAAAACCAGGCGCATCGAACCAACAGCTGTACACAGTGACGACAGGCACAAATCCTCAGTCTCCAGGCAGTCAAGACGCTGACTTACAGCCAAAAGGCAAAATAGACCAGGTTTTAGACAGTAAAGACTACCAAAACATGAAATTTGACTTGTCTGCTGATGGGCAGACAATTGTTGTACAGCGAGCCAAGCAGGGAAATCCAGGCGAGTTTGGCTTATGGGTAGTGCAGTCTAAAGCTGCCCCTAAACCGCTGGAAAACGAGCCGGGAGGGGACTTTACGATCACACCAGATAGTACAGCTGTAGCCATGGCTCAAGGGCAAGGTGTCGCCATTCTGCCACTAATACCTAAAGCAAAGCCCTTGGATTTTCTGCCCCAATTTGGCAAAGCTCTGAGTTTTTCCAGAGATGGCACAGCAGGAGTGATGCTTAAATTTAATACCAATAATACGGAATCCCTGTTTCTCGTAACAAACTCTGGCATCCAGAAAGAACTACTGCGAACACAAGGTTCAATTATGGACGCCTTGTTCGATCCACTCTCAACAACCATCTATTGTCTGCTGACCGAGCTGCTACAGGAAGGGAAAGAATACCGAGAACAGCCCTACATCTACGCAATTGACCTCAAGACAAATAAAGTAACACCCTTATTGGCCTTGCCGGAGCAACGAGACATTCAGATGAGCTTGTCACCCGACGGTTTAGCTCTGCTGTTCGATCAGGTCGTCACTACCGGCGCACTCCCCGAAGGAGAAAGTTTAACCACAAGTGATGGGCAAGCGATCGCCACCAGTCGCCTCTGGCTGCTACCCCTGACACCCTCCACACCGAAATCTGCTGGTAAGCTGGAACCAGAAGAGCTGCCTTTACCCGGCTTCCACCCTCGCTGGTTGCCCTGAGCGACTAGCAGAGGAGGCTGGGGAAGCTGGGGAAGCTGGGGAAGCTGGGGGAGAGGATTATGCAATTTTTATGCACATGAGCTTAAAACTCAAAACTCAAAACTCAAAACTCAAAACTATTTAACCCTTACCCTGTCAGTTAAACTTCGAGTGTACGTCCGGCAAGGTTTGCAACCCCTGCAACTAACTTTGCAGGCTCAACGGGCTTAGATATATGCATCTGGAAACCTGCTGAAAGTGCCTGCTGACGATCCTCTTCCCTGGCATAAGCCGTCAACGCCATAGCCGGAATCTGTCCTGGCTCTGCCTCCATTCCTCTGATCTTACGGATTAGCGAGTAACCATCCTCAACTGGCATGCCAATGTCGCTTACCAGTACATCTGGCTTAAAACTTTTGAGCAGTTCCAGTGCTTCCCCTGCTGATACCACTGCTCTTACTTTAGCCCCGCACTCTTCGAGTACAGTTATGAAAAACTCGCGAGTGTCAGCTTCATCATCTACCACAAGTACCTGTAATCCAGACAGGACTGAGGGTGTGAGCTGCTGGACTAGGGGAGAGTTTGAACTATTTCCCGTCTCCCCATTTCCTTTACTGCCTTCTATTAGCGGCAGCTTCACCGTAAATGTCGCCCCTTGTCCCTCTCCCTCACTTTCGGCTTGGACAGTTCCACCGTGCAGTTCTACTAATTGACGCACGATTGCCAGTCCTAATCCCAGTCCCCCATACGACCTTGTCATGGAGCTATCCGCTTGGCGGAACTGCTCAAAGACATAAGGCAAAAATTCCGCACTTATACCTTTACCCGTGTCTTTTACTTGAATCTGAGCATAAGAGCCAGCACATTCAAGTCTTACTTCAACACGTCCCTCCTTGGGCGTGAACTTAATCGCGTTTGAAAGCAGATTCCAGACAACCTGCTGCAAACGTTCCGAATCACCGGAAATCAAGCCGGCAGAGGAGCCAAGCATAGACTCAATTTGAATATCTTTAGCCTCTGCTGTAGGACGCACAGCATCAATTGCCGCCTCAATAGTGGATACCACGTCAACTGAGCGGATGTTAAGACGGATCTTGCCTCTAACAATCCGCGAGACCTCCAAGATATCATCGATTATTTGTGCCTGTGATTTGGCGTTGCGCTCAATTGTTTCCAGCGCCCTGGCAGTAGTAGCTTCATCAAACTTGCGAGAGCGAAGCAGCTTAGCCCATCCCAGCATGGAGTTGAGGGGGGTACGCAATTCATGGGAGACGATGGCTAGGAACTCGTCCTTAATGCGGTTCGCTTGCTCTAATGCCTCTGCCTGTTGCCGCAGCACCTCCTCCGCCTGCTTTTGAGCGTCAATGTCGGTATTTGTCCCGAACCAACTGATAATCTCACCCTCAGTATCGGGCACAGGTAAAGCACGCCCAATGTACCAGCGATACACGCCATCAGCCCTCTTGAGCCGAAATTCAATTTCGTAAGGATTGCCCGTTGCCAAGGAATTGCTCCAGCGATCGCTACTGCGTGGCAAATCCTCTGGATGCACCATCTGTTGCCATCCTGTGCCCAAAATTTGCTCGCTTGTGGAGGCGAAGTAATCAAGAACCCGTTGGTTAACGTAATCTAGCCTGCCATCTGGCAGGGCAGTCCATACCTGCTGAGGAATAACTTCCATGAGGAAGCGAAAGCGTTGCTCACTTGCCTCCGCTTGAGCACGTGCTATCTGTTCCCGGATTAGTAATTCATCTTTTAAAGAATTTGCCGCTTCTAGCTGGGCAGTTCTTTCAATAACTCTTTGTTCTAGTTGGGCATTCAAAGCCAGAATTTCTGCCTCAGCTTGCTTGAGGTTAGTGATGTCTTGCGTCATCGTCATTCCAGCCACAATTTCTCCCTGCTCGTTCCTCACGGGGAGCGTATGCCTGAGGTAAATATGATTGCTATAAATTAATTCCGTAACAGTTGCTGTCCCGGCAAGGGCAGCGCGATAAGTTGGCTCTATAATTTCACAAGTTTCAGGGGGAAATATCTCCCAAACTGCCTTGCCTTCCAATAACTCTCTAGAAAGGCCAATCTCTGCTAAACCTGCTCCGTCAGCAATCGTGTACCGTAAATTTTTATCAAATAAAAGAACTGCACCGTTGGGAAAATTTTTAGCTAATTTACGGTATAAATTTTCGCTTTTTCGTAGCGCTTCTTCTGCCAGCTTCCGCTCCGTGATGTCGTTGAGAGTACCAGAAGTGCCGCTAATAGAATTATCTGCATCTAAAGTCAGGCGGGCAAAAACTTCAATCCAACGGTAGCCACCCTCTTTTGTGAGGTAACGAATCTCATGACGGCAATACTCTTTTTGGCGCTGAATCAAGGGTTGAAACAGTTCTAAATTACGTTGCCTATCGTCAGGATGAACGTAATTTAAAAAGCTTGCGCCAATGCTTTCGTTGATTGAAAAACCAGTAATTTCTGTCCAAGCAGGGTTGAGAAACGTCCATAATCCCGCGGCATCTGTCTGAAAAATTACTTCTTTAACATTTTCCACCACAGAGCGATATTTCTGCTCACTCTCCTGCACTGCTTCCTTCGCCCGTTGACGCTCTTTGATTACATTTCTTAATTTATTGTTGGTTTTTAATAACTTATCCGTGCGATCGGCAACTCGTTGTTCCAATGTTTCATTAACACTTTGAATTTCTTGGAATCTTTGATTAAGTGCAATCGCCATTAGGTGAAAATTTTGAACTAAAGAGTCTATCTCTGCTACCAAACTCCGCGGCCACTGAATCGGTTCTCGCTCTAGTAGTTTATCTGGTAAGTTAGTCGTCACCTGTGCCAATATTGCCAGTGTCCTAACTAATCTGCGGCTGACAGCATCTGCAACTACAAGTGCCAATACGGCAATTATCAGTATTATACCTAAGTCTTGGATATAGAGATTTTGTAAATAGTTAATATGTAGAGCAGCGGGTGTTTTTATAACTAAATTCCAAGGTATATTGCTCCCCATAGCCGTTTTTTGCACATAGAAAGATTTTTTCCATCGCATTATAGGGGGCAGATTTTCTTTAGCAGGTAGCCATTGATAGATATCACCCTTTAGTATCTGGGTTTCTCCACCTTTGAAATCCTCAAAGCCTTGCTTTACAACTTTGTTAACCTGCGTACTGGTAACGATACGACCTTGACGATCGATAAGAGAAATTTGCATCTGCTGGTCATAAATATGTGCTTTGAGGCGTTCGCTTATTTTACTTAAATCTAACGAAGCATAAACAAAACCGCGAAATTGATTTTCTACAATTACTGGGGCAGTTATGCCAACATGAGGTGTAGGTGGAATCTTTACAAAAATGAAGGTGTTTAATGGCTGTTCTGGCAAATTAAAATATAAATCAGTTGTTAAGGATTTTAATGTTGTTTTAGTTTTTTTAAAGATAGATTGGCTAGCAACGTTTAAACCTATCTTTAATTCTGCGCCATTATTGTCTTTTGAGTAATATGCAATGATATTGCCCGCCTGATCGGTAACATACAAGCTAGAGAAATCAGTAAAAGCTCCGCCTATTAGTTTTGTGCTTTGCTGTAATCTATTTGTTTGTGTAGCGTCTTCAGAAGAAATTAGTGTTGTATCAGACTCAGCCGCAATCTTTGCTAGTTCGTTAAGCGCATGTAAACGTCGCTGATGCCAAGCCTGAAAATCGGTAATTACGTATTTTGTAGTGGATTGAAGTTCTGCCTGAACCCTAGTTTCGATATTACTCATGGCACGATGACCATCTACAATCATGATCATGAGTGTCGGAAATAAAACGAACGCCACTAACAAATTTAATAAGGTTTGCTGGAGAGAAAGCGTCTTCTTAATCTGGGGGCGAGATGCCCATTTATGAATAGGTAAGTGAGTAACGATTAAGTTAGCAACTAAGGCGTTAAAAATGCCATTTACAGCCTGCTTGAACATCGCTAGCAATGTTTGAGTGGCATCCACATGCATCAAGCCGAAATAAAATAGCCACACCAGAGGCATACCGATGAGCACCCAGTAAATGCCATCTAGTAAAACCATATTTTCGCTTTTGCGGTGAAATAGCCAGCCTACAAATAAAGTTTCACAAATAAGAACAATTGCCGCATAAGGATGGTTCCAGATTATAACTGTGTATGAACCAGCCAGGGTTGCCGCCAGCATACCCCAGCCTAGCCCGAATAGCCGTACCACGATTAAGACGGCAATACTGCCAAACAGGAAATCTGCTCCAAAAAAGAGCGGGAGGCTGAAATAATTACCTGCATACCCTGCTGCCAGGAGAATCAGCAGTACAAGGGTAGATTTTTTATGAGTGAGGAGTAGCATTGTTAAAAACAACCAGTGTGGCTATGGTGTTAAACGTAGCCGTAGTGTAGGCATTTTCTATCTCAGAAAGCTTGTTGCTAACAACAAACTAGCTCAATAGTAATCGTCTCTTAGGTGATGTACTGGGCGCTACTGCTACTTGGAATAAGGCTAAAATCCCTAACTAGGTTCTACACTGATAATTCCTGACCACTGAACTTTTTTGAGATGATCTCGGCGGTAAGAGAAGAAATGTTCTGGCTCTTGGTAGGTGCAATGAGGGGCAATAGCTATTTGTTCAGGATATATACCTAGCTGTTCAAGTTGAATTGCATTCACCCGCCGCACGTCCAAGCGTACCCGCCCCGGTTCCGGATCTGGTAACAGCGGCGAGTTGGGCAACTGCCACAGGGCATCTAGTATTGATTCTGGAGAATCAGCCTCAGATTGCGGTAGAATGCTGGCTCCTACTTCAGCCGCCACCGGAAAAGTTACTTGGTAGACTTCACCAGCGATCGCCGGTCCCATAGCCACCAGCAGATTCTGAATTTGGCTACCAGAAGAGAGGAGTCGCGCGATCGCCACTGGAACAATCCGGGCAGCAGTACCCCGCCAACCCGCATGAACTGCGGCCACCTGTCCGGTTTGAGTATCAGCAATCAAAACTGGGGTGCAATCTGCACTCGCTACCCATACCGCCTGCTGCGCCTGTTGTGTCAATAAACCATCAGCTAGCGCGAACTCGCCTTCTTGCTCTAGCACCTCCCTACTATTCGACTTACCAGCAGCACTTTCTATTTCTGAGGGCGTTAGCACTGTGTTGCCATGTACCTGTTTGACGCGATAAACCTGGGCATCAGGTTGTAGGACATCTACTAATTCCGATGGAGATCGAGGCCAAAACTGTTGAGTAAAAAAGCCGTGAGGCCAAGATTCCAGCAGGCTACAAGTTAAATATGGCAATTTTTCCCAAGTGCGCCAGCGCCAACTGTGGGTGGGAAATTCGGGGTTGAGCGTTAAGGAAGATAACTGCAACTATAAAACCTCAGAAGTAATAGCTGATACCGATTGGATTATGTTGTATCAAGGCTTGGCAGCTATGAGAGCTTAGAACCTATCCGAAAAGCCGATTTGAGAGATTTTAAATCGCTTTCACCAAGCAAATAGACGCAGATATTTGGAAAGATAGGCTCTTAATCCAAAATCGGAAATCGATTGACGAATCTATGTTAACTTAAGCAACGATTTATTCTGGTTGCAGCGGTGGCATTTGATCGACAACAGCTTGAATCTCTACTAGGAACGCATAATCATGCGCCTCTACAGCTTTGTTTGCATATATTTGAGACTCTAACCTCCACAAACCAGAAGCTATGGGAATTAATCGATGGGGGTGCTGCGCCGGGAACAATTGCGATCGCAGCGAGACAAACATCCGGGCGAGGTCAATGGGGACGCCAGTGGCATTCTCCCGGTGGTGGATTGTACCTTTCTTTAGCTATTGCTCCTAATCTACCAGCGTCAAATAGCGCCCAGCTAACTTTATGCATGGCATGGGGAATAGCGACAGCGTTGCGCGATCGCGGCATACCTGTTTTACTCAAATGGCCCAACGATCTGCTACTGCTAGGACGCAAACTTGGCGGTATTCTCACAGAAACTCGCATACACCAAGGACAAATTACCAAAGCGATCGTAGGGGTTGGCATCAACTGGAATAACCCAGTGCCGGAAACCGGCATCAATCTGCAATCTTTCTTCAAGCATCAGCAAACGCCCCCGATCACCTGCCTGGAAATGTTGGCAGCAATTACCATACAGGGAATTTTATCCGGCTACCAGCACTGTTCACCGTCAGGAATAGAAATTGTTCTACCCTCTTATCTAGAGCTTCTAAGTAGCCGAGGACGCACCATCGTCGTAGATGGTTGCCCAGGAGTGGTTGTCGGAGTATCACCCACAGGAGATCTGCGAGTTCGCGTGCAATCATTAGCAGCTAAATCAGAAATTTGTCTTAAGCCCGGTACAATCAGTTTGGGCTACGATAGGTAGTTTTTCCACATCCAGGGTCAACCAATGCAAGGATTTTGGATTTACGATTTTGGATTGACCCCGATTCTTGTGGTCGGGGCTTGGGGATTTTGGATTTACGATTTGTTCCGCCCATAATTCGGCGGAGCATGAACCCAAAATTTCTTTTAATCCAAAATCTAAAATCTAAAATTGCTAGTCCAAGCAGATTTAGCATTGATTCAAATACCGGATTGGCTGAAATTCCCTAAACTTCACCAATGGCCTTTTATGAGTAGTGATTCGGAAATGACCCAGCGAACCTCCCCTGGTTGCACCCCTTTTAGCTTCTTCTGGCGGCGTTCCCTGTTGACGCAAGGATTAAGTTGTATTGGCGGTCTCAGTATCCTCAGCAGCGGCCTTGTTTGGGCAAAGACGGATTCGGTCCCAGAGCCCAAAGTAGGGGACACGACCCAAGAAGCTCCGCGTACAGTAGTCGTAAAAGCAGAGCCGATTCCAGATGCTGTGCCCAAAAGCTCTGCTCCAGAAACATCTACGATAGCAACGCCGGAGCTTAATCCCAACCCAGTTGTTGAACCCAGACCATCAGTAGCCAAGCGTGCTTCTGAGCCAGTTGTTGTAGATAAAAGCTCAGCCTCGTTGCCACGCGAGGTGGCGCCAGGTGTTTCCCGCAGAGCCTCAACTTTGTTGGAGGGCGAGTCAGAACCAGTCGTTGTAGATAAAAGCTCAGCTGCCTCAGAACGTGCTTCTAAGCCAGTTGTTATACATAAAGGTTCAGCCTCGTTGGAACGGGAGTCAGAACCAGTTGTTGTAGATAAAAGCTCAGCTGCCTCAGAACGTGCTTCTGAACCAGTTGTTATAGATAAAGGTTTAGCCTCATTGGAACGGGAGCCAGAGCCAGTTGTTGTAGACAAACGCTCAGCCCCGCCAGGTCAGTTAGAGCCATCTGTGGCCAAACAACCTGTACTTCCTATTCCCAGCTTGCCTGAGCCAAGCACAGCTGAGGAAATAACGCCTCCCTTAACAATACCCAGCCTCACAGATACCAGTGCCAAAGTCACAGTAGAGAACAAGATTTATCTCGACTCTACTGACTACACTTTTGGGGTTACGGCTCAGAGCGACTTGCCAATTCGCTTCTACGATGAACCGACTGACCTGGTGACGAATCAAGGGTTCACCAGCTGTAAAACTGTGTTTAAAGAGCAGAAGCTGGTGAGCGGGGTCTGCAGTGTAGCGGCACCAAGTCGAGAACTTGCCAGCACTAAGCGCTCTGTTCCGGTTCCTCCTTTGAGCGGGGTGAGAAGTACACAGACACCGCTGGTCGGTTTGCAGCCAATCAATATAGGTCCTATCCGCGCGAACATTAACGGTCTGGGTTTCAATAGCCGCCGCCCGAGCACAGTAATTGCTCAACAGGTAACTTCCCCAAGCAACCTCAGCCGCCTTGCCGTCAATAGCCGCCGCCCGAGCACACGCATTGCTCAACAAGTAACTTCCCCAAGGAGCCTCAGTCGCTTGGCCGTCAATAGCCGCCGCCCGAGCACACGCATTGCTCAACAGGTGGCTTCCCCAAGTAGTAGGGCGAATTTGCAAAGCTACCCCTACTACAATCTGGCAGCCGCCCCATTTGGAAGCCCAGGAAATGGCAACACTAGCTTCATGTTCCCCCTGACGATTCCGGCTCCGATTACCTCAGTCTTCGGCTGGCGGATTCATCCAATTACAGGCGATAGTCGGTTTCACGCCGGTACTGACTTGGGCGCTCCTTTGGGAACACCAGTTTTTGCGACCTCTGCTGGTCAGGTAGCGATCGCTGATTGGATGGGCGGCTACGGCTTAACCATTGTCCTCCAGCACAACCAGGTCCAAGAAACTCTCTATGGCCACCTCTCAGAAATATTTGTCCAACCAGGTCAGTGGGTAGAGCCGGGAACCGTTATTGGGCGCGTCGGCAGCACCGGCAACTCCACTGGCCCTCATCTTCACTTTGAAACCCGGCAATTAACGCCGGAAGGCTGGGTAGCAACTGATCCTGGTCCTCAGTTGGAATATGGTCTAGCGCAACTGCTTAATGCCTTGCGTACAGCTCAGATGGCTCCAAAACCGGGTGCTTAGCCTAGCTAAAGGATAAAACTTTAACTTGGTTTCATCCTTCTTTTTATAACCGAGGTGGAAGCTCCCGCTCTTGCCCTTTCGGGTTAGCGGGAGTAGTTCACAGATATCCGTGTTCTGCCAAGAATACGGGTGTAATTTTATCGCTATGGGCGATCGCTGCCGTTTCTTCTCCAGCTGCGGCTTGTGCAGGATGACGCAGAAACTTTTCTACATATTTGCCCAGAATATCGCCCTCCAAATTAACCCAGCTGTCGGTCTGCAAATAGCATAGATTTGTCTGCTCGAAGGTGTGCGGAATCACAGCCACCTGGAACCAGCTGCTAGATGCGTCACAATCTGCCACTGTTAAGCTAACTCCGTTGACGGCTATGCTGCCTTTGGGGACAATATAACGGGCAATTTGGCGCTGCCACTCCTCGGCAAGCAATGCCGGTGCCGTAAAGTACATTTCCCAGGCCTGAGCCGTTTGTACTACTGAGCGCAGACAACCAATTCCGTCTACGTGACCCGTCACAAAATGCCCCCCCAGCTTGCTGCCCACCCGCAGAGAAGCTTCTAAATTGACGTAAGTGGCGGCTTGCTGTCGCTGCCCCAGCGTAGTGCGGCGCAAAGTTTCGGGCGAAGCCGTTGCGACAAAGCCTTGGGGCAAAATCTTCTCTACCGTCAGGCAAACCCCATCAACTGCCACACTGTCGCCGATAGCTAGATCTAGCAGTGTTCGAGAGGCTTCCCCTGGGCAGGAAAGCTGGAATCGATCTTCATCCAGCGGTCTAATGCTTCCTAGTCCTTGAATTAATCCTGTAAACACTACTTTCTTTTAGCTGAAATTAATTATTGACCAGGGTTAGGGGCAGCGTAACGGGTATATCTCTTAGCCGTTGGTGTCGAGCATTCCCCGTGTCTTCGTGTCGCCGTGTCCCTGTGCCAGTTTCAACCAACCAAACCCTAAAGTAACCCCCCTACGGTCAGCAGTCTGTCTGGACAACCTGTTCAGTGGTGGGGAGCGAGTTTGCTTTCCTAACGTCAATACTTGCTCCATGCTACCGCTTTTATCACTTATGAGAAATATTGATTCGCGCTTCGCTCAATTGTTTAGGTATGGATATGTCTTTCCTCCCCATACTTAAACAAGAGGGGCTTCCAGGCATCCCCTTACAAACCCCGATTTATGTTAAATCTTAAAACCAATCATCCTGAGGCTGAGGCATACTGAGAGATACAGCTGTTTCGATCTTAATTTAACCGAGTCTTCAAAGCTGGTTGTACAGTCGCTTCATAATAGTGATTAGAACCGCAAGCGTGTTTGTTCTGGCCCAAGTTCGTCCAGTCTTAGTTTATCGCTTCGCTTTGATGCCCCGACGCCGACCGTATTCTAGAGGCCAAGCTGATGATTGAAATGAAAGTTGCTGGAATTGCAATAGATGCTGTCACGCGTAGCCCAATTGTGCTGCTAAAAGATGCTTCAGAGCGACGAGCCTTGCCAATTTATATTGGGCAAGATCAAGCAAAAGCAATTATCAGCGCTATGGAGAGACAGGCACCTCCCCGCCCGCTCACGCATGACCTGCTTGTTAATATCCTGGAGTCTTGGGGCATGACCCTGGAGCGCGTGATCATTCACTCGCTTCAGGATAATACCTTCTATGCGCTGCTGAGTGTTCGTCTGGGTGAGGTCAAGAAGGAAATTGATGCTCGGCCCAGCGATGCGATCGCAATTGCTATACGTACTAATACCCCCATTTGGGTAATGGAAGAAGTTATTGCTGATGCCTCAATCCCCGTAGACCGCGACGCTGACGAAGCAGAACGGCGAGCCTTCCGGGAATTCATATCTAAACTCAGACCCGAAGATATTATCCAGCGGGGGCGCTTCAGTAGCGGTGAAGCCTAGAAAATTGCTGAGTACTTTAGAGTTATGAGTAGTGAGTGTTGAGCTAGAATTCAACATTCTTAATTCAAAACTCAAAACTCATAACTCAAAACTTTCTCAAGATGCGTTATCGCCGCTTTGGTAAAACCAATCTACCGCTCTCAGTGTTTTCACTGGGAACAATGCGTTGTCTCGCTTGTGAGGAAGATACCTACCAGACAGTGCATCAAGCTATTGCCCAAGGAATTAATCACCTGGAAACCGCTTCTGGTTACGGCAAAAGCGAGCAGTATCTGGGTAATGTTTTAAAAGCTGGATTGTCGGTACCACGCGAGCAGATATATATAACCACCAAACTACCGCCGGTGCCTAACGGCGAGACAATGCGCCAGGGGATTGAGGAATCACTTATACGCCTGAATCTAGATTATCTGGATTGTCTGGCGATTCATGGTCTTAATACCTGGGAGCATCTCGACTGGGTGCAGGCGAGGGATGGCTGTATGTCGGCGGTCATGGAAGCGATCGCCCAGGGTCGGGTGCGACACGTTGGCTTCTCCACCCACGGGTCGCTGGACGTGATTCTGGCGGCAATTAATACAGATTTATTTGAATTTGTCAACCTTCACTACTACTACTTCTTTCAACGCAATGCGGCGGCGGTTGAGTTAGCCCAGCAAAAGGATATGGGCGTATTCATCATCTCACCAGCGGATAAGGGAGGCCGCCTCTACACGCCGCCGCCAGCCCTAAAGGACTTATGCCATCCCTTCTCACCTTTAGAGTTGAACTACAGGTTTTTGTTGAGCGACCCCCGGATTACTACCCTCAGCGTGGGACCGGCTAACCCAGGTGAACTGACAGAACCGCTAAGTATTGCTGAGTGCGATGCCTCTCTGACTTTAATAGAACTTGAGGTGCTAGAACGTCTACAGACTCAGATGGTGGATACCCTCTCCACCGATTTGTGTAGCCAGTGCTATGCCTGCCTGCCCTGTCCAGAAAATATTAACATCCCCGAAATCTTGCGGCTGCGGAATTTAGACGTTGCTTATAATATGACTGAGTACGGCAAGTACCGCTACGGTATGTTTGAGGTCGCTGGTCACTGGTTTCCTGGAGTCAAAGGCAACCGCTGCACCAGCTGCGGTGACTGTTTGCCCCGCTGCCCCCAACAACTAGATATTCCAGCACTTTGCCATGACACCCACCAGCGTCTCAGTGGCCCAGAGGGGCGTAGACTGTGGGGTTAACATTATCATATGTGTGGGGAGAATATCACGAGGAACTCTGCCGCGATCGCTGATGTCAATACAGCAATAGTTCCAAGAAGTTTGCACTTCAGGTGTTCAGATGAGCATGAGATCGCAATTGAGCCACCTTAAACCGATGTCATTCCTGTTGCTTGTTGCTTCTTGCCTCTTGGCTCCATCAGTTCAGGCACAGATGCCAGCGGCACCAGTGGCTTCTACAGCACCTTTAGAATTAAGCGTATTAACCCAAAATCCCCCACCCGCTAGAGGTGATGTTTTAACAGCAAATACTATCTCTCAAGACACGCTAACAATACCCAGCCTTTGGTGGGCAAAAGAACAGTTCGCGGGCAAGCTGCTTAACAACTGGCTGGCCTACCCAAATGAAAATCGGGTGGATCTGGTGGTGAATCGGCAACTCTGGACCCTCCTCGACTATATGGAGCGCTATAGCTTTGTCAACAAGTTTGGGATAGTTGCTAAAGATTTTGGCTACAACCTCAGGGTATTCAACCAGCAGAAAGTGCTTCTAGCAACCTACACTTGTAATTTAAGCACGCCTCAAACCAACTGCCAGATCTGGCTTGAAGGTTCAGGCCAAGATAGTTTAGGGGTGAGACGAGGATTGACGCCTTTTTAACTTTCTCGCCGTAAGTTTCGCGAAGCGAGTCGGTACTCCGATTTAGCGGTGAGTAGTTCACCAATTAGCTCTGGCGGATTTCCTGCCAGAGAGAAAGGTACTGCTTCTCGCTAGCCTCAGGTAGGGGATGAAGGAATTCACTTTTCTGGAGAATCTGGGCATCCGGCAGTAGCAGGGGATTTTCTCGGACATCTTTTGGTATATCAGCTGAATTCATGCTGGTTAACACCGGGGAGGCAGCGCTGCTCCACAGAGAAATTGTACTGGCAGGCTTTGGCTGCCAACAAAAATCAATCCAATTCTCTCGTAGCTGCGAGTTGGGCTGAGCATCGGCAGAGGCGGGTTGTACCCACAAATCTGCCCAGAGTGCTGTTCCCGACTGGGGAACTACAGCAGCAATTTGGCGATCGCTCTTCATAATCTGTAGCACATCAGTTGACCAACCTACCGCCAGCCAAGTGTCTCCTAAAATTAGGGGTTGCAGGTAGGCGTCAGAACTGTAGAACTTGACTTGGCGGTGCAGCTTCAAGAGGGTTTCTTTGAGGTCTGAAATTTTGTCAAGCTGTTGAGTGTTGTAAGAATGACCCAGATATTTCAAGGTTAGGCCGATCACTTCTCGCCACTGATCTACAACAGAAATGCGATCGCGCAGTTCTTCTCGCCACAAATCACTCCAATCTGTAGGTATCCAGCCCAAAGATTTGAACTTGTCGCGGCGATAGACAATAACGGTGGTACCCCACCGATAAGGGGCACCCCATACTTGTCCAGAGGAGTCAAGTTGACCCTTGTCATTGCGCCTCACCAGTTCTTGCCATCGCGGCGGCAGTTGCTGCCAACTTTTAAGCTTGTTGGGTGCAAGTGGTTGAATGAGCTTCTGCTCAATTGCCTGTGTTAACCAGTAATCTCCTAACGTCACTAGGTCGGCAATGACTGGTGCCTTGGGTTGAAAAAAAGGCAGATTTAGCCTCTTGTCGTTGCCTGTCTCTGTTGGTCGCTGCCAGGATACCAGACGGGCAAACAACTCCTTTAACTGTGCTTCTGGGGCTAAATCGAGAGCCGCAGGTTGCTTGAGGCTTTGGCGAAATTCATTTAATACCTGGACTGGGATGGAATTTTTCAGGAGTTTGACTCTTAAAGTCTCGCTTTGAGAACCCCCGCAACCTGTTGCTAGCTGGCTCATAGCCAGAGTTCCAGCGCCCAGCAAAAAAGACCGTCGATTAATCATATAAGCTAGCGGGTAAGCAGGTCAGCATAATTAAACATCACTTGCGGAGATCGGTTATTGGTTATTGGCGATCGGTAATTCTGTCTTACCCATCATCCATCACCAGCCCTTAATAGTTATGTTTATTTTTACCGATAGAGTTAGTTAGTTGATAAAAACCCAGATTTGGGGGGCCTCCCCCCAATCCCCCCGTTGGGGGACGGTCGCGTCCCCCAAGCCCCCTCCGAAAGGTCTGATCGGTAAAGGATCGTGAATTTGAATGTCCGAGTCTATGCTGGCTGCCGATGCTCGACACCAAAGCCTACCAAGTCGATAACTGTTGGCACCTCCCCAGGTTGAGGGCGCTGGTAGGTAACGATGGTGCGTATTCGCATATCAGGAGCTATAATTCGCATTTGATCTACTGCAACCGAACGCCGATAGTAGGTTGTCATTTCCAGGGTTTGACGAGTCGGCTGATAGGTAAACCGACCTGCAACAGCACCCGCTTCTGAATATCCCTCATCCCGCAGGTAAAAACCCTGAATCACTTCCTCGGCAGCTGGGACATGAGCAGCTACTGGCAGCACCGGTGCTGATGACTCTGCCGCTTCAGCTAAAGTTGCGTATGCATCAGGCACAAATAGTGCCTTTAAACTCATTGACACTTCCTCTCCGGTTTCTGAGCGGGTATCAAAGGCGATCGCAAACCCAGGGCACAGGTTCTCATCATCCCTCATTTGAGCCAGATCAACTTTAATCCCACTTAAAAGCGATTGTGACAAAATTTGCTGTTTTTGGTCACCTTTTAGGGATTCCACTCTAAATTCCGTATAAGAGCGTTCTACCTGCCCCTGAAGGACGGAATGGTAGATTCTTTCTGTTTTCCATAAACCCGTACAAGCGGTAAAAAACTCTTGAAAGCTGAGCATTTTTTTCTTCAAAACAGAATAAAATTTCCCTAAATTCACCAAATTAGTTAAAGGGAATTTAGTTTGTTTAATAAATTAGCACAATCTATGTTACTGCTTCTAGGCACGAAGCTGTGCCATTTTAGCCGTTTTTTTTGTCGTGTTGCGAGCATAGCTTTGCAAAAATTATTACTTTCAATCCACTAAGTTAAAAAACCTAGAGCGAAGGATATTATCCCTAGGATGGTTATTAAAAGTTAAATAATTGATAAGCAATAGAACTTTTTAGTCTTTGTTTCATACTATAAATAAAAGAAAGTAAGGGGAATTGGGAATCGCATGGATGCACTTCAAAAACAAGTCAGCGCTTTAAGTCATAAAGTTGATGCACTGTACCAAATCATCGATAACCTGAATGGTCAAGTCTTAGAAGCCTTATCCGAGAAGCGCTCAACTGCTGTCCGCGGATCTGACCGCTCGCCGTCGGTAGCCAGCCTCAGACAATATACTTACCAGAACGACAGCAGTCTTGACAGAGTGATGAAACACAAGGACGTATTGGTTGATCGCCACGGTTTTGATAGCAATTCTCATCAAACCAGTGAGAAGGAGTTGTCGCCAGAGATACAAATCAAACGGCTAACGGCACAACTGACAGCGGCATACAATCGGATTGCTGCTCTGGAAGAACAGCTGTTAGCTCACCGCTTCCACGCTTAAATGTAGCGAGTTGGGATGTTATTGAAAGCTACGTAACTTCAGTAATGAAGGGTACAGCTTTACTTGACTATAGAGGTTTTGCCTTAAAGAAGTGTTGGGATTAGTACCTAACAGCGTTCTATTAAGGCTTCAATCGCTTGGAGAAGTTGATTTTGGTTCCAGCCTAGGGTGAGATGAGCCGCGATCGCACAGCCACCAGCAGCGACACCTTCTTTCACAAATCCCTGTTCATAAACTTGCAGCTGGGGATAACAAGATGCAGCAAAACTTAGCTGAGTCGCCAGAAGGGGCACCTTCCCAACCGTTTGAGCTAATCCCACGGTGTCACCTGTCTTGTCTTCTGCCACCCAACGCGTAGTACCGACTACGATTTGTTCAGGTTGCCATGCTAGAGCGTAGCGATGTGCGATTGCCTCTATTAGAGCGTAGACCGCTAGCATTTGGGTGCCACCGGCAAGCAATACGCCGCTGGTGCGACTGGCGGCAATTGCCATCCCCGCTACTGCTACTTGCATCGGATCGCCGACGGCGGCAATTAGTTGCAGCGGATCGACCGATTGGAAATTATTGCTTGACTTGCCAGTTTCCGGTGTCAGAGTTTGACCAGCATCCCCCAATTCCAAATTGCCAAAACCGGCTCGTTCTAACCCTGCTTGCACCACAGCCCACTTTTGAGCGTGGTTGCAGCTGGGGTGGCTACTATTGACCTTGCCAGACGCTGGGATACCCAAGCCGGTGAGAACGCTTAGTGCTGTGGTTGTTCCCCCCACGACACACTCGCCCAGGATTGTATACCCATCGGCGGCGTTTGCCGCTAGCTGTTGTCCCCACTTTAAGCCTTGTTCCAGCAGATGTTTCACACTCAAGAGTGGTAAAGCATTTCCTGATGTCAGACAAGCGGCTGGGACGCCGCCTAAATCAATAGTTGGCACCGACGGCGTTTGCGGCAACCCGGCATTGAATAAATAGATTGGAAGTGAGAGTGCCTCAACTACGGCGCGAGAAATCAGCACTGGCGAGGCACCTGCGGCAAGCGGGGGTAAGGGGTATTCAGGCTGAGGTTGAGGACCGTTATACAAAAATTCAGCATCTGCGATCGCCGTGTAGCGTCGGTCAAGGGTACTGCGACCAGCTGCGGAAATATCAGGAATTAGACCGGTGTCGGTAAATCCTAAAACACAAGCAAATACAGGTCGCCGCCCCCGATATCGCTGTAGCCATCTGCGTCCCTGTGCTAGCTGAGTGTAGACCTGAATCATCAGAACTACTTTGCCTCCAGTGTTTGTCTGTACCGAACCCCTCTCTTTAGAGTTTATTCTTCATAATCCAGCAAGACTTGTACCCAGGCAGGAGGTCGAGGAATGGGGTTACCCAATCGGTCTAGTAGCAGTAAAGCTACCAGATGTACGACGAATAGATAAAAAATATTCTGAATGACAATCATCCCAACAGCGATCGCCTGAATCAAAGGTAGGCTAGGCACAGCAAGCCACCCTAGCTTCACAAATCCCCACTCCGCTAGTTGCGTCATCTGATTCATCAGGTAAACCCAGAGGTCTTCACCGAGCAGGATAGAGAGCAGCCAAAACCTAAAAAAGAATCCAAACGTGCCAATCAAAGAACCTATGGCAATTGAAAATACCCAACTCGACTGGCGTCTCCACAAAGCCCCTAGCTGCACACCCATGAGACCATAGGGGATGAAAAAGAGAATGCTGCGGGTGGGCCCCATCAGCACAGATAACAGCAACCCAGAAACCAGCGCTGACATCCAAGACGCCCGGTTGCCCCACCGCAAGTAAACTAGGGCAATTGGCACCGGGAAAAAAATCCGCAGTACCGGTCCCAAGGGAAAATAGTAATTAAATAACCAAATCAGGCTGGCGGTACTGGCAAGGAATGCGGTTTCTACCAAGATTAAGGGCGCGATACGTTCCTCAGAAACAAGCTGCTCCTTCGCCGACGGCGTGGTTGAAGACCGCATTGCCTTCATCTGCGACCCAGACAAATTATCTTCTTTAGGCCGCCCCTCAGCTAACTCATCCTCTGGAATGAGGTCTTCAGATGAGGCTGAATTAACCCTTACGGGTTCACTTTCCGATTCTTCTTGGCTGTTTTCCGCTTCCTGAGAAGAGGCAGGGTTCGTAGGGGCGGGTTTATCGATATGGTTGTTTTCCCCACCAGCATTCTGGTTAAACCCACCCCTACCGTCATCAAAAGGATCACTCATAAAAAGCTAAGTATATAAGCACAAAAAACACATACTGCTGCGAGTCAGGCAGAACCGTCATTGGCTATTATGGGAAGCCATTCACTTAGCTGGGCGTACTAGTAATAACTGTACGGGTAAAACCAGCAGCCAAGAAAAATTGGACAGAAGCGAGGAATTTTAGGCACAAATGCTTCGTCCCTACCTTCTTGTATCAGCTTCCTGAATCACCAACACCGAACAGGGAGCGTGGTGTAGCACATGATTACTCACACTCCCCAACAACGCTTCCGTCAACCCCTTGCGACCCCTGCGTCCTACGACAATCAGATCCGCTCCCCAACTGTAAGCCAGTTTACACAGCCACTGGCCAGCATCGCCGACTTTGTAATCAAATTCTGTCAGCACTCCCTTGCTGGTGGCGGTTTTGCAGTAGCTTCTCAGCATTGCCTGCGCCTCCTCGATCCGCTGTTCAATGAGGCTCTCTTGAGTTTGGTAGGCAGTGTTCATCATCTCCGGATACAAACCCATTTCGACTGACATGGGAACCGATGGTTCACCAACCATATCGCTGCTCAGGCAATTGAGCAGCATCAGTCTACTGGCATTCACCTGGGCTAATTCTAGCGCCTGAGAGAACACAGGCTTGCATAAGGAAGAGTTGTCTATGGCGACAAGGATTTTCTGAAAACTCATATGATTGTCTATCTAAGAGATGATCCGCTCCAACGCTGACACATCGGGAATACAAAGGAGATCCTGGTTACGCACAATTAACCCCTTCTTCTCTAACTTAGTCAGTACCCGTGTTACCGTTTCCCGTGCCAGACCACTGAGGCTACTTAACTCTCTATGGGGTAAGTTTGGAATTTCCGTTCCTTGCTCTCTACTTTTCCCCTGACCCTCTACCAAAAATAATAAGGTGTCTGCCACGCGCGACGTACTATCCGATTCCCGCAACCGGAGACGGCGGTTTACTTGACGCAAGCGTTTTGCCATCAGCTGAGCTAACCGGACTCCCGCCAGTGGTTCTGTCTTGATTAACTTCACAAAATCCTGAGCTGGCATACTGCCAACCATGGTGGCAGTCAACGTAATCACATCTGTTGAACGGGGTACCTCATCTAGCGCCGCCATTTCGCCAAAGAGTTCTCCTTGACCGAGAATATTGAGCGTCACCTCTTTGCCATCCAGGTTGTATGTCCGGATCTTCGCCCAACCATTCAAAATGAAATACACAGAACCGCCCCAGTCATTTTCCAGCAAAAGCACCTGATTTGGGGGATGGGTACGGGTGACGACATTGGCAATGGCTTTTTCCACAGCAGCTTCTGGTAAGCCGGTAAAAAAAGGAGCGGAGTGCATCAACGCATTAATGTTGGAGTTGAGTTCGCGAGCGCTGTGTAGGTGTTCCATAGAGCCATTGCATTGTAAACGCTGAGGACAGTGGATATCGTTCCTCACTGTAGAGAGGTGGAATTTCGCCTCTCTACTAACCAAGCTCCATGAAATCCCGCGACTTGAGTCGTGGTTCGGGAGCCTAATAAGCAGTCAATTTAACTTAACTATACACTGACTAATTTAGCAGAAATGTTGGATATAGATACAAAACTTTACATACCACAATATAGTTACCCTATAAACAGTATAAAAATCAACATCTCATAATGGAAAACCACGATTTAATCCTAAGTCTAGATTTTGTTAATTTGTAGTTGAAGGGGCTGGACTAAAAATGCCTTCATGCTCAGTTGGTGGCAAAAATCTATACATAAAATTACGTTCTCATAAGGTTAGTAAATGTTCGTTCACATCGTCACTTCTATGACAATACAATTTTCAAACAGTTGCAGTTTTTTTAAGAAGAACGATGCCTATTTTATTAATTTGAGGATTGAATATATAACTGTTCCTGCGTTCACTCGAAAATCACTAATTCATACATTAAACAATTATTTTTACAAAAATCAGAAAGATAATAATGTTATATGTATTAAGGTTAAAAAAAAGCTGAACACATAATTAAAAAAGTTCAAAAATGGTTCAGTAAAAATTTGTTTGAAGCTGCAAAACATCAATCAAACAACTATCACAAGGCTGAGAAATAGCTAGGTAAAGTTAATTTTAAAATTCAAAGACAGCGCAAAGATTGGAAAATTAAACAAGCTCAATGCTTAGCGGCATCTAACGAGGTCGTAGTATATGAAGATTTGAAGATTGCGAACATGATCAAGAATCATTGTAGAGACGCGCCATGGCGCGTCTCTACGATATCTGATGATCAATGGTTAAACTACTACGGAAAAGTCTGGAATAAGGTTGTTGTGGCTGTTTCGCCTAACTACACGTCGCAAGATTGTTCCAATTGTGAAAAAGCAGTAAAGTAACGCATTCATGTCCTAATTGTGGAGTAGTGATTTGTCGCGATACAAATGCGGCGATAAATATCCTCAAAAAGGGCATGATTATTTTGGGGATAGAGTGGCAAAACAGTACCCAAGGGCATTGGGGATCTGCATCGAAAGATGGAAAGCATGGGGAGAAGACCGCCTCTACTATTAATGGGCAACCTGAAATAGCAAGTGGACTTCGTTAAACCATGAACAATAATTCCCGCACATGGACTGTCGGGGAGTATGTCAATGATGGCAGTATCCGAGAGTACTGGGATGAGACTGAAAATCTCTTGGTTGATAGAGACGTAAATGCTGCTATCAATATCAAGAGACTAAAGGTGGTTATTGCTTCTGGGCAGCGATCGCTAATTTGGCTTCTTTGATCTGACGCAATCGATCCATCACTTCGACCACTTGACCGTGGTTAACCCCTTTATCTGCATTCAGGATGACAAGTGCTTCCTGATTCGGCTCGATCAACTTGCGTACTGCTGGTTCCAGAGCATCTAGCTGAATTGGCTGTCGATTTAACGCTACTCGTCCTTCTCGATCCACCGTCACTGTAATTTTAGTGGATTGCTGAGTTTGAGCAGTTGTTGCTTTGGGGAGATTAACCGACAATCCTTCTGAGCGGGTCAAAAACAGCGTAGACATGATAAAGAAGGTCAGAATCGCGAAGATCACATCGATCATCGGCACAATATTGATCTGTGCTGGTATTTCTGGCTCATCTGGTAGGCGCATAGGAACGACCTCCTTTTTCATAACGGCGGCGATATAACAGTTCCAGTTGTCCACCATACTCCTGAATTAGTGCTATCTGGCGTTGGTACATGCCCCGAAATGTATTGGCAAACATGAGTATAAAGATAGCGACTATCAAGCCTGCAGCTGTGGAAACAAGTGCCTCACTAATACCCGCCGTCACATTAGCTGTTTTACTACCACCCACATCACCCAGATTGAGTGAAGCAAAGGAGGTAATCAAACCTAATACTGTACCGAGAAGACCCAGCAGTGGTGCCAGGCTGATGATCGTATCAAACATATTGTTGAAACGCTTCAGCACAGGAATCTCTGCTTGTGCTTCACTTTCCAAAGCTAGACGAAATTCTTCTGGATTCGGTTCTTCGAGTTCTAAAGCAGCCAAAAAAATGCGAGCAATTGGCAGATCGGCATTTTTCTGAAGCTTATCCAAAGTAGCAACAACATTACCGCGCCTATAGAGAGTCAGCACTTCTCGCACCACGCGACCTTGAGTGCGATTGACGCGAAACCAAAAAACTACCCGCTCTATAATCAGCCCAAATCCTACCACTGAAAATGCTAGCAGTGGCCACATGACCACTCCACCCGCCGCAAAAAGATTAGTAATTCCCATATGTTCTGATCTGTAGAGTAATTAAAAAGGCAGATGAAGCATAGTTCCTAATTTTGTTTCAGGGACAAATATCCTTCTACCCATTTGTAGGCTTTTACCCTTACTAGCTGTAGGCATACCCGCAGCGTTGTCACAGGCTAGGCTACTACAACAGCGTCTGTCCCATGACCACAAGGCATTTGGGACTACTGTTTTAGGGAAATTCCGTCAAGTTGTTCTTGGTTGCCTAATTGTCTCGCCGCCTACATATCTGCTTGCCAGAGTAGATAGCAAAACAAGACCAACCAATGCCGCAACTAATGCGCTCGGCGCGTTAGTTTTACAACTCACTGGCTGATAGAACTTCTCAAAAAAAAATAACCCTAATAAGAATCTATGTCAAGCGGTCTAGCTGAGCAAGTACTCCTTAAAAGTTTTAACAAAATATTGGAATTTGCTGAAAGCAATACTCTGCAAACCTTTCAAGCCCTTCATATCATGGCTATTGTCATGGCTCTCTCTTCTTTATCTACTTGACATTTGCAACTACTGTGTCTTAAGTTGACTCCATTAAGTGCAAATAGTTTGCAATAGAAGATGGGGTTATCAACTATCGCTGTAGAGCAGCGAGAAAAAGAAGAGGAGTCGCTGAGATCGTTTCTCACTAAAAGCCTGATCGCTTCGCTGGCAGTGCATATTGTGCTGCTGATATTCGGCAGTCTTTGGGCGAAAGGGACTGAACTTGGAGAACTTACAGAAGACCCGATTGAAGTGGAAGTCGTTGATAATTTGCCCACTGTTGAACAAGCAAAACCAAAAGAGAACAAAAAAGAGAACAAACAGAAGACTCAATTAGAAGGCAGCTCTAAAGCAGGAGGAGGCTCTGGTGGTGGGTCTGGAACACCATTAAGAGCCAGTGAAACTCTAAGTACTTCATCTGCACCACCAATTCAACAAACCGCTTATCAACCAGCATTAGCTCTGCCTCCGCCATCGGCGCAACCAACTGCTGACAAACCAATAGCGCCGTTGAAAGCACCGATTATTTCTAAGCCTGACCCGAAACCAATTGAAACTCCCCCCAAACAGGAACTGATTAGCAACAAGCTTCCCGACCCCCCAGAGGTACCCCCCCCAGAACCGACGCCTGTTGACAACTCAGTACTAGCTGAACCAATCAAATCAACACCCAGACCAAAAAGCCCTCAGGAACCAAAGCCAGTTAGTAAACCATCACCTAGTCCCCCGGCTACTCCCCTATCTCAATCGCCAGTTGCGGTAAACCCACCTCCACAAAATCAAACACCAGCGGCTCCAAGACAGCCAGTTTCGCCTGTGGATCAAGTTACCCAAAGATTCAGAGATCTGTTTGGAGGATCGAGTAGCCCTAAAGACAATCAACAATTTGCACTGAATCCCGCAGCTCAGCCAAACAGGACTAGTGGAGGGGGCGATCGCTCTAACATTCCCACTGGCTCAGGAAATGGAGCGGTAAGTGGCTCTGGCAGCAGTAATAAACCAGGCAATGGCTTGGGTAATGGCTCTGGTACGGGTTCTGGAAATGGTCCTGGCAATGGCCCTGGCAATGGCCCTGGCAATGGCCCTGGTACGGGTTCTGGAAATGGCCCTGGTAATGGTCCCGGCAATGGTCCTGGAAATGGTAATCAACCTGGACAGAGGGCAGCAACCGCACCCAAAAAGCCAGCACAGAAAACTCCTCGCCCTAAACCTGTTACTTGCCGTAATTGTCCTCGACCAAAGCGCCCCTCTGGTACTGAAGAGTTAGAAGGCAGAGCAGTTGCAGAGATAAGTGTTGACAGTGAGGGCAATGTTAGTGACGTAAGGCTAGCACAGTCTACAGGCGACGAGAGACTCGATCAAGCAGTTATCGACACCTTAAGGAAGTGGAAGTATACAAAATCAGAAAAGGGACACCTTGACAAAAAAGCTATTAGCTTTACGGTAGACGGATCTGAGTTCGATCGCAAAGCCCGCGATCGTCAACGTATCGCAGAAAAAAAAGAGCGAGAACGCCAAGCTCTTCAACTTGAGCAAGAAAAAGAACGAGAACGTCAAGCTCTTCAACTTGAACAACAAAGAGAACAAGAACGCCAAGCTCTTCAACTTGAGCAAGAAAAAGAACGAGAACGTCAGGCTCGTGAACTTGAGCAAGAAAGAAAACGGCAAGAGTTACAGCCTCTTCCAACACCAAATTCCTCAACTATTCCAGGGCTTCCTTCTCAACCTATAACTCCAGAACCAGAAAACTCACCACTAGAACCGGCTACTCCCCTATCGGCACCGTAAGATGCTGCCTACAAGAGTGGATAGCTGAAGATTTTCAACTCTTTCTATAAACCTAATTTCTAAAACTGAAGCGTGTCATTCAGACCGCAATTCAAGATTTTCGTGTGAGGAGATGTCAGTGAAACAGCAGCAATTACTTGATGGGCTTTGGCTAGCAGGATCTTTATTAGTATTAGTTGCTCAGCCAGCGTGGGCTGATGTAACGCAAGTGACATCTGTGCAGCTTAACCCTACTAATAGCGGTCTTGAGGTGATATTAAATCCTCAAAATAGCCAACCTCTGCAAGTTTTTAATTCTAGATTTGGTCAAACTTTTATTGCTCACATTACTAACGCTCAACTGCGTTTACCAGAAGGTAATGCTTTTAGCCAAGAAAATCCAGTTGAGGGAATTACTTCTGTAACAGTTACCCAGCAATATACAAATACTATTAGAGTCAAAGTTATCGCTAGAACAGGTGTATCAGGGGTAGAGGTGATTCCAAGCGATCGAGGTCTAATTCTGAGCTTGAGGGTTCCTGCTGATACAACGCCTGCTCAATCCACACCAAATCCCACTCAACCAACTTTGCCCGGTGGTGAAACAAGTTCTGAGATAACACCCACCCAACCAACTTTGCCCGGTGGTGAAACAAGTTCTGAGATAACACCCACCCAACCAACTTTGCCCGGTGGTGAAACAGGTTCTGAGACAACACCTACTCAACCAACTTTGCCCGGTGGTGAAACAGGTTCCGAGACAACACCTACTCAACCAACTTTGCCCGGTGGTGAAACAGGTTCCGAGACAACACCTACTGCACAAAGCGACAGCGATGTGGAGGAAATTGTAGTAACTGCCAGTCGCAGGCAACAGAGAGTGTCTGACGTACCGCGTTCTGTAACTGTCGTCACTCGTGAAGATATTGAGGAACAGACAAATTTATCAAGGAATCTCAGCGATACTCTTGGTAATACAGTTCCTGGTTTATCACCCTCTAATCAGGGCATCAATTCATTTGGGCAAACTTTGCGAGGACGCGGGGTTGCTGTATTAATTGATGGTGTTCCCCAGACGACTAATATTCAGTCTTTTGGCAGAGAATTGAGAACTATCGATCCCTCTGCAATTGAGCGGGTTGAGGTAGTTCGGGGTCCTAGTGCAACTTATGGGAGTCAAGGAACTGGTGGTGTAATCAACATTATTACCCGGCGACCGACTGGGGGAAGGTTAACTAGTACATCTGAGGTAGGTCTGAACAGCTCCTTAACGAATTTTGATAACAGTTTGGCTTCCAACTTCCAGCAATCGCTCTCTGGTCGATCGGGCAACTTGGATTACACTGCTACCTTATCACGCGCCACAACTGGGGGCTTTTATGATGCTGAGGGCGATCGCATTCCTCAGTTTGAAGTCGGCGGAGATAACAGCACTACTTGGAACGCCTTAGCTAAGCTGGGATGGGACTTAGCTAACCAACAACGCCTGCAATTAAGTTTTAATTACTTTGACGATCGGCAGAAACCTGATGTGATCTCAGATCCGGAAGTTGACGTACTTGAAGGCACCCAAAAAGCCCGTGCTATTAAAGTTGGAGAACTAGAATTTATAGGAACTTCTAACCCAGGAAACCGCAATGCTCTTGTTAATTTGGAATATTCTAACCCGAATCTTTTAGGGAGTCGAATTCAGAGTCAAATTTACTATCGAAACAACAAAAACCGTTCTGTTCCGCTAGATTCGCGACCCTTCGTTCCTTTCTTTCCAGAAGACCTTGGCGTTGTTCGCTCACAGGGGAGTTCGCAACAGTTAGGTGGACGACTCCAGGTTGACACTCCCTTAAATAAACCAAGAACACTTAGCTTGCTTTGGGGAGCTGACTACCTAAATGAGAATAGTAAACAGCCTTTCGATATTATCGACATTGCAGCTTACGATGCCAGTAACGGTCGAGTTAACCGAAAAGTTGGCGAGCGCACCTTCGTTCCACCTTACGAAGTTGGTAGTCTTGGCTTGTTTGGTCAATTGCAATGGAATGCTAGCGATCGCATTGAGGTGAATGGTGGTGTGCGGCACGAACGGATTAGCCTAAGCGTCGATGACTATACCACCTTTAGAAATCAAGATGTTCAAGGTGGAGATCGTGACTTTAGTGCCACCGTATTTAATGCGGGTGCTGTCTATAAAGCCACAGATAAAATTAGCCTATTTACCAACTTTTCCCAAGGCTTCGGGTTGCCAGATTTTGCTCAAATTCTCCGCGATCCATCCTCCGAATTTACTAACATTAATGATTCAGTTCGAGAGCTTAGTCCACAGAAAGTTAATAACTACGAGGTTGGGGTACGCGGTAACTGGTCGTCGGTACAAGCATCTTTATCTGCTTTCTACAACACTTCAGATTTTGGAATTAGCTTTAATACGCTTCCTGGTGGTTTCTTACAGCTTGCGCGTGCTCCAGAACGCATTTACGGTTTAGAAGCGACCGTTGATTGGCAACCGCGCCAAGGCTGGCAAGTTGGCAGTACCTTAAGTTTGGCAGAGGGCGAGAGTGATGATGATGAAGATGGCAAATATTTAGCTCTTACCAGTTCTCGCATTACACCCCTAAAGCTGACAGCTTATGTTGAAAATGAAACTTTACCGGGTTGGCGCAATCGTCTGCAAGCGCTGTTTGTGGGTAATCGCGATCGCGCATTTAATGCTGGGGTCGATCTTGGACCGATTGGCAGCTACCTAACCGTGGACTATGTTGGTAGCGTCAAGCTGGGCGCAGGAAGCCTGCAAATTGGTGTTGAGAACTTGTTAAATAACCAATATTACCCAGTTCAATCTCAATTGAGCGCTGGTGCTGGTGGAGATAGTTATAATTATGCCGCCAGAGGAAGAACACTTCGCCTTGGTTATTCTCTCAGCTGGTAAAGCGCAATTTGTAGTTACTCGTATGATTCCAGTAGTTAATTTAATTACAAAACCGGATTTGGGGGGTCTGCCCCCCAAGCCCCCCACTGGGAGACGGCCGCGTCCCCCAGACCCCCTCCGGAAGGAAGAGTCTG
>JAHHGU010000036.1 GCA_019359765.1 Aphanothece sp. CMT-3BRIN-NPC111
CAATCGCTTGCATCACCTTTTGCCGGAAGTCATCACTGTAGGGTTTAGCCATCGTGCGGGGAGCGGAAACGTTAACGTTAAGGATACTTATAGTCTATGTCCTAACTAAACTGGCTACAGCTATAACTACTCAACCAAGCTTGATATAACATCTTCACGAATTGCATTCATTAAGCTGCCACTCCTGCAAGGCGATCGCAATTCCTTGTTTTAAAGCCGGTGCCAGCTGCTCGTTAGCTGCAAGTTGTTGTAATTTCCGGTGAGCCTCTTCAGGTGCCAAGTTTTTGAGAGCGGCGATCGCGTGTAGTCTGACGCTGGCATCTGAGTCTGCTAGCAGTTGAATGAGTTGATCTAGTGCAGCAATTTCTCCTAACTGTCCTAATGCCAGTGCTAGAGATTGTTTGAGACTGGCCTCTTGAGCCGCATCTCCAGAGTTGAGAAACTCAATCAGGATCTCGGCTGCTTGTGGCTTTAAATTCGGCTCCTCTAGGCGTCCCAGCAGTGTGACTATTTCTTGACACACTTCCACTGGTGCCCAGCTTAGGGCTTGACGCAAATACTCCAAAGCGCCTGATGTAGCCACCCAGCCTAGCGCTCTGACAACTATTAATTGCAAGGGAAGCGGCGTTGCTGGTGATTTCAATACCTCAAACAAAGTTAAAGCGGCGTCATTTGTTCCTACTCGTCCCAAGGAGATCGCCGCACAGGAGCAAACTTCCAAATTCAAGTCAAATAGCAGCGGTTTGAGGCTGTTAACGAGGTCTACTTTTTCTTGTAGATCGCTGCGTAAGCCTAAAGCGATCGCCGCTTCTTTTCTCACGGGTGCCGCCAAGTCATTCAAGGCGTCTAAGAGAACCGGATCGATCCGGGAGTCATGAAAGCTGCTCAGGGCTTCAATAGCAGCTGAACGTACCGGCACTTGCTGGTCATGAACGACACTAAGTAAAGGGGTAATAATTTCTGAGCGCCGAATTTGGGAGAGCGATCGCACTGCTAAAAGTCGCGATTCTGACTGTGCCAATAACTTGCTCAGAGCATCAATTGCTGAGGCACCAAGATTCGTCAGCGCTGCTGCCGCCATCTCAATTAATTCTTCATCCTCAGACGTCCCGAGTAACTCGACTAAAGATGTGACCACAACAGGATCGTTGAATTCCCCCAAAATGCGAGCAGCAAACCAGCGCAACTCTAAATCAGCTTCTTCATCTTCCAGAATTTCAATTAAAGGGGCGATCGCTCTTGCTCCCAGTTTGGGAAACACCTTTGCTACGTCCCAGCGCTCTTGAAAATCACCTGCATCCAGGACGTTTAAAGCCAAGTTTAGCACCTGCTCTAAGTCAGCATCTTCTAGAGGCTGGCTATCTACATCGCTGTCCCCAACTTTTTTACCTAGTGGTAGCTGCTGCAAGCATTGATTTAGTAATGACCAATTTTTTTGCTTTGCAGCGGAGTGTGCCTGTTCTAAAATGTTTGCCATAAGTGTAATATTCTCTTGCACTAACTTAAGCTGTACAAAAGATGTGATTCTGGCTTCATCCTATAACTTCAGATGCTTAGTGTTCAAACACATCTTTGTATTGCAGCAAATCTAGGGCAACGATCGCAGGCAAACATTGAAAGCACTGTTGGGCAAGTTCCCACCTTGACTCGCGCTTGAGCATATCCATCAATTTCTGCCGCGCACTTAATAGATAGCGAACATCATTGGCGGCATATCGCAGCTGCTCATCCGATAAGTTTACCGCATTGCCCCAATCTGAACTCTGGGCAGTTTTGTCCAATTCTACCTGCACTAATTCTTGCACCAAATCCTTAAGACCGTGGCGTTGGGTATAAGTGCGGGCTAGCTTGCTGCCAATTTTTGTGCAGAATATAGGCTGTACCTGGATGCTGAGATGATGCCGCAGCATGGCAACGTCGAAGCGAGCAAAGTGAAACACCTTGAAAACATCAGCAGCTTCCATCAGCTGTTTTAAGTTTGGTGCTTCTGTTTGCCCTTGAGCAATTCGCACAACAGTGACTTTACCTTGAGGATCGCATAGCTGTACTAAGCACAAGCGATCGCGCCAAGGTAACAATCCCATTGTCTCTGTATCCACGGCGATCGCCTCCGCTTGTAAATACTGGGACAAAGCTGCCTCAGAAAGATCGCGATCGCATACCTGAAAATCTTCAAAATCCATAAACTGACCCACCTCGGATAAAAACCTGGGTGAAATAATATTCACCCTGAGCATTCTTGGCTACCCCAATGCCAGTTAAATCATAGTTCCCTACCATATTCTTTTGATGTCCTGGGCTTTTTATCCATCCCTCAACAGCTTGCTCACCTGGGCTACTGTAGCCCTGATTAAAAGCTACATTCTCAGCCGCAGCACGATAAGGAATTGACTTGCCAATCGCCTTGACTCGCTGCTCAAATCCCTCATGACTAAAAGGAACCTTACCACTCGCCATCGCTTGACTGTGCGCCCTTGCCTCTGCGCTAATGCGGGCGTCGAGCTTTAGTGGTGATAAGTTTTGGGACTGACGATACTGGTTTACCTGTTCGTGAATTGACTGTTCCAAGGCAGTAAAGGAACTGGAATTGGAAGTTTTAGGCACTGGTGCAGCCGTATGGGTCTCGCTTACTTTGGTAGCTGTAGAAAGAGAATCACAGCCTACAGTGCTACTAGCAAGAACAAGGCTGCTTAATGCTATACCGATGAAAGAGGGTCGTACCATGAATATAGATTCCAATATTTATATACAATAGACTTCTTGCAAAAATCTTAATCTTGGTTTTTTTCAACGCAGATAAGCGCAGATGATTTACAAGATTTGATCGACTGCGTGCAAGAAGTCTAATATTTCCGAGGAATTGAAATTTCGCCTGTGCCCTGTAAAGAAGTAGCAAACAGGAACGAACGGCCCCCTAATCAATTGAAGCTTTTTAGCCTTAAGTTAACGAATCCACCTCCTCCTGCAACACCCGCAGCACTCGTGCCAGATAGTCTGCACGCCACTGTTCGCGTTCCTGTGCCACTTGGTCGTTCGGCTGATAAGTTTCAATTTCTTCAATTGATAAAATACCTTTGCTCTGGGCCAAACGTTCAACCGTGTCCAGACGTTCGCGCAGCACAGACACTTCACCAGCAAGCGCCATCACCATAGCTAGCAACTTGTCAATTTGAGGATTATCAAAATAAACAGGTCGTTTACCCTTGGCTTTCTTTGCCATCTTATTTGCCCCCAATTATTTACTGGCGACTAAAGCAAACCAATTGCCGCGACTGCTAAAACTGGCACTTTTAGAATTGCTTGTAGGTACTTTTGCTTTCCATACACCATTGGGAACAAAGGTCGGGATTACCTGATCCGCTTTAAAACCAGCCTCAGTTACAACTGCTACCAAGTCCAGATCGCGCATAGCGCTCCAGAAAGGTTCGTTATTGTTAGCAGTTTCCCAATCGTACATAAAGGCAGTGTAAGCATCCATATCCCGATACAGGGGGGCCTCAACATGAATCATCATCCCACCGGGAGCTAGCAGACGATAACACTCATGCAAAACGTTACGGATGGCTGGTTTGGGAATTTCATGCAGGAGGATATGAGAGACGATTAAGTCGAATGACTCATCGGCAAAGTTAGTATGTTCGGCATTTTGCTGCGAGAAGTGAACCCGCTTACCCAAAGCTTCAGCGCGTGCATGGCCATAACGCAGCATGGGCGCTCCTATATCAATGGCATAGACTTCCGCCTCCGGGTAGGCATCGGCATAAGGTAAGGTGCTATGACCTACAGCACATCCCATGTCGAGAATTTTTGCGGGTGTAAAGTCTGGATACTCCTTTTTCAGGTAGTTTTGGACTATAGACTCGCCCATATCATCGTTGAGGGGACCGAGCCAACCCATGCCATAAATATAAGTGCCGCGATCGTATATGGCACCAGCAGCAACATCGTCTGGAGTGAATTCGCTGTGATATCCACCGGGCATACAGTGAATATCCACCGCAGTTTGATAAGCGGGAATTTGAAAATCAGGATTTAGGGTTAAAGAACCCAATACGCCAGCTTTATCTTGAGAACGTTCAATCAGATCCGGAAGTTGGCGTTCTACGCTACAGCTAACGGACTCCCACATCATCTCTTGGTGAGTTCGCCGTATGGCACTCCACCACTGATAATATGGTTGGTTCTGCATTACTTGCCGAATTTCATGACGGTCTTTAGGCGATCGCTGATGTTCCCGCTCAAACTGTGGCAAAGCTACTTTTTCATAAATAACTTTATTGCCCGGTGAAAGCTGGCTGATGATGTAAGCTTTAAAGCTTTTGACAAAGTTTTGCCGTGCCAACTCATCATGAGTGGCTTGTGGCAGTATATTGTGTTGGAATTGCTGGTTCATAGGTGAACCTCCTTGAGAGCTAATAGAAAAATCTATGCAGGATCGAAGAACTTAGCGACCGTATGCACATCTTTATCCCCACGCCCAGAAAAGTTAATGACAATGCGGGGATTGCCTGTTAGCTGAGGGCAGAGAGTTTCTAAGTAGGCGATCGCATGAGCCGTTTCCAGGGCGGGAATGATCCCTTCTAATTGAGAAATACGCTTAAATGCTTCCAAAGCTTGTGCATCTGTCACGCTGTAATACTCAGCCCGACTTGTGTCTTTTAAGTAGCTATGCTCTGGCCCTACACCGGGATAATCAAGTCCAGCACTGATCGAGTGTGCCTCTATTACTTGACCATCGTCATCTTGCAATAAATAACTCATTGCTCCATGCAAAACACCAGGACGCCCCAGCGTCAGTGTTGCCGCGTGTTTCTCTGTATCAACACCCTCACCAGCAGCTTCAATGCCAATTAGGCGCACAGTTGGCTCATCTACAAACTCATGAAATAGCCCCATCGCATTCGAGCCGCCGCCAACACAAGCCAAAAGAATATCCGGCAGACCGCCCCATTTTTCTTCTGCCTGAGCGCGAGTCTCTTGACCAATTATTGCCTGAAAGTCGCGTACCAGCATGGGGTAGGGATGAGGGCCAGCTACTGAACCCAGGATGTAGTGCGTCGTTTCTACATTCGTCACCCAGTCCCGAATCGCTTCGGAAGTGGCGTCCTTGAGCGTGCCTGTGCCTGCTTTCACTGGTCGCACTTCTGCTCCCATCAGCCGCATCCGAAACACATTTAGGCTCTGGCGCTCCATATCCTGGACGCCCATATAGATGACGCAGCTTAGTCCAAAACGCGCGCACACTGTTGCCGTAGCAACGCCATGCTGACCCGCACCTGTCTCCGCAATGATGCGTGGCTTGCCCATGCGCTTTGCCAACAGCACCTGAGCCAAAGCATTATTTATTTTATGGGCACCAGTATGGTTAAGGTCTTCCCGTTTGAGGTAAATTTGCGGTCCGGTGCCGTCTGGTCTAGCATACTGAGCCGTCAGACGTTCCGCGAAGTATAAGGGACTGGGGCGTCCCACGTAATCCCGCAACAGATGTTGGAGTTCTTGTTGAAAATCTGGGTCGTTGCGGTATTGCTCAAACGCTGCCTCTAGCTCACTCAGAGCAGGCATCAGCGTTTCAGGTACATACTTACCACCAAAGCGTCCAAACCTACCGAGGAGGTCTGGTTGCTGAATAGAGGCGTCAGCAGCTGATTGGGAACTGGAAGATAGGGGAGTCGCGGTCACAGAGCCAGCCAGAATGACAGAACGCCTTAATTATAGCTCTCAGATAAATTAGGCAGTTGCTTGGATGCGATCGCGTAAAACCCTACTTCCTTGAGTGCGGGCTATGCATTACGGGAATATAAACATAAATACTTAACTTGGGAAGATTTACACTTCAACCCTAGCGCTATCGTAGTAGATAAGGTTTTATGCGATCGCCCATCACCTTTATGGCCTCTTCAAAACGCAAGTCCTCCGACTCCAAAACCACTCCTCAAGAACGGGTGGTTTACCGTGAATTTGGTAACACCGACAACTCAGCTGCTGTAGAACGCTCTATTGCAGAACTACCTCCGGCTCAACAAAATGTGAGGGTGCAGGCTTCTAGGAAGGGGCGCAAGGGGAAAACTGTAACAGTAATCAGCGGTTTCCAACTCAAACCAGAAACTCTGGAAGTCTTGCTAAAACAACTAAAAACCCAGTGCGGTGCTGGTGGCACTATTAAAGATAATAATATTGAAATTCAGGGCGATCTCACTCAAAAGATTGTGCAGATACTCACCCAGTTGGGTTACAAAGCCAAAATCAGCGGTGGCTAATCGGCTAAATTTACCCCTTACCCTTACTTTTTGAACCCGCTAACTCTTAACCAGTTGCGTAAGTCCTCTGCCAGCCAAATTTTTTTATGAAACCTTGGCGTTCGCCTAACCAACAGCTGCTTGATGATGATGCATTTCGTCCGCAGGGTGATGGCGATGCGATCGCCCTTGGCGTGTACGAAGCACGTATCGCCGCCTGGCTCTTTTTAGCCCCAGCGCTTATAATTCTGGGCGTCTTTCTTATCTGGCCGATTGCCTACCTGTTTTACCTCAGCTTTACCACTGGCAGTTTCACCTCAGCTGGTGTCCGCTGGGCAGGCTTGAGAAATTACTTGCGCTTACTCCTGACTCCGGACTTCTGGCAAGTTCTCGCTAACACCGCTTATTTCACCCTCGCCACAGTTATTCCCAGTCTGGTTATTTCCTTGGGATTAGCAGTTTTATTAAATCGCTCCTTTGCTCTGCGAGGGCTGTTGCGAACGGTCTATTTCATTCCCTCCATTACCTCACTGGTGGCAGCTGGCTTGGGGTTTCGCTGGCTATTTCAAACAGAAGGGCCAGTCAACACCCTCCTCAGTTATGTTGGTATCGAAGCCATTCCCTGGCTGGGGAGCACCACTTGGGCGATGCCGGTGCTGATTTTGTTGAGCATTTGGAAGCAGCTGGGTTTCAACATGGTCGTGTTTTTGGCTGGGCTGCAAGCAATTCCTACCAGTCGTTATGAGGCAGCTGAGTTAGATGGTGCCAATTTCTGGCAACAATTTCGCTACATTACCCTGCCGGGATTGCGACCTACGCTGGTGTTTGCCAGCGTTACTACTGCTATTTTTACCTTGCGGAGTTTCGAGCAGGTTTATGTCATTACTGGTGGTGGCCCGTTGAACTCCACCAATTTGCTGGTTTACTACATATACGAGCGGGCCTTTGCCCAATTTGATTTTGGGTATGCTGCCGCTGCTGCAACATTGTTGCTGGCGGTGACGCTATTGTTGGTGTATTTACAGCTACGATTTTGGGGTGAGGAGACTTAGTAAATTATGTTTATAAACTATATTACGCTGATGTTGATCAACATGGTGGCGGGGCTGTTTCTCTTAGCTTATTTTGTATATCAGGGTCTGGGGGAGACAAATCAAAAACGGTGGATTCCTGGCTTTGGGATGACGGGTGCGATCGCACTCACAACTGGTCTACACATGATCTTTACATGGCCGGTTCCTGGTAGCTTCAACATTGCTTATGGTGAGATGTCAGTGCTATTCGGAATCTTGTTCATTGGAGCGTCTTTGGCTCTAGCGCAGGATTGGGATTTACTAACAGTAGCAATTTACGGATTCTTTGCAGGTATAGCCGCTGTTGTGGTTGGTGTACGCATTATTAACCTGGAGCTAACGCGGCAGCCACTACTCTCAGGAATCGGCTTCATCCTGACTGGCTTAAGTGGCATTTGTGCTGCGCCAGCTCTTTACTTGCGGACTAATCGAACCTTACGTTTAGTTGGTGCGGCTGTACTGATAGCAGCGGCTCTGATCTGGGCATTAACTGGCTATATGGCATACTGGGGTCATCTAGCTGATTACTCGAAGTGGGTTCCATCCCCAATGAAGTCGCCTTAGAAATTAGTTTAAGCGCAGAGTTAAGCACAGCAAGATTAATTATGTCCCAGAATACCTCGGAACTCTCACCTGTACTTTTTTTCAAAACAGTAAACGCCTACCAGCACACGGCGGCGATTAAAGCAGCAGTTGAATTAGAAGTTTTTACTGCTATCGGTGAAGGTCAAGAAACGGTTGAATCCTTGGCTCAAAGGTGTGGAACTTCTGAGCGCGGGATGCGTATATTATGCGACTACTTAGTCGTCACCAGCTTTCTCACAAAAGAACAAGAGCGTTACAGCCTCACTCCCGATTCGGCAATGTTCCTTGATAGACACAGCCCTGGATACATGGGTAGTGCTATTGAGTTCCTCCTCTCCCCGATGATTACCGATGGATTCAATAACTTAACTGCTGCTGTGCAAAAAGGCGGTACGGCGATGTCTTCAGAAGGAACGCTGGCACCGGATCATCCCGTGTGGGTAGAGTTTGCGCGAGCGATGGCTCCTATGACAGCCCTCCCGGCACAATTGATCGCTAAACAGGTTGAAGGAGATTCTAGCCGCAAGTTGAAGGTACTTGATATTGCAGCTAGTCACGGTTTATTTGGAATCGCCTTTGCTCAACACAATCCCAACGCTGAAATTGTTGCTGTAGATTGGCCTAATGTTTTAGAGGTGGCTAAAGAAAATGCACAGGCGGCAGGAGTTAGCGATCGCTATACTACTCTCCCAGGCAGCGCCTTTGATGTCGATTACGGCAGTGGATACGACTTAGTACTGCTTACCAACTTCTTACATCACTTCGATGTGGAAACCTGCGAACAGCTGTTAAAGAAAGTACATTCAGCACTCGTGGATGGCGGGAAAGCAATAACACTAGAGTTTATTCCTAATGAAGACCGCGTATCGCCTCCTGATTCGGCAGCTTTTAGCTTGGTTATGCTAGCAACAACACCCCAGGGGAACGCATATACTTTTGCTGAATTTGAACGGATGTTTAGCAACGCAGGCTTTGAACGTAGCGAACTCTACTCCCTGTCCACAACCTTGCAGCAGTTGGTGATTTCACACAAGTAAAAGCACCCCTTGTCTAATCAGAGAAAAATTAAGCTTTGGTGGCAATACCTTTATACATATAACCACCAACCTTGGGTAAATTAGGAGCATAAAACTCCTCTAAGGTCACAGTATCGAAATAATTTTCAATCAGTTGCTTGATAGAGCGATCGAGATGGCAGCCATCAGCGATAATCTTTTGCAATGGTGTTAAGCGATGCTGCCAAACTTGAATTTTTGGCTCATTACTGAGACCATGCTCTATAAAAAAGAACCGTCCTCTCGGTTTAAGCACCCGATGGATTTCCTGGAGAGCTTTATCTACTTTAGCAATGCTACATAATGTCCAAGTACTGACGACGCTATCAAAGGTATTGTCAGACATTGGTAGACTTTCACCATTAAGAACTTTGTTATCTACAACAATAGTGGAAGCGTTAATACGTTTTTGGGCTAAAGCCTTCATACCCGGATTAGCATCAATCGTCGTGATTTTTTTAACTGTGTCCGGATAATTCGGTAAATTTAATCCTGTGCCAAAGCCAATTTCCAAAACTTCCCCATTAACCTCTGCTAAAACTTCCTGACGATACTTTTCCATGACTGGATCGGACATTGCCAAGTCCATAAATCGAGGAAAAATGAACTGTGAATAAAAATTCATAATTACATCACCTTTCCATAGTTAGAAATTGTCTAAGTTCCGGTGCCGGGGTTAGGAGCAGGTGCGTTCTGGCACCAAGGGAACTTAGAGGAGGCATCGCTAATCGACTGGATAACCAGCTTCGGCGATCGCACGCCTTACTGCTGCCTCCGGTTGTTGCGTTTCCACCCTAACCATCTTGGTTTTGGTGTCAGCCTCCACCTCCGCACCAGGGTCAATAGTTCTGACTGCTTTAGTAATCGTGTCTGAACAGGCAGAACAAGCCATGCTGGGAACTTTTAGTTGTAGTGCCATAAAATTGTCCTTTTCCTTGATTGAGAATATCTCTTGAAGCTCATAGTTCTACGGTAAACTCTCCATTCGAGTAGAGAGTCAAGCTATTTTGGATTTTGGATTTTGGATTTTGGATTTTGGATTGACCTTGCCCTGCATATTGAGACGAGGTTTGAACCAAATTTCACGTCGTCAAGGGTCTGCTTGATATTTCTCCAAAAGTGAAAGTAGTTTTACGGCACTAGTGCATTTGGGCAGAAGTCTTTGACCAGTTCCTGGAGGTGATGGAGAGACGTGGAGATTTTAATTTGTCAGTTTTTTCCGCTAGCCTGCACTATGAGGGGCGGCTGTAACTTTAACTAATTTTTGATTTTACCAATATTGCCTGGAGCGATTCTTCGCGGGATTGGCAACTCTAGAGGTGCGATCGCTAATTATTTGATGATTGGGCATTGCCCTCTCCATCCTGGCTTTGATGCTGCTCATCCTGCCCTCAGGCTTGTTCAAGGGCAAGATCTGAGCAGCACCACTGGCAAGCTGAGATGCTTGCACTGATTTCTGTGCCAGGACGATTCATCAATCGCCCCAACAGCAGCCCGATGCGAGAGATCGGGTGTTAGAAACTATTCGATGACGTGGAAATAAAAGGCTGCCACCACGAAGTTGATAGCTAAGAGAAATAATGCCCAGCCGGCACGATAGGGGTAGGGGAATTTACCCGTTTTGACGACAGGACCCGCTCCTTTTTTGGCTTGACTAGTCATATGACTTGACTCCTAATGTTGTAACTTCCCCTAAGAAATACCAAATAAGGTTCCCATTTAGCACAATTCGATAGAAATATTTTTGTGTTGCGCCTCATTTATCCTTCTGCCGATTTGTCTATTCACTCTCCCCAGCATGGTAAGAGCTACGCACGAGTGGGCCAGAGCGCACATGAGCAAAGCCCATTTCCCGGGCGATCGCGCCCAGATGGTCAAATTCTTCTGGCGTCCAATATTTTTGCACTGGCAGATGTGACAACGAGGGGCGCATATACTGACCTAGCGTAATGCGATCGCACTCAGCATTTCGCAAATCAGCCAGCGTCTCCAATATTTCCTCTTTCGTCTCCCCATGCCCCAGCATTAACCCTGATTTAGTGGGGATTGTGGCATCAATTTCTTTAACAAAACGCAGAACGTTGAGCGATCGCTCATACTGGGCACCCCGCCGCACCAATCCTTGCAACCGCAGCACAGTTTCAACATTGTGGTTGTAACAAGCTGGTTTAGCCTTAACAACTGTTGCAATCCGTTGGCGTTGTTTCTCTACCGGCGTTATCTCGGCAGTGACCCGCCCCCCCCAAAAATCCGGTGTCAACACTTCAATCTGCGTTTCTGGGTTTAACTGGCGTATGACGGCCATTGTCGCCGCAAACCAATCCGCCCCCTGTTGGGGCAAATCATCTCGTGCTACAGAGGTCAGCACCACATAACTGAGTCCCAGTAAGCGCACCGCCTCTGCCACTTTTTGCGGTTCTTCCGGGTCAAGAGGCATGGGTGCATGACCTTTATCTACTTGACAGAAAGCACAGGCACGGGTACAAGTTGGGCCCATCAGCAAAAATGTTGCCGTCTTTTGGGCATAGCACTCTCCCCGATTGGGGCAGCGACCTTCTTCACAAATCGTGTGGATTTGACGCTGCTTAATAATTCGCTGCACAGTGGAGATTTCGCTGGCTTTTCCAACAGGGCGTCGCAACCAAGTTGGTAGCGCCCCAACTTCAGACCGCCACTGGGCTTCATCTGGCCCAGTTGTAAAAGGCTGCTCGGTTTTGGTAGGCAAATCCATGACTGTTCCGGCGGGCTATAGGTCCAGTGAAACTCTGTATGGTAAAAATCTTAAAGCATTTGACCTGAGAGCGAATTAATCTAGAATCAGGTACTCATACCAGATTGCTTTCAGAAGTTTAATTTTGGGACGCCGGGGCTAGGCAAGACTCTTCCCAATTGCCTTTTCAGGAATAACCAATCTCCAAAACCCTGTAATTACGGTTGAGACCGCCAGTTGCTATCATCTGGTTTCTTGGCTTGATTCATTACTGTACAGGGTTGAAGATGTCCAGCGAGAAATGTATCCCGGTTAACAGGCTGGGGTGGTTCCGCCTTTTAGCAGTGGCGCTGGTTTATCAGTGTCGGGTACATTGCACACTGGCGCTACAGCTTGTCCTAATTTGTATAAACGCATCAGCTAGTTTTTCTGCCCAAATTTTCATCCTTCATCTGGCTGAAGTAACTAGCAGTCGTTTCAAGTTCAACCGTAGTCTTTCTTTTAATCACCCCTGAAGGAGTTAGTCGTGGCAAGTCACAAAATCCTGGTAATTGATGATAGCGGAGTCATCAGGAGAACAGTACGAGATATGTTGCCTGCTGGTAACTTTGAAGTCCTGGAAGCCAAAGACGGTGTAGAAGGACTCAATTTAATTCGCCAAGAACGCCCGAACTTGATTATGTTGGATTTTATCTTGCCTAAACTGAGTGGCTGGGAAGTCTTTCAGCAGATTCAAGTTCAGCCCGATCTCCAGCGGATTCCTCTAGTTGTGATGTCAGGTCGTAAAGAAGAGGTTACAGGAAAAATTCCAGAACCGTTTGATTATTTTGAATTTATTGAAAAGCCCTTCGATAAGAAGATATTGGTAGATGCCATTAAATCAGCGATGGCTAAAGCCAAAAAAGCCCGCCCACAAGCAGCGGTAGCGGCTCCTACGGCTCCAGAAGCAGCAGAACCAGCGGCAGCATCGCCAGCTGCACCTTCGTCAGTTGGAGGAGCTGAAATCCAGGAACTTAATCAGAAAATTGCCAAGATGCAAGGTGAGATTGACGGTTTGAAGAAACAACTGGCTCAGGTTGTCGCTTTGATCAAGCAAAAGCTGAAATAGTAATTACTAGCGCTATTTCTAGTAAAGACGTGATGATTGCTTATCCCACGCCTGCTGCAATAAGGGGGCATATGGGATCGCCCTCTTCAATAGCGCTCAACCATGCAAGAGGGCGATCGCGTCACGCTTAAATAATATCCAGCTTAGTATGCCCACAGCTAGCGACAGTGAGCCTGTCAACGTGTGATTTCAAAGCCGCCAACCCCTTCAGGCTCCTCGTAATCAACTGTAACCTCTTCGACCACAGCAGCAGCCGGCCCCTTGTAACACCAGCGAATCATTTCCTCAACAGCTGCCTTATTTCCTTCAAAAACCGCTTCCACACGACCATCGGAGATATTTCTTACCCAGCCGTTGAGTCCCCACTGGTTAGCTTCATCCAACGTTGAGAAGCGATAGCCCACCCCTTGAACCATTCCAGAAACGAAAACGTGGGCGCGAATTTGACCGCGCTGCTTCGATAAATCTGTCATTGACTGGTTGGGAAACTTTATTCTTAATTCTAAAAGGTGTTTAACAACTAACAACTACATTATGTCCGATCTCCCACTGCTGAATACTGATACCATTTGGGCAATTCTCAATGAAGAAATTGAAGATGCCACAGTGAACCGCCTGGTTTGGCACTGCCTAGGTTATCGATATAACAACGCCACCGGGAAATGGGATACCACCGAGGTGGCACCAGAATGGCAAGATGAGTATCCAGAACCGCCAGATTTTATTGCCAGCCGCCCAGCCACAGTGAAACTCACCCGTTCCATTCCCCCAGAAAATAAACAGCTTCTGAAAGAACAACTGGGCTTTAAGGGCTACAAAGTGGGTGAATTCGGGCCCCGGCAGACTCGTCGGGCAACGGCAGCAAACTGGTTGTTGAGCTATATGCAAAGTGCCAGTTAAATTAGTCAACCAATACAAGGATTTTGGATTTACTATTTTGGATTGACCCCGACTACAAGGGTCGAGGCTTGGAGATTTTAGATTTGTTCCGCTCACTAGGTGCGGGGTATGAACTTAAAATTTCTTTTAATCCAAAATCCTTGCATCTAAAATCTAAAATTGAAGCGCCAATCCAAAATGCTTGCATCGATTTTACCTACATGCCCGCAGATCCTTTCGGCTGGATAGAAAAATCTCTGGCTACAATTCACCGCGCTGACTGGTATCGCTCCGTGCAAACGCTCCAAGGACGCCCTGGTGCTACGGTGCTGTTGGAGGGGCGAGAAGTTATCAATTTTGCCAGTAATGATTATCTGGGATTGGCTGGGGACGAGCGCTTGATTCAAGCAGCTGTTGCAGCTACGAAGGAATTGGGCACAGGTAGCACGGGTTCTAGATTGCTAAGCGGTCATCGGGAACTGCATCGGCAATTGGAATGTGCGATCGCAGCTCTCAAGCAAACCGAAGACGCTCTTGTATTCAGTTCCGGGTATCTGGCGAATTTGGGAGCGATCGCATCTTTGGTAGGACGCCGAGATCTGATTTTAAGCGATCGCTACAACCACTCTAGTATCAAGAATGGAGCCATCCTCAGTAGTGCCACAGTGGTCGAGTATGCCCACTGCGATCTGAAGAATTTGAAAGAAAAGCTCAATCAACATCGGCAACACTACCGACGCTGCCTAATTGTTACCGATAGCGTCTTCAGCATGGATGGCGACTTGTGCCCCTTACCGGGATTGTGGGATCTGGCTGAAAAGTTCAGCTGCATGGTGCTAGTTGATGAAGCCCACGCCACAGGCGTCTTGGGCTTCACTGGTGCTGGTGTCGTGGAACATTGTGGCTGCACCGGACACCCCCTGATTCAAATCGGCACCCTGAGTAAAGCTTTAGGTAGTTTAGGCGGATATATTGCCGGTTCAGCAGCCCTAATTGACTTCCTGCGTAACCGAACGCCCAGCTGGATTTACACCACCGCTCTTTCACCAGCGGATACAGCAGCAGCCCTAACCGCAGTTAAGATTGTCCAACAAGAACCAGAACGCCGCGCCCAGTTGTGGCGCAATGTCAATGCTCTCAAACAGCTAGTTGCCCAACAACTGCCCCAGTTGAAATTACTGCCTTCTGAGTCTCCCATCCTCTGCTTGCTAATGGCGACGGCAGCTGACGCCTTGAGAGCGGGGAGCGAGCTAAAAACAGCAGGTCTTTTTGCCCCTGCGATTCGTCCTCCCACAGTTAGTACTAGTAGGATTCGCATCTCCGTCATGGCAACTCACGAACAGGCTCATATTGAGCATCTAGTGAAGACGTTAAGGGCCATTAACTCACTCAGTTGAGTTAACAAACAATAGCCTGTACTCTTTTTCGCCCAGGCATACACAGAAATACTTGACCTATAGACTGGTCAAGTATTTATTTCTAGATTGCCTAGTAATTTATAGAGTTTGATCCCGACGATCGATAATGACAACATCTGGACCCGTACCAACATTCTGTTGAGCGTCAACAGTTCTAGTTGCGTAATTGGCATCAGTAGTCGTAGCACCAGTAGTCGTAGCAGCGGCGGGTGCATCATAAATACCCCACTCCTGAATACCCCGGTGACTCAAAGTAGCTTCGGCGCGATGGATATCATCTTCTGTACCGTCTACCATCACCAGATAATCCCCTCGGTTCACTCTGTCGTTGTAAACTTTGGCTCGCTCTTCTGGAATGCCAAGACCGACGAGCGCACCTAACAGGCCACCCGCTGCGGCACCGATGGCAGCACCAGAAAGTGTTGTTGCCAGAGCTGTTGCTGTCGCTCCAGCTAGCATAACAGGGCCAATTCCAGGAATTGCCAAAGCACCAAGACCTACTAATAAGCCAGTTAAACCGCCCAAAGTACCCCCGGTAATAGCACCGGCTTTAGCGCCTTCATCAGCTTTATTGCCGTCCTTATCGCGAACCTCAGCACCGCCCATAATACCTACACGGTATGCGTCCTTGGCAATTACGGAAACCTTACCCATGTCAAAGCCGGAATGTTTCAGTTCAGTGAGCGCATGTTCCGCATCTCGATGGTTGGAAAATACACCAGCAGCGCGTTTATGTAGACCTAAAGTCATTTTTTCTCCTTTAACAAACTGTTGATAAGTTTGCACGAATGGGAAGCTTTACTTAGAAACTGCTTGTAAACAATCTTTAAGATTTTTTAAACCGACTTTCCGTTAGATAGGAAATTAATAAACTATATTTTCTAGATTTAATAAGACCACTTTCGCACCTCAACCCATACTTGAATTTGCTTTACAAACAGCCTATTTGGTTTGTTATATTATCAATTGTCTATAAAATTAGTATATTTAGCTACTGCAATCATCAATCACTAGACATAATTACTATTTATATCTTAAGGTAGATAGCCAGGTAAATAGTTACCAGGATGCCTGCTATTTCTTTGGTTTATGGATTAACAACTGGTATGTGAGAAACATACCAGTTGTTAATCCATCTCTGCCATAAAGGGACGAGATTTCTAGCTTTTTAATCAAATTCACATTTGGATTGTGTCAGAAATTTGGCTCAGCTAAATCACAAACTGAATAGATTTTAAGCTAAAATCTTTAGGGCGATTTCTTAGTGGTGTCTGGAGATGGCTTGCTGGCATCGGGAGCTTTATTGCCACCATCTTTGTTAGTTGCCGCAGCCATAGTTACCTTATCAGCATTAACACTTTTGACACCTTTGATTTGCTTTGCCAAGGATGCAACCTTAACCTTATCCGCCTCCTTGGGAATAGTTCCTGTTACAGTTATTACCCCATCTTCGGTTGCATCAACGTTGAGCTGAGAACCTGTTAAATTGGCTTCTAGCTTACTGCGAACTTCGCTTTGCAGGTCGCCAGTAGCTCGCTCTTGCTCATTTCCGCCAGCCTTATTCCGCTGTTCTCTAGCCCGAATGTCAGCATTTAGTTGATCTCTACGAACCTGACTAGTCGCGTCTTGTTTAGTATCTTGAGACGCAATAGTGTTTTTAGCCTCTGATTGTTTCGCCTGATTGAAAGAAGCTGACGCGACAAGAGCTATAATCCCCAGAATCACCAGAAAACCTGCAATTCCTGCTGTAACCCATTGAGCAATCTTTGCTGATGAACCTGTTGGAGCAGTAACAGACGACTGAGATGCTGTAGTTGTGTATAAATTAGGAGCTGGTGGCGGGGGAGGTGGCGAGGGGGCAGTGGTATATATAGGAGTTACCGAACCTGGGAGAGCCTGCAACACTTCAGTTACTGACGCATAACGGTGCCGAAAGTCATAGCGCACCATCTTGGTTAAAATGTCTGCAAGAGAGTCGCTCACAGCAACGCGATCGCGCCATATCACCTCACCGTCGTTATCTTCTGGGAGTTGGTGCGGCTGTATCCCAGTCAAAGCTTGAATTGCTGTCATCCCAAGAGCATAAATGTCGCTGCTGAGTTTGGGCTTACCTAGAGCCTGCTCACTCGGCATATAACCGGGAGTGCCAATAGCAATAGTGCGAGTAGTTAAACCTGGGGTATTCACTAACGTGGTGCCGACTTCTTTAACTGTCCCGAAGTCAATCAGAACCAGCTTGCCATCCCGCTTGCGCCGCATAATGTTCGCAGATTTAATATCTCGGTGAATAACGTTGCGCTGATGAACAAAAGCTAAGATTTCCAATACATCCGGCAAAAGTTTAATTACATAATTCTCACTCAGCTGTTTACCAGGGGTAAGTTCTTTGGTCAAGTCATGCCCGTCGATCAGTTCTTGGATGAGATAAAACTCTCCGTTTTCCTCAAAGTAGGCATACAACTTGGGAATTTGGTCGTGGTCTTGCCCTAGTCTATATAGGGTTTCTGCTTCTTTTTGAAACAGACGCTGGATATCTGGGTGCATCATCTGAGGCTGGAGTCGCTTGACAACACACTTAGGCTTGGGCGTAACAGGAATATCTAAGTCTTCTGCCAGGAAAGTTTCACCAAACCCCCCGGCTCCTAATTGCTGGATGATTTTGTAGCGATGCCGCAGTGTTTTGCCAATCATTGTTCTAGACACACCCATCGCTCTAGATTTTGGCACAATCTCACCGAGCATGGTATGGACACAGTATCGCCGCACATTTAAATGTCTTTCAATTAGAGTAGGTATACCGCATGTTAATACCGAACTGTTTAATCAAGTTTTAGCAGATTTAGCTCGTCAATTTGAATTGGGTACAAACAAACGCATTCTACTCGCTGCTTTTCTCTAAAATAAGATAGCTATAAATAGCTCTTATGTACTTCATAAACATAAAGGAACCTGCGCTCGGAGAAACTCCAGCACTGAAAGTTTAAGTTTCCTTACCTTCCGCTAATTTAGCTTGTCTTACAGAGGTATCACCAGCAACCTCTTGGTCCAGAAATGTTGAACGTAAGGGGACTCTATTCTTAAAACTAGATACACTACTCCTATAGACCAACTCCTACAACAGAAAACTAGTTTTTAAAACCAATGAACATAACTAATATTCTCACACATGAAAGCTTGCATATAACGTAGCTTATCTAATAGGTTTCCGCCAAATTCTTTGGGTGTTTTTCCCGATTTTAGTAAACTATAAGCGACCAAACTGATATAAATTTCAATTTGAATTTCGTTAATATTTGTCGTGATAAGTCGGTCAAGTTTGTAGAAAAAGAATGAGCTTGTTCATTTTTACTGCTTCGAATAAAATATCCGTTTAAAAGTCTATCTTGTAGACGTTCTATTGGCTGATTTTAAGGATGTTAATCTGATAAAAAAAGCAGTAAAGATTTGTTTCTCAGACTAATCTAATTAGATCATCTTTTATGATGCCTAATATCTTATTAATCTACAGGTATAATTTTGCTCTTATAGCGTACCTTTAGGTGGTTAGCTAATGGGAGTGAATACGATGTGAGAACGCTCCTTACACCATTTCCCTTTTGAGGGGTCAAGTATCGGTTCTGGGGGCATAGGGGCAGAGAAAGTATTCGTAGGTTTGCAAAAAAAAGAAGAAATATTATTACACAGCGACATAAGCGTAAGGTAGTGTATGTAACACTCGCTTCAATGCTTGAGACACTACCCTTGCTCTTTGCGTAGCTGCGTCTCCCAATCTCCGTGTCCTCATCGTCAAAGCCCGGAAATTGCGACTCCTGAGTTCGGTTCTACGACCCTAGAGAGATGACCAATACAGCTACCCTCATAGACAGACAGCGTTTAAATCAGGCAGTACCAGTTGCTTGCTGTTAAAGGGGTGGATTGTAGTGCCAAAGTGGTTATTGCCAAGCCTGAGTGAAGTTTTAGCCCGACGCGAACAGATAGGGACAGATAATGTTGTGTCTCAAGTCGGGGAGAGAACCTTAACGCAGAATAGTTCCCGGCGCGTCACCAGCAGGACGGCACGAGAGCGAGTGAAAGCCGAAAGGGAGTGGTGTGGAGCGATCGCGGCTCTGGAAAATCTGCTTCTACAAGTGCTTGACGTTTCTCAACTTGACACTAATGAAGGTGAGCAATACGTTCCTAGCTTTTTTGGAGACCGTGAACGTTGCGCGCCCGCTACCCTGCGGGTTCCCTTAAAAAGTATGCCAACACCAGTCAAAGGATTGGTTTTAGCAGGTCCGGTGCCTGTTTTCAGTCACCCGGCTATAATTTCCAACTTGCAGACAGGGATTTTCACCGCAGAGCCATTTAATGCCCTAGCGTTGATGCCTTTTCAACTACCACCTGCAACAACTACCTGTACAGAATTGCCTGTCAATGACGCTTTGGAGTTGCCCTTACTACCCTCTGATTCGTTGGCAGTTGAGCAGTTTTGTTTAGTTTTTACTCCTAGCTTCAGTTTGGTAATGGTTTTAGGAGAAAACCCCAGCGGTGTCCCAGCCTTTCAGTTTTCCTTTGATCCGGAGGACGTGCAGCAGGCGTGGCGATCGCTCCGGGCACGAGTATTGCTGGCAAGCCCCCACCATATAAATTATCTGGATACCCTTGTCAGGCAATTTGCTCCCACAGCACCAGATTATCGAATTGTCATGCAGTTCAGCCGTCAGATGCTGAAACATTTGCCAGATCTGCCGACAGAGTTGGAGCATCAGTCGGTGGCGCGGACTCCACAGCAGGATGACTGCGGTAACCCTGCATCTAATCGTCAGGGCGAGCAGTTGGTGAGAAGCGAACAACTAGGGGTGAGTGAAATTTCTAACTCCCCATCCCCAACCCCCAACCTGCAAACAAGCACTCTGGATGTAGAACTGCTGCAAGCCTTAACCCACGAAATCCGCACGCCCCTAACAACTATTCGTACTCTGACTCAACTTTTGCTCAAGCGCCGCGAACTGCCAGCAGACATTAGCAAGCGTCTGGAAATTATTGACCGTGAGTGTACCGAGCAAATTAACCGTATGGAGCTGATTTTCCGGGCAGTGGAATTGGCAACATCAGAGGTTAAAGAAGGGCCAGTTCATCTCACTACCATGTCCCTAAGCCAGCTGCTGCAACAGAGTATTCCTCAATGGCAAAAACAGGCAATGCGACGCAACGTTACTCTTGAGGTGGTTCTGCCCCAGAAGTTGCCAGCTGTCGTCAGCAATCCGGTAATGCTGGATCAGGTACTCACTGGCTTAATGGAAAATTTCACCCGTAGTCTACCAGCAGGTGGTCATATCCAGGTGGAAGTTATACCTGCCGGGGATCAGCTAAAGTTGCAACTCCAATCTCAACCCCATCCTGACGAAACCGGCAAATTATCAACGGCAGATTCAAAGCGAAAGTCAATTGGTCAGCTGTTGATGTTCCAACCAGAAACTGGAAGCCTGAGTCTTAATATGAACGTAACCAAAAATCTCTTCCAAGCTTTGGGTGGGAAGCTGATTGTGCGGCAACGACCTCAACAAGGTGAAGTGCTAACCATTTTCCTGCCTCTGGAGGTCGGTAGTACTGGTATCTGGAGCCACAGGGAAACCACAACTGGCAAGCAGATCATTTAAAAGTTTTGAGTTTTGAGTTTTGAGTTTTGAGTAAAAATCTCCCATACTTAAAAGCATTGTTTTAACTATTATGGCAACTGCTATATTTTCTACTAACCACTAACCTAACGGGCGGCGATTCCTCCTTCATTTGAAACACGGGCACTGACTCCCCGCCCCTTTTTGGTGAAAGAGTATTGCTTAAGCCGTCAATAAACTCTATACATCTGTCATTAGATGGAATGGGGGATCACTAATTAGGTGGTTTTGTTAGAGGGATAACTTTTATAAGGTGAACCCAACCAATTAGGCTGGTAATCCGGTTAAAAGGAGGATTTAAATGAAAGCAGGACAAAAAATATTTGCTGCTTCTCTCATTTCAGCCGTGCTTGTTGGGAGTGCGGGGTCTGCCTTGTCTGCACAGGTGAAGCCCGAACCGACGAATCGCCAATATACGATTGAAAGCTTACCAGATGGTAATTACAAATTTTGTAGTCAGACTTCCTCTACTAAAGAAATGCTAACCAACCCATGCTTTTGGTTCGGCAAACAAGGCGATCGCGTAGTAGGTCAATATTTCTACCCTTACACAGAGGCAAGTATCTGCATCAAAGGTCAAGTAAATAAGGATACAGTAACGGGTCAAGCCCTGGAAAATTTATGGGGTCTTTCTGAACCACCACAACCTAAAAGTCTGAAACAGAAAGGCAACGAAAAGGACAGCTACTTGAAAGTTGGCCTAGACAAGATTAGCAAGGTTTCTCGTTCTGATGTTGCTGGTGATTACAGCGCTCAGGCTCACTATAGCAGTGCTATTCTACATCTTGCAGACTTTTATCCCAACAACGCATCAAATGCACTTCCCCCTCAAAATTGTGAGATTTGACTTGCTACCTAGACGAAGTTGAGAGCCTAAAATGTGGAGTGTGGAACTGATATTTATGAACAAAATAATTCGTAATCCCCGGTTTCAAGCCCCTAAATTTATTTACGAATTACGAATTAGGAATTAGGAATTACGAATTACGAATTGGAGCGCAGCGACATGACTATGCTTGCTTAAGTCGGTGTTTGATGGTCAACCGGAAGCAGTACCTTGAAAGTGGAACCCTCGCCGAGATTGCTGCTGACAGAAATAGAACCGCCGCAGCGTAGTAGAAGTTGCTGCACAATTGTTAAGCCTAACCCAGCACCAGCAACATCTTCACCCATTGCAGGGCGTCCCCGATAAAAGCGATCAAAAATTTTGGGGATTTCACCCGCAGCAATGCCAATGCCGGTGTCGTGGAATTCCAGCTGTACATATTCGCCCTGCTGCTTCGCTCGTACCCAAGCTCTACCGCCTTCGGGGGTATATTTAATGCTGTTGTGCAATAGATTAATCACAATCTGCCTAAGCCAGGTCTCTAAACAGGAGACAAGTGGAAGCTTGTCAGGCACTGTATAGCCCAGCTGAATACCTTTTTCTTGAGCGAGGGGTTGATATGTGCTGACAATACCGGGAACAATGTCAGCCAGTTTCAGGGGCTGTAAAGATTCTTGCTCTCTAGCGCGGTCGAGTTGCAGCAGTTCTAGCAGACCAGCGATCAGGGAATTTTGGCGATCGCACTCTGTCTGCAACAGATGCAGATATCGCTGACGCTGTGGCGGTTTCAGGTGAGGCGACTCTAGCAGCGTGAGGGCCGTTTTCATGTTGGTTAAGGGCATCCGCAGCTCTTGAACCACATGGCTAAGAAATTCATCCTTGAGGCGCGAGGCTTCCTGGTGGAGATCTATTGCTTGTTTTGAGCCATCATCCTCCTCGCTTTGCTTTAAAAATGAGGAAGTACGGTCAGAATTTTTCACCCTGGAGGCACGACGCCAAATTTCTTCCTGCTGCTGCACTTGTTTAACTAACAGCTGATTGAGTAGCAATGGGTCAGGTGCCTGCGGCAAAGTAAATAAAGAGTCCCAGTGGGCTAGTAAATTTTCTATAGTGGGAGAAACTTCTGCTCTATTAACTGATTCACCTTTTTCTGAAGGAGCTAGTACCAAAGTTTGTACCGTAGATATAGTCTGTTTAATTCCCTCTAAAACCCGCTGTACCGTTTGCGGATCGAAGGCACATAAAGCCAGCATCTGTGGCTTGTTATTTGATGTTTCCGGTGGCAGCGATTTGAACCTGCGAGAGCGATGAGACACAATCACGCCGCAAAATTGGGCAGATAACACTAACAGAAAATACTCCCGTATTAGCTGGCTTCCAGTTACCAAGGGGATAGGGAAGATCCTAGAGATGCCAGTAGACTGGGAGGACAAGCTCTCCATCGGCGTTTGGTGGGAGTTGCACACATAAATCGTATGCGGGGCGCTCACCTGCTTTCGGTAGCGCTCCAGATCCGCCTGCCAAACTTTACCTGGCGGCAGCTTAACTAAGAATGTGGCAGGTAGCTGTTGCTCTATCAAGACCTCAATCAGCGCCCCCATCAAGGATTTGAGGGTGACAGGACTCACCAACAAGGGCTGGTGAGGTGACTCTGCGTCTAGAGCCAGCTGGTAGAGGGATACATCCATAGAAGTTTTGAATATTGAGCGTTGAGTGTTGAGTTGAGTTTTGCTCACTTAACACTCAACAATTAAAACTTAACACTCCCGAAGGGCTAAGGCTTCTCGTGCTTGTTCCCGGTCGTCAAAGTGTATTTTTTCGGTGCCCAAAATCTGGTAGTCTTCGTGACCTTTACCAGCAATCAGGACGCCATCGCCTGGTTGAGCTTGCAAGATGGCTGTGCGAATGGCAGTGGCGCGATCGCAGATCACAAGTGGTTTCACCGTCGCTGGTATTCCAGCTAGGATATCTTGCAAAATTTTTTCTGGGTCTTCGGTGCGGGGATTGTCAGAAGTAACAACCACCAGATCCGCTTTCTGGGCAGCAATCTCGCCCATTTGAGGACGCTTGGTGCGATCGCGATCGCCCCCACAACCAAACACACAAATCATTTTTCCCTGAATAAAAGGTCGCGCTGCTTTTAACAAATTCTCCAGGCTATCTGGTGTATGGGCATAATCTACGATCGCGCTGATATCTTGGTTAGGACTAATTTGCACCCGCTCCATCCGTCCCGGCACGCCTGGAAATTGCGGCAACGCTTCCACTACAGATTTCAAATCTACACCCAGATGTAAAACTGTTGCCACTGCCGCCAGTAAATTCTCCAGATTGTACTGACCCACCAACGGCGAAGAAAAGGCCATTTCACCCGCAGGAGTATGCAGCATCCCATTTACGCCAGTTGGTGCGTAGGTAAGTTCACTTGTCCACAAATCAGCGTTGGAGTCGTTGACACTATAGCTCCACACTCGCTCTGGTTTCAATTGCTCAATTAAGCGCTGCCCGTAGGGGTCATCTGAGTTAATTACCGCCCGACCTTGGAGATACTCAGGGCTAAACAGCAACGCTTTAGCAGCAAAGTAATCTTCCATATCGCGGTGGAAGTCTAGATGATCCTGAGTCAGATTGGTAAACACCGCCACTTCAAACGGACAACCCAAAACTCGTCTCTGCGCCAGTGCATGGGAACTCACTTCCATTACACCCATCTGGCATCCAGCTGCCACCGCGTTTGCTAGCTGCTGTTGTAGTTCTACGGCAAACGGCGTGGTGTTAACAGCTATTTGCTGATAACCAGGCCAACGGACGTATAGGGTTCCCAATAACGCTGTAGGCTGCTGGGCATGGGTAAGTAGAAATTCAATCAAATGGGTGGTTGTGGTTTTACCATTTGTGCCAGTAACGCCGATGAGCTTTAACTGCCGTGCTGGGTAGCCGTAGAATGCTGCTGCTACCTGGGCACAAGCTTGGAGCATATCATTTACTGGGATGACGCAGGCATCTGGGGTATGGCTATTTTTTTGAGCAGCTTGGGGGGAAACGAGAGCAGCAACTGCACCAGATGCGATCGCACCTTCCCAAAAATCTCCACCATCTACCCGTGTTCCAGGCATCCCGATAAACAAGTCTCCTGGCTGGCAAGCGTGAGAGTTGGTCGTTAAACCTTTCACTTCCAAGTCGAGAGCAGGATGATTGGGCGATTGTATAACGTTGGGAATAATTTCTAGTAACTCGCGCAACTTCATTTCATTCATCTCCTCACACAGTTCTTGCGCCTATTGTGAATCATTATTTCCCAAATATTTCTGTAGCATTTGCTCCAACTGCCGCACTGTAGCGCGGGGAGAAGGACGTGGCAGCTTTTCTTCGCTACCAGAGGCGTTTCTACACAACACAGGCACCTCATACTCATAAGCTTGGAACCAGTCTGGGCGGCTGGTGATGTCTCGCACTTCTAGATCGAAGTCCAGACCTTGAATCTGTTCTAGCTTTTCCTGCAAACCTTCGCATAGATGGCAGCCAAGTTTGCTGTACAGGATTAACCGCATTTAACCTTCAAACTAAGTGTAGTTGAGCTTTTACCGTAATAAGAAAATATCCTGAAAACCCCGTGTTTTCAAACCGGGGATGAAAGGTAATAGCAGGTTTTAACCGGCTGTGAAAAGTACTTGACTTGTCATTAGCTTAATTGTATAATTTTAGACATTGGAAAAGTAATCAACCACTTAAAAAACCTAGTTGCTTGACGGCAAATGCTGTACCTTGACAACCGAATCTCTGGGGTTCTACTTTGTTGTTCCAGTAGTGTATCTATGGACGCACACCTGTAAGTAGGTAAAAGATTCACAGGATCTGGACGGATAGCACTTAGCAGAAAATGCTAAATCAAACAAAGTTTTGCAGCAATGCAACTACGGTCGGGCAGACCGGAAGTCACGCTTGGGGAGAATCCACCTCTACGCTTGAGTAACGCAAGGCGCTTCAAGCAAGTGGACTCATTGAACCAAGAATCCCCGTGCTTTTAAGCCGGGGAGTGTCAATAGCAATAAAAACACTTTATTAGCGTTTATTTATAAAAATTATACTACTCGGCATCAAATACCAACTGATGCCTTGAGCGGGATACTTTAATTAAAAAGCTGGTCTCCACCAAAGTAGATGCGATCGCCCCAAGCCAGTATTACTCATGTTTTAGAAATACCGGACATGATATCAATCACCTTTTTATACCGGGTGGCGTGCATACATGAGGTAAAATTGAAGGTGTTCAAGATGCGGAAACGTTAGACCAGAAAGGTATCATGACCCAATCCACAGCATCGGCACTTCAACTTACCAATATAGACCTGGATGCGCTGAACAAGAGATTTGATACAGCTTATCCCAAACAAATTCTGTCCTGGTGTGCTGAGAATATCCCCACCGGATTTGTGCAGACTAGCGCATTTAATGTGGATGACATGATCGTTACAGATATTCTCTACCGGGAGATCAAACCAACTCCCCCGGTGCCGGTGCTGTTTCTGGACACTCTGTACCACTTTCCTCAAACCCTGGAATTGGTTGCCAAAGCTAAAGCTCTTTACAACCTGGATCTCAAGGTTTATAAAATTCTAGAGGTAGATTCCCGCGAAGCCTTTGCCGCTCGCTACGGTGAGGCCCTTTGGGATCAGGATGTGCAACAATTCCATCACTTAACCAAAATTGAACCCTTGCAACGGGGTCTAGCAGAACTGAACGCAATTGGCTGGATTACAGGGCGTCGGCGCGACCAAGCTGTGACTCGCGCTGATATGCCAGTGTTTGAAATTGATGGCAATGGGCGTCTGAAGATCAATCCTCTAGCTAACTGGACTCGCAAAGAAAGCTGGGCCTATGTGTTTGAGCATGATGTTATCTATAATCCTCTGCATGATCAGGGATATGCCAGCATTGGCGATGAACCCTTAACAACGCCAGTGGGAGAAGGTGAAGATGAACGTGCTGGTCGCTGGCGGGGCATGGGCAAAACCGAGTGTGGCATTCATATTTGATGGGTGATTGAGAATTAGGAAATTGTCTTGCTCTCCTTCACATTTAATTTGGGAAGAGCTAGCAAACCGCCGAGCAAAGAATCCTGTTGCAACTTAAAATTGCCGCCGCCTGCTATCGCCATACCAGACGGCGGCTGAATTTCAACCTAAAGATACTTATGCAAGGCTAACTGCTCGGCAACAAGCGTTGACAGAGTTATTTGAGATTTGGCTGACAAACATTTAAGATAATTCTATATATGGGGAGACAATTGGTAGGGTAATGATTAAGATCCTTCATTTGTCTGACACGCATATAGGGTCAGGTTTTCAGCACGGCACCATTAATCCAGAAACTGGGTTAAATACGCGGCTGGAAGATTTTGTTTCCACACTATCGCGGTGTATTGATAGAGCGATCGCAGATAATGTAGACCTTGTCCTATTCGGTGGGGATGCCTTTCCTGACGCGACGCCGCCGCCCTATGTGCAGGAGAAGTTTGCTGGCCAGTTTCACCGCTTAGTAGATGCCCAAATTCCTACTGTGTTGCTAGTGGGAAATCACGACCAGCACTCTCAGGGACAGGGGGGGGCAAGTTTATGTATTTATCGTACTTTGGGAGTGCCTGGGTTTGTGGTTGGCGATCGCCTAGCAACTCACCGCATTCAAACCCGTAACGGTCCAGTCCAAGTAATTACTCTCCCTTGGCTCACCCGTTCTACTCTCCTGACTCGCCCAGAAACCGAAAGTCTTTCTCTAGCTGAAGTCAATAAGTTATTAATTGACCGCTTGGAACCAGTATTAGAAGGGGAAATCCGGCGTTTAGACCCGGATGTGCCGACTGTGCTTCTGGGGCACCTGATGGCAGATAACGCTAGCTTGGGTGCAGAACGCTTCTTAGCAGTAGGCAAGGGCTTTACAATTCCCCTGTCTTTGCTCACCCGACCTTGCTTTGACTACGTTGCTTTGGGGCACGTCCATCGACATCAGAACCTCAACAAGTCTAACGACCCTCCTGTTATTTACCCTGGTAGCGTAGAACGGGTAGATTTCAGTGAAGAAAAGGAAGATAAAGGCTTTGTGCTAATTCAGCTAGAGAAGGGCAGCGTCCAGTGGGAATTTTGTCCCTTGCCAGTACGTGCTTTTCGCACTATTGAGGTAGATGTTTCCACCTCAGAAGAACCGCAAGCTACCTTACTGAAAGCAATTGGAAAAAAGGATATCAAGGATGCCGTAGTGCGTCTAATTTACAAATTGCGTTCCGACCAATTGGATCAAATTGATTCAACGGCGGTACATAAGTCATTGAGCGAGGCTCATACCTATACTATTCAAGCCGAATTAGTCAGTCAGCTAGCTCGGCCTCGCTTGCCGGAACTCGGTTCAAGTGCCAGCATTGATCCCATGGAAGCGCTGCAAACTTACCTTGATAATCGGGACGACCTCAAGGAGATTGCAGCATCTATGCTGGAAGCGGCGCAAATGTTGCTAGCTGGAGAGGAAGATGCCTGGTCTAAGTCCATTGGTGTTGAGGATGCTTTAGAAGCAGGTACTAATCCACACCGCCAGTTGTCACTGGGAAATATTGATGGTCAGCTGCGTTTACTTTAGAAATTGAGAGACGGATAAATAAGCAGAGCCACTTAATTATTTGTAGGATGGGTAGAGCATTTTGAGTAAGAGGTTTATCGACTGCCTGCAAGAGGTCTATCATAGAATCTTCTTCAAATTTGGTGCTATATCCCTGCTTAAAAGAAGCTGATTCAAGATATCGCAGCTTGCGATCAGAAAATGTGGGTGGAAACCCCGCGCTTCTACGACGGCTTTACAAAAATTATCCGGGGTATGGAGATATTTCGCTGTATAAGGCAATATATAGCGAAAGCATTCTGCCCTGTATCTGACTCAAAAGAACAAATCCGTAATCTGAATAAGGCTGAGTTTTTTGCTCTGCGAGAACTGTGCCGACTTAGCAAAAACCTCTACAACGTAGGGTTGTAGACTGTTCGGCAATACTACTTTCAGGAACGTAAGCACTTGCGTTACGAATCTGCCTACCATCTATGCAAAGAGAACGAGAATTACCGCCTGTTGAATACAGATATTGCTCAACAAACTTTGAAGGTGGTAGACAGAACCTTTAACAGCTTCTATGGCTTGATTAATGCGGTTAAGTCGGCGAGTTATCAGCAAAAAGTGAGACTGCCTCACTACTTGCCCAAAGATGGCTACTTTGTTTGGATAATTCCTCGGATTAAAGTCAAAATTGGACGATTTTATGTACCGATGTCTAACGCTTACAAAAGTGCGTTTGGTGCGGTGTCGATTCCCTTCCCTGAAAGACTTGATCCTAACGCCATCAAAGAAGTTCGGATTCACCCAAAGTACGAGGCTCGATTTTTTGAAGTTGAGTTTGTGTCTAAGGTTGAATCTGAACCGATGGAGACAGTTTCTAACAGCGCTATCTCGATTGACTTGGGATTGGATAATTTAGCTACTTGTGTTGGCACCAATGGGGCATCCTTTATTGTGGATGGTCACAAACTCAAATCTATTAACCAAAAGTAAGCAGAATGGTTTTACCGGACTGTCTAGAGGCTGTTTGGCACAGCCGTTACGAATTAAAATCTATTAAATCAAGATTCTTAAGAATCCTCATGCCTACGTGCAAAGCACGGGCTTCGCCAACAGGCTGAGGAGTGTCAAAAGCTAATAACAGCGATACAGCAGGAGTTCCATTGATGGCTAAGCCGCTTAGTCCAGGCAAAAAATATCGTAGGTATCTCAGTCGCTGGTTACTGAAAAAAGACCGACGCGAAAAGGAGGGGCAACATTCTCGGCATTCCTGGTGGCAGGTTATGTGCCTAACGGGGGTAGATTATTTCTCCACGCTTGGTTATCAACCTGGGATAGCTGCACTGGCGGCAGGGGCACTTTCTCCTATAGCTACATTAATTTTGGTTCTGCTGACGCTGTTTGGAGCATTACCCATCTATCGGCGGGTTGCGGCAACAAGCCCCCATGGTGAGGGGTCGATCGCGATGCTCGAACATCTCCTTGACTGGTGGCAGGGTAAGCTATTTGTGCTTTGTCTGCTGGGATTTGTAGCAACTGACTTTATTATCACGATTACTCTTTCGGCTGCTGATGCCACAGCCCATATTATTGAAAATCCTCTAGTACCAAGTTTTATTCACGGACAGGAAGTAAGCATTACTCTGATCTTGATCGCCTTGCTCGGTGCGGTGTTTATAAAAGGTTTCAAAGAAGCGATCGGCATTGCTGTCTATCTGGTAGGTGCCTATCTGCTGTTGAACTTAGTAGTTATTGGCTTCGGTGCGTATCAGATCCTGACTCACCCATCGGCGATCGCGGACTGGCAGACAGCACTGTTCGCACAGCATTCAAATCCTTTGATGATGCTTGCCATATCTGCCCTGCTATTCCCGAAGCTGGCATTGGGATTATCTGGTTTTGAAACAGGTGTAGCCGTCATGCCTCTGGTAAAAGGAAGCAGCAGCGACACGGAGGAAAACCCCACAGGTCGAATTCGCAATACGCATAAGCTGCTGACGGCGGCGGCAGTAATTATGAGCTGTTACTTGCTCACGAGCAGTCTGGTGACGACTTTGCTAATTCCATCAGCAGAGTTTCAACCTGGAGGCAAAGCCAGTGGGCGCGCTCTAGCATACTTAGCGCATCTCTTTTTCGGCGATGCCTTAGGAACAATTTACGATTTAAGCACGATTTCGATTTTGTGGTTTGCAGGTGCATCCGCAATGGCGGGATTGCTCAATATCGTCCCTCGTTATCTGCCACGTTATGGGATGGCACCGGATTGGACACGGGCAACGCGGCCTTTAGTACTGGTATATACTGCGATCGCCTTTGTCGTTACGATTCTCTTTAAGGCGAATGTAGAAGCTCAAGGTGGAGCATATGCAACAGGTGTGCTGGTGTTGATGAGTTCAGCTGCATTTGCTGTGACCCTGGCATCTCACCACGCGCGATCGAAGCAAGAAACAACTCTCTTCGGCATCATTACATTAGTGTTTATCTACACCACTATTGTTAATATCATTGAGAGGCCGGAGGGGATTCGGATTGCGGCCTTCTTTATTGGGGCAATTATTGCCACCTCGCTTGTTTCACGGGTATGGCGCTCGACTGAGCTGCGGGTGGAGCGAATTGAGATGGACGATACTGCTCGCGCCTTCATTGCTGAAGAAAGCGATCGCACGATCCGGATAATTGCCCACCGACGAAATACAGGTAGCGAGCGGGAATATTACTACAAAGAGAAGGAAGTGCGTGAGGATAACCATATTCCGCCAGAAGATGCGATTATGTTTCTGGAAATTAAGGTATCTGATGCATCGGAATTTGCCGAAAGTATTCGGGTTGAAGGAGTACAAGTTGGTAATTACCGTATCTTGCAAGCTAAGGGTGCAGCCGTACCAAATACCATTGCCGCCATCCTTTTGTATATACGGGATCAAACACGTAAGTTGCCCCATGCCTATTTCGGTTGGGCAGAAGGTAATCCCATTCAATATTTGATGCGCTTTATTCTCTTTGGCGAAGGGGATATTGCTGTGGTTTCCCGGGAAGTATTGCGTAAAGCTGAGAAAAATCCTGAGCGGCGTCCCGCTATGCATGTTGGAGGTTAAGAAGCATTTCTATTCAGTAGGTATAAATCGTACCTGAATTACTAGAAAAGTGAAATAAGCGATCGCGATTGTGGAAAGTGCGATCGCTTATTTATGAGCTTTTTGTAATAAGTTAATAACATTTATTTATAAATCTACAAAAATATTACGTAGATTTACTGATGTAGGTCAACAAAAAAAGTTTTAGTATAGAAAGGCTTACTCAATTGAGTACAGGTGAAGGTGGTTTATGAGCATTGATTTTTATCGTTATAATATTTTACCTAGCTTATTAGTGGGAACGACAACTATCGCCGCAATTGTAAGCTTCTATCCAGCAGCTATGGCTGCCAAATCACCTCAAGAGATTGCCCAAATTGCCAATTTAATTACAGTACAAGTTAACACATCAATTCCAGGAAAAGGTTCTGGTTCCGGTGTAATTATTGCTAAAAATGGCAACAATTACACAGTACTGACTGCTAATCACGTCCAAAGAGATGTAGGTGAAAATCCCACCATTCGCACCTACGATGGCAATAGCTATCCGGTAACTAATATGCAAAGTTTAGGCTCTTTGGAAAATGAAAAAGATCCTGACTTAGCCGTGTTGACTTTTACTGCTGCATCAAACTACCAACCAGCCACTGTGGGAAATTCTGACCAAGCGGTGCTGGGGTCTCAAATATTTGTATTTGGCTATCCAGTACAAGGTGTAGGAGAAGATCGCAAAATAGGCGCGGATCGGGATTCTGAGTTCTCACCAGGCTATATAACCAGTCGCCGTAGTGGCGCTAAGTATGGCTATGCTATACGCTACAACGCTGTGACGTTAGGTGGCATGAGTGGTGGTTCGGTATTAGATGTTGATGGTAGAGTCATTGGGATTCATGGATTGGGCGATCAGGATTTAGGAAAAGGAGTTACCGAAAGTGGGCAGGATGTCTCAGTCAAAATCAAAACAGGCTTCAATTCAGCAATTCCAATAAATGCATTTGTAGCAATGCGATCGAAAATCGGGAAAAATGCTGAAAACATAGCTATTAACAATACAGCGAGTACAGATAATGCTGCGGCACGAATTACCAATCCTCAATCTACTACTGATTTTGTTGTAGCTGGTCTAGTTCAAACTGAAAAAGGCAATAATTCAGCAGCCGTCAAGCATTATACTGAGGCGATTAGCCGGGATGCTAACAATGCTGAAGCCTACTATCAAAGGGCAAATACTCGCTATAGTCAAGGAGACGATACAGGCGCAGTTGAAGACTATACTGAGGCGATTAACCGCAACCCGAACTATGTAACTGCCTACTTTAATCGGGGATTTATCCGCCTGAATCAGAAAGATAGCAAAGGAGCGATTGAAGACTTTAGTTCTGTTATACGTCTCGATCCCAATGATGTTCTAGCTTACTACAACCGTGCAGCTGCTCGCTCTCAGCAGCAAGACAAAGAAGGCACAATTGCAGACTATAGCCAAGTTATCAGCATCGATTCCAACTATGTTCCAGCCTATATGGAACGGGCACGTTTTCGTAACTCGTTAGGAGATAGGAAGGGAGCGATTGAAGATTATACGGTAGCTATCGGTATTGTAGGTAACGACCCCAGCAGTTCCAACCATGCTATAGCTAAATACAATCGGGGTATTTTGCGTCGTAATTTAGGCGATCGCCAAGGCGCTTTAGAAGATTTACAAAGTGCCGCTACCTTGTTTGAGCAACAAAAAGAAACGGCTTACTACCAAAAGGCAATGGATGAAATTAAGTGGTTGTCTAGAGAAATTGGAGTTCCTAGCAACCCTAGTCCTGTAAACAATTCTAATCAAGGGGGTACGGAGGGAGGTATCTAGTAAGCTATTTGTCCCATACCTAATCTTTGTTAAAAGTTTACCCTTTCAATTAGGAAACCTTAGGTTATGAAGCTCAAAAATATTTTGCAAGTTTCAGTCGCTACGTTGGTAGCGGCTCAGGTTCCCCTAGTGACGGCGCTAACCAGTTTCGCTGCGCCAACGCCTGAGTTTTTTTATTGTAAGAAGCGAGTTAATGACCCAGATGGGGCACGATTTGTTACTGTTGCTATTAGGGAGGATGGTAGTGAGACAGTTCCTCTAATTAAATGGAGAACGCAAGAATTTAGTCGCTCAGGTAATACGCCTGAACGGCGCTGCTATGAGGTGACGAGTCGGCTGAACAACGCTGTACGTGAAAACGGGGGTAAACTCAGCGGCTTGTATTTAACGGTAGGTAGAGTGAATAAGCGTTACCTGGTACTTTGCTACGTTAACAATACGAGATCGGGCTGCAATCGTAATAATGTACTGTTCACCTTAAGTCAACAAAATCAGCGTAGTCCAGCTCAGGTATTAGCAAGCATTATTAATTACAGTGTTAATTCCAGTGTATTAGGTAGCAGTAGCAGTAGCCCAATTTTTGAATCTGGGGGTGGTAATGAATCTGAAGCCTTACCCTATGTAAATTTAGAAGAGCTGGTGGATAAACCGACTGTAGGTAGCTCAACTTCTAGCCCAAATTTGTCTCCTTCTCCTGATACTACTATAAGGCAGGAACCAACAAACACCTCTGATCCTGGATTTGAGATTGGAATTTAATTTGCCTTAAGGTATTTAAGTAATTTTGTAGCTCAATTTGGGACAAAGTTGGATTGTTTCAGATTATATATACATGAATTCTTTCTGAATTTATCTTGATTAAGGTAAGGCTACAGTGAGTTTGCCTGCGATCGCGTTGTTTTTTTCTGGACTATTGGCACTCAACCCACCGTCGGGTATCGTATTGCCAATGTTATCGCTTACATCTTCTGTTAACCCCGATCGACAAGCTAAGCTGATGGCTAATGCTTCTGTTATAGGGCGATCACAAACACATTTATCTGTTGCAGAAGTAGCGAGATTAGTAACGGTACGGATTTTTAGACATCAAGGGGCTGGATCTGGAGTTATTGTTCGTCACCAAGGGCAAACCTATACTGTTTTGACTTGCGATCATGTAGTTAATGATGAGAGTAGAAATAACTATAAAGTTTTAACTGCTGATGGAGTAACTTATCTTGCAAGACGACTAAGACAAGTTCAGTTTAATAGTTTGGATGTAGCCTTAGTGCAATTTGAAAGTACTAAGTCTTATCAAGTGGTTGCCTTGGGTGATTCAGAAGCGCTTTCAGTAGGCGATCGCCTGTATGCTGCGGGATTTCCAAATGATTACTTTTCTAAAAACGCTAACTATATCGAATCTACACACAACTGGGGAACGAAAGCTTTTGTTATGACAACTGGAGAGGTTTCTATGTTGTCCCAAAAGGGATTACCCAGAGGCTACAGCTTGGGCTATAGCAATGATGTGAGAGAAGGTATGAGTGGTGGTCCTATTTTGAATGAAAAAGGGAAGCTAGTTGGAATTAATGGACGCTTAAAGTATCCCTTACAGGGTATTGATGTGTTTTATTTCGCAGATAATACTAGACCATCGCAGACACTTTTTGAGAAGATGGAAGCTTTAAGTTGGGCGATTCCAATTTCCCGTTTTCAGCGCCTGATTAGCGGGACTTAGACAAAATCTCCCTCAAAAATTACTTCAAATCCAGGCAGAGAAAGTCTTTTAGCTCAAATAAGGGTAGCTACAGTATTGACAAGGTTTTTTTGTGCCATCAACCTCTTTGCCTTATCTAGAGGGAGTTTCATACTGTTTAGCAGCTAGAAAATGTCTAAGTCCCGTTAAGTAAGCTAATGTGCATCCAACTTGCATATTGTCAATTTTTAAGAAAAGCTGTCAATCCTTCTCCCCCTCTCCCCTGAAGCTCAAACCTGCAAATTAAATGTTTATCAGCTTATTCTCCTGACAGCTACTGCATGACTAAGTTAACTAGAAGTTCCTTCCCTTAGGGAGGAGCTTCCAATTAATCTTTATTTTACTTAGCGCCAGCTTTAAGCATTTATTGGCAAGTAGAACTTGCTTGAATATTAACGGTTACAGTGTCAGATCCTAACCGATTTTCTGGTTTGAAGTCCACCGCAAAAGGACTATAAGCAGATGCTGTAACACTATAGGTTTTTGGTGGTAGAGAACAGGCTGGTGCCCTTAATTCACGGGATCTCAACTGGGTATTTGCCGCTTGAAAACCAAGATATTGTAAATCTCCTGGATCGTTAGTTTCCCATACCAATCGGGGACAACCCAAGGGAATATCAGGTAGATCAATTGAGCCTATTTTCCTTGGAGAACCATTTACGGGTCTAGCTAGATCGTCTGTATAACCTTTGTATCCGTCAGGCCACTGGAAAGGGCTGATACTGGTATTCTTCTTAAACCAGCCTGATATATCAAATGAAATCTTAACGGGTTTTGTACAATAAGTTTTTCCACCAGTGCAGCCCAAAAAACCTGTAGGGTCACAAATTTTTGGTGTTTTTACACATAAACCAGGTATAATCTCTTTCTCAATAGGTGGAAAAATCAACTCATTAACCGAAAACATCTCAATGTTAATAAAAGTACCAATTCCAAAATCGATTGCAGGAGCTACATTACCTTTAGTAATTTTTGCTTCCAAGTTAAGCTCTTGATCTTGAGAGTGATTGTAAGTTTCTGTTGCTGGGTTAACAATATTAACTGTTGTTGGTACTTGTCTAGTTCCTGCTACTGCGTCAGCTTGTAAACTGAGCGCTGGTCCTGCTGCATCATATACTAAGAACTGTAGCCTAGGTATAACAGAAACTACTGCCCTGCCCTCTACACTTGCTTGGCCTCCAGACAAAGGTCTGATATAGCTTTTGAATCCAGGTCGCTCTCCCTTCCATATCCCTACAACTGGATCATAGGTCACTTTAAAATTACCTTCGGCTCCAAATTCAAATCCTACGATTCCGTCTGTGTAACACATCGAAAGACCTGAGTTTAGCTGTAGGGGAACTTGAAAATATACAGCTATCCAAACTGGTACAGGGCCAATTGAAAATGCAATCCGAGGAGCACTAGAATCTATCTTAAATAATGTCCATTGATTTTTGTAGCCTAATCTATACAATGCATCTAGAGTTACTCCTCCTACTAGCCGCGCTCTTGCACCACCGTCAATAGTTAGCGCTACTCCGCTAAGGGTTTTTTGAAGAGGTTTATTAAAGCTAATTTTGCCAGACATCCGAGGCTTAAATTCATAGGCAACAAATCCTTTAGAGTGAATTCTATATTCTTGCCCAGTTCTGGCAGCAGATTGTTGTGTTTTTGGATTTGGCTCTTTACCGTTAATCCGATTACTCTGGTAATCAGAATTATCTCCTTTGTGCCACAAGTTACCTTTACGTTCATTGACATTAAGTAGAGTTATTTCATACCTTTTGGTAGGAATAGTTAACTCTGGTGTCCAGCTCAGATCTCCTAGGTCGGGCTTAAGCTGACAGTTATAAGGGGGAAATGGCTCTGGCAGTGGATTTCGTATAACTTCTTGAGCTACTTTATAGTTAGATTTTTGGGATATTACCTTTTGTGCCCTTCTCTTTGGAGGAAGCAAGATAGTATCTTTAGCCGCCATGAGATTGGGAGTTGAATTTTGGACTAAATCTAAGTTTTTGCAAGGATTGGGAAGATTAATACCTTTCAATAACTCGTCTAATGGTTTATTGTTAACATTTGACCATCCAGGTTGTATGGGACGGAAACCGACAACCTGTTTCGGGTCATTAACTGAAGAACACAATCTCGGATCTGCATCTGGATCTGAGCACTGTACTGGACTGATAACATCATATTTAGTCAGGTCAATTTCTCCATTACTATCGAAGTTCTTGTCACCCTTTTCAATGATGTCTGTCAGTTCGCTAACGATTTCAGCTTGAAAACAAATCGCATCCTTTGGTGCTGTCGCTCCTAAAACACTCGCTGTTGGTATGATGGAGCCTAATTTCATAGGAGGTAATGCTTGTTCTACTCCTTCCACAAGTCTTGCCGGAGCATCTACTCCTAAATCGGGTCCAAACCAGGGAACAAAAACGTCGTTCAACTTAAGTTTTGGCAAGGATTCATCATCTTTAATACATATAAATCCTTGTTGTAAATTCACATCATATATATGCTTGTTGGATTGAAGCCCCGTTTTATTATGAGGGACTTTAACGCCAGGGGCAATTTTAGTGTCAGAGGAACTGACTGTAAAGCTGACTATATCCCAATTTTCTCGACCATCTGGAACTTTTACCTTTGCCTTAATTGTTTCATTCTTTACTTGGTCTAAGTGGTAATTCAAAGTTGAACCGCTACCTATGGTCTGATTATCTATGTTTTGCCAAACCATACCGCTAGAAATATCCTTACCTTTTTCATCTCGTGCTTCGGCCTTTAAACTTATATTTTGACCTATTGTATAAGGATTACCATCGATCTCCGAGGCATTAGTAATCACAACATTAATGCCGTTTAAAGGTGCTCCACCCGTAGAACCTGGAATCTTAGCTACAGTTGATATCGGATTACCTGTACGACCAAGCCCTACAACAATTACTGCTGAATTACCTCGAACTTCTGTGGTGTAAATAACTCCTATTAAGTTATTAAAATCTACAAAACCGACGCGATTGCTATTTTGGTTAAAGCACGACCTGAGAGCCTCCGCTAGATTTCTGACTTCTTGTCTAGTCCGACTCTCAGTTAATTCTTGTGCATTAAATTCTTTTGTATTTAGACAAATAAACTGATTCTGGAATTTTTGCCTAATTTCAGTTTCCAAGCTACTGGCTGCTACCAGATCTGAAGTTGCTTTGACTTGCGAGGTAACTGACGAATGAACAAAGCTGAGCGCCGCTTGCGGCATCCGTATTATTGATATACTAGCAAATAACAAAGCTAGACCAATATTCAGTAAAGACCGGACTGCTTTTCTAGAAAGTTTCATAACTGCTCAAGCGGCGCTGTTATTTTACTGACTCATCCATACAGGATAGTAGATTTAATCAAAAATTTTAGTTTGTTTTTATATGTCTTTACATTTGGTTGGCTGAGCAATTTTTTTAGTTCGCTTTTTAATATGTGATTGAGCAGTAATTAAATATTGGTAAATCGTCAAGCTATTTTTATTATTTTGTTATATAAATAAATATTTAAATAACAAAGATTACATAGTTCTTAATCATTACTGGCTACTTTTATAGTGGTAGCGTAGATTGGCGATCGCGCAGCCTAGCTCGGTTATGATTGGTTGTTGTGCCTGAATCATGACGACTGTGCCAGACCGCTATATTTCTGAATCATCCCGACGGCCTCCCCAATTGCCCAACCACCGATGGCAGATTGCACCGGCGCAAGCAGAACTGGCACAACAGCTAGCTCAAGCTAACAATCTTTCACCGCTACTAGCTCAAGTGCTAATTAACCGGGGCATAGAGACGCCGGAACAGGCACAGATGTATTTAGACCCAGAGGCATCGGTTTTGCCTTCACCAGTCGAGGAATTCCCCGACTTAGCAATTAGCGTAGAGTTGTTGAAGGATGCGATCGCATCTCAACAAAAAATTGCCATCTGTGGGGACTATGATGCCGATGGCATGACCAGCACAGCTTTGTTATTAAGGGCGCTGCGGTGGTTAGGCGCTCAAGTTGATTACGCCATTCCCAGCCGTATGAAAGAAGGTTACGGGATTAATCGGCGGATTATAGAAGAGTTTCACAGTGAAGGCGTTCAGTTAATTTTAACCGTAGATAACGGTATCTCAGCGGTTGAACCAATTGCCAGGGCGCGAGAACTAAATTTAAAAGTTATCATCACTGACCACCACGACCTCCCCCCCGTGCTGCCCCCAGCTGATGCTATTCTCAATCCCAAGCTGATTTCTGAATCTTCGCCCTATCGCGGCGTTGCTGGTGTGGGAGTTGCTTATATTTTGGCGGTGGTTCTCGCCCAGAGTTTAGGTAAACATCAAGGATTGACCGCCCAGCTGCTGGAACTATTTACCCTAGGCACAATTGCCGATTTAGCACCCTTAACTGGTGTCAACCGCCGCTGGCTAAAGCGAGGTTTGCGATTGCTGCCAGAATCGCAATTGACAGGCGTACAGGCATTAATTCAGATAGCAGGGGTACAACAGGGAACGGATAAAAGTCAGGGGAATGCAAAATCCTCTAGCACTATCCAAAATCCCAAAACTCTCAAGCCGGAGGATATTGGTTTTCGTCTCGGTCCCCGCATCAACGCTATTGGACGCTTAGCTGACCCCCAGATTGTGATTGAGTTGCTGACAACAACTGACATGGGAGTGGCGCTGGAACGGGCGATGCAGTGCGAACAAATTAACCAACACCGCCAGCAACTATGCGAGCAAATTGAACGAGAGGCGATCGCAAATATTGAGCAAAGCCAGGTAAACTTGCAGCAACAGCGCGTGTTGGTGATTGTGCAACCAAACTGGCATCACGGCGTGATTGGAATTGTCGCCTCCCGCTTGCTGGAACGCTACGGCGTGCCAGTGTTCATTGGCACTTATGAGGATGAGGAACACATCCGAGGGTCAGCGCGGGGAATTCCGGAGTTTCATGTATTTGAAGCTTTGGAGTTTTGCAAAGATTTATTAGAAAAACATGGCGGACACAAGGCAGCGGCTGGTTTTTCTCTACTGGCTAAGAATTTAGATGAATTGCGATCGCGCCTTAGCACCTTTGCCCACCAGTCCCTGCAACCAGAACACCTAAAACCACTGATCTCAATTGATGTCCAGGCGGATTTGCATCAGATTAATTCCCACCTCTACCACCAAATTGACGCCCTTCACCCTTGCGGCATTGAAAACCCCGACCCTGTGTTTTGGACGCCTAATCTCCGAGTCGTTGAACAACAGCTTGTGGGTAAGGGTCACATCAAACTCACACTCGCGCAGGACAACCCACCCATGAAAATTAAAGCAATTGCCTGGCGCTGGGGCGATCGCTTTCCCCTACCTTCTCAAGTGGATATCGCCTATAAACTACGAGAAAATACCTGGAATGGCAACACTAGCATAGAGCTAGAATTAGTAGGCCTCCGACTTCCGGCTACATCCTCACCTGCATCTGGTCGCGGCATAGCTGAATTTGACTATAACCAGCGTCATTACACCTGTAGCCTATCCCAGCCTTTGAATGAATTACGCATCAGGAATCCTGAAGGTAAAGTATTGGCGATTCAGCAAGGCCAAAAAACCGGCGTCTTAGGAAAAACGCGGTCAGAAGCTCATGAGGTGGATGTCACGCAATCCCCTTATTACCAACTTATCCAGGCGGCTATGCGTGCTTTGGCAATGCCGGGAAATAAATAATTATTAATAGCGTGTTGGGGTTGTTGGTAATTGGTCAAAGGTAATTTTCTTTCCCATTACCAATCACCAATCACCCGTGACCCTATTACAGGTTGCCGCGCACCGCTGCCAGCAAGAAGATGACCACTGGTCCAGCAATCACGATTAACGCTAGCATAGTCAGCTGAGCAATAACTTCCCAGTTGATGCTGCTGATCGCATCGAAGATCCCAGATATAAAGTCCATTTTTCCTCCCGAATTGACCCAACTGATTTGGATGACTCAGCAAAACCCGCCCTATATATTACCTGGCAAGCGCTGGTCTTTTTTAAGGAACTTTACAAAAGTATAACTAATTATATAAAAATACACAATACGTAGTCAGTTGGAGATTGTCAGTTGTTAAAAACAACTGACAACTGGCATTAGAAACGTTCTACTGACTCAAACTGCTTTGTACTCTCAGCCCTAGCTGCCTCCCCACAGGTGCGAGGCGTAGGGAAAATTTTTCCCGGATTAGCTAACTGCTTGGGATTAAAAACTTCGCGCACCCATTGCATCGTTTCTAAATCTGCCTCAGTAAACATTTCTGGCATATAACAACGCTTATCTGCGCCAATTCCATGTTCCCCAGAAATACTGCCGCCTACTTTCACACAAAGTTTGAGAATTTCTCCGCCTAATTCTTCTACTTTCTCTAAAGCTCCAGGAACGGAATTGTCATAAAGAATCAGCGGGTGAAGATTGCCATCGCCAGCATGAAAAACATTAGCAACGAAATAGCCATGCTTCTCACCTAAAGCCTCAATTTCTTTGAGTACAAATGGTAATTGAGTGCGAGGAATTACGCCATCTTGCACATAATAATCAGGGCTAATGTGACCCATGGCAGCAAAAGTGGCTTTGCGACCTTTCCATAATTTTAGGCGTGTTTCGGGGTCGCTAGCCGTGGTGATGGTACGTGCCCCATTTTTTGTGCAAATTTCTGCAACCAGGTGTTTATTAGTTGCTACTTCCACTTCTAAACCGTCTAATTCCACCAGCAGGATGGCACCAGCATCTCTGGGATAACAGCCAGTTGCCACAACGTCTTCAACGGCGTTGATGCTGAGGTTGTCCATCATCTCCATGCCACCGGGAATAATACCCGCACTGATGATGTCGGAGACAGCGCCGCCAGCTTCTTCAACAGTGTTAAAGTCTGCCAGAAGCACGCAAATTGATTCAGGTGTTTTTAAAATTCTCAGGGTAATTTCTGTGGCAATGCCCAGGGTGCCTTCTGAGCCAACAAATAGACCAGTAAGATCGTAACCGGGCATTTCAAAACTTTCTCCGCCCACGTCTACAATCGAGCCATCAGGAAGCACGAGTTTTAAACCTAAAACGTGGTTGGTGGTGACTCCATATTTGAGGCAATGAACGCCACCGGAGTTTTCAGCCACGTTGCCACCAACTGAGCAAATAATTTGGCTAGAGGGATCGGGGGCGTAATAGAAACCGGCACCGCTGACGGCTTGTGTTACCCAATTGTTAATGACTCCAGGCTGTACGACGACTCGCTGATTTTCCAGGTCGATGTCCAGGATTTTCTTCATTAAGGCGGTGACAATCAAGACGCAGCCTTCCACTGGTAGGGCACCCCCAGATAAACCAGTGCCAGCACCTCGTGCCACCCAAGGAAGCTGATTGCGATCGCATATCTTCACAATCTCCGCCACTTGTTCCGTCGTTCTAGGCAGCACTACCACCGCTGGGCGTTGGCGGTAGCTGGTCAAACCATCACACTCGTAAGTGATTAACTCCTCACGACGCTGCATAACGCCGTTTTTACCAACAACAGCTTCAAATTGCTTAACGATCGGTTGCCAGTGACGTTGTTGTTGTTTTTCTTCGGTGAGCATCAGGGTTTCCAAAAAGAGGTGCGATCGCTCAGTCATGCGCGAGGTATTCTATCTCAATTTTATAGATTCAAGCGTGAATGTTGAGTTTGCAGGAACTACGTAAACTTTTGTATGTTTTGGGAAATAAACTTTAAAAGTAAGTTATAGCAATCTTTTCAGCCAATTGGCACCCGGTTTTAGCTTCTCTAGTCTTAGCCCCAATTGACATGGGTAGCAATACACGATAAATCATAATGCATCAGTTAAATTTTTTGAGATGAAACATTTCTTGAATTGCCAACTTCACCAGCATGAGGAGGGATGGAAATGGATGGCAGCTTGATTGTATCCAACATCCTGAATCCGCCAATTTTGTTTTTCTTTTTGGGGATGGCTGCTGTTTTTGCCAAATCCGATCTAGAAATTCCTCCTCCTGTACCCAAACTATTATCGCTTTATCTGCTGTTTGCGATTGGTTTTAAAGGAGGGGTAGAGCTAATTAAAAGCGGCATTACTCAGGAAGTAATTCTAACGCTCATCGCAGCAATGTTGATGGCGTCTTTGGTGCCAATTTACACCTTTTTTATCCTGAAGCTCAAGCTGGATACTTATGATGCTGCGGCGATCGCTGCCACCTACGGCTCTATCAGTGCTGTCACCTTTATCACCGCTAGCGCGTTTCTCACTGAGCTGGGCATTCACTTTGATGGTTATATGGTAGCAGCCCTTGCCCTGATGGAATCTCCCGCTATCATTGTCGGCATCATCTTAGTTAATATGTTCACCACTGATGAAAAGCGAGAATTTTCTTGGTCAGAAGTATTGAAAGAAGCATTTTTGAATAGTTCAGTATTTCTGTTGGTTGGTAGCCTCTTCATTGGGGTATTAACAGGAGAACGCGGTTGGCACGTATTAGAACCCTTTACACAAGGGTTATTTTATGGCCTTCTTACCTTCTTTTTACTAGACATGGGACTAGTCGCGGCTAAAAGAATTAAAGATTTGCAAAAAACCGGAGTTTTCCTGATTTTATTTGCCATACTAATTCCAGTAGTCAATGCAGCCATTGGGTTAGTGATTGCCAAATTCATCGGTATGCCTCAGGGAGATGCGCTTTTGTTTGCTGTGTTGTGTGCCAGCGCCTCTTACATCGCAGTGCCGGCTGCTATGCGATTGACTGTTCCGGAAGCGAACCCCAGTCTGTACGTTTCTACCGCTCTGGCAGTTACATTCCCGTTCAATATTATCGTGGGTATTCCGTTATATCTCTACGGAATTAACTTGTTTTGGAGGTAATATGCACGTAGTTAAAAAGATAGAAATTATCGCCAACTCGTTTGAACTTAGTAAAATTTTAGATAGTTTAGACAAGTCAAACGTACATGGTCATGTTGTAATCCGAAATGTTGTTGGCAAAGGATTACGAGGAACAGCAGAAGATTTAGATATGACGATGCTCGATAATGTTTACATTCTTGCCTTTTGTATGCCAGAGCATATTAAGCCTGTGGTAGAAAACATCAGACCACTGCTCAATAAGTTTGGGGGAACCTGTTACGTCTCAGATGTGATGGAAATTCGTTCGATAAAATGTGTGGCGTCGTTGTAAGCAAATTATGAATCGAAAAAAACAGATCATGCTACGTCGTGACTTCTTAAAGTTAGGAGTCACTGTGCCATTGGGAGCGATGGTAATTGCCAACGAATTACTCTGGCAAGTTCAACCTGTGCAAGCTGCCGAAAGTCCTCCATCTTTAACTCCCGATGCCGCACTGCAAAAGCTGATAGAAGGAAATCAGCGGTTTGTCCAGCATCAAGCCCAATACCCCGATCAAACTGCTGAGCGTTTACAGGAAGTTGCTCAAGCTCAACATCCATTTGCAACTATCCTTACTTGTGCAGATTCCCGAGTGCCTGTAGAACTTGTTTTCGATCAAGGCGTCGGAGATATTTTTGATGTTCGGATTGCTGGAAATATTGCCACACCCGAAGCAAGAGGCAGTATTGAATATGCTGCCACCTTATTAGGCACGCCACTGCTGATGGTGCTGGGTCATGAGCGATGCGGCGCGGTAACGGCCGCAGTGCAAAACGAAAAGCTGCTTGGTGACATTAGTACTTTTGTGAAAGCAATTAAGCCAGCAGTGGAAAGGGTTAAGGATCAGCCTGGTGATGCAGTTGAGAATGCTGTAATTGCAAATGTGCAATATCAAATAGAACAGTTGCAGCGATCGCAACTTTTAACTGAGCGACTCAATTCCGGTCAACTCAAAATCGTGGGAGGTCGTTATGACTTGGATACAGGGAGGGTAACTATCATCGCTTAGTAACGGTCAGCGCCAGGGTAAATTCCCAATCCTGATTTTCTAAGAGCAGCTGCCGCAGGCAAGCATTTGACCATCAGCACTAAAGGTAGTGGTGGACACCGCATCGCAACACGCCTTAATGGTACGTAGGAGTTGCCCAGTATGCAAATCCCAAACATTGATTGTCGTGTCCTCACTGCCGCTAGCAAGCGTCTGACCATCGGCACTAAAGGCTACGGCGATCACTGACTTGGAATGCCCTTTGATAATACGCAGCAGCTGCCCAGTACGCAAATCCCAAATGTTGATGGTTTTGTCCTGAATGCTATCGGCGCTGGCAAGGATGTGCCCATCGGGACTGAGGGCAAGTGAACCCGCCGTAAAGGTAGGATTTGCTTGAGCCTTTGGCCCAGATTTATAGGTCGATGTAGTAGTTGATGTTGATGCAGCCGTTGTGGTCAGATTCTCTGAGGAACGTTCCGCTGCATACCTCTCAGTATTGTTGGCAAGTGCTGCTACTGCCAATGCTACTGAAATTTTTTGTCCAGCTATTTTTGATGCCATTTTCAGTAAAAATAACCCTATACATCTACCTAAAGAAATATTAGACCAGTTTCTCTCATGCTAGCAAGGATCGAAAACATTAAGATTCGCAGCAAGGTAAACTGTTGTAACTACTTTAGTAACGACCAGCCTCTGAATGAAAGCTTAGCCTTCCGAAATTACCCACATTTACTCGCGTCAAAACCTGGATTTCGGGGATTTGCCCCAACCCCCCCAGGGCTACTTCATTGTCTAGAAAGAAAAATAAGCATCGAACCGATCAAACCTTTCGGAGGGGGTTTGAGGGACGCGACCGTCCCCCAACGGGGGGTTTGGGGGGAGGCCCCCCAAGTCTGGTTTTCAAAGAGTGATAATTTTTCTACCATGAGAATGAATCAGCCCTGCCCAACCCCCCGGACAAGAGTCATACCTGTTAGTCGCCTAAATCTCTTGCTATACCCTATATGGATTACAGCAGATATGGGTAAGGACAAGTAGAGAGGGAATAAATTTAAGAACGGTGTAATATGTCTACATTTCTATTAGAAGTCGGTACAGAAGAACTCCCTGCAAGTTTTGTGGATGACGCGATCGCACAGTGGCTCAAGCGCATTCCCCAAACCCTCGCCGAACATACCCTAACGAGCGAGGCAATTGAAGTTTACGGCACACCCCGACGCTTAGCTGTACTAATCAAAGGTCTGCCCACCCAGCAAGCTGACCGAGAAGAAGATATTAAAGGGCCACCTGCCCAGGCAGCTTTCAAAGATGGCAAACCCACAAAGGCAGCAGAAGGATTTGCACGTAAGCAAGGTGTAGAACCCGAAGCGCTGGAAGTTCGAGCCACTGAAAAAGGGGATTTTGTCTTTGTTCGTAAAATAATTTCCGGACGCCCAACATCTGAAATTCTTACCCAGGTAAGTCCCCAGTGGATTTTAGGGTTAGAAGGTAAGCGCTTGATGCGCTGGGCAGATGGGGATATCAAGTTTCCGCGACCGATTCGCTGGCTGGTGACTTTGTGGGATGAGTCTGTGCTACCTGTAGAGTTGGTTAATACCTCGGAGACGATTAAGAGCGATCGCATCTCCCAGGCTCATCGGGTCTTACATCCAGAAGCTGTTACCATTCCCCAAGCCGCAGATTATGTCGAGTGCCTACGCTCAGCCTACGTCGAGGTAGATCCCGCCCAGCGTCAAAGCAAAATCCAGGAGCAAGTTCAATCCTCAGCCCAAAAAGTCGGCGGCTGGGCATCTATATTTCCTGATTTATTGCAAGAAGTCACTAACCTGGTGGAATGGCCCACAGCCGTTGTCGGCAAATTTGACGCGGAATTTTTAAGCTTGCCGTCAGAGGTGATTACTACGGTCATGGTAACTCACCAGCGCTACTTTCCTATTTTTAAGAATGAAGATGCAGCTGAATTAATCCCTTATTTCATCACAATTTCCAACGGCGACCCAGCCAAATCAGACATTATTGCAATGGGCAACGAGCGCGTGATTCGCGCTCGATTAGCTGATGGTCAATATTTCTACAAAGCCGACTTGACGCAGCCTCTGGAAAGCTATTTGCCCCAACTAGAAAAAGTTACCTTCCAAGAAGATTTAGGGTCAGTGCGCCAGAAGGTAGAACGGCTGAGCAAAAATGCTCAACAAATTGCCGCTCAACTGCAATTAGGAGAAGATGACAGCGCCAGCATTCAACGAGCCGCCTTATTGTGTAAAGCTGACCTTGTTACTCAGATGGTGGGGGAATTCCCAGAACTGCAAGGAGTGATGGGACAAAAATATGCTTTAGCAAGTGGTGAAGCTGAGGCGGTATCAACGGCGATTTTTGAGCATTATTTACCGCGAGGAGCTAACGACAGCTTACCTCAAACTCTGGCAGGTCAAGTTGTGGGTTTGGCTGACAGACTTGATACATTGGTGAGCATCTTCGGACTAGGAATGCTGCCCACAGGTTCATCAGATCCGTTTGCCCTACGCCGTGCTGCTAATGCGATTTTGAATATTACTTGGACGGCAGAATTACCCATCAACTTAAATCAGCTACTGGAGAAAATTACCGCCGATTTTGTTGCTACCCATCCTCAAAGCCAATCTCAAGAGTTATTACAACAACTACAGGAATTCTTCTGGCAACGTATCCGCAGCTTATTGCAAGAAGATCGGGGTATTGATTATGACTTAGTGAATGCTGTTTTGGGAGAAAACGATCCAGAGTATACTGAACGGGCGTTAACTGATTTATTGGATGTACGCGATCGCGCTTTGTTCCTGCAAGAGATACGGAATAACGGCAAACTAAAGGAAATTTACGAAACCGTCAACCGTTCTACTCGTCTAGCTGCTCAAGGTGATTTAGATAAGCAACAGCTAAACCCGGAAGCACTAGTGCGGAAAGAACTATTTCAAAAATCCTCAGAACCAGCTTTCTATGATGCCTTAGTGCAGCTGGTGCCGCAAACACAAGCCTCCCAGGAATCGCGAAATTACCAGTTGCTGGTGGAGGCGCTGAGTCAGATTGCTCCCACAGTCAGTAACTTCTTTGATGGATATGAAAGTGTTTTGGTAATGGACCCCGACCCAGAAATTAAACGCAATCGCTTGAATTTATTGGGATTACTGCGTAACCATGCGCGTGTTTTGGCTGATTTTGGAGCAATTGTGAAAAGCTAAAACTTTTTAAACTTATGCCAAAGAGTAAGGAGTTATAGCCACAGAAAAATTTAAAAACTTTCTGGCGTCGGTTCCTGGCGGGAAACTTCATTTTCACTATGCCGTAGTATTGAGGTTCGTAAATAAACTTCCTTACGAGCGCGATTCATTCCGCCTAATGGTCTATGTTCGCTCAAGCAGTGCCAGGGAGTAAATGATAAGTTTTCCCCAAATTCCATCTGCTCGCGAGAATCAAATTTTTGAGGAGGTATCTTGATAGTGGCTACCTTATATTCAGGTGCATCTTTCCACTCAATAGTCGGATCTTCAACTGGCATTTTAGCTGGGTCTGTTTGTAGCTGAACATAAAAGTCAAAACGAGCTTCTTTGTTCTTGACCGTTAAATGTTCAACCATTGCCTCACGGAGATAGTCCTTGCCCTTGCTTCTTAACTTGTCTAAGGCTGTATCAGTAGAAGGTCTTACAAAAAACTTGATTGCTATTGAACCAAGCTTGTATGGTGTTGTACTCCAATATTGAGCTTCTAGGGGACTGCCAATTTTTTTCCTAAAAAGTAATGATAATAAGATCTTAAGCTCATGACGCCAGCGCTGTTTAGACAGAAAAAACTTTAATGGAAAAGGCAACTTTTCCCGTTCCTCAGAAAACTCAACATAATCTGGTATATTTCGTATAAAGAAAACTGGATAATCAATCATTACAAGATCTTGAGTCTTCTTTTCTTCCTCTAATTCCTTGTTACCCTCTACCTCCATAAGTTTAATTGCCATCCCATGTACACCACCTTTAGAATCGTTCTTTTGTGTGGCATTAGAGAAGCGAATCCAAGCCGGAAAAGTTTTTGACTCTTTAAATAAACCTACTTTCAGAAGCTCTTTGGATCTACCTTTTTCCTGTAGGCTTTCTGGCAGGGGCGGATTCTCAAATAAGTTATCCTCCACAATAAACTCTGCCCGAACGCAACCATGTTGTTTAGGATGCTGCTCTCGTGGAAGTGGTCTATCTTTAGAACGTTGAAGAATTCTTTCGCTAACTTTACAAATCCTATCAATGTAGCTGCTTTCATCTGTAAGCAAGTATTCTTCGCCAATTCCTAACTTTTTTTCAGTCATGTTGGCTCCTTTGAAGAGGTTAGACTACAGGGAGGATAATCTAAGTCTATGTTAGCAATCAATAATTATAGTAAAACTTATCTTTTTGTTAAGATTGACAAAATTTCGCTTACATATTAGTGCTGAAAACAGTGGTAGAGCGCAAGCCCTTTTGCAGCATTTAATTGAGGCATTTAAGGTAACATAAGGGTTGCTCAACCAGGGACTTTACATTAGTAACTCAATTTATGCCCATTGCTCATGTTATTGGTTTGGGGAAATCAGGGATTGCCGCCGCACGGCTGTTGAAGCGCAACGGTTGGGAGGTGATCCTGAGCGATCGCAAATCATCTGAAGCCCTAGAAAAATGGCAACAAGAGCTTGCCAATGAGGGAATTGCGGTTAAACTTGATTATTCTTTTGAACCGACGCCTTCTTTACAATTAGTTGTTGTCAGTCCTGGTGTCCCTTGGGATTCACCGGCATTAGTTGATGCCAGAAATATGGGGATTGAGACGATTGGGGAAATGGAACTCGCTTGGCGTTTTCTCCAATCTTGTCCTTGGGTGGCGATTACTGGTACAAACGGTAAAACTACGACGACAGCTTTAATTGCCGCCATTTTTCAATCCGCTGGCTTGCAAGCCCCAGCTTGCGGCAATATTGGAGAAGCAGTTTGTGAGCTTGCCATCAGTCAAAACTCAGGAGCATCTTCAACTCAAAACTCAAAACTCAAAACTCAAAACTCCCTAGATTGGGTAATTGCAGAAATTAGTAGCTATCAAATCGAATCATCCTCTGGAGTTGCGCCCCGCATTGGCGTATGGACAACTTTTACGCCGGATCACCTGAGCCGCCACTACACATTAGAGAATTACTACAACATCAAGGCGCATCTGCTGCGTCAGTCTCAGCAACAAGTGTTGAACGGGGATGATCCTTACCTGCGTAACATGGGCGTGGAACACTGGCCTGATGCCTGCTGGACAAGTGTAAAAGGCAAAGCTAATTTGATTGGGAACCCAGCTAAGGCTGTGTACATTGAAGATGGCTGGGTAGTGGCTCAAGGTGAGCAAATTGTGCCTGTAGCAGCTTTGCGGATGCCAGGAGATCACAATCAACAAAATCTGCTGATGGCGGTGGCGGCGGCTAGGCTGGCGGGAATTGAGAAAGATGCGATCGCCCAAGCTATTGCCAACTTCCCCGGTGTCCCCCATCGCTTGGAACATATCTGCACCTGGCAGGAAATTGACTTTATCAACGACAGCAAAGCCACCAACTATGACGCCGCCCAAGTTGGATTAGCCTCTGTTAACAGTCCAGTTATTTTAATTGCTGGTGGTGAAGCCAAAGCTGGTGATGACACTGGCTGGCTGCAAACAATTCAAGCTAAAGCCGCAGCCGTATTACTCATCGGTGATGCTGCAACTGCTTTTTCCCAGCGACTAAAGCAAGTTGGCTATTCCAGTTATGAGATTGCGGAAACGATGGCAAAGGCTGTAACCAGGGCTGCTGAACTAGCTAAACAGCATGATGCTCGTGTAGTGCTGCTTTCTCCTGCCTGTGCTAGCTTTGACCAGTACCAGAACTTTGAGCAACGGGGCGACGATTTTCGTCAACTTTGTCAGCAGCTGCTTAAACCGGAGAGTTAACGGTACTTAAGCAAATTATGGTTTGAAATAAGGCTGTCTTGCTCTCTGGGCTATAGATTTAGCAAGGGTGAGTGTATGCTAAAACCCAGTCATAATGAAAAGATGGCTATTTAATCATAAAATAGCCACAATAAACTAGCATTTTGTCACAGGCGATCGCCCACCTTTGCTATTTTTCAACCTGTGGAATGTGGAGTTAAACTATTTGCTTTAAGCGTAAAGCTGAATATGCAAACGTTTGTTTTCTTTTTACTTGCTGCTCTAGGAGAAATTTTTGGATGCTACTCCTTTTGGCTGTGGTTGAGACTTGAAAAAAGCATATTTTGGATTATTCCAGGTATCTTAGCCCTAATTATTTTCGCTTTTGCTCTAACTAAAGTAAGCGCATCAAACGCTGGTAGGGTATACGCTGCCTATGGCGGGTTTTATATCCTCTCATCCCTGTTCTGGTTGTGGCTAGTTGAAGGTGTCAAGCCGGATAAGTGGGACTTGCTTGGCGTTACATTCTCTTTAGTGGGAACAATCGTGATCTTGTTTAGTCCACATCGTTAATAATCGGTTGACACCGTAATTAGAGATTTTGGAAAAACCTAGATTTGCGACTTGAATACTAGATTATTGTGTACCGAATAAAATCGGGTTGCTCCTTACTTAAAGCTACTAGCATTGGTATCTAGGGTTTTGCACAGAGAATTAAGCGCCGCGATCGCTCTATCTTTGCAAATTAATATTATAAATCTTCACTCCTCAATAAATTAGCAACTCTACTCGGCAGACGCTTCGGCACGAGAATTTTGTAACCACGTATATAGCTGTAGCCATCTGTATTAGGACGCCGCCTGCTTCAGAACGGATTCGATCGCATCGCGTAAACTATCCGAGTTGTGCAACTGTTTGCGAATGCGACTTTTTAACCACGCCCAACACTTTTCAA
>JAHHGU010000037.1 GCA_019359765.1 Aphanothece sp. CMT-3BRIN-NPC111
AAAGTTGGAGACTATCTTTCTTGATCAAGCGATAGTCAACCCAGATTTCGTATTACTGCTTTTCTCAACAGCCATGCGCTCTTGCCAGTCTACTATGTTTGACCGCAACTTGGTATGAAGCTACAACCCCCACGACAACATAGCCTAAACTTCTTAAGCTATCCGCTATGTCCTCAGCCACAATCGCTTCATCTTCAACTATCAAAATTTTTTCCTGTGGCATTTTATTAAATTCCATTTAAATATTTTTTTGTTTGAATGCTATTAGGCAATATTACGATCTTTGGATCGAGCGATCGCGGCGGCGGCTGAACTTAATCAACCGACTTCCAACAACTCCCCTGTCCGGGCACAGATGCAGTTGTCGAAACCAATAAAGCAACAAAACCCGCCATTGACTATTAGAGACAAAATTAGGATAAAAGGATGTTTTGTAACTCTAAAATGCTTTCCTGTGATTCTATAAATTCTGCCACTATTATTTGTACTCTCTCACCGAAGGATAAGTATCAGCCTAGAGGGGGAAAGTTGTGGTATGAGAGGTTTGGCAATATCGGGTTATCAATTTGGCGCGAAATGCCCTCTGCAAGAGCATTTAGGCAACTCGATTATTAATAGGCGTTCTATGTTCTTGGATACAGAAATACAGCCGGCATCAGAGACAGATCCGATAATTTCCCATGTTTGGATGTACACATGGCGCTGCATTTCTACCAGTGCTATCAAGTAGCTATCGCGCCATATGCCACTTTTCAAAATCTATGCTTGTATTTCAACTCTTGAAATTGCAGCTTAAACAAAGTTCCATGGCTTATATCTATTTCCAACGTGGCTTGCAACTGAGTCGCTAAAGAGTTCACTAGTCGCAATCCTAAACTCGGCGTGCTATCCAAACTTAAATGAGCGGGTAAGCCAATCCCGTCATCTTGCACGATAAGTAAAAACTGCTGATCTTCTATTTGGGAGAAGTTTATTTTAATTTTCCCTTTGCGGTTCTCAGGAAAAGCGTGTTTAAGAGCGTTGGAAATTAGTTCGTTAATTAACAATCCACAGGGAATTGCTGTGTCCAAGTTAAGATCTACCGATTGCACTTGGATCTCCAGTTGGACAGCATTTAAATTAATGCTGTAAGAATAAAGCAAATTCTTAGTTAGGGTGCGTATATAGTCGGCAAAGTCAATCCGCGCTAAATCTTGGGATTGATATAACTTTTCGTGTACCAAAGCCATAGATTTGACGCGGCACTGGCTTTCCTTGAGCATTTCTAAAGTGCGTGGCTCTTTGGTATAGCGAGACTGTAATTTCAGCAGGCTAGAAATCACTTGCAAGTTGTTTTTCACACGATGGTGAATTTCTTTGAGCAATATCTCTTTTTCCGTTAGTGAGGCTTTGATCTGCTCTTCTGCCATTTTGCGCTCTGTGATGTCTGTGGCTACACCAAGAACATAACGGGTTTGACCATCTACAGACAGCAGCGGCTTCTTAATTGTCTGGAACCAGCGGACAATACCAGTCGAGCAACTGACAGTTTCTTCAGGAATGAGCGATGGCTGCAACGCGCTCATGACTTGTCGATCCATCTGGAGATAATGCTCGACTTCTGCTTGATGGGAATTAAAGTCTGCATCTGTCTTGCCAACTAAGTTTTCCACAGTGGTTCCATAGATATCTGCTACGGCTTGATTAACCAATGTAAACTTCCCGTCCCAGTCCTTGACAAAAATCAAGTTCGGGTTGATATCTATGACATTCCTGAGAAACTCCTGACTTTGCTGTAGGGCTGCTTCTGAAGTTTTGCGATCGCTAATGTCCTTCATGAAGCAGTAATGCCCAATCAATTCCTCTTGTAAGTCGTAAGAGGAGATCATCACGACTTGCTTATAAAAGATAGAGCCATCTTTACGTCTGCCCCTAACTTCAGCTTCCACCTTGCCAAACTCAAGCATTTCTTGGTAAGCGGCGATCATCTTTTCGACATCTTCAGGATGTACCGTTTGGTGCCAGTGTATACCCAGCATTTCTTCAGGCAGGTAACCGAGTGTACGGGCATAGGCTTTGTTGACAGCACAGTAGCGCCCTTGGCTGTCTAGCCGTGAGATCCCCTCTACAGCATTTTGAAGAGCAGTGGTCATTAAACGGAGTTCTGACTCTGCACGAGAGCGATCGCTGATTTCCTGTTGAAGTTGTTTATTAGCCTTAAGGAGTGCGGCAGTACGCTTTTCCACTAGCTCTTCTAGGCGTTCCTTGTAATTTTCTAACTCCAACTCTCCAAGCTTGCGATCGCTAATATCCATCAGCAAACCATCCCAGAGAATGTCTCCATTGGCTTGCCTTTCCGGACGAGAAGCACCAGATAGCCACTTCCGCTTCCCCGACGGCATAACAAATAGCCCCTCCCATTTCCAAGGCTGTAGAGTCTTTGCTGAGACAGCAAGGGATTGCTCGAAGCTTTCGCGGTGAGCAGGATGAATTTCAGCGATGGCGAGAGCAGCATTCTGCTGGAGATCCTCTGGTTCTAGTTCACATATTTCACGACAATTGGAACTGACGTAAGGGAAACACATAGAGCCATCTGTGCGGAGAAGAAATTGGTAAATCATTCCCGGTACATGGGCAACCAACTTTTGGAATCTTGTCTCACTTTGACGCAACGCCTCTTCTGCTTGCTTGCGCTCGGTAATATCGTGCATAACCACAACCGCACCCAGTTTTTTTCCTTGGATATCCACAAATGCCTGCCCGTTGGCCAATAATGTACGCAGCTTCCCTTGCTTGGAGGCGATCGCCATTTCCACGTTCCGTACAATCTCTCCCCGCAACGCTCGAAACAAAGGGATCTCTTCCGTGGGCATTAGTGTCTTCCCGTCCGGCAAATACAAGCCAAAATGTTCTGCCCACTGGTCAGCAGGAAGTGGTTGTTCGGACAGCCCATGAAACTCTCGTGTAGCTCGATTAAATAAAGTTAAAATACCATTCGCATCACAAGCAACAATTCCGTCTTGCAAGTTTTCTAGCAATGCTTTTAAGAATTCTCTTTCTTTCTGTAAGGCTGACTCTGCCTGCTTGCGAGCGGTGATATCGGTAGTGATGCCATCAACGCGGATGGCAGTACCGCTATCATCGTAGGCAACGCGATTGCGGTCTTGAACCCAACGCACTTCGCCATCAGGTCGCACAATCCGGTATTCTGCTTCTATGCTTCCAATTGCCAAAATCTCGTTCAGAATACTCCGCATCCGTTCGCGGTCTTCTGGGTAAATGACCTCCATCCAGAGGTGCGGGTTGTCGAAAAACGCTTGGGCAGAGCGACCATAAACTTTTTCGACTGCTGAGTTTAGGTAAAGCACTTCCAAGGTAGTAGCTGAAACCGACCAGACCACATTATCGAGAGAATTGAGAATGCCATTGAGCCGTGCTTCACTATTGTGTAAGGCTTGTTCTGTTAGCCTTCGCACAGCGATCTCCCTCTGCAACTGCTCTACTCTATCGTTGAGTTCAACTGTACGCTGCTTAACTAATGGTTCAATCTGAGTTAAGGTTTGAAACGTATCAATTGAGGCGATTGATTCATCAAGTAAATTGTTGGCTTCACAGTATTCAAAAATATCTGCATCTGATAAATGCGAATCAATAACAAGATAGGTGGCTTTAGCTTGATCTCCAAATCTGATTAGATCTTTATGTTGAAGAGGCTTTGACAGATATTTTTTTTCATTAATTATTAATTTATTTGCACTATCGTTCTCTTGAATAGCGCCATTTTGAAGTTGAAAATAATATGTTTTTTTTTCAAAATCATACATTCGCAATAAAATAGCATGATGTAGAGAAACTACTGGCGAGTATAAAACGATAGTGTTTTGGTTACTACGACCTAAGGAGTAAATATTTTTATCAAGATTAACTAGCCGTTTACCTTGGTTATCTTGAATCACTAAAACACTGCGTACTTTTCGTTGATAAAAATTTTCCATAGCTTTATTTTTTTGACTAATTAAACTAGCGACTGTTGTGCTATTTACTTTCGTGTCATTTGCTTATATCCTATGTTTGTATTTGAGTTCAGAAAACTTTAAATTAAATACAGTTTCCGGACGGCTCTCCATCTCCAGCGTCCCTTGTAATTGAGATGCTAAAGAGCTAATCAGCCGCAACCCTAAAGTCTTCGTATTTTGCCAATCTAAATCCAAGGGGAAACCTACCCCGTTGTCTTTCACTATCAGCAAAAACTGCTCATTATCTATTGGATTAAAATTGATAAAAATCTTTCCTTTACGATTATCGGGAAACGCGTGTTTTAGGGCATTAGAAACTAGCTCATTAATTAATAATCCACAGGGAATAGCTGTGTCTAAGTTGAGGTTAACTGGCTCTACTTGTATCTCCAGTTGGACAGCATTGATATCGCCGCTGTAAGAATAAACTAGATTCTTGGTTAGGGTGTGGATATAGTCGGCAAAGTCAATCCGACCTAAATCTTGAGATTGATATAATTTTTCGTGGATTAAAGCCATAGATTTAACTCGGTTTTGGCTTTCTTTGAGAACTTCTAGGGTATGTGGCTCTTGAGTATAGCGGGATTGTAATTTTAAAAGGCTGGAAATTACTTGCAAGTTGTTTTTTACCCGATGGTGAATTTCTTTGAGTAGGACCTCCTTTTCTGCTAATGAAGCTTTGAGTTTATCTTCTGCTATCTGGCGGTCTGTGATGTCTGTCGCCACACCAATCAAACCAATAACTGTACCATTGGGATCGCGCAGAGGGGTAGCGCGATTGTGATAGACTACACCTCCTAATGTTTCAATCCAATTAGCTTCTTTTCCCGCCAATACCTGACGAATGTTTTCCAGGATTATGGGGTACTCAGCGCACACCTCAAACACTGATCGCCCGACTATTCCACGTGGTTTGAGCCTTGCGGGTTCTAAACCTTTGCCTTCTAAAAGTGTAAATTTACCTTCTATATCGAGCGCATATAAGGCAATGGGAGTGTTGCTAACAACAGCCCTAAGTCGGTCTTCGCTTTCTGCCAGCGCCCACTCTGCTCGCTTGCGAGCGGTAATATCTTCAATGCTAGCCAGGATACCCATAACGTTTCCTTCTGCGTCATGGAGTGGGATCTTACTAGTATCCACCCAGGCCGGCGTACCATCAGCTTTGCTTCTGAATTCGATGATATGAAATTCAGGTGTATCTGTCTCCATGACTCGGCGATCGCTATTGCGAAAGAAGTCAGCCTCTTCTTTATTCCACGGGAAGTCGTAGTCTGTCTTCCCGATAATATCCTCTGGACTACTAAAACCGACTAACTCAGCCTTGTTGCGATTACAGCCCAAGTAAATTAAATTTCTGTCTTTCCAGCAGATATATTGCGGAACGTTGTCTATGACTAATTGCAGCATTTCTCGCGATAAACGCAGGGTTTCCTCTGCCTCTATACGATAGGCAATCTCATTTCTTAATTGCTGGTTTGCATTCTTTAATTGGGTTGTACGCTCCTCTACCCTAATTTCTAGTTGCTCATTAGCAATTCGCAGCGCCTCCTCTGCCCGCTTAGCCTTTTGGAAGAGCTGCTCACTTTGTTCCTGTGCCTCGGCAATAGCAGCTACTTGGGGTAAACTTGTCCAGCAGGCGATCGCCACTCCCACAAAACCAACAGTTATCACCAGAATAATCAAGAGATCATTACTAGCATCGCGAGGAAGTCCGTCTAAATTGGCTCTAAGCAACCAGGCGATCGCGGCAGTGTTACAGATCAAAAAAATCAGGACGCCCACCTGAACTGCCACAAAATCTTTGATTATCCTGTAGGGTTTCGCTTGGTAATACTTAATCCACCACGCGGGATGGAAGGGGGGAAATGTAATGCGACGCATCGCTGCATCCGCTGCCAAAATAGCGATGGGCAAGAACAGCCCGATCAGCAAATCTTGCCAGTCCCAAGCCAATCCCCCAACAATTAGGACAACTGCTTCCACTAGGAAAAAGGCTCCCGACCACCAAGGCCATAGCACCTCTGGTTTATCCCGACGCAGCCATAGGGCCAAATGGACTGTCATAAAGGCGGTCACGAAGGCAGTAGAGGAGACCATTACTAAACGCGCTATATCTCCCCAAGCTAGACAAATGAGACTGAGCAACAACGTCAGCACCAAGGCTGGGGCGAGGACGCCCCGAGGGGACACAACCGCGAAGACTAGCGATAAATGTCCGTCCAAGGCAAGTTGGTACAAAACACGGGGAGAGTTGGAAACCGCTGTGGCGGAACTTAAGAGACAGCCAGCGACGATTAGAAGCGTCACCAGAATTGAGGCTGACGGCCCCCAGAAGTGTTGAGCAGCGGTTAATAAATTCAAGAATGTGTCGTCTTTTAACCCCGGCGCTGTTGCTAAACGCATTAGTACCCAGGAACAACCCAGATAGGCAACAGGAATCAGCCCAGCGGCGAAACTGAGAAACCGCAACGTCTCCCCAGGTTGTTTGCTATCAGCAACAAACGAGGCAGTACTTTCACAAGCGTAAGCAGCGTAGACGGCGAAGAAGTACCATTTAGCCCATTCCACAAAGGAAAAGCTAGGCCAACTGCTGGGGAAAAAGCCAGGGCTATCTGGGGATAGTGCTAACCAGCCAATGCCTTGAATGCAAAAAAACAAGAGAACTCCCGCCGCTGGGATAACGAAACATAAATGCAGGATACTCAAGGCGCGGGTGCCACTAAAGGCGACAATAAAGGCGATCGCCGTAAAGCCAATTTTCAGGGCTATCTCAGGACATGAAATACCCAAGGGTTCCAGGTTGGCTTTGATCACATCTGTGATAATCAGCGCGTTGATTGTAGTCACAGCTAACCAACTAAAAAAGTATCCCAACGCCGCATACCTAGCTAACCAGGGATAGTTTTTCAGCAACCGCGCTGTGTAGTTGGGTGTTCCCCCGGACATTTCTGGCCAATGTCTGCCCAAGCTTTGCATCTGAAAGTTCACCAGCATTGCCACAATTGTTGCTGGCAACCAGACGAAGATAGCTTGAGGCCCAAGAGCGGCGTGTATGGCGGGTGCAGAGCTAATCCAGAGCAGATGACCCGTCACGCCAAATCCCCAGGTTTCCGGGGTTGTTAGGGTTTGCTGGAGGCGTATTGTGGAGCGCCCAAACAGTTGCCCCTGATTGTGATTAGACATATTGGGGGTAACTACAATTTTTTATCGATACCAACCGTTATCTATTGTCTGTTGCCCACTGTTGACTCGCTACTGATAAAGGTATTATCACCAGGGGTCTTTAATACAAGCCGATGTGGTGGGGTGGTACCCGGTTGCATCTCTTCCACTCGTATTGCGGCATAAATTTATGAAATCGAGTGGGGCTGGATTAAATTTAATGTTCCCGGTTCGGCGCGGTTAATGAACAAGGCGAGAAAGCTAAGAACTTATCCGAAAGGTCGATTTAATATGTTTTTACCGCTTTCACCAAGCAGATAGACGCAGCCCATAACAGATATTGGGTCTGCAAAAATTATCCTAGAAGGATAGGCTTGAAGCGCGATCGCTAACTAATATACAAGCCAGCCCCAACTCTCCCGGAAGCGAGAAAAAGTTTAGCCCCACCCTCTAGCGCATCGCCCCTAAAATAAAAAAGCCGGATCGACCGCAGTATCATTTATGGTTTCTCTATCTCCTAGCCTACAAGCCAGACTCTCAACTCCCCTCAAGATTGGCTCCTTTGAAGTTAAAAGTCGGGTTTTACAGTCCCCTCTCTCTGGTGTCACTGATTTAGTGTTTCGCCGTCTAGTGCGTCGCTATGCCCCGGAGTCGATGATGTATACCGAGATGGTGAACGCGACGGGGCTGCACTATGTTAAAGAATTACCCAAGATTATGGAGATAGACCCCGGCGAAAGACCGATTAGCATCCAGTTATTTGACTGTCGCCCAGACTTTCTAGCAGAAGCGGCTCAAATGGCGGTAGATGAGGGGGCTGATACGGTTGATATTAATATGGGTTGCCCTGTTAATAAGATTACGAAAAATGGCGGGGGTTCTTCTTTGCTGCGGCAACCGGAAGTAGCTGAGGCAATTGTCCGGGAAGTGGTTAAGGCTGTTAATGTGCCAGTAACTGTTAAAACTCGTATCGGCTGGACAGACAAAGAAATCACGATTATAGAATTTGCCCAGCGTATGCAGGATGCAGGGGCACAGATGATTACGGTACACGGTCGCACCCGCGCCCAAGGTTATAATGGCAACGCTCGCTGGGAGTGGATTGGGCGTGTAAAAGAAATTCTTTCTATTCCAGTTATTGGCAACGGAGATATCTTTTCTGTTGAGGCGGCAGTGCGTTGCTTAGAGCAAACGGGTGCCGATGGGGTGATGTGTTCGCGGGGGACGTTGGGCTATCCGTTTTTAGTAGGAGAAATTGACTACTTCTTAAAAACGGGGGAGGAAAAGACGCCGCCGACGCCAGTGCAACGGCTGGAATGCGCTAAAGAACACCTGCAAGCATTGTGGGAATATAAGGGCGATCGCGGTATTCGCCAAGCCCGTAAGCACATGACTTGGTATGCTAAGGGGTTTCCTGGTGCTGCGGAGTTGCGAGGGCAGCTAGCTGTAGTAGAAACGCTCCAGCAAGGCTTGGAGATAATTGATAGGGCGATCGCACGGCTTAATAGTGGTGAGTACGAGACCAACTGGCAAGAAGATGAAACTGTTGAGCGGCAGATGGTGGAAGCGTGAACCGCTAATTATGTTCGCACTGACCAAAAACAAAAACGGTCTCTATACCAACAATATTTCAGGGAATCTTTCCCTGGATACGTAATGGTATCTGTGTTCATCTGTGTTTATCTGTGGTTAAAAATATCTTAAAACCACTTTTTGTATCAATTCTTAGTGCGATCGCATTTACAGCAAGTAGGAAAAATTCATGGGATTAGAAATATTTCAGGTAGATGCGTTCACAGATAAACCCTTTGCGGGAAATCCAGCCGCAGTCTGTGTCTTACCAGAACCCGGCGATGAGCCTTGGATGCAGAATGTTGCTCGTGAGATGAATTTATCTGAGACAGCATTCTTACACAAACAAGCAGATGGGTTTAATTTACGCTGGTTTACACCAGAAACTGAAGTTGACCTATGCGGTCATGCTACTTTAGCTAGCGCTCATGTTTTGTGGGCAATGGGTTATTTGCAGCCAGAAGAACAAGCGCGATTTTATACCCGCAGTGGACTTCTAAGTGCTGAGTGCCAGGGCGAGTGGATTGAACTCAACTTCCCAGCTAAAGAAGAAACAGCCTCAGTTCCTCCACAAGGGTTAGACACAGCACTGGGCATAACGCCGAAGTATGTGGGCAAAGAGCAATCAGATTACCTGGTAGAGGTTAACTCTGAGGAAACGGTACGCAACTTACAGCCAAATTTCGCGTTGCTGAGGACTTTACCTCTGCGGGCTGTCATAGTTACAAGCAAAGCTACCTCACCCAACTATGATTTTGTTTCTCGTTTTTTTGCACCAGGCGTAGGCATTGATGAAGATCCGGTGACGGGATCTGCTCACTGCTGTCTGGGGCCTTTCTGGCGCGATCGCTTAGGCAAAGATGAATTTGTTGCTTATCAAGCTTCTGCACGGGGTGGCACGCTCAAGGTTCGCTGCTCTGAAGACCGAATCTATATTAAGGGACAAGCTGTGATGATTTTACGTGGAGAGCTTTTATGAAAGTTTTGAGTTTTGAGTTTTGAGTTTTGAGTTGAATCGCCGTACTTAAAATAAGGCAATTTAATAGCAAAGAAGGTTTGAAGCGCTCCCCGCAATTTTGTCTTGACGTTCCGCCGGAACGCCAAGACGAATAGAAATCAAAAGGGGGTTATATGAGCGCATTTGGTATAATTACCCTGCGTAAGTCCTGATGACGTATTAGCTAACTACAGCCCTAATAAGATAATCGCCATAGTTAGCATTGCCTTGATGTTCTGCTTATTTCTAGTAAGGGGTTGGTGCGGTTCACATATAGCCGATAGTAGGGACTATTATGTAAACTTTTTGAGTTGTTCGCGTACCTCTCGCGGGAGATAGTTTAAAGCTCTCCCTTGCCATCCACTAGCTTCTTGGTATTGCAGCAAACCACAGTAGGTATCTCCTTTGTGAATATGCCAACCCCAGTTGGCTGGAATCACATCATACCCTGATAGAGCCTGAGTCATGTAGCTCGTAATTTGCTCAATATTTCCTTTGATTTTCATGGCTGTTTATAAATTAAAGTGCTATTTAATCAAGCTTGAGGCTTGTTGTTTATAAATTAATAATATTTCCTTAAACTGCTACTTATCCCCCTTCCTGAGAACTATTTAGCTGCATCCTGGAGAGGTATATTGAAAACAGCAATAATCTGGGTCGATCTGAATATTCGTTGCTTATATCTTTGCCTTAGGGCTAAACTGTGATAACCAATACTAAGCAAAGCATCTTTCTATAGATAGTAATTTTCAATGAATCATTAGAATAATATAATGGCGCAGGTTTATCTCTTTAATTCCCCATATAACGTATCAAGTAGAAGTTTAACTAGCTACTGGGGAGCTATTCCCTTAGGCATAGTTAGCGCGGTCTGAGGAGTAGCTTGATTGTGTGGAGTTGTTTTCTTAATATCAGATAAATAGGTCAACATAATAGACATCTCCAGAAATTAAAGGTGGGTTACATAGAACCCCTGCCTTGACGTTGCATGCAACGTCTCTACTTTTTTGGAGATGTCTAAGTGAAGGTCAAACTCCTAACAGTCCCTCTTAGTAAGGGGGCTGTAGTGCCTCAAGTCGGTATGGCTGCTTGCAGCTGCCTGCATACGGTAGAAGAGCGACTTACCCCCTGGCTGCTCTCACTCCTAAGCTGTCTGCAATCATGGGAATGTTACGCAGTAATCAAAGCCAACTCATTTCTTATTGCGAAGAACGCTGGTTGCTCAACAGGTTTTGAGTCATATCAGCTAACTTTTGAAGCATTTCTTCGTGTTGAGTAGCCTGCTGTCGATACTTGACTTTCCTTTGCAAGGCTGCCCGTGCTAAGTCTTCCCGGTTTTGTTTGAGAGCTTCCATCGCGACTTGCTCCCAGATATCCATTTCATGAAGTGCCTGGGTATACTGGGGCTGAATATTCTCCCAAGTAACTTTAATCTGAGCAAGCGCTTGGTTAACTAACTGGGAAGTTTCGTCTTGGTTGACTCCAGAAAGCGATCGCTTCAGAGGACCAGATAAACTATCCACATTAACGTGACGCAGCACGGGAATAAAATCTACCACCTGCTGGCTGTAGCTAACTCCAGTTTTACACCAAGTAGCAAAGTGTTCGCAGTTGTTGAACAGTAAGTTGTACTGTCTTTCACCCAAGCGGCTTTCAGCACGATGTACAGCGACATCAGGAATAAAACAGGTTTGGTAGTGCTGAACATAAATTATTGAGCCTTGAGCCAGCATCTCTAAAGAAGTGCGTTCAATCGTTTCACTTGGCTTGCGGTAGTGAATGACAGTCCCGTCGCCGCAATCAATACCGTGATGCTCGTAGACGCCTTGGATGTTGAGAAACTCTCGAATGGCAAAGATTTGATCGCCTCGTGCCATATGCTACAGCGTAAATGTCCCAGTCTTCATTTTCCCCCTTATAGTCCCACCTTTTCGGTTAAGAAGAAGGAGTAGTGCGATCGCACTTTTTGCTCTCTATCTGATACCCGCCATCTGTTTCACAGGCACACCTCGCTGCCACCGTCCTCAGTCTGTTTTTTGCTTCCCTACCTTTTGCCTTGATAGTTTCCTTTGAATTTCCAACTTGTAGTTCGTCCGGTTAACAAGCCAAAAGCTCAATAGGGTAATTATCCCGCCAACACCAAAAACAATAAGCAAAGCTAGCTCAGAGGTGGTCATTAGGAGCGCATATCCCAGGATGAGATGTTTATCTTGACTCTTGCAGTCTACATGACAATCTGTGCTAGTGCAAACTAGTTTTCATTCCTAATCGTACAGGTAGTTTTGGGTTGACTCTGTACTACGGCTGATACTGTTGGTAAATTTCCCAAGTAAATGCACTTAATTAAATATAAAAAAAAATGACCGCAAAACATAAGTATATGAGTGTAATTTAACGTATTTTGTGGGTGTTAGTAAAAGCGTAGAAAAGTCTTTCCCCACATGCCAAAATGCTGACCAAAGTAGCAGCAGATGTAGGTAGTTAACAAATAGGGGGGTGCTTGGGGGCGACCCCCCGAATCCGCGTTTTGACGCAAGTAAATGTGGCTAAGACAAGCTTTACTCAATCCCAAAGAACACCACCCAACATCCTCCACGTTAAAGAACCGACGACACCATCTGCTGACAAGTTATACTGTTTTTGGAATTTTATTACAGCCTGCTGTGTTTTTTCGTCAAAATTCGAGGTGCGGCTTTCCGGGGTAATATAGCGTAAAGAAATTAAAATATTTTGTAATAATCGTACAGCACCACCACTATCCCCCTTTCGCAAAACGGGCAATTCTTTACTAAGTTCTGGCCCAACAGAAGGCTGTTGAGATGGTACAGCCATTTGTCCCTGCGGTGGGACGGGTTGCGAATAGGATGGAGTTTGAAAGGTAAGCAGCAAGGCTGCTAAAGCCATGAAAACGGGAGTCTTCTTCATAAGTTCTTACCAGTAAATCTGCTAGGTTGGGGTTGAAATTGTAGAGTCGGACAAAACTTGGTTATATATTAGCAAGACGGCTAGGCAGCAAAATTGTTTCAGAGTGGCTTATTTGTATTTCATGCCTTATACAGATCGAAAGTGGCTCAGGGTTTGTCAAGAGGGCAAGGGGAAATAAAAACTATCCTTATTCTTTGAAACAGATGACTATTGAATTAGTTGCCTAAGTCCTGTTTTCGTTGAGTATGAAGACCTGATAGCCTGAAAGCCTCCTTAGCTATACAACATCTAAAGACGATAGGAGCGATCGCACTTTTAATTTTTCTTTCCTAGCGCAATAGCCATACAACCAGCAACAACCAAAACTGCCCCCACAATGCCTAAAGCTGTGATGTGTTCCGGTGCAATCAAGGTAGGCGCGAGAAACGGCACAGCCCACATAGATATTAAGGTGACAATGGGAGCCAAAGCCAATACTGCACTAACCCGCGATGCTTCCCAATGATCCAATGCCTCCGCAAAGGCACCGTATGCGATTAAGGTATTCAAGGCGCAGAAAATCAGCATTCCTAGCTGTAAGGGGCTAAGTGCAAGAATTGGTTGGGGTTTGGCAAGGGGGCTGAACAGTAACGTACAACCACCGTAAATGAGCAGCATGGTGTTTGAAGAGGGTAATCTTTGCAATAGCTGCTTTTGAGCCAAACCATAGACTGCCCATGCCACTGCTGCCACGACGAGTATGCCACTGCCTACTAGATATTGTGTGGGTGCAACGATTAAAGCCTTTAATTGCTCGTGGAAGAAGAGAGCAAAGCCTAAAGTTAATACGCTTAAGCCTATCCATTGACGCAGTGTGTAACGTTCTTTAAATACAACCAAAGCTCCCAAACCCATTAAAACAGGAGCAAGCTGGATGAGGACTTCTGCATTAGAGGGTGAAGTATCTGCTAAACCTTGGAGGAAAAGCAGGTAGTTAATCGCTAAAAATACAATTGCGATCGCCAGCAATCTCAAAGGTAGCGATCGCAGTTTTTCAACTGATGGTAATTGCTGCCGTGCAGCTAAATAAACTGCTAACAGCCCAAAGGAAACCAGAAAGCGAAACCAAGTGACGGTGTAGACATCAAGCTTCTGAAGCGCCACTACTAGGGCAATGGGCAGGATACCCCACAGTAATACAGTCAAAAGTGATAATGCTAATCCTAAGCGCCAGCGGCCTGAACTTTGATGAAGTGGCATTTTTAGATTTTGGATTTTGGATTTTAGATTTTGGATTTATTGCCAAGCTTAAATTTCAAGGCAAGGTACTTTTCTGGTATTGCATGGGTGACTAGTTAATTTATTTATATAGCAGTTGTCATAACGGTGATGACAATATTTATTACCCCATGCACCCAGAACTGCTGCTCTCACTGGTAGCAGCTAAAAGCTAATTGCTATATTAGTAATCATCAGCGATCGCCCACCTCATCTTTTTTTCCTACCGCGATCGCCATAGATCCAGCGACGACCAAACCCGCCCCCAAAAATCCTAAAGCTGTAGTGCGTTCCGGCGCAATTAAAGTTGGCGCTAGCAATTGTAAAGCCTGCATTGATATTAAGGTAACAAGGGGAGATAAAGGCAGCACCGCACTAATTTTTGATGCTTCCCAGTGATCTAAGGCTTCAGCAAAGGCACCGTAAGCAATTAAGCTATCAAAAGCACAGAAAATTAGTATCCCCAACTGAACAGGGCTGAGTTTCAAGATTACTTGGGGGTCGGCGAAAAAGCTAAATATTATAGCGCATACTCCATAGACTATTAACATAATGTTAGTAGACGGTAGTTTTTGTAATAGCTGCTTTTGAGCCAGGGCATAGACAGCCCAAGCTGCTGCTGACACTACGATTAAACTACTGCCAATTAGATATTGAGTAGGTGCTTGAATTAAGGTTTGTAATTTGTCGTGAAAGAAGAAGGTAAACCCTAGAGTTAATACACCTAGCCCCGCTACTTGACGCCGAGTGTAACGTTCTTTGAAAATAGCCAAGGCTCCCAATCCCATCAAAACAGGAGCTAGTTGGATGAGAACTTCTCCGCTAGATGGGGAAGTTTGCGCTAATCCTTTCAGGAACAGCACATAGTTAATCGCTAAAAATATAATTGCGATCGCAAACAATCCTAAAGATGTTGAGCGCAGCTTTTCAGGTGTAGGTAGTTGTCGCCGTACTGCTAAATAAACTCCTAGCAGCCCAAAGCAAACTAGAAAGCGAAACCAAGTGAGAGTATAGACATCAAGCGCTTGCAGCGCGACCGTTAGGGCAATGGGTTCAACTCCCCACATAAAAACTGTTACCAGCGATAAGGCTAGCCCTATACGCCATCTACCTGAAGTTTGATGAAGTGGCATTATTGGATTTTAGATTTTGGACTTTTGCTCAATAGATATTTATCTTTCTGCCTTTCTAAGCATAAGCACCCTAAATATTTTCAACGTCAAACGCAAATAAAAAACTTCCTTTGCGTTCCCAATTCAATCTTCTACCATTTCCAACAGCTGCGCTTCACTCAATTGGGTGATTCCCAAATCTTGAGCTTTCTCTAGCTTGGAACCTGCATCTTCCCCGACAACTAAATAATCAGTTTTAGCACTAACAGAATTCGTCACCTTCCCACCCGCTTTCTGAATCAATTCCTTAGCTTCCTCTCGCTTCAAGGTTGGCAGTGTGCCAGTAATTACAAAGGTTTTGCCTGCTAGGGGCAACGCCTTCTCTTTTCCTATTGCTGACGGGGAGGGTGTAGAGGCGGCAAGTTGTAAACCAGCATTCCGCAGGCGTTCAATTAAAGTCTGATTCGCTGGTACTTTAAACCACTGATAAACTGCCTGGGCAATTTCTGGGCCGATGCCGTAAACGGCTTCAATCTGCGCTGATGATGCCGCAGCTAGCTGCTCAACTGTAGGAAACTTATCGGTTAACAGTTGGGCGTTGACACTGCCAACGTGACGAATACCTAAACCATATAGCACCCGTGACCAGGGTTGGGTTTTGGAAAGCGCGATCGCATCTACCAATTTCTGGGCTAACTTCTTGCCCATTCGCTCTAAACAGCTGAGCCTTTCAGGGGTTAGATCGTATAAGTCCGCAACCGAATGCACTACGCCTTTATCAACCAGCTGTTGCACCAATTTCTCGCCCATACCGTTAATATCTAATGCATCTCGCGTTGTCCAGTGAACTAGTGCCCCTTTGAGGATGGCTGGGCAAGATGCATTTACACACCGCATCACCGCTTCACCCATAGGCTTGACGACGGGTTGGCTGCATACAGGGCAATGGCTGGGCATCTGGAAGGGCTGACTTTTATCGGGGCGCAGTTCTGGCAAAACGCGCACCACTTCTGGAATAATTTCCCCGGCTTTTCGCACAATAACGGTATCACCAACGCGGATATCTAGCTGAGCGATGCGATCACTATTATGCAATGTCGCTCTTTGTACTGTTGTCCCAGCCAGCTGCACAGGTTGCAAATGCGCTAGTGGCGTCAGTGCCCCCGTCCGCCCAACATTGACAATGATGGCTTCAACGCGGGTGGGGGCTTCTTCAGCAGGGTATTTGAGAGCAACTGCCCAACGGGGAAACTTTTGGGTAAAACCCAGCTGTTCCTGAAGCGACAGCGAATTTAACTTAACAACCACCCCATCTGTCATGTAGGGCAAATTCAGCCGTCCAGTATCCCAGAACTTGTAATAATCTTGAACATCTGGCAACGAACGGCAGAGTGTCCGATTAGGGTTCACCCGGAAACCCATCTTTTGCAACAATTCCAGCGATTCCCACTGCGTCCGCGCCACCTCAGCATCATCCCGGCCAGGAATATGCAAGGTGTAGGCAAAGAAATCCAGCCGCCGCTGTGCCACAATTCGAGAGTTCAATTGCCGCAGTGTACCAGCTGCCGCGTTACGAGGATTAGCAAATAGCGTCTCCCCAGCTTGCTGCCGCTCTTGATTAATTTGTTGGAACACCTCTAGAGGTAAAAACGCCTCTCCGCGTACTTCCACCAGATGTGGCGGTGTTTCTAGGCTCAGTCGTAAGGGAATTGAGCGAATAGTTCGCACATTTTGGGTAATCTCTTCGCCTGTGATGCCATCACCTCGCGTTGCCCCCCGCACCAAAACGCCATTTTCATAGGTAAGGGCGATCGCAGAACCGTCAATTTTTAGCTCGCACACATATTCAAAAGAGTCTATTTTAGGTGCGTACCGCTGCCAACGTTCCTGCCAGTTAGCAAACTCCTGAATGTTGAAAGCATTTTCCAGGCTGTAGAGGGGGATATTGTGCCGCACGGGTGAAAAATGGGACGCTGGTTTTTCTCCCACCCGTTGAGTAGGACTTTCCGGCGTTACTAGCTCTGGATACTGCGTTTCCAGCTCTTGCAGTTCCCGATACAGCCGATCGTAGACTGCATCTTCCATGATTGGGGCATCTAGGACATAGTAGGCATAGCTAGCCCTCTCAATCAACCGCCGCAGTTCCTCAACCCGCTGTCGTGCTTGAGGCGTCACTATTTCCACTTCAGTTTCTCATCCTCAACGTGCATCAGCACTAGTCTAACCGGAGCGCTATGCTATAACAGCTATCCTTTGACTGCATCAGCAGGGATCTGGTGTTGGAGAAATTGAATTTCTGCCTTGAGATTAGAGCGGGCGGATGCTTCAGCCAGATTGAACATTAAAACTGTGAAGTAGATGCGATTTCGCTGCAAAAATCGCTCTAAAACTTGCTTGCGCCCTTCAATATACTGCGTTTCTGGTACCCAAGCGTATTCCTGACGAATTTTATCAGCATATTCCCAGTATTGGATTGGCTTGCTGCTTAGGATCGCTAGATCTGCATCTAGTAAGACTTGGCTATCAGAATCCTCTACAGCAGCTTGGTGCTGTTTGGTATTCACGATCAAGCGGGTAACATTGGCGATCACGCTAGAGGGAATACCCAACGCCTGAAGCAACTCACGAGCATAATTGGCACTTTTTTCTTCATTATCGTTAGCTTGAGAGTCATAAATCGCGTCGTGAAACCAAGCCGCAAGTTGGACAGTAGCTAAGTCTTTAGTGTGATTTTGTAAAGTCTGAATCGTACTTAGAACATGATCAATGTGTTCCAGGGTATGGTAGTAACGACCTGAACTAGAGTAAGCCTCAACCAGACGCGCAAATGCCTCTTGAACAGCTACTGATTCAACTCTAAATAATTGCAGCGATCGCTGCCAGTGTAAAAATAATACATTGGTGAGTTTGTCTGGGGACATTCCTAAGCCAATCCAAGTAGCTTATAGTGGGGACTTTATTGTGCAGTTACTTTGAGCTTTGCCAACACTCAGTCCAGGGTAGTGAAGCGTAGCGCAACCCAACAATAACCTAGATCGATGTTGGGCTTGACTCGGTATCTGCTACGCGCAGGCTATGCTAACAACCCAACCGATAGATCTCAAGCTGGCGATAATGAAATTAGCCCCCGATGTCGCTGTCGTGGGGAGAATCCAAAATCCAAAATCCAAAATCCAAAATCGAATGACACTGTTAGTTGTAGCCACTGGTAATCCGGGTAAGTTGCGAGAAATGCAGGCGCATTTAGCTGACATGGGATGGGAATTGACACTAAAGCCAGCTGAACTGGAAATTGAGGAAACCGGGGATACCTTTTTAGCTAATGCCCGCCTGAAGGCTTCCCAAGTGGCAGAAGCTACAGGAGAATGGGCGATCGCAGATGACTCTGGCTTGCAAGTAGATGCCCTTGGTGGTGCCCCTGGTGTCTATTCAGCCCGCTATGGCAAAACAGACACCGAACGAATTGAGCGACTACTTTCTGAGTTGGGTGATGCCCAAAATCGACAAGCTCAGTTTGTCTGTGTAGTGGCGATCGCGCGTCCGGATGGAACGATAGCCCTGGAAACTAAGGGAGTCTGTCCTGGCGAGATTCTGGATGCCCCTCGTGGCGCTGGCGGCTTTGGCTACGACCCAGTTTTTTATGTTCCTGACCAACAATTAACTTTTGCCGAGATGACACCGCAGTTGAAGCGATCGCTTAGTCATCGTGGCAAAGCCTTTCAAGCTTTATTGCCCCAGCTACAGAGAGTAAAGGAGTTTTGAGTTCTAAGTTTTGCATTAACTCAAAACTCAAAACTTAAAACTCAGAACTTCTTCAAACCGCTTCGAGATTCTTTTCTCCTGTACGAATCCGGATCACTTGCTCGACTGGGGTCACGAAAATCTTACCGTCGCCGATTTCACCTGTGCGGGCGGCGGCGATAACTTTGTCCACCACCATATCGACTTGGTTATCCTCAACGACGATTTCCACCTTGAGTTTTTGCAGGAACTCAACCGTGTACTCGGAACCGCGATAGCGTTCAGTCTGGCCTTTTTGACGTCCAAAGCCTCGGACTTCAGATACTGTCATCCCGACAATGCCAGCATTGACTAAGGCGATTTTGACTTCGTCTAGCTTAAAGGGGCGGATAATCGCTTCTACCTTTTTCAAGGCTGTTTACTCCTCACGTTGTTCTTCTATGCTTTTATTTCTACATCTAGCTTGACACCTTGTATCACTCCGAGAGCAAGTATTTCGTAACTTTTAATACATTTTGCCTGCGGAAGCTTGCTCTTGATGGTAGCTGCCTTCACCGTTTTATATGGTTATGGCTCTAAAGATGTATTTCCTTGATTTTGGAGGTATAGATTATACCATTTCGCTTTTCATTCGCTACTCCTTAACGAAGACTATCGCAAAAAGATAGGACTTACCGAAGGGGGCGGACGGACGTGCCCCTCCCACGAACGGGATGGGGATTCTTCGCCGCCGCCCGTTAGTAGTTAGTCGTTAGTAGAAAATACAACTAACGACTATCGCGTTATCCCCCGCATCCATCCGTGGGGATGAGCTTAAGTACAACAAAGTTAAAAAGGGGGCTTTTCCGGTTCCCCCCTTAAAAAGGGGGGCTAGGGGGGATCGAGGTTTCACGCTTCAACTGCGTAAGTCCTGTGAAAGTATGTCTAGCCCTATATGCATATAATTTGCATATTTAGGCCGCAGGGTAGCAGGGGGAGACTCTTGGAGATTCCTCCTTATCCTGCAAAATCTAGACGGCTTAATGGTAGCAGCAGGGAGAAAAGCTTGTATGTCGTGGACGCCCTTGAGCGATCGCATTAATTTATTGCCGCTTATCCTAGCAGGGCCAATCTTGCGACGTACAGAAGTTGATGCTGTAACCGTTTGGGTTGCCCTAAAACAGCCTTGTCAGGTCACGCTTAGGGTTTACTCTACAGATGCGGAGAATAATTCAATTATCGATCAGCTGGTGCTTGAAGGCTCACGCAAGACAGTAGCGCTGGGTGAATACCTGCATGTGGTCGCAGTTACAGCAAAATTAGTTGAGCGCGATCAGCTACAACCTGCACAAATCTATGCATACAACCTGTATTTTGGCAACCAAGATTATGATCTCGCCCAAGCCCTGAACTCAGAAAGCTTTTTCAGCAGCAGTCCGATTAGCTATTTCGATCATCAATTGCCCACCTTTGCCATGCCGCCGGATGACTTGAACAACCTGCGGATTGTGCATGGTTCTTGCCGTAAACCACACGGAGGCGGACGTGATGCACTCCCCATATTGGATCGCCTGATTGAGCAGAATGCAACGCTGCCCCATTCCAGACCACAGCAACTTTTCTTAACAGGCGACCAAATCTATGGTGATGACGTTGCCGATCCAATGCTGTGGGCAGTGACAGACGCTGGTAGCACACTGCTGGGTTGGGAAGAAAATCTGCCGTTCCAGAAACACTCAACAGCTGATTATGAGTACAAACAGCCCAGCCAACTAAAGCCAGGACAACGAAGTGATATCGCTAGAGATTACGGCGGACTCACAGCGATGCTTCACAATCAACCAGAGAAAGCTAAAAGTCACCTTTTTAGCCTGGGTGAATACTACGTCATGTATCTGTTTGCCTGGTCACCAGTACTTTGGCCGGATCAATTTCCCAAAGGCAAGACAGCCCCAATACATCCTAAAAATGCCCAGCAGTGGGATAAGGAAGTTCGGGCGATTGAGAAATTCGCTCGCGATTTATCCAAAGTCCGGCGATTACTGGCTAATGTGCCCACCTACACCATTTGTGACGACCATGATATTAGCGATGACTGGTATTTGAATCAAGAATGGTGTATCCGCGTGTTAAGCAAGCCGCTAGGCAGGCGTGTGGTGCAGAATGGTTTGCTAGCCTATGCTGTATTTCAGGCTTGGGGAAATACACCGGATCAGTTTAAGGACGGGCAAGCTGGAGAAAAGCTATTAGAAGCGGCTAAGAAGTGGTCAGCGTCCGCAGGTACAGATCAGCTTGCTTGTGAGAATATTGCCCAGTATTTAGGACTTCCCCCCCTGGAAGCAGAAACAAATTTACCTAAGCTCAAACTAGACGAAGATGTGTTGGTCTTGGAGCGAGATGATTCTGATGCGACTGTCGCTTTAGAGTGGCACTATACAGTGAGAAGCTTTAAGCACGAAGTAATTGTGCTGGATACGCGCACCCGGCGGGGCTACCTCAAAAGTCATGAGACGGGGCCCGATTTACCTATGCTTCTGAGTCCCACAGCTTTTAAGAAGCAAATTCAGCAGCCCCTCCAGCAAACCAGTGAATCCAGTATTGAGATAACGCTGGTTGTTGTGCCAACCAACTTAGTGAGTCTGTGGCTAATTGACCTCATCCAAGAGTTGAATTTGAAGCAAGGTAAAGTTTTCCACAACGATGTGGGTGACTCGTGGACGCTTAACAAGGTTGCTTTTGCCAAGTTGTTGGCTGAACTGTTTAGGCGACGCGATCGCGTGGTAGTACTTTCAGGTGATATTCACTATGCGGGTGCTGTTCGTCTCAGCTATTGGTTGCATCGTCATTTGGGCGATTTAAAATCATATCGGGAAGCTTCTGAGCAAACAAAGGTACTGGCACAGCTGACTTCCAGCGCCTTTAAAAATGCAGAGTGGAAGACACAATTAGTTCACACAAAGATTAAATCTGTTATACCAGAGCGATCGCAGGATTGGGCTGGATGGAACAAGCCCCCAGAACTAATGGAAATCCAAGTCATACATAAAATGGTGCGGATGAAAGATGTTGAGGTTACAGATAAAGGGCCAGTTGTGCGGCGAATCTACAGCACCCGAAAGAATTGGAAAATTGGTTGGCAAATTGCTGTCAAAAATAGAGAATCCCTACCTGACTGGCGGTATCACACTGAGTGGATCAAACGAGAGCAAGCCCAAGAGGTTGTTGACAGCAGAGGTAGGACACTTAGAGAATTATCTAATAAGAGCGGCGCTTCATGGCTCAAAGCACTGATAAACCTCGTGTCCTGGCTGTGGCGAAATCGGTGGCTTCAAGAGGGCAAGGAAATTGTGGGGCACAACAACCTGGGTTTAGTTTCCTTTAAATGGTCAGCAGATAATAAGGATGCCAAAGCAGTGATTCAGGACGTATATTGGCAACCTCCTTGGAAACCTAACAGCATCGTTTTTAGCAGATACTCTGTGCCGCTGCGACTGGAAGATCCTCCACCACTGCCTAAGATAATGTCGTAATAGCGATCGCATTCTGGTTGAATTCTAAACAGACCAGAAGCGCATAAGTTAAAACTGAGCCAAATCCATCCTTAACCTATAGCACATGGAACCCATATCACTGACGGCAAGTGTGATCGCATCTTTGGCTTTGACGCAAGTCTTTGAAATCTGAATAAAAAAATTTACTCGCTAAATTCTTGTGTTATGTTGATGCAGTAAGGGTGCCAACCCCTTAATCGCTTTCTACTCCGTCTTTTTGTGCCAGTTCCCATCCTCTCCTTTTTCATAGTCGCGCTTCACTGCACTCCAAGCCACCTTAAAGGCAGTCTCTTCCTCGCCATACTCTTCAGTAGCATTATTAAATGCAGCCATGAAAATCTCTTGGGCATGCTTTGGTAGATGATCTTTTACCGAATCTGGTAACTCATCAAGTTGTTTATAAGGCATAAATCTGCTTCCATAACTCACCTAACACCAACTTGCAATCCTGTAGTATAAAATTCATACCTCTAAAGAATTATTTGCCTGAGTTGGCAGCTATAAAATAGATAATCTAATGAATCTTTACCTGGGGATTGATTTTGGCACCTCTGGCGCACGCGCCGTAGTTATTGATACTGACCGTATTATTCAAGCTGAGGCGCAATATCCTTTTGAGTCAACAGCAGATTTGGCAGCGAGTTGGGAGGTGGCTTTATTTTCCTTAATATTACAAATTCCTCAGAAATTAAGAAAGGAAATAATAGCGATCGCCATCAATGGCACTTCCTCCACTGTCTTACTATGCGATGCCGCAGGTCAATTAGTTGACACCCCCATCCTCTACAACGATGCGCGGGGAGTGGAAGTGATGGAAAAGCTGAGAGAAATTGCCCCCCCCAACCACACCGTAATCAGCGCCACCTCCAGTCTGGCAAAACTTTTATGGATGACTCAGCAGCCTTCATTTACCTGTAGAGACGTTCCGGTGGAACGTCTCTACTTTCTACACCAAGCAGACTGGCTGGCTTTTCTACTGCACGGTCAACTAGGTATTAGTGACTATCACAATGCCTTAAAGCTGGGCTACGATGTCGAACATCTCTGCTATCCAACTTGGTTAAAAAATCTGCCTGTAAGTCATTTATTCCCTAAAGTCCTCCCCCCAGGAACCCCAGTAAGTGAAGTAACAGCAGACATTGCCAATCGCTTTAGTTTGCCGCCAGAGTGCTTAGTTATTGCTGGAACTACTGATAGTATTGCCGCCTTTCTGGCTAGTGGTGCCAAGTCTCCCGGTGAAGCCGTTACCTCTCTTGGTTCCACGCTGGTGCTAAAGCTGTTGAGCCAAACCCGTGTTGATGACCCCCGCTACGGAATTTATAGCCATCGGCTACCCCTTCTTAACAATAAAGGGAAAGGGGGGCGTTGGTTAGTTGGCGGTGCTTCTAATACTGGCGGTGCAGTGCTGCGGCATTTTTTTTGTGCTGCTGAGTTGGAAAGTCTCAGCCGCCACATAGACACCGATAAAGAAAGCCCGCTGGATTATTATCCTTTGTTGAGAGAAGGCGATCGCTTCCCGATTAATGACCCTCATCTGCTACCCCGATTGGAACCACGCCCAGGCAATCCAGCAAAGTTTCTGCATGGCTTGCTCGAAAGCATAGCTCGAATTGAGGCACGGGGTTATCAGTTGTTGCAACAGTTGGGCGCAACCCAGCTAAGTTGCGTTTATACTGCTGGGGGTGGTGCCAAAAATCCAGCCTGGACGGCTATTCGCGCCCGTCATCTTCAAGTACCTATTGTGCAACCGATGCACGCAGCCGCTGCCTATGGCACAGCGTTATTAGCCTTACGCCATAAGAGATCAAACGTAAAGTAGATGGTTGCCTATTGTGATATAGCAGTTGCCATAAGGGCGCTTGAAAATCGACACGGACCCCCTGCACCCAGAACTACTGCTATAACTGTATGTTTGCTAAAAGCTAACTGAAGGATTGCTATATCTAATCTACCCGTTGCAACTTGCCAATCTTGGGGTCAATGATTTTTTGACCGAGGCCAGGAAACTTGACGGCAACAGAGAGTTTACTATCTGAGCCAAAAATGTGGGTGATATTACCAACCCCAAAACTTGGGTGGAGAACGCGATCGCCTACCTGCCAATTTGTGATTTTAGATTTAGATCCTGCGCTTCCCGGATTCCGCTTTCCGTTTTGGCTCGGATAATTATTACCCGTTTGCCTGGGAACCGCTCTTGGAGGAGCAGTTGCCACATTACTACTCAATAATTCACTGGGTAATTCCTTGAGAAACTGAGAAGCGATCGCTGGTTCCCGCGAACCCCAAAGGCGACGCTCACGCGCATGGGTGAGATACAACAGTTCCTGAGCGCGAGTGATACCTACATAACAAAGACGCCTCTCCTCCTCCAACCCAACTGGATCGTTTAAACTGCGACTATGGGGCAATAATCCCTGCTCTAACCCCACTAAAAATACAACAGGAAACTCTAATCCTTTGGCCGAGTGCAGAGTCAGCAGAGACAGGCGTGATTCTTCTTCTTTAAGTTCATCCAAATCAGAAGATAGGGAAGCATTTTGTAGAAAACTCTCCAAACTTGAGTCTTCATTCTCTTCTTCAAATTGCCGCACCGCATTATAAAGTTCCTGGACGTTTTCTAGTCGGTTCTCCGCTTCATCAGTGCCTTGGCTTTTTAAATCCTGGATATAACCAGAGTCTTTCATCACTCCCTGGAGAATGTCCGAAGCTGGCAGGGTATTAACTTGCTTCTGCCAGTGGCAAATAATCTCCACAAATTTATTTATAGACTTGGCAGCACGCCCAGCCAAGGTATTGACAGAGGTTTCTTCTGAGAGGATCTCCCATAAAGACACGCCTAATTCTTGGGCAGCGCCAGCTAAAGCGTCCATGCTGGCTTTACCAATACCACGACGAGGGGTATTGATTATTCGCAACAAACTGACTGTATCCGCAGGGTTGACAATTATTCTTAGATAGGCTAATGCATCTTTAATTTCTTTGCGATCGTAAAATTTTAAACCGCCAACCATTGTGTAGGGAATATCGCTACCTAGCAGGCAGGTTTCCAAAGCGCGAGATTGGGCGTTTGTGCGGTAGAGGATGGCAAAACTACCCCAATTTAACTCTGGATACCGACGTTCTAGGTTACGCATCTGATTCACGACGAACTCAGCTTCAGTTACCTCGTTGTCAGCTTTATAACAATAAATTGTCTCTCCCGCCCCGCGTGTAGCGCGTAGCACTTTCTCGATGCGTTGGGTGTTGTTATTAATCAGCTGGTTGGCAACTTCCAGAATGTTTTCTCTAGAGCGGTAATTTTCCTCTAGCTTGACCATTGTGCGAGTGTCTTCATCCGGTAAACCGTCGCCAAAGTCATCCTGAAATTCCAGCAAAACCGTATAGTCTGCTCCCCGAAAACTATAAATTGATTGGTCTACGTCTCCGACTACGAAAATAGAGCGGTTTCGCCAATCCCATTCGCTTTTTCTTGTCTCTCCATTTGTAGTCAACAAACGGATCAGTTCATATTGAATACGGTTAGTATCCTGATATTCATCAGCTAAAATGTGATGAAATCGCTTATGCCAGTAACCTAATACGTGCTCGTTTTGCTGAAATAGCTTTACAGGCACTAAAATGAGATCGTCAAAGTCGAGGGCGTTATTTTCTGCTAGCTTATCCTGATAGGCGCTGTAAATTTCAGCAATCACCCGCCCCTTATAATTTGGTTCCTGGCTCTCAAATTCCTTGGGTGACAAGCCCTGGTTTTTGGCGTTGCTGATGGCATACCGAACAGTACGCGGTTCAAATTTTTTGTCATCCAGATTTAGCTGTTTGGTGACAATTTCTTTAACCAAGCTCTGAGCATCTGATTCGTCAAAAATGGAAAAGTTACGGTTCCACTTGCGCCCTTTTTCGTCTTGGTATTTCTCGACATCAAAGCGGAGAATGCGAGAAAAGAGGCTGTGAAAGGTGCCAATCCACAGGTCTTTAATGTAGGTTTTGTAGACGTGCGATCGCAGTCTTGTCTGCTCTTGGGGTGTCAGCGCTTCCCAGAGCTTGCCGTATTCTTTAAGGCTCTGCTGCTCGGCAAACAACCGCTGAATGCGCTCTTTCATCTCCCGCGCCGCCTTATTGGTAAAAGTTACCGCCAGGATATTTTCCGGATCTACCCGGTGCTTCAAAATTAAATTGGCGATCCTATAAGTTAGCGCCCGTGTCTTGCCGGAACCAGCACCAGCAACTACAAGCAGCGGCCCGCAGTAATGTTCTACAGCACGACGTTGAGAGAAATTGAGATGGCCAAGGAAGTCGGTTGTTTGAGTCATAGTGGCTCGAGGAAAGTGCGATTCGGTGAGAGCGATAGCTACGCTGGAAGCGCAGCGTCTGTGCAGGAGAAAGGAGAATCGCTATTAGAAAAGCTATCCTATACTACCCAAACGTGATCAAGTGTTGCTAGGTCAAAAGCGTCTTCAACGCCATCGCCCCAAAGGCTGACGTTTCTCTAGCTTAACGTTGCGATCGCGTAGCGCGTGCGTAGCACGTATCACAATTATGCGGGTCTACGACCATCGCCAAGCATAGCGCCTATCGCCTTAGTACTGGCACAAAATTTCCCACCAGAGACGGACAGGGGTTACTTCCCAAGGGTGACAACGCTGAACTCGACAATTGTTAATGTAGTCAATAACAAGTCAGAGAGGTATGAGGTGGCTAGTCTGCTGCTGTATAAATTAGCTGCACATCAGGCTGATTGGGACGCTCATATGTGCAGACAGTGCCAATAGCAACCCAATAACTTTATATCATATAGAGTTTTTGTCACTGAATATCTACAACATTGCTATAGAGGGCAGGTAGCACTATCCCTCCCAGATTTGTTCTTTTAGGAGGCACCTATACGTAGCCTATAGCCCTAATCTTTACCTGAGAGCTAAAGGCAAAACTCCTATAACCAAGCGTCAAGATTCAAACAACATTCAAAAGGAGCAAAGGAGACAAAGATTATGAGTAATGAAAACCATAACGTAGATGAACATGATGCTAACCGCGACCCGATTACGGGTGAACCAGGCGCTCATCCAGTTGGCACGGGTATCGGTGCTGCTGGTGCCGGTGCTATCGGTGCAGCAATTGGCGGTGTAGTTGGTGGTCCGATTGGAGCCGTAGTTGGCTCTGTAATTGGCTCCGTTGCTGGTGGTTTGGCTGGTAAAGGTGCGGCTGAAGCTATTAACCCCACCGAAGAAGAGGATTACTGGCGTCAGAACCACGCTACTCGCCCCTATGTCGAGCCAGATAGGACTTATGATGACTATCACCCGGCCTACCGTACCGGATATGAGGGCTTTACCCGTCACGCCGAGACTGGTAAGAGCTTTGAAGAGGTAGAGCCTGAGCTACAAAGTGAATATGAAAGGAACTACGCTGGTTCCGCCTTGCCTTGGGAAAAGGCTAAACAGGCATCAAAAGATGCGTGGGTCAAACTGTATGAGGAACGGCTAGTTGCGAACAAGCAACGTGTGAAGACAGGTGAGGTTTCTATTGGCAAGCACGTTGAAACTCAAACAGCACATGTTTCAGTTCCCGTTGAGAAAGAAAGAATAGTGGTTGAGCGCATCACCCCAACCGATGCGGGCACTGCTGTTGCTCCTGGCACGGTTAACTTTGGCGGCGGAGAAGTCGCACGCATGGAAGTATACGAAGAGAAGGCTGATATTAGCAAGCAAGCCGTTGTGCGTGAGGAAGTTAACGTTCGCAAAGAAGTACAACATGAGACTGTTCAAGCTGAAGAACAGGTACGTCGGGAAGAGTTAGACGTTGATACTCAGGGTCGCTCAGTTGTTGATCGCTCTAATCCCAACAGACCTCTTTAAGCTGCCTGACAAAAGCGGTTTCTAGGGCTTAATAGTTAGTAGTTAGTAGTGAGTGGTTAGCGGATATTTTTCCGCTAACCACTCGCTGTTAATGGGCTTAATAGTACTTTAGACTACGCGAATGCACTAACGCACTGTGGATATATTAGACTTAGAGACAAAGAATTACACTCTTTATTCTATGTCTACTTATAACGAGGTACTGAATCAAGTTCAAAGCCTCCCCCTCAGTGACCAAATTCGATTATTAGAACAATTAAAAAACATAGTTTATCCGCCAGTAGAAGTTGAGGGTGACGATGAGGTTATTCCGGCAAAAGAAATAGAAGAAAGCGAAGCAGCTTGAAGTTCTGGTATGTTGGTTCAAAAATTAGTATTTAGCCATTTTGCAAATTAAATTTGTTCTTGAATAGTAATTTTATATTTTGCAAAACTAGATTGGCTTGACCATATCTCCAACTTCAGGATTATCAAAAGGCAATAAATTTTTTTGAGGCTCTACTATCTCTTCTTCTCCGAATCCATATATACCTCTTTTTTTAATTATCCTACTCTGTGATTGTCTTCGATCGGATTCTATAGTAGACATTTTTTCCTGAATATGTATCACTTCTCCTGTACCTTTGACTATTTCTAGATATCCTAAAGATTCCTCAGTATTAGGATCTTTAATTTCTTCTCCAATACTATAAACTAGCAATCTTTTGCCATTTTTTATACCATGTATTGCTCCTCTATTAATAACAATCTTATTGTCATCAATTACTTTTACGACCTTTGCAGGAAATATTTCACTTGAATTTTCTTTTTCTTTGAAGCTCTCCATACATATCCTCTCTAAGTAATTGGGTATATTTGCATAATAATATCTCTATTGACATTTGGTTTTACTAAAGTTCTCTTCAATAGCTCAGGATTATTTATCAAGTTATCCCATCTATCTTCATAACCAGTTATCGGCATCTCCATCACTGCTTGAATTATACCGTTAACCTGCACATTTAAGACTACTCCTATGCCTATTAAAATTTCAAATTCATCATTATCAATAAAGTAGAAAGATATCCATACGCCCTGTGAAAATAGATCTGATTGTTCTAGTCAACAGACGATTCGCGAATTTTGTCCTTTCCCCTCTTTTTTTGTAGAGATAATCTTAGGAATTAAATTTTTATTGTAATTTAATTCAAGGGATTCGTATTGTTGCTGTACAGTTGTATATTTATCTTCAATTATATTGAATTTTTGAAATTGTTTAGATGCAGCATTAAAAAAAGTTAATATTAGCAATAAAGATAAAATTATGCTTACTATAAGAAATGCTATAGATATTTGTGTATTACCTGGAACTAACCATAATAATATTGTTAATGCAACGCCTATAAAACCGAACCAAATTAGTTGGATTTCCACGAAGCTTGACCATATAAAAAGCCAAAAGCTACTTTTCATTTTTTTTGCTTCCAAAAGTTAAGGGTTATATCAACCCTATTAAGCTTTGATATCTAGAATTAGGGTGGGCATCTTGCCTACCCTAATCCAATTAAAACTATTCTATTCCTTCAATCCGATCTTCAACCTCTTGGTACAACTCGCGCAACAACTCTAAGTTACTTTCGCTGGTTTCCCAATAACCACGACCATTCACTTCTAACAAAGTGGATACAACCTTGCGGAAAGAATGGGGATTGAGATTCATCAACCGCTGACGCATCTCTTCATCCTGGATAAACGTAGTATTTGTATCTTCGTAAATCCAGTTATCCACCGCGCCAGCAGTAGCACTCCAACCCATCGTATTTACCAGCCGCTTCGAGAGTTCCCGCACGCCTTCGTAGCCGTGATTTAACATCCCTTCGTACCATTTGGGATTCAGTAGCTTAGTCCGGGCATCCAGACGCACAGTTTCTGATAAGGTGCGGACTTGGGCATTCGCTGTTGTGGTGTCAGCGATGTAGGAGGCTGGGCTTTTGCCATCGTCACGCAGACGGGCGACAACCTTCGTGGGGTCAGAGTCGAAGTAGTGGCTGACATCCGTGAGGCTAATCTCGGAAGAGTCGAGATTTTGGAAGGTAGCATCAGCGGTTTTTAGTGCCGATTCAAATATCTTCCGGTCTTGTTCCATCGTGCCTGGGTTATCGGCAGAGAAGGCGAAGGATTTACGAGTCAGGTACATATCCTGTAACTCAGATTCGCTTTCCCAGGTGCTGTTTTCTACCGCTAAGTTGACGTTGGAGGAATAGGAACCGGAAGCATTGGAGAAGACGCGAGTTGCTGCTTGCCGCAGGTTGATGCCCATTTCCTCGGCCTGCTTGAGGGCGTGTTTGCGGACAAAGTTCATCTCTAGGGGTTCATCCGCCTCAGCTGCCATCTTCACCGCTTGGTCAAGTAAGTTCATTTGGTTGATGAACAAGTCGCGGAATACACCGGAACAGTTGATCACCACGTCAATGCGGGGGCGTCCCAACTCTGATAAGGGAATCAGTTCCAACTTATTCACCCTTCCCAAAGCATCAGGTACAGGTTTGGCACCTACCATCCACATGACTTGGGCGAGGGATTCACCATAAGTCTTGATGTTGTCTGTTCCCCAAAGGACGCAGGCGATAGTTTCAGGCCATAATCCGTTATTTTCAGCCCGTTGACGTGCCAAAAGCCGATCTACAACGACTTTAGCGGATTTCACCGCTGCTTCTGTGGGAATCGATTGAGGGTCGAGGGCGTGGATATTCTTACCTGTGGGCAACACATCTGGGTTGCGGATGGGGTCGCCACCGGGTCCGGGTATGACATACTCACCTTCTAACCCTTTGAGTAAGGCACCGAGTTCGTTATCGGCAACGATTTGCTTGAGGCAAAATTCCAAATACTCAAATAGAGGCTTAATTGTTTCCGGGTCAACTTTGGGATAACCTGCTTGGTGCAATGCCTCAATCCAAGGTTCCTTCTTGCCCATGTTGAAGAAGTTAAGCTTGGATACTTTGGAGACACGACCATCGGCGTCGGTTTGGGCTTTTACTAAAGCCGCAACGGCTTCACGGGTTGCCAGGGTGATTTGTTGCAACAGTTCAACATCTTCTAAGTTGCCGCGATCGCTTCCTTGATACACTTCATCAATATTCCGCCCGATGCTATTGGCAATAATCCGGGGAAAACTGATAATGTCTTCTTCGGCACGGTCAAGATTAGCTATATTGACGAGAGTTGCGATCGCTTCTTCTGCTGTCGGTGGTTTACCGATAACGTGCAACCCACAAGGCAACAGCCGCGATTCAATCTCCATCAGCCTACGATAGACTGACCCGACAAGGTTATCCCGTTCCTCAGCCGCCATATCTTTAGCGTCGATTTCTGGCAAGGTAATATCTTTATCCAGATTCACCAACCGACACTTATCCATGATGGTGTTAACAATGGGAACACCCCGTCCAGTTTCCTTCAGGGTTTGGTAGGAACCAATTAATTCACTTAGTTCTTTCAACCCTTTGTACAACCCGGCGTTTTCTGCTGCGGGTGTTAGGTAGCTAATCGTTGCAGCATAACTGCGACGTTTAGCGATAGTCGCTTCACTGGGATTATTCGCCGCGTAATAGTAGAGATTAGGAATTGAGCCAATTAAGTTATCTGGGTAACACTCCCCAGACATCCCCATCTGCTTCCCGGGCATGAATTCCAAAGATCCGTGCGTACCGAAGTGCAACACAGCGTCAGCTTGCCAAATGCGTTCTAGATAGGTGTAATAAGCGGCAAAGCCGTGATGAGGACTGGCAGAACGGGAGAACAGCAACCGCATGGGGTCGCCTTCGTAACCGAAAGTCGGCTGAACACCGATAAATACGTTCCCGAACTGTTTGCCGTAAATCAGCAGATTTTGCCCATCGCTGTTGAGATGTCCCGGCGGTGGCCCCCAGTTTTCTTCTAAGCGGTTTGAGTAAGGTGTCAGTTCCTCATACTCTGGCACTGACATCCGGTAGGCAACGTTAAGTTCAGGACTGCTGTACTGTGCTTGAGCATCGTGGATGACATCAAGCATTAGTTGCTCGGCTGTTGCTGGCAATCCCTGCACGTCATAGCCGTTGTTCTGAAGCGCTTTCATCACTTCATAGATCGAACCAAATACATCCAGGTAAGCCGCTGTACCAACGTTGCCTTTATCTGGGGGAAAGCTGAAGACGGTGATAGCAACTTTTTTGTCTAATTTGGGCTTACGACGCAGAGACGCCCACTTTAAGGCGCGTTGAGACACGGCTTCGATGCGATCTTGGAGGGCGATCGCCTTCCCAGTTGTCCCATCTCTTCCCGATAAAATAATAGGCTCAATTGCCCCATCCAGTTCTGGTATTGCTATCTGTAAAGCAACTTGAATCGGATGCAGCCCTAAATCGCTATCCTGCCACTCTTCCGTTGTTTGGAACACCAAGGGCAAGGCAACCATGTAAGGACGATTCAACCGTTTCAGGGATTCGATCGCCTTGGGATGATCTTGTCGGGCGGGGCCTCCCACCAGGGCAAATCCGGTCAGAGATACTACAGTATCGACGATCGCAGTTTGTCCTTTAGACAGTGGATCGTAGAAATAGGCATCTATTGGCTTGGAGAAGTCTAAACCACCTGCAAAGACGGGAATCACCCTTCCTCCCATCGCTTCCATTTCCTGCACCATCGCCACATAGTGGGCATCATCGCCAGTGACGAGGTGAGTGCGTTGTAGCACTAAGCCAATGCAAGGTGCTAAGGGATCTTTTAAATCCGCTGGAATATCTTTGCGGCTGTTGTACCAGTTCCAGTATTCCTTCACATCCTCAAACATCTGCGGTGCTAAGGGATGCCAGATACCCATATCTGGGTAAGTTACGGGATCTTTGTATTGTAGAGACGCGCCATGGTGCGCCTCTACACCTTTGAAGACATACTTATCCGCCAACATCAGCAGGAAGTTCTCCAGGTTTTCTGAAGAACCGCCTAGCCAATATTGAAAACTGAGCATGAAGTTTCTAGCATCCTGCGCTTTGTCCATCGGTAGGTACTTTAGGACTTTAGGCAAGGTTTGCAGCAGCTTCAGCATTCCGTCTTGGAAGCCAGCGCCGGATTTCTCCTTGCGCTTACGCATAAATTGTGCTATAGCACTCTTTGATTGACCCAACTGAGCCATCGAGAAGCTGCCCATCTTGTTCAGGCGCATTACCTGCGGCATGGATGGGAAGACGACGGCGACATCAAGGCGATCGCGGTGCGGTTCTACCGCTGCTACAACCTTGTCAGCTAAGTCTTCAATAAAAATTAGGGAAGCAATGAAAATATTGGCCTCTTCCACATCCCGCTTTAAATCCTCGTAATTTCCAGGATCGCGGAGTTCTTCAAGCAGATAGCCACTAATTTCAATTGCCATCTGGGGGTGGTTCTGGTTAATCGAGCGAACAGCGGCTGAGAGGGCACTCTGGTACTGAGGCTCTAGCACGACATAGACCACCTTAAGTAAAGACCTCCCCTGGAGGCTGTCTGGGGCAATGTGTCGAATGGTGGACTTGACGTGAGTGAACATGCGGTTTTGCTCCAAGGATAGCGTGTTCAAGGTAAGCGTTCAGCCGTCAGCCGTCAGCGGTTAGGAGGACTCAGGTGTCATCAGCCAGGAGGTTTACAGAATCTGGCTCACCGACGACTTGCTGAATGCTGAATGCTGATAGCTACAAGTGACGCTTGAGTTGTTTTAGCAGAAATCGCGCTCCAGATGGGGGTTTTGGGGGTTATCTGACACAATTTGATAAACAAATTGAGATATTTATTTGCATTTATTGACAAACTGGAAAGTATAAGGTTCAAGTTTTGTTCACTAAACTTCATCAAGCGATGCAAGCGGTTGATATTTTGATTCTCTCGAATGGGCCTGGGGAGTTGGCGACTTGGGTGCGGCCAGTGGTGCGATCGCTGCGGGAACAGCTAGGAGATGACCGTTCGCAGGTACGTATCTCAGTGGTGCTATCGCCCTGTCCCAACGCTACTGGCAACGAGGTGGCGATCGCACTGGGTTACCCAGAAGTAGACCGTGTTCAGGGTTCAGAGCATTTCTTTAAGTTTTTGCTCTGGGGTAAAACAGCAGAAAACTGGGACTGGCGCGATCGCGGTGTGGTTCTCTTCCTGGGCGGGGATCAATTCTTTGCTGTTGTCATTGGCAAACGTCTGGGCTATCGCAAGATCGTCTATGCCGAGTGGGAAGCGCGTTGGCCGCAATGGATCGACCGCTTTGGCGTCATGAAACCTGAGATTGTCACTAGTGGTCAACAAAAATATGCCCACAAATTTACAGTCGTTGGAGATTTAATGGCAGATGCCAGTGATTGGGAGCAAAGTAAAAAAAATAATTCTCAATCCAAAATCCAAAATCCAAAATCCAAAATCGAATTGATAGGATTACTGCCAGGATCTAAACCAGCAAAACTGACCCAAGGAGTGCCACTGGGGTTAGCGATCGCAGAATACATCCACGCTGCCAGACCCCAAACTCGCTTTGTTATTTTTGTTGCTCCTACTTTGGATTTACAAGCTTTAGCACGGTTTGCCGATCCTCAACAAAATCCAGTGATTGAGTTAGTAAATGGTGCAACAGCAGAATTAATTATTCCTGATGATAGTAGTGCTAAATCGTATTTAAAAACCTCTACAGGGTTGCAAGTGGAACTTTCGACAGAGTTTCCTGCTTATGACTTGTTATCCCAGTGTCGCCTTTGTCTGACTACGATAGGAGCGAATACAGCGGAACTGGGGGCGTTAGCTGTGCCAATGATTATCTTGCTGCCTACCCAGCAACTAGATGCGATGCGATCGTGGGATGGGTTGCCAGGTTTATTGGCGAATTTGCCAGGAGTGGGTACGCCTTTGGCAAAAGCGATTAACTGGCTGGCGTGGCGACAGCTAGCAGATAAAAAATTTGCCTGGCCGAATATTTGGGCGAAAGCGCCTATTGTGCCGGAACTGGTGGGCAACCTCCAGCCGCAAGCTGTGGCTGAACTGGCTTTGGACTTTCTCAACCATCCGCAAAAACTTGAAGAGATGCGATCGCGCCTCCGTAGCGTCAGAGGTCAAGCCGGGGCATCACAAAAGTTAGCCCAGCTTGTCTGCGAAGAAGTTATGAATTATGAAGGTTGAGTGTTAAGTTGAGATTCAAACTCAAAACTCATAACTCTAGGAAGTTATGAATGTTGAATGTTGAGTTTAAGTTAAACATTCTTAATTCAAAACTCAAAACTCAAAACTCAAAACTTTCTCAATACTGACCATCCCGACGCCCCAGTTCATAAATGCCACAGCTAACACAAGCTAACAAGCCCATGCTTATCGCCCAGCTGCGACCTAATCCTAATTCAACACCATAATTGCACAAGGCTCCCACTAAGAAAAATGGCACGATGCTAAATAGAGAAGCGAAAAAGGCGTTTTGTGCTTCTCTACCTTTGCGAGTTCGTTCAAACTCCTCAGCAGATGTATAAAGCGATCGCAAAGCAAAGTTAAACCATCGGTTCAATTGCTCCATCACCCAATCGCTGAGCGGTGAGAAGCCTAAATACAGAGCCAGAGACCATAAACTTGCTCCGGCGATCGCCGTGGCATCCAGTGCCAGTTTAAAGGACAAAATTTCATTCAGCATGGAGTTTGTAGTAGTACAAAATTAGTATGTCTAACTAGAAACTGCCAGCTGTTCCCCCAGCCGTCGGGTGTGTTCAGCCACAATCTTACGGAAGTCGTCACCCTCCAGGGTTTCCTGGTCAATCAATATGTCCACCATCCGGTCAATAGCGGTGCGGTTTTCCTGGATAATCCTTAGTGCTTCCTCGTAGCAGTGGGCAATAATTGAGCGCACCTGGGCATCAATGCTAGCGGCTATTTCCTCAGAGTACTCAGAACGACTTCCTCCCCAATCACGGCCCAAGAACACCTCTCCATTCTGGCTTTCCAGCGCCAAAGGTCCCAACTCGGACATTCCAAACCGGGTCACCATCTGTCGCGCTTTCGCTGTCACCTTTTCTAGGTCATTTCCCGCGCCAGTGGTCACTTCGGCCTTGCCAAAAATTACTTCCTCTGCTGCCCGACCGCCTAGGGTTGTGGCAATTTGGGCTAGGATTTGAGTCTTGGTGTCTAGACCCATCTCTTCCTTGGGCGTAAACCACGTTAGACCCTGCGCCTGACCTCTAGGAATCAAGGTCACTTTCTGTACGGGGTCGGCATCTGGGAGCATGGTGCCGACAATAGCATGACCAATTTCGTGGTAGGCGATCAAGCGCTTGCTTTTGCTGTCCACTAGGGGGGTGCCTTCCATGCCAGCAACAACTCGGTCTACAGCGTCATTGATTTCTAAGATAGTGATCGCGTCTTTGCGCCGACGAGCAGTAAGAATTGCGGCTTCGTTGAGCAGGTTGGCGAGGTCAGCGCCAGTGAATCCAGGGGTGCGACGGGCGATCGCTTCTAGGGATACTTCCGGAGCTAGCTTTTTGTTACGAGCATGAACTTCGAGGATCTCCTGGCGACCCTTCATATCTGGGTAATCCACCATCACCTGACGGTCGAAGCGTCCAGGACGCAAAAGTGCTGAGTCTAAAACGTCGGGACGGTTGGTAGCGGCAATGATGATGATGCCGTTGTTGCCTTCAAAGCCGTCCATTTCCGTGAGCAGCTGATTGAGGGTTTGTTCTCGTTCGTCGTTGCCGCCGCCGATGCCAGTGCCACGTTGTCGTCCAACAGCGTCGATTTCGTCGATGAAGATCAGGCAGGGGGCGTTTTCTTTCGCTTTTTTGAACAAATCGCGCACTCTGGAGGCTCCCACGCCGACGAACATTTCCACGAATTCGGAGCCAGAGATACTGAAGAATGGTACGCCTGCTTCTCCGGCGATCGCTTTGGCAAGTAGGGTTTTGCCTGTGCCCGGAGGACCAACTAATAAGACGCCTTTAGGGATTTTAGCTCCTATAGCTGTGAAGCGTTCCGGTTGTTTGAGAAAAGTGACAACTTCGTGCAGTTCTTCTTTCGCTTCTTCAATGCCTGCGACATCGTTGAACATGATGCCGGTTTTAGCTTCCATCTGAAATCTGGCTCGCGATTTGCCAAAGTTCATCGCTTGACCAGAGGCATTACTAGAGCGACGCAGAATCATCGTTAGCCCTGCCACTACTATGAAGATAAAGAATAAGTTGACGGCAAGGTTCAAAGCGGCAGTGCGATCGGCAGTGCGTTTTACTTCCATTTCTACGCGCTTTTCGCGGATTTTCTCAATCAGTTCCGGGTTTTGGTCAAACAGCATCACCTCTTGGGTATCATCTGGCTTTTGCTTTAATTTCACCCTGGCAATCTTGGCTGCTGGATCGAGTTCCACTTTGGCGACTTCACCCTTCTCGATTTTCTGCAACAGGTCACCGTAGGTGAGGGAGTTCTGGCCGTCTTTAGCAAAAGCTGGGTTTCCTAACAGAACCCCCTGAAAAACCATCAAACCGGCGGCTAGATGCCACAGGCTTCCCGGCACGCCTTTAGCGCCAGCAACACGCTGCTTTGTTGCCCGCTTTTCGGTAGAACCTATTGCTGGTTGCTGCCCTATCCATGCTCTGATCCAGGAACTGTTTTTCATCGCCAATGCCCTTTGTCTGCTGCCTTAACTCAACCCCGACCCGCTAGAGTTCTATGCCTGCTGCGTTGACAAGGGTTGAGCAAACGTTTTCTAACTTCTAGTGTAACTTTCTCGATCCTAGACGCATCTGCCTACAGTTTTGGTGTACCTGCCAAAAAAGCGATTAGCGATTCAGTAGGACAACTTAATAAAAAAGAAACTACCGGCGATCGCCAGTAGTTTTTGTTGGTTAAAGCACTCAGTAATTTTAGATTTTTGATTGAGGACAAAAAGCTAAAATTCTACAACCCTTAATGATGGTGGTGATGGTCGTGAGAGTGGTCATGGTGGTGATGGTCGTGAGCTTGCACCGCAGCCAGCTGTGGATTAACCGCGATCGCTTGTTCTGACAACAAAGCCTCTATTTGGGGATTTGCCCACTCCGCTGTCATCTTTAAGAAATCGGGGTTGTCGTTGACGCAGGCCATCTGCACGTAGGTCACATCAGGACGACGGCGCCGCAAAGCATGGATAATGTGGTCAACGTCTAACAAAGTTTCGTGATTTTCAGTAGCGAAGCCAATCGGCATGAAGACAACCGCTGTCGCACCGAGCAGAATTAAGTTTTCCGCTGCTTGCTTAGCATTGGGCTGAGTCCATTCAATCAACGGCGTGTCATGGTTGAGCCAACCTACAGAAATTAGCGGATACCGATAAATTAACTTTTCTCGAACCAAGTCATATAGAATCTGACTTTCGGTAATACCAGAAGTAAATCCTTTGGCTTTGTGAGGGCAGCCGTGGTTCATTAGCACGATGCCCGTTTGGGAGGGGAGGTGGGCTACTGCCAGGTCTTTAGCAATTTTCTCCTCAACCAGCTGAGCTAGCAAATCAATGTACGCTGGCTCGTTGTAGAAGGAAGGGATATAGCGCTGTCCTTTGACCCAGTGTTCGGCACCGTCAGCCAGGTGAACTAGGGCATTATTCACTTGCTCAACAGCAATGCCGCTGGTGAATATGGAATCTACCACTAACAGGGGGTAGATCAGCAGTTTATCGAATCCCTGTGCTTTGATTTCAGTAAGAACTTGTTCGGGAAGAAAGGGGGCGCAGAAGTTGAAGGCTTTGAAGACTTGGACGCGCGAACCCCACTTTTCTTGTAAGTGCTTTTCAATACCAGCCCGTTGCTGCTCAAAAATGGCATTGTGCGGAGAAATAAAGTTACCGTGCTGGTGGTCCCACTCGTGCAAGTCAAACATTGCCAGAATCTTGGCGAGTGGCGGATAAATCCAAGTGGGAACCGGCGCAAATTTAGCGGTGAGAAGATTTAAAGCCTGTTCGTTGTAGTTGGCAAAATCTTCGTAGCTTTCAACCTCGCCGTAACCCATGAGCAATACGGCAACCCGGTCATTACCGGCGCTTGAGTCTGGTGTTTTTTGTTCGATTTTTTCAGGGGTGGCAACCACGTTGCATTCCTCAACAGTCGTGATGTCTAGACAAAAGAAGTGTGATTCCGGGTTATTGCCTTGTCGTTTGGCTTAATTCCCCTCAAAGCGCCACTCCTTTCGTATAGGTTAACATCCCCCTGGAGGGGATAAAGTTAAAATATTCAGTGTTTGAATAATATTGCAGCGGTTTTGAGGGGCTATGCATCGTTCAAATGATGGATGATTTACCATGCCGTAGCGACGCGATCGCGCCCCGCCGTTTCTAGAACTTACTATCCGGCTTGGTGAGGCATTAGCGCCCGAACGAGTAATTTTTGCCTTGCTTAGGGTTCACTGACTTTTAGGAGGCGATCGCGAATCTCAACTAGGCGACATTGACTGTCAACAGGCGATCGCGGTGCTGGGACATCCGTGTTAGGCCAGCTGGGTAAATCGTTACAGGGACACGCTAAAGGCGGCATTCCTACCTGGAGACCGGGTACGGGCATTGAACAACGAGAACAATTAGTCACTGCCCACGCGGGTGTCAGCAGTTCAGCAATCGTTTCGTCAGTGCCTTCCAGATAACACTCTCCCGACTGCGGTGAGAGAATTAGCTGCCAGCATTGTTCAAATTCTTGACTGTGGCGGTTGCCACGAATTACTGTTTGAGGGAGCAAAGCTTCCTGACCATTGCGAATCCACACTTTTTTGCCTAGCTGAAACCAGTAGGCAAGATATCGTTTAACTTGCTCTTCAGAGGCCATAACTTCATGCTGACATTGCAGCAAATATCGAGTAATTGTTAAAAGAATTCCCTCTAAGTTTAGCGCTTCAGTTGAATTGCTGATTTACGGCAATTGGGTAAAGTTTCGATATCAAGCCTTTTACTTTGGTAACGGTGAACCCAGGCTGCTGAGGTTAAGAACATGACCCCCAGTAACTAGGTAAACAGGATTGGCGATCGCACCGACTCGACGCACCAGCATCCCTAGGCGATCGCGGAACTTTCGACCGCTAGGATAGGCAGGGACAACGCCCCAACCCGTTTCCTCTGCAACTAAGATGACGTCACTAGCCGTTTGTTGCAAACTTTCTAGCAGATCTTGTGAGATACTCTCCCAGGCATCATTGTCACGATCGAGAAAATTCGCCACCCAGGTTCCCAAAGAATCAACCAGAAGGCACTGAGATGCGATCGCCCTCCGAATTGTTGTCCCCAAATCTACGGGCACAGAAACGGTTTCCCAACTAGCTGGGCGTCGGCGCTGGTGTTGTTCAATCCGCGCTTGCCATTCTGGGTCATTTGCATCAACCTGAGCGGTTGCCACGTAGATAATTGGCTTAGCCAGACGCATCGCTAGGGTTTCCGCCCACTCACTTTTTCCAGACCGCGCTGGTCCGGTAACCAAGATTAAGCACCTCTCAAAATTTTCCAAATCTTTCGGAAATATCGTTGACTAATATTATTCTTCACTATTTCTCAGGCTTGTAAGTCCAGGTTGAGGCATTCTCTTATGATGTTAGAAGCCTAAACTATAGTCGGTAGTCCAACTTAGTGTAGGTAGTTGGCTATATTTAGCCTAATTAAAGGGGTGCGGATGTTCAGGTATAGCCTGAGGCGACTATGAAAGCAGATTTAAAACGGATTGAGACGACCCTGCACCAGTTGGCAGAGCAAAGCCATGCCCATGGGTCGCTTGAGGGACGCTCACAGAAGCTAGGGAGTGAACACTCCCCCTTCTTCTCGATGAGGGTATCCGCAATGCCTGCCCCAAGGCCCCAGGGCAAGACGCCGATGTTACCCAAATTTAAAGCTCCCAGCTTCAGTAACCATCGCCACGCTGCTAATCCCGCCCTGGCAATGAATTTGTTGCAAGAAATAGAAGCAATTGTCGCTGGCTGGCAGCAGGAACTACAGCAACTATTGCGGCAAATTCAAGACCTTTATCTGGAAGGACCAATTGTTGATGGCTGGTTAGAGTCTCATTCCCGTGAACCAGAGGTGGGCGCAGCGGCAGTGCGCCACGCTAAAGCCGATCGGCTGATGAACTACGTTGAAGAAACTTATAATCAATCAGATGCTAAGGTGACGTGTGAATCTCCCCGTGCTGGTTATCGCCTCTGTGGTTTAAATGCAGATGGTCAGTTATGGTCGCGTTCCTGTCCACCAGAGCAGGTTCCCAGTGTGAGTATGGCGATCGCTCGTTATCAAAAGTTGCGGCAGCTGTTAAATCGCAAGGAATACCTGGAAACTCGCCTCAGCCAACTAGCAGAAACTCTCGTCGTTTTGCATAGCCATCTCCAAGCGGAAGGATAAAAAAAATAGAATTGTGAGTTAAAAAATAGTTGTTTAATTCACAACTCAATGACTCAATTTTTTTTAGTCTTTCTACTCGTTCATATTTCTATAGGTAGCAACCGCTGAAGGTGATATCCGGTTCAAGTATCGGAAAATCCAATACTTAAATATTGTGTCCAAAATTACAGGAAAAGTAGCAATAAATAAGAAGTTAAATTCTTCATTTTCTGGTAAACCTAAATGCCGCGATAAGCCTTTAAGTATTACTTCCCAACCATGAGGAGAATGGTATCCTACAAATATATCGGTGAATAATATAATAATGAAAGCCTTAGCACTGTCACTAAGACCGTATACAACTTCATCAATAAAAGACTTCAAAACTCTAATATCTTCTTTGCTAGTGAATATTACTCCAGCAAAGGCTACTACGGATAAAGTATCTGCCAAAACATTTTTAATCGCATTAATACTTTTGTCAGCATATTCTTCTTTCATTTTAATAGCTTTATTTTTGACTTGCTCTTCTATTTCCTCCTCAGAAATTTTTGGACCCAAACCGATTAAGTTTTTAAATTTTAATTCTTTTTCAAATCGCTCCAAGTCCATAAACGCCTCTTCTTCTAAATCAACGTTTAAGAAAATTTCTGCGTCTTTGCCAATAGAAAGGCGATCGACAATAGGTCCAACCAAAAAGTTTTTTGTGACTTGCTGAGTCAAGAGTGGAACAAGAATCAAAAGCAAAATAAATTTAATAGAAATTACTGTTTTTATTTTGGAAGTACGAAAATTTTTAATAACTTCATCTTCCGCTTGCGGGTCTAGTTCGCGCTTGATTCGCGTAAACGTTCTCAATAGTGACCGAGGCAATATTCCTGTTTTATCTGTGGCTGTCTCAACATCAGCTACTGTCTCTTGGGTAGATGAAATCGGCTGATATATAACACGTTTTTTTTCAATATTCTCCTCTTCAACTTTGACAACATTAGATTTTGGTATAGTCACCAAAGAGTAGGAGTCTTTTTTGCCTTTTTTAGATGTATATCTAGCTAATACTTCATCAATAAAGTTTAGCTTCTCGATGATTATAGAGGATTCCTCCCTACCTGACATTGAATAACGTTGAGTTTGATCGCCTAGGGAATTAAAGTTTCGTCTTGCCGGGTTTTGCTCAGACAAATTTACGACTGAACGACTAGCTTTAAATTCTGTCAGCCGGAGGTTGACAATATTTAAGTATTTTTTTAAATCCGCAACGAAATAGGATGTAACACTTTTACCGTATTCGTTTGAGTTAAGCGATATTTTTTTCCCGCCGAAATGTTCATCTTCAATTGCTTTAATTTTTAAAGCAGCTTGGTAGGCTTGATCGAGAGATCTCTCCGGTGTTCCATATAACCACTGGTTAGCTTGGAGAAAGTATGATTTTAGCTGGGTAAAAACTGTAAGTAGCATAGTTAAAAAAGACGCAATATCGTTAGGGTTGGCAAGAAGTGAACTTCGGAGATTGTGCTAGCTGTTATATACTGAATTGGGTGCATTTATCTCAAAAATATGCGAAAATTAGATAGTTAATCATTAACCAAATAGTTTTGCTTCATGCCTGGTATTTCGTAAGCTCAAAAATCCAAAGCTAATTGCAAGTCCATGCTTTATACCAAGGGTGGGTGGAGCCAATCTAAAATCTAAAATCGATTGACATAGGGGTGTATTTTACTATGGTGACCTTTAGTCATCTAGGATTGAAAGTCTCACCCCCACTTTACGATAGATATATACTAATATGCCTCTAGAAGTAAGGGTACGTGGTATATTAACAGATAACCCAGAGGAGAGTTAGTGCTTTCTGATTCGATTTGGATTACTGGGCCGACTCGCAGCGGCAAGACAACTCGCCTTGTGGCTCAGTTTTGCCAGTGGGTTCAAGGGAAACGACGCATAAAGGCGAGGGCAAGCGCGTCTTTACAAGGAAGCCAGAGTCGTTCCATACCAGAGATTTTAGTCTTTGCTGCTAATGATGATAACCGGCGCGACTTAGCTGATAGGCTGGCGGCGGCAAGTGCCGGACGTTATCCCGTTGTTTCAAAGACACCCTTGGGGTTTTTTCAAGATGAGGTGATGCTATTTTGGCCGCTGTTAATACAGCAGCTGAATCTGAGGGCACAGTTTCCTTTGCGGTTACGCCCGGAAAGCGAGCAGGAGTTAGCCACCCAGCTGTGGCGTCCAGAGTTGGACAAACGGAACCTACAGATGACAGGGGTGAGCGAGTACCGTTTTGTACGCCGCATCCTGGATTTGTTGCAACTGGCAGCTACTAGCGGCACGCCCGCAGAGGAAATTCCCGGTATTCTGAAGCAGGGTATACACGAGCAGGAAAATTTTGCTCAGGGAAACCAAGAGGGTAGCCCTGACTGGAATTGGATTGGGGAATTGTTGCTGGGCTGGCGCAGTTGGTGTCTGGAGCGAGGCTTGCTGAGTTACGGCATTATTTGCGAACTTTATTGGCGTCACTTATTACCAAATCCAACTTATCAGCAGCACTTAAGGCATCGCTATCAGGCAGTGCTGGCAGATGATGTTGATGATTATCCTGCGATCGCGCGGAATTTATTTGACTTGCTTCTGGATAAAGGAGCAGTGGGAGCTTTTACCTATAATCTTGACGGTGCGGTGCGATTGGGGTTGAACGCTGACCCCCAATACTTGCAAGGAATAAGCGCCCGCTGTAGGGTAGAAACTTTAAGCCAGCCATCAGTTACCTGCCTAAGATACGCCTTAGGCCAGTCTGTGGTGCAATTGGCGAGCGACCCCAATTTTTTTACTAATTTACCAGCGTCCGTGCAGTCACTTCAAACAACATCGCGATCGCAGCTGCTGCGGCAAACAGCTGAGGCGATTATAGCTGCGGTGCGGCGTGGAGAGGTGCAGCCCCAAGAAATAGCCGTGATTGCACCAGGTTTAGATGCGATCGCTCGTTATACTCTCACAGAAATCTTCCGCAGCCAAGAAATACCAGTTGAGTCCCTCAACGACCAGCACCCCCTGATCGCTTCACCCGTAATCCGGGCACTGTTGACCCTTTTAGCCCTGGTTTATCCCGGCTTAGGGCGGCTGGTAGACCGAGATGCTGTGGCGGAAATGCTCGTGGTACTTAGTACCAGGCAAGAGGGCAATGGGGCAGAAGAGCAGAAAAGCCTCAGGAGTGATATTGACCCTGTAAGGGCTGGTTTATTGGCGGATTATTGCTATGCTCCCGATCCAGAGCAACCCCGCTTGTTGCCGGTGGCGGCGTTCCCACGTTGGGACAGACTGGGGCATAGTGCCACATCTGCCTATGAGGGGATTTTGCGGTGGTTAGAGGCGCAGCGATCGCAACAAGAGGTGCGTTTAATTCCCAGTGCGATCGCCCTTCTCGACCGGGCAATTCAGCAGTTTTTGTGGAATGGCAGCAATCTCCCCTACGATCAGCTAGCAGCCCTGCGGGAACTCATGGAAACCGCCCAACACTTCTGGGAAGTTGATGGACGCCTGCGGCAGGGGGAACAAATAGACACCCCAGCCCACACCACCATCGCCCAGTTCATCCTGCTGCTGCGTAAGGGCACCATCACCGCCAACCCCTATCCAGTGCGTCGCCTCGATCCCACCAGCCGCGCTGTGACGCTGGCAACGATTTTCCAATACCGATCTAGTCGTCGGTTCCACAGGTGGCAATTTTGGCTGGATGCTGGTTCCCCCCTTTGGCTCAGTGGTGGTGCTGCTACCCTGTTTGGTGCAGAGTTGTTTCTCAAAGATTGGTCAGGATTTCCTTGGACTGAGGAAGACAAGCAAAATGAAGATGAACAGCGGTTGCGGCGGATTTTACGAGATTTGCTAGGTCGTGCTGGCGAGCGACTTTACCTGTGCCACAGCGAACTAGCTGTTAATGGACAGGAGCAAACTGGCCCTCTGCTGTCTTTGGTGAATGCATCTATGCCCCTGGTTTCTGAATCTACACTTACTTTACCCCGCCAGGAAGCCCAGCCGATAACGCCTAGCTGAGGAATAGCGGCAGGAGCAATGCCCAAAACCCTGTGTGCGATCGCCCAAACTTTATATGATACTAAATCCGGGTTTTATACCTTCTTTTTGAACAAGCCGCGCAATACTTTGTAGAGACGTTCCGGCGGAACGTCTCTACGACTAGAAATCAATAGGTCAATAAATTTACCCTTGTAAATGCAAATTAGTATAAGTAGGGGGATGAGCTTAATTGATGTTGAGCCAGCTACCTATCTCTTGAGTTAACCAAGCTTGTTCATCTTGGGTCAATCCCTGCCCAAATGAATATTTGTACTTTGATAATGAATTACTGACTTGAATAACTACTTCTCGACTAGTATTTGTTTCCTTACAAAACACGTAATTAATTAGTGAAAGGGGAATTAATTCATTATAAAAACACCAGTTAAATATTTGTTTTTTAATTCGAAAAGTAGAATGAGTTAATTTAATAGAAACTGTTTCAAATATAGATAGCAAAGAATGGATTGTTACCCACATTACAATTACAAAAATAAATATACCGACGCTTGCTGAGGCATGAAATAAAGAAATCCACAGATTACATATAAAAAGCAAAAATATGACTTTAGCTAGCAGTTTAGGTATCTCTATAAGCTTGATGCTTCGCTCAGAGATTTGGATTTTTAGTTGTTCAGTAGACTTGCTCACTTGGATACGACTATTAGTAGGTAGTGAAATTTTCCTAGCTGGGGTAGAATTACGAGTTTGCGAACTAATAGCAAGATCAGATTTCAGAGCATTAAGGGCTTGTTGAGCTGTTTTGAATCTTCGTTCTAGGGCTGGTTCTGTCATCTGCTCAATCCAACTTACAAAGCTGACCTTTAAGTTAACCTTGTCGCTAAATTGAATGCGTAAATCTTTCTGTGGTAAATCAGCTGGTGCTGTACCAGTTAACAAATGAATTAAAGTCGCTCCCAGTGCATAAAGGTCAGATGCGGGAACAGCTCGACCCCCAAACTGTTCCATCGGAGCATAACCATATGTTCCCACCACAGTAAAAGTAGCTCCTTCTTTCGCAGCTCGATCCTGCACAGCACCAAAATCAACTAAATATACTTGTCTATCTTCACCCCAAATTAAATTACTCGGCTTAATATCCCTATGCAACACAGTGGGATTTAACTGATGGAGATAATTGAGAATCTCTAGAATATCCACAGCAATTTTGCGCGCTTGTAATTCGGTAAACCTTTTTCCTTGATTCAGCTGTTCCTTCAGTGACAAGCCAGGGATATATTCCTGCACTAAACCAAACCAAAGCATGCGGTCATCAAGAGAGAAATAATCCCGATACTTGGGAATGCGGGGATGATTCAGCTGTTTTAGTACTTGTGCTTCTCGCTCAAACAGCTTGAGGTCGTCCCACTGCACCTCGCCGCCAAAAGCCAAGAGTTTAACAATCACCAGTTGTTCTGGCAACACTCCGATGTCTGTTGCTAGCCAGGTTTGACGACCGGCATTTTGTCCGATTTTTTGTTTAAGTTGATAACGCTCGTTTAATACCTGTTCTGCTTGCAGCATCTTGCCCTTAATTCCTCAGCAGTCCTATTGCCTCTACTCTAGCTAGGATTTTCACCCCTTCAGGGGCCGAAGCCTTGTCAGAATCACCGCCCGAAACGTCTCTGGCAAAAGTCTATTTTATCCTCTGCGCCCTTTGCGAAAACCTCTGCGTCCTACCCTGCGGGAAGCCTAAAAAAATAGAACTTTGATTTTTGCAATAAGCCTAATAGTTTGTAGGAAATAACAACTAACGTGAAATTCCCCAAATCGACGGCGGGGGATGAGCTTAAGATTAGCCTTCAAAGCTTTTCTACTAACTAACCCCTCTCCTTTCTTGGACTTCAACAAAGACGGATACTGTCTGTTTCAGTTCCCCTCAGCTTTAGTACAGCCAGTCATGGATTTCCTGAATCAACCAGCGGCGTTCATGTTCGCTCAATTCCTGAGCAAGTTTATATGTCCCCAAATTAGTTTGAATAGTAAATTCCTGTGAAGAAATATCTTTAATCTTTTTAAGATGTGCGGTTTTACCCCGCTGACGGCGATAGCAATAGTCCCACAATCGCCACTCAATTACAAAGTTGTCTGTATCGATATAAATACGAGAGTTACTAAATGCCGCAAATAGTTCTTCACTCAATCCAGCCAGCATTCTCACTAGAACCTTTCCCGCCGCCAGCCATCCCCTGCCCAGGAGGGCTACTGCCCCAAGGAGGCTTAGTGTTACAAAAACAGACACCTCATAAAAATCAGCCGCCATCCACCAAAGAAACCCTAATAACCCTCCTGATACCCCAACTATCAATAGGCTATCAATTAACATAAAGGGTAATAAGCATATCGTTTGAATTAATATTCCCGCTACTTTAATGATGCCTCTAAACGAGATCCCTGGTTGAGGAATTTTAATTTTTAACTCATGGGAAGACTTCCTAAGTTGAATATGAGTAGGAGGGCGCTGAGTAATTTTTGGGCTGGCGATGTCGAGGGAATAGTTAGCTTGGAGAGCTTCTAGTGCTTGGCGGGCAGTGCTAAATCGTTGGTCAATATCTGGGTGCGCGATCGCACCAATCCAACGGACAAAGCTGGGACTAATGCTTACTTTGTCGCTAAACTGAATCTGTAAATTCCGCTGCGGTAAATCTGCCGGTGCTGTCCCGGTTAACAAATGAATCAGCGTAGCTCCCAAAGCATATAGATCCGACGCTGGAACCGCCCGCCCCCAAAATTGTTCTAACGGTGTATAGCCACTCGTTCCCACTACGGTAAAGGTTGCTCCTTCCACGGCAGCACGATTTTGAACAGCACCAAAGTCAACTAGATAAACTTGCTCATCTTCACTCAAGATTAAGTTGCTGGGCTTGATGTCTCGATGTAGCACCGGCGGACTCAACTCGTGCAGGTAAATCAAAATCTCTAGAACGCCCGTGGCAAAGGAAAGCAGCTGTGCTTCTGTAAAGCGCTTGCCCCCATCTAATAACTGCCGCAGAGAGACACCGGGAATATAGTCATGCACCAATCCGAACCAGCACAAACCGTCACCAGTTTGTTTATCTATGGAAAAAGAATCGCGATACTGGGGAATCTGGGGATGGTGAAGATTTTTCAGGACTTGGGATTCTCGCTCAAACAACTTCAACTCATCCCAGTGCATCTGGGGACTAAAAGCCAGCAGCTTAACGATCGCGCTTTGTGTCGGTGACACACCAACGTCTGTCGCCAGCCAAGTTTGACGAGCGGCATTTTGTCCCAGTTTTTGCTGAAGTTGATAGCGATCGCCCAGTATCTGTCCCGCTTGCAGCACGACCTGACCCTCCGAGTGGCTGTTCTTTCTTCAAGTTACTCTTATCGTTATTACTTTGGCAGGATAATGTTCTTTTATTGAATTATTTTAAAAACTGATAATGAAAGCCCTGTGGTTAGAGAACAACGAACTACAACTACGCACCGACCTTCCTATTCCTGAATCCCCACCAGGAGAAGCCCTGGTGCGCGTAGTGCGGGCTGGCATCTGCAATACCGACTTGGAACTGCTAAAAGGCTACTACCCTTACACCGGCATTTTGGGGCATGAATTTGTCGGCGTTGTAGAACAGGGACCAGAGCAACTAATTGGTAAGCGGGTAGTGGGAGAGATTAATGCTGTCTGCGGGCAGTGTCGGTTCTGCCGTAATGGGCAACCGACTCACTGCGAAAACAGAACCGTGCTAGGTATCGTCAACCGCAACGGAGCTTTTGCTGAATATCTCACTTTGCCAGTGGAAAATTTGCATCCAGTACCTGAGTCTGTACCTACCGATGTCGCGACTTTTACGGAACCAGTGGCAGCGGCGCTGGAAATTCAGCAACAGGTGCAGGTGCGCCCATCTGATCGGGTGCTAGTCGTGGGTGATGGCAAGTTGGGGCAGTTGGTGGCGCAGACACTTGCCCTCACTGGCTGCGAGCTTTTGGTTGTCGGGCGTCATCAAGACAAACTTGCTAACTTGGCGGCGCGAGGCATCCCAACAGGTTTAGCTGACGCTGTAACTGACCGCGCCTTTGACTTATCAGTAGAGTGTACTGGCAACCCAGAAGGTTTTGTGATCGCCCGCAGAGCATTACGTCCACGCGGCACCCTCCTCCTGAAAAGCACCTATGCTGGTCAACTGACCTTTGATGCTTCGTCTCTGGTGGTAGACGAAATCGCCCTGATCGGCTCCCGCTGTGGCCCCTTCTCACCAGCACTTCAACTGCTAGCCGAAGGACGGGTGGACGTGGAGCCGCTCATCCACGCCCGCTACCCCCTAGGTGAAGGGCTTGCCGCCTTCGAGCGCGCTCAGAGGCGGGGTGTCTTAAAGGTGTTGCTCGATCTGGGTGGGGAGCCTTAACATAACTTGTCCCAAGTGCAACACGCATACGGGCAAAGAATACCTGTTTGAGCAGAGGCGATAAATGTGATGTCTGTAGAGACGTTCCGCCGGAACGTCTCTACTTCAATCTAATAACCTGTAATAGCTAGGGATCGGTTGATAGTCACGACAGTTAATCGCAGCCTCAGAATTAGCAATTTGGGGATGCACTGTACACTTAAGGCGGTAGTCATTGGTGAAGAACTGACAGCCAGTGCAGGGAATTTCATGCATACGCTTTGCGCTAGCTGTGCCGTCTCTAATAGTTGTCCAGAGGCTCCACAAGAACAAAATTATCAACATCCAAGCACAGAAAAAGCACAGAGGCACCAGAAAAGGCTGGATTGCCTGAACTAGGGGATATAGAAGTTGGAACACTGTTAATCCCTGGAGAAGAACGAAATGAGGATATATAAATAAACTTAATTCACTCAATCAGCTTTAGCAATCAGACTGGTTTTTTTTATTTAATTTTAAATTTCCTAAAGAGGGACGACAGGGAAGCAGTGGTTTATCTTAAGCTGCTGATACTGTTGGCGAAAGTGTTATAAAGACTCTGGCTACCATGTTACAAGCCTGATGGTGAAAATACTTTTTGAGGCTATTCGTGCCTGAAACATTTTTGTACACTGTCTTGTCGTACATTTGCCAACAGTATCCTTTGCTACTCAAGGGCGAAGCTCTTTCGCGCGCATTTATGTGATGAGGCTGCTGAGTATCTAGAGATTATTTATTGATACCAAGTTGCGGTCAAAAGTAGTAGACTTGCAAGAGTTGAGAGCTATTGAGAGAAGTGAGCTTCAGCAGTCAGGCTTTCAATGGCGCGACGCAG
>JAHHGU010000038.1 GCA_019359765.1 Aphanothece sp. CMT-3BRIN-NPC111
GTATCTGATCGTGCGTGAGAATGACTAGCATTTAGTACCTCCAACTCGCCGCCCTAATGCCCCTGAATTCATTGTAGGCTAAGCTTTTGGGCAGATAGGGGAAATTGGTACACAGCTTAACGTGCCAGATAAAATTTGCTGGCAAAGGAATTACATTTTCGCTTCCGGGATTGAGGACTGGGAAGACTTCAAGAGTCTATAACCCCCACCCAAATAATTCTGATGCAACCAAAGACTCTCTTTATCGGCAACAATTGAAGAAAGCTTTGGCTCCCAGGTTGGTTGCAAACAGGGCTAAAATAATTGATTCGGGATAAGTAGAGGCAAGGCTCACGATCGCCCCCCCAAGGCGTCTACACTGGACTTGCAGCTGACCTGAACGTTGAAATTGTGCTGACAGTATCTCTAGGGGTTGACTTAAGTGACTCAAAGCAACTTAGATTTTCTTGGGCTTACCGATCCAGCTGTTGCTGAGTTAATTCAGCAAGAACTCCTGCGTCAACGCGACCACCTGGAGCTAATTGCCAGTGAAAACTTTACATCCTCGGCGGTTATGGCTGCCCAAGGCTCGGTGCTGACGAATAAGTATGCCGAGGGGTTGCCAGGAAAACGCTATTACGGTGGCTGCGAATATATAGATAAAATTGAGCAGCTGGCGATTGACCGTGCTAAGCAGCTATTTGGAGCTGCCCATGCCAATGTACAGCCACATTCGGGTGCCCAGGCTAATTTTGCGGTGTTCCTGGCATTGCTAGAACCTGGTGACACGATTATGGGGATGGATTTGTCCCACGGCGGACACCTGACCCACGGCTCGCCAGTGAATGTGTCGGGCAAGTGGTTTAAGGTATGTCACTACGGCGTCAACAAAGAAACAGAGCAGCTCGACTACGACCAGATTCGGGAACTGGCACTGGAACACCGTCCTAAATTAATAATTTGTGGCTACTCCGCGTATCCCCGCATAATTGATTTTGAGAAATTCCGGGCGATCGCATCTGAAGTCGGTGCTTACTTACTGGCGGATATTGCCCACATCGCTGGTTTAGTTGCCACAGGTCATCATCCCAACCCTATCCCCCATTGCGACGTTGTCACTACTACGACTCACAAGACCCTGCGCGGCCCCAGGAGTGGCTTGATTCTCACCCGTGACCCAGAATTAGGTAAGAAATTAGATAAGGCGGTTTTTCCAGGATCTCAAGGTGGCCCATTAGAACATGTGATTGCCGCTAAAGCGGTGGCTTTTGGGGAAGCTTTACAGCCATCGTTCAAGACATATTCCGCTCAAGTAATTGAAAATGCCCGTGCTATGGCAACTCAATTGCAAAAACGCGGCTTTAAGATTGTTTCTGGCGGCACTGACAATCATCTGATGCTTGTCGATCTGCGCTGTATCAGTATGACCGGGAAGCAGGCTGACCAGTTGCTCAGTGGTGTTAAGATTACTGCCAACAAAAATACTGTTCCCTTTGACCCAGAGTCACCATTTGTCACCAGCGGTTTGCGATTGGGTTCCCCAGCGATGACCACACGCGGAATGGGACCAGCAGAATTTTCAGAGATTGCGGACATTATTGCTGACCGACTGCTAAATCCAGATGACGAGGCAGTGGCAAGCGAGTGTCGGCGTCGGGTGGCGCAGTTGTGCGATCGCTTTCCGTTGTATCCCCACCTGAATATCCCTGTACCCGCGATGGCTTGATCTATCCCCGTCTCAAGGCCTTAGTATTACCGCATTTTCCCCAATGAGATTTATCCTCTAATCGATACCCCGCCACGGGTTTGAACCCCTGGCGGACTCTTTTTAAGGGAGGCTAGGGAGAATCGATGTTTAAGGTTTTCAGGGCGTAAGTCCTAAACATAAATAGCTCTGTTAGCGTTTGCGAAGCGATACCAAAGGCATTAGCCTGCGCGAAGCGCAGATTTCTAAGCGGTTTGGCTAATAACGTCTCTAGTTTTTTGATATGAATGCTGTCGTTTGTATGAGCCTCTCCACCCCATTTGCAAGCAATATTATTTATGAGTGCTGAAGTTATTTGTGTCGGAACCGAGTTACTCCTAGGGGATATCCTCAATAGCAATGCCCAGTTTTTAGCACAGCAGCTAGCTGGACTGGGAATTCCTCACTATTATCAAACGGTGGTGGGAGACAACCCAGAGCGTATAAAGCAGGTCTTAAAAATTGCTACGGAGCGAAATATTGCTGCTGAGGGGGCTTCACCAGCGCAACTCCTCATCTTTACTGGTGGCCTTGGCCCAACACCCGATGACCTCACCACTGAAACCATTGCTGAGTTTTTTTGTGTCCCCCTAGTAGAACGCTCAGAGGTTCTGGAAGACATCACCCGAAAATACGCCGCACGGGGGCGTAAAATGACGCCTAGTAACCGCAAACAAGCCCTGATTCCTGAAGGCGCGGATGTTTTACCCAACCCAACCGGAACAGCACCCGGTATCATCTGGCAACCTCGCCCTGGTGTAACGATTCTTACCTTTCCAGGCGTGCCCAGGGAAATGTGGCGAATGTGGCAGGAAACAGCGGTTCCCTACCTGAAAAGTCAAGGTTGGGGTAAAGAAATTATTTACAGCCGCATGTTAAGGTTCTGGGGAATTGCGGAATCAGCCCTAGCAGAAAAAGTGGCTCCTTTCTTCGATTTGCCCAACCCAACGGTTGCACCCTACGCCAGTCAAGGTGAGGTCAGGCTGCGAATTTCTGCCCGTGCCAGTTCAGAAGCCGAAGCGATTCAGCTCATTGAGCCGGTGCAGCAACAACTACGGGAGATTGGGGGGCAGGACTGTTACGGTGTCGATGGCGACACTCTTGCCTCGGTGGTTGGTCAGCTGTTGACTGATGCTGGTGAAACGCTCAGTGTCGCGGAATCTTGCACTGGCGGCGGACTGGGACAAATGTTGACGACTATTGCCGGAAGTTCAAGCTACTTCTTGGGAGGCGTTATTTCTTATGACAACCTGGTGAAAATTTCCCTTCTGGATGTCAACCCGGAAGACTTAGCCCAGGAGGGTGCTGTGAGTGATACGGTTGCCCAGCAGATGGCTGTAGGAGTCCAGAAGCGGCTAGGAACATCTTGGGGACTGAGCATTACTGGCATTGCCGGACCAGGAGGCGGAACAGATGCTAAGCCAGTTGGTTTAGTCTACATCGGTCTAGCGGGTTCTAATGGCACGGTGGAAAGTTTTAAGTACCAGATGGGTTCCCAGCAAGAGCGGTCTTTTATTAGGCATCTGTCAGTCTGTCATGCTCTAGACCAATTGCGGCGAAAATTATTGACGACATGAAATTTGGTTCAAGCCTCGTCGCCAGAGCCGGTGCTTGGGGATTTGAGATTTGTTGTGCCCACTCTTAGCCGGGGCATGAACCAAAAATTTCTTTTAATCTAAAATCCAAAATCTAAAATCTAAAATCCTTTGACCCCAAAGCTAAGCGCTGCTCAGCCGCTAGTCAGATAGAGGCGGCACTGCATTCACCCCTGTAGTGGGATAGAGATGCTCTTCGCCAGTGTGTTAACCTTAAATTAATAAGAAATATGACACAAAACTTTGTGTTATTTCTCCCTAATCGGTTTTAAAATACACCGATTACAAATCAGGCAAGCATAAAAATATAATATACCTCTCAGGAGGTAGGTTTATATGGTGTTAGGTTTGCCAAGCTGTCAGTAGAAAACACAGGTTGTCTCACAGGAGCCGTCTGTTCAATGGACTATATAGATCAGGTGCTGGAAAAGCTAAAGGAATGGGCTCGCAAGCTCATCGAGGCATTGGTGAGTCCGGATGCAGAGCCAGAACCGGAACTTATTCCTATTCCTGTAAACGATCCACAGCGCCGCCGCCGGTAGTCCGTGGTTGTGCCTCCTGAACATTTGCACTGGGTCAAGATTCTGGTTCTGCATGGTCCTAATTTAAACTTATTGGGGCGCCGAGAACCAGGCATATATGGGTCTGTGACATTAAATGATATCAATCGCCTGTTAGAAGAGGAAGGACAAAAACTTCAGGCGAAAGTTTCGACTTTACAGTCGAATCATGAAGGTGTCTTAGTCGATGCCATCCATGATGCTCAAGCAAACTATCAGGGTATTGTGATTAACGCTGGTGCCTACACCCATACCAGTGTAGCGATCCGAGATGCGATCGCGGCGGTGAACCTTCCCACCGTCGAAGTTCATCTCAGTAATATTTATCGGCGAGAAAGCTTTCGGCACCATTCTTTCATTGCCCCAGTGGCGATTGGACAAATCAGCGGCTTTGGCGCTGATAGTTATCGCTTGGGCTTACAAGCGTTAGTTTTCCACCTCAAGCAATTAAACTCTGGTTAAGTTGTTAAATTAACTGGCATTCTAGCTGCGATGAGCGATCGCGCTTGCTGTGCATCTACAGGCTTGGAGAAAAAATATCCTTGTCCATACTCGCATTGCAGTGACTTTAGTTGAGTTAGTTGCTCTGCTGTTTCCACGCCTTCGGCGATCACATTCATACTCAAGTTGTGCGCCAGCATCACGATTGTGCGGACAATCTCAATATGCTCATTATCAACTGTCATCTGGCTGACGAAGGAGCGATCTATTTTCAATGTATCGATAGGAAAGCGACGCAGATAACTTAAGGATGAATAGCCCGTACCAAAGTCATCCATATACAACTCAATGCCTAGTTTTCTGAGTTGTCCAAGCATGGCAGACGCTTCTTCCACATTTTCCATAATCGCGCTTTCCGTAATCTCTAGCTTTAAGCTGCTGGCATCCAAGTTAGTTTCCTGAAGAATCTCAGCGATTTGTTCAACTAAATTGGGTTGAGAGAACTGTTTACCGGAAAGATTAACACTAATACTCAAAGGTGCAAGAGTAGAAAATTCTATCTGCCATAGACGTAATTGGCGACAAGCTTCGCGCAGCACCCACCAACCAATTAAGGTGATCAGCCCTGTTTCTTCTGCAACGGGGATAAACTCTAGTGGGGAAACTAATCCCCTTTCTGGGTGTTGCCAACGTATAAGTGCTTCAAAGCTAGTAATTTGATTAGTTTTAAATGAGACAACAGGCTGATAGTGTAAAATAAACTCCTGCCGTTCAATAGCTCGTCGCAAATCTGTCTCTAACTGTAATAAAGCTACTGCACTGTCGTGCATATTTTTATCGAAAACCTCATGCCGAGCCTTACCTAATGCCTTAGCTCGATACATAGCTATATCGGCATCGCGGAGGATATCGACAGGCTGCTCATAACCCGCCGAACTCAAGGCAATACCAATGCTGGCTGTTGTAAATACTTCGTGTCCATCTAAGTTTAGTGGCAAAGTCAGTCCCTTGTGGATGCGTTCAGCAATATAGATGGCCTCGCTCACGCTTTTGATATCTTCAAGCAAGATAGCAAACTCATCTCCACCTAAGCGTGCCACTGTATCTCCAGTACGCACATTCGCCTCTAATCTTTTGGCGATCGCGATCAGCATTTTGTCTCCAACAATATGTCCCAGACTATCGTTGACGTTTTTAAACCGATCCAAATCTAAGAAAAGAACAGCAAATAAATCATCCTCACACCGCTTGGCACGAAAAATAGCATGCTCTAGGCGATCCATGAATAAAGCGCGGTTGGGCAAATCAGTCAGCACATCATAAAACGCATTGTGCTGTAGTTGCTCTTCTGCTTGCTTGCGTTCAGTAATATCCGTTTGAATTCCTACGAAGTGAGTCAGGAGACCATCATTATTGTAAATGGGTGAAACATTTAACTCATTCCAGAAGAAAGTACCATCCTGGCGGTAATTGCGTAAGACGACTGAGGAGGCTTTGCCTAACTTTAACGCCAGCCTTAGTTCCTCTAGTGCTGGTTGATTTCTATTTTCACCTTGCAGAAAACGGCAATTTCGTCCAATTACTTCTTTTGCACAGTAACCTGTAATCTGCTCAAAGGCAGGATTGACATAGATAACTGGTAAATCGGGTAATCTAGCATCAACGAGAACAATACCATTACTACTGGCAGCGATCGCGCGATCGCGCAGTCGAGAAATTTCTTCAAGCCGCTGGCGTTCTGTGACATCCCGAATCACCAGCACCCAACTATTAGCTTGGTGATTTGCCTCCCCTACAAACGGTTGAGCCACGACTTCAAATACTTGGCGCGGCGAACTCTCCACAACAACTTCATGACAGAGCTTTCCATCCCCACTCAGCCCTAAAAACACGTCAATAGGTTGCGAACCTATATGGGTGAGAATATTCCCAGCAAATCGCTCCATCATCAGTGACAGGTACTGCCAAGCTGTGGGATTAGCCAGGGCAATGCGCCGATTAGCATCCAGCAACAGCACCCCCTCCGGGAGATTTTCTACCAAGTTTTCCAGATGTTTTTGCTCCGCAGCAATTAGCGTGCGTAACCGCTCAATAGAGACAGAGGCTTGATTAGCGATAGTGTACAACAGCCGCACTTGGTCTTCAGTAAAGGTTTCCTCCTTCTGGGCACCAACAAAAAGAAGTCCTACAACTTCGTTGCCATTAGTGGTAATAATGGGAACCTGAAATGCTGAATCCAGATGCTCCATCAGCGGTTGTGTTGCATCAAATGTTTCTGACTCTAGAGTTCTAGTGCAATATTTATCCTTTTGTTGCCTGATTTTGCATCCTCTCATGCGAAAGAAGGTTTTGAGCAGGCGCTGCTCAATCTCCTTTTCGATAGCAGGTGCGATCGCCCGATTGGGGTGGATGAATACTTGGCACAAGTCCCCTGTCATTAAGATACTAGCGGAGACATCATGAGGCACAGCCCGGTGCAGGTGGGCTAACATGAGCCGCACAAGTTCGTCATAGTTCAGGGTGTAACTTAGTTGCCGGGAAAGCTCATGGAGCATCTCTAACTCAAAGGTACGCAAGCGAACCCGTTCTTCCAGAGAAGCATTAAGTTCTGCTAATGCCTGCTCTGCTTGCTTGCGATCTGTAATATCTTGCAGCAATACAAGGCAGGCTTTCTTTCCTTCCCATGTTGTTTCCACGCCGCTCATTTCTACTACGGCTGTTTCACCGCTATGGCGCACAATCTCTATTTCTTGGGTTTTATTTATCTCTATAGGAAAATCAAACAATTTGCCTTCGAGTTTTTCTGCTGGATAACCCAGGATAAAGGTTACAGCCGGATTGACAAAACGTACAATGCCGTCTTGATCTACGATGACAGTTCCATTGGTGCTACTGGTTACAATAGTACGGAAGCGAGCTTCACTCGCCTTTAATTCCCGCGTCTTCCGTGCCAATGCTTTTAGCAACTGCTGACGCTCGCTATCTTCGTTCATACATTGCATTATCTTGCCATCCACTTGCCTCTTGACCAAAAAACTGGCTTGATTTGCCTCGTTGATTTCCAGCAATACAATCATGGGAATCTTATAGAGGTTGCTCCTGCGTTAGCCATGCAGGTATGTAACCTCTAACTTTCCATACACACAGAATCCGTAGAACTAAGCCAATACTGTCCTTTGCAGCCTTGAGGCGCTGAACTGGGTTAACAAGGCTAGTTATATTGTTCCCTATTTACAGTAGTAATCTATACAATCGTCTCTAGATTCTAGCCAGCAGTACTTAAGGCGATTTATCATGTTCGCCGGGAAGACGCCAGGTGTAGCGAATGCGGAACCTGGGGATGAAAGGCGGTCAATTGCGACGCAATTGACAAAATATTGGGGCTTATCTAAAATCAAGAAATTAGATAAAAGCTTCCGAGTAGATGGCTAACAAAGCTTACAAATTTCGGCTGTACCCAACACCTGAGCAGAAATCCTACCTTGCCAGGTGTTTTGGGTATAGCCGTTTTGTGTATAACCACTTTTTAAGGCTTACTACTGATGCTTACGCTGAATGTAAGAAACATCTAAGATATGGCGACACAGCCAAACTGCTTACCCTTTTGAAGAAGGATGAGCAGTATTCGTGGCTGACTAAAGTTAACAGCCAGTCTTTACAACAAACGCTCAAAGATTTAGAGTCAGCCTTCGTTCGTTTTTTCAAAAAGCTAGGAGGATTTCCAGTATTTAAGAAAAAACGGAACCGTCAATCGTTTCGCGTTCCCCAGCACTGGAGTATTAGTCCAGACGGAAAACTTAAACTCCCCAAGATGCAGCCGATTAAGATGGTGCAACATCGGGAGATAGAGGGGACTCCAACAAGCGTGACGATCATTCAGACTCCCACTGGGAAGTACTATGCTTGTATCTTAGTGGAGTATGACCAAAAACAAGCCCCACTTAACGGAGGTAAGATTGGTGCTGATTTGGGACTCAAAGAGTTTTTGATTACAGGCGAGGGCAAGAAATATCCAAATCCTAGATTCTATAGACGTGCATTGAAGCGTTTGAAGCGGTTACAGCGCTCTTTATCTCGTAAAGTAAAAGGGTCAACTAGCCGTAATAAGCAACGGCTACTTGTTGCAATGGCGCATGAGAAAGTAGCCAACCAGCGGTTAGATATGCAACACAAACTCTCTCTACAGTTAACGTGCGATAACCAAGTTGTGGCTGTGGAAGACTTGCATATCAAAGGGATGGTTAAGAACCATAAACTTGCTCAAGCGATTAGCGATGCCGCATGGGGACAATTCCTAACACTATTGGAGTACAAAGGGAAGCTCTATGGTTGCGAAATTCGCAAACTAGATAGATTCTTTCCTAGCTCCAAGCGTTGCTCAAAGTGCGGATACATCCACGAGAATCTGACATTAGATATCAGAGAATGGGTGTGTCTAGAGTGCGGAACTCACCACGATAGAGATGTGAACGCCGCAACTAATATACTGGCCTTTTCAAACCCTCAAATACGGCAGGAATTGCCGGAATCTACGCCCAAAGAGCCTGTTGAGAGACAGGGATACCAGGGGGGTTACTCCTTGGGCTTGGGAAGCCCTTAGTGAAGCGTAGCGAAACTAGGGGTAATTCACTGTTCGCCGTAAAATCCTTCCTGTACTACCACTCCTTTACCGGGACGGATGGTGTAGGGGTAAGGGCGTGTATCAGCGTTAGTACCTCTAGATTTACGCATTTGGAGTACCCGAAAACCTTGTCCCGCCTGACCCATTTCACCCCAATTTGGGATATATACATCTAGAACTGCATCGTAACTGTTCAGCAGACTATACAGAAGACTTTCATTTAGGGTTTTGGGCAGAATAGTGTCAAACAATGCCACATCAAGTCGGCGCAGCAAGCGATTCTTGCGTTCTATAAATGTAATAAATTCCTCAGGCTCGTACTGAATGGCAAGTGGAGTCAGAGAATCTATAATCACCCGGCAAGGTTTGGGCATTTTCCGCAGGTGCCGCTCTATATCATAGAGAAAGCGCTCCATATCAGTAAGGTCGATGTACTCTTGGCTAGAAGCTGGATGTGTATCTAAAATAGAAAGCTGTCGCGACTGGAAGTAGGACTCTATCCCTTCTCCAAAAATTTCCATTTGTTGACGTAGGAGATAACTTGGAGCTTCAGTAGCGATATAAAGTGCGCTTTCTCCCAGTTTCAGCCCCTCTATAGCAAATTGCTGGGCAAGTGTTGTCTTGCCTACTCCTTGTTCTCCTCGGATCAACCAAGCTGAACCATAAGTAACCCCTGAAGGTGCGATCGCTCTCAAGGGAGAAAAAGCCAGCGGTGGCGGTATCGCCATTTCGTTGTCCTTCTGAGCAATGGGGGTCATATATAATACCTCCATCCCTCGCTCAGTAATTTCCATACGGTAGCGACCCTGCACATGATCCGCAGCACGCATCTTATAAACTTCTAGATAGCGTTTACGCTGAAGACCCATTACTTCCGTAGAAAGTACAATTGTGCCATCTACAACAGTTTCCTCCACACCAAAGCGAGAAACGCGATTAACTTCGCCTGCGGGTATGTTGGAGATTAAAAAACCTACTGCACCCGCCCGCTGCATTATAGTGGACAATTGGAATGTTTTTTCTCGTTGCACTCCTGATTCTTTTACTTTGTGCAAAAAGACAGAAAATGAATCCATAACGAAGCGAGAAGGCTGAAAACTTTCCACCTCTTGCACCATTTTCTCTAAATGTTCCTCTACCCGGATCTCGGTTTGAGGAATAAATATAATACGTAGCAGTCCCTTCGCTTCCAAGCCTTGAATATTCCAGCCAAAGCTTTTTGCCATGTTGCGTAGGCGATCGGGCGTTTCCTCAAAAGAAAATAAAAGTCCTTTCTCTCCCTGTTGAGCGCCATCAATTAAAAACTGCACGGCTAAAGTTGTCTTACCCGTTCCGGAGACACCTGAGAGCAAAATAGACCGCCCCCGAGGAATGCCACCTTGTAAAATTGCGTCTAGTCCAGTAATCCCCGTAGGCATTAACTCGCTTTCCCCTTCCAAGTCAGTCTCCCGACGCTGGAGCTTAGAGCCTAAAATCCGCACACCTTGCTCGTTGATTACAAAGGGGAACGGCACCATTTCCGTTGCTCGACCGCGTAGTTTATATACTTGTAGAAAACGATGCTGTTCCCCTTCCTGTAAGGAAATATTTAGATAAAGAATACCATCGGCTACTGCAAACTCTGCGCCTTCGCCAATGTCTGCTCGGTCATACTCTCCTAATAAAAACGTGGTACACCGAGCGCTGGCTAAACGCACTGAAAGGTCATAACAGAAGCGACGAAATTCACCAATTTGTGCAGACAAATCGCGAATAGCTTTAAAAGAATCAATAGCTAGAACCTGGGGCTGGTGTTTTTCTACTACGCCTAAAATGTAATCAGCTAATTCAGATAGGGAATGTTCCCGGATGAAAGGTCCAATATCCTGATAAAGTACCTGCTCGCCAAAGGCATCTACATCAAAGAAGGTGAAGCACTGCATATAGCGCACCACCTTTAAAGTTGGTTCAGAGAGCGTAGTCAGGTAAAGAGCTTTAGCGTTACTGTTGTTACGAATATGGTTAAAGAGCATCTGCTGAACCATGATTGTCTTACCAGTCCCCGGTTGTCCAGCAACGATATTCAATGAATAAATAGGGATGCCTCCACCCATCACTGCATCTAAATTTGGTACCCCTGCGGGCATTAGTTTGATATTGCTCATAAAAATAACTCGGTAGTGGGGAAATTTCCCTCTTTTAAGTGGGGGATGAAATACGCCTCAGTCTTCACATTATTGGCGCTAAAGCGAGAATACTTGATGGGCATAAATCCACAGGGCAGTTACGTGAGCGAAGCGGACGCGGAGCGAATAAATCGAGTCAGGGGAAGAAATAGAAACTTAAGCCGTGAGTTTTATAAATCCCCTGCGTAATAACTCTAGGGGAGGATGTCAATAATTAGGTTTGTTCCAGTTTTTCTTTAAACTGTTGCATTAGAGGTTCTACTTTTCGCAACAGGATGCCACCAGTTAAATCTATCAGCAAAGTCATCACATTCTCAGTAAACGCCAACAACCCGGAGCGGATGGCACTGCTTTCCAAGGCATTGAGGGTCTTCTTAAGTCGCTCAAGGTCAATTCCACTGTTTTCTATATCAATTTCTTGCAAAATAAAATGGTCGCGACTGGTTTCTAATAGGGCGCTGCGAAAAACTGCGACTGTCGCTGTTTCACCAATCAGACCGATAAGGCGTTCCCACAGCCGCTCTAAAAGTTCGCCAAATATTTCTAAGGTTTGCTCTTTAGCCGCTAAAGCCATCTCTGCCCGGGCTTGGCTGATTGCTGCTTCGTGGCGATCGTTATCCGTCGTGGGTTCTGTCATTCCACCCTTCTAATGGCTTATATGGGTCAGATGTAAACTATCAAGCTATGCCTGTCAAGCTGGCTAGGTATTCTTTGATATCATGTCCGGTTGTAAGGTTACGAATTTTAGGTTGGGTTGCACTGCGTTTAACCCAACGCCAAGCTGATCAATGTTGAGTGTCGTACCTCAACTCCACCTAGGCATATCTTAAGTGCTGAAGCGGACATGATATGAGAACTAATTTAGCTGGCGCTAATTTGAACTCACCGCGCTTGACCTTACTAGCTTCTAGCATAGCAATACCGCTCAGGGAGACAAGAAAGAAGGAAGGCTCTTGATTTAGCTAGCATATAGCCATGCGCTACTCACTATTAAGTCGGTTTCGAGGCACAGTACTAGGGGCGGCATTGGGGGAAAATTATGGTTTCCAGTACAAACCACTAACGAGGTTGGGTGTAGAACTTGAAACAAATGTAGGCGTAGATACCCATGCCTGCCCTGGCAATCAGATGGCAATATGTGCCGAGAGCTTAATTCGCTATGGCAGAATTAATGTAGAAGATTTGGTGCATCAGCTCAGTCTTTTACAGCAGCCTCTTCTCTCATCTAAAAATGGTGCTGCTAGTTGCAGTGAGATTGCCGTTGCCACACTGCCAGTGGCGCTGTTTTTTCACGAAAGTAAAGTAATACTGCGAGAACAGTTAATGCTGGCGTCGGCTACTTGGTTGCAAGCTAACCAAAAACAAAAAGGGTCTCAAGCGTCCGACTTTCAGCCGAGGAAAACAAAAGAATTAATTCAAGATTGCCAGCCTTTAACTTTCAGTGGTGGGGACAATCCAAAATCCAAAATCCAAAATCCAAAATCGCATGACTATACTGTGGTGGGAGGGTTAGCTGTGGGATATGCGATCGCTCAAGCCCTCACCGAAAAGCTTAATCCCGCTACCTTGATTGAACAAACTATTGCCTATTTACATGATTCCCAGGCACCTCTAGTGCAGCAACTAGCTCAAGTCCAAACTTTGTTAAAGCAGGGTGCAACTTTAGAAATGGCTCTCATGCACCTGTGTCGGGATACTCAGCAGAGGAACCCGTGTACCCCCATTGCCTTGGCATTTTACTGCTTCCTCAGTACCCCAGAAGATTTCCGCCTCTCTGTCACTCGTGCTATCCGGACAGGTTACCAACCCCAAATTACTGCTGCCCTAACTGGGGCATTATCAGGCGTCTATAACAGTCTTACAGGCATTCCCCTGGAATGGCGTCTTTCTTTCAACCGCAGCGATAGCAGCAAGATGCTACAACTAGCAGACAGCCTGCTTGCGGTTTGGTCTGGTGTTTACGATCCCTCAACAGCTGAACCCTGCCCTTTGGTTGCTGTGGCAGCACCTAACGTGATGCAGCGGCGTCATACTGGGCTTTGATCCCCAGGATAGATGCTAAACCAAATTCTTAAAACGAAATTTAATCTTTAACAAGTAAGATATTTTCGCTTAAGATAGCCTCCTTTTCGCTTCCACCGCTTTACTCGCCTGCAAGGGTAGTCTTTTTTTTTATGAACACGCTTCAGTTATTAAGGCAGCAGCTTGAGCAATGGCGAGGAAGCTACCCACTGAGATCGCGGCCGTTGGCATCAAGGGTGCCTGAATTGCCTGCTGCGGTTCCACTAGCTGGGGACGACACACAAGGCACTGCTACAAGGGCGCGACAACACGGTAAGCGAAAAAACCCTTCCCCAGTAATGTTGGTGGTGGCTGTAGTATCTCTCAGCAGTGTTACGGGTCACCGCTTCTACAATCAACCGCAGCTATATGTGGGTGCAAAGGCACCTGAGACGATCCGGGCACCTTTCGACGCCAGAGTGGAGGACACCAAAGCTACGCAAGAAAAACGCCAAGCAGCCCTGACCGGGTTTGTACCCGTGTTGATGTTTGATCGCGCGGTTACTCAAAAAATATATCAGGATCTGCAAAAATCTCTCGCTCAGGCCCAGGAAGTGCGATCGCTTGCTGGTTCTTTTCCCTTTATTAATACTTCCGTTTTGTCTTATTCTAGCCAGCTGTATCTACGTCAGGCTGAAGAATGGGAATTACGAGCCGTTTTAGCAGCAGTAGAAAGTACCACAGAAATTAACCAAACTAATACTGGATTTTCCCTGCCGGATGTCGCTAGTAAACCATTAAATCCCTCTTTCGCCCAGACCGTTACTGAACTTCAATCCTACCGTCGCCTCAATTCCCCTCAAGCATTCTTCGCCCTCACCAAAATTATTTCTCAAGCACGTCAGCGTTACGCCAGTACTTTGGCAAAACTATCACCACAGCAAGATGAAAAGGGCATCGCTTATCATCCCTCCCTGCTTGGCCTGTCAGATAAGGCTTGGAAGCAGACGCAAACCGGAATTCCTCAGGCGGCTAGACGTATTCTTACTCAAGGCATCCCTTCAGGGCTACCTCCGGGCATCTTAAAGGAAGCAGTAAAGATACAGATGAGTTCGTTAGTTCCTGCGGAGGCAGAACCTCTGGGGACTCAGATATTATTGGACGTCTTGCGACCCAACTTAATAGAAGACAAAGAACAAACCAAACAGCAAGCAGAACAGGCGGCGCAAGCGGTGAAACCGGAGATGATCGCGGTGCGGAAGGGAGAAGTAATTGTCCAGGCGGGTGAGGCGATCTCTCAGGCAGATTTTGTGCTGCTGGATAATTTTGGTTTAAGCAGACGGAGCATCAACTGGCTGCGTTTGATAGGATTTGGCGGTATCGTCACGGGTACCGTGGGCATTTTTTGGCTGGTAGAAAGGCGAGTCTATAAAATTAGGGCGGGGCAAATCCCACCCCTAAGACAGCGGGACTACTTTTTGGTATTGCTACTCACTCTGACTACGCCGCTTTTGGGAACTTTGGGCGCTAACTATACAAATTTGCCAGCGATTGGTTGGTTAGTGGGCAGCTTTTACGGCCCTGTTTTGGGTATCACCGTTGTTGGTTTGCTCACCGGGTTAACGACCAGTAGTATAGCTGGTTGCTGTTATTTGCTGGCTGGTGCTGCTGGTGGAATAGTGGCGGCGATGATGGCTGGACGAATGCGATCGCGCGAAGAACTAGCTTTACTTGGTGGTGGGGTGGGGTTAACTCAGGGGGTTGTCTACCTGATTCTAAATCTAACTATCGGTGCGGCTACAGGTTCAATCGGTTACACCTTACTTAAAGATGCTGCTGTATACGGTTTTTCCGGTTTAGCTTGGAGTATTGTGGCGCTGGGCATATCGCCTTATTTGGAACATTTGTTTGACTTGGTGACGCCCATCCGCTTAGCGGAACTTGCTAACCCAAACCGACCCTTGCTGAAGCGACTAGCCGCTGAAACTCCTGGTACTTTCCAACACACTTTGTTTGTTGCCAACTTAGCAGCAGCGGCAGCACAGAAACTGGGTTGCAATGTAGAACTCGTCAGAGCGGGTACATTGTATCACGATCTTGGCAAAATGCACGATCCATTGGGATTTATTGAAAATCAGATGGGAGGTCCTAACAAGCACGACGAAATTAACGATCCCTGGAAGAGCGCCGAAATTATCAAAAAGCACGTCACGGAAGGGCTAGTAATGGCTCGCAAGCACCGATTGCCCAAAGCAATTCAGGCGTTTATTCCCGAACACCAGGGAACTATACTGATTGCCTATTTTTATCACCAGGCGAAGCAGTTAGCTGAGAAAGACCCTACTATATCTGTGCAGGATGAAGATTTTCGTTACAATGGCCCCATTCCTCAGTCACGGGAAACGGCGATTGTGATGCTGGCAGATGCTTGTGAGGCGGCTTTGCGATCGCTCAAAGACGTTACCCCAGAAGTCGCCCTCTCCACTATTAATAAAATCTTCCGCGCCCGCTGGCAAGATAACCAGTTGGTGGATTCAGGACTAACACGGGAAGAGTTATCAAGGATTGCCGAGATATTTGTGCAAGTTTGGCAACAAAGCAATCACCAACGTATTGCTTATCCCAAAGCTGCAATATCTGCTAAATAGGTTTACAAGCTATGGCATTCATCAAAGTTGGAGATACCGTCATCAATACCAGCCACATTGCTATTGTCGATCTGAACCGTATTTCGGCAGATGGTATTAGCTGTGTTGTTATCGTGATGGCGGCTACAGAAGGATTGTTCCAAGTTGACAAAGGTGATTGGAAATCAAAAGAATATTGGTTTAGTGGCGAGGAAGCTGAGAAGTTACGCACCTATTTCAGTGACTCCAACTATACAATCGACTTATTACAACCACCTCCTCGTAGGGAACCGGTGGATATTTGGGAATCACCTTCGCCCTCTTTCCGTCCACGAAGACAAGGACGACATCCGAGAGAACCGCAACGGATAGAAACACTAGCTCAGCAACGACCTTCGTCTGATTTTGGAAATTATACAGAAACAGCCCTCAAGGTAATCATGCTGGCACAGCAGGAATCACGCCGCCTTGGGCATTCTTATATTGGAACAGAGCAAATTCTTTTAGGTTTACTTGGAGAAGGACTTGGTGTTGCGGCACAAGTCTTGAACTCCCTGGGTGCCAACCTCACGGATGCTCGGATTGAAGTTGAAAAAATAATCGGCTTTGGTTCTGGAGTTGGATCGAACCCAATTATAAGATTTATTCCCAGATCTATACGCTCTCTTCTGGCAAAAATAAACAGTTTAGAGCCTAGAGGTGGAGATGAAGCGATTACCACATTATTTACACCTCGAGCAAAGCTTGCTCTAGAATTTACCGCAGAAGAAGCTTCTCAACTTGGATCTAACTTTATCGACACTGAACATTTGCTGTTAGGACTTCTCCGACAACAAGAAAATGTAGCTGTAAGGGTATTGGAAAACTTGGGAGTCGATCTTTTACAAGTCCGGACTGAAGTTCTTCGTAGACTAAATGAATAGTGCCCAATAAGTAGGTGGGCAATAAACAGAACTAACTGTGGAGGCGGTTAGTGGTTAAGCTTTCTTGTTTCATATCATGTTCGGTTGCTGTTAGGGCTTCTCCAACGGCCAGAAAGTGTAACTGCAAGGGTATTGGAAAAATTTCAGCAACTTATATCTGTGAAGGAAGAACCCCCCGGCTTTAGCCAGGGAAGTGTCAAATCAGCCTTGATTCTTAATTTATGAATAATCAACCGTTAAAGAATGAAGCTACACGCTTTGTAGCTCTCGATCAGTATCAAATTCTCGATACTGAACCCGAAGCGGCGTTTGACGATATCGCTCGGTTAGCCACGCTTGTTTGTGGAACCCCCATTGCTTTAATCAATTTAATTGATGGAAACCGTCAATGGTTTAAATCGAATATTGGTTTAAATGTTAAGGAATTACCCCTTGTAGCAGGATTTTGCCGCATTTGCATTGAGCAACGTGATGTTCTCCTGATACCTGATACGTTAGCGGATGAACAGTTTGCGATTAACTTAGTCGTACAGAATCATCCCCACGTGCGATTTTATGCGGGTGCGCCCCTAATTACACCTGACGGAAATGCCATTGGTACGCTTTGTGCTATCGACACAAAACCAAGGCAATTCAGTATAGAACAAGTTGAGGCACTGAGAGCTTTAAGCCGTCAAGTCGTAAACCTTTTAGAGTTACGCCGTCATGTAACCAAGTTAGAAAGTATGATCGCACTGTACCAAGTTACAGAGTCAGCCTTACAGGAAAGTGAAGAAAGATATCGTTCAGTAGTAACGGCGATGCATGAGGGCATTGTACTACACCAGACAGATGGTAGCATCCTGACTTGCAATCCTAGCGCCGAACGTATCCTGGGACTGTCTGCTGAAGAACTCGTGGGACGAACTTCTCTCGATCTATACTGGCGCACCGTTCATCCTGATGACTCTCTTTTCCCTCAAGAAAACTACCCAGTAACGCTTACTTTGCGTACTGGAAAACCTTGCTCAAATGTAGTGATGAAAGTTCATAAGCCAGATGGTGGGCTAAGTTGGATCTCTGTCAATTCCCAACCGTTGTGCTCACCTGGAGAGACAATACCCTATGCCGTGGTGGCTTCATTTTCCGACATCACTGCTCAAAAACTTGCAGAAGCAGCGCTGCAACAGGCGAATGAAACGCTAGAACTTAAAGTTCAAGAGCGCACAGTCTTATTGCAGCAGGCGATTGAGCAGCTAGAAACCGAGGCGGGATTTAGAATGCAGGCAGAGGAGACTTTAAATAAGGAACGAGAATTTTTAAAAGCATTACTAGAAAATCTAGCCGACGGCATTGTGGCTTGCGATGAAAATGGAATTTTGACCTTATTTAATCGAGCTACGAGAGAGTTTCATGGAATGCCGCAACAACCACTCTCACCCGAAGAGTGGGCGCAATTCTATGACTTGTATTTACCTGATGGTTGTACGCCGATGCAAAAGGAAGATATTCCGCTATTTCAAGCATGGCAAGGAAAAACGGTTCGTGACGTAGAAATGGTCATTGTTCCCAGACAAGGGAAAGTTCGCACTGTACTCGCTAGCGGACAAGCAATTATCGATCCTCACAAGAAAAAACTCGGTGCAGTCGTGGTAATGCACGATATTACGGCTCGTAAAGCAATAGAAGCAGCGCTTATTGAGAGCGAGTCACGGCTAAACAGCATTTTGAACTCAATTCAAGATGCTGTTTGGTCTGTTTCCTTTGATACCTTTGAGGTAGTTTACCTGAATCCAGCCACTGAAAAGCTTCATGCACGTTCTCGTCAAGACTTCTTCGACAACCCGTACTTGTGGTATGAAGTTATTCACCCAGACGATCGCGATAGTGTGGAGAACTATATGAAAAAACTCTTGGAGACAGGAAGTATAGAACACGAGTACCGCATTATCCGCGCCGATGGTGAAGTGCGTTGGGTATACGATAAAGGCTGGCTAGTTTATGACCATACAGGTAAACCAGTTCGGATCGATGGTTTAGCCTCAGACATCACCGAGCGCAAAATTGCTGAAAAAACAGCAGCTAGGTTAACTACTATTTTAGAGGCAACTCCTGACTTTGTTAGCTTTGCTGATGCCGAAACTCAACGCATCCTCTACCTAAACAAAGCAGGTCGGCAGATAGTGGGAATTGAGGAGAATGAGGACGTTACCACCCTGAGAATTTCTGATTTTGTCCCCGAATTAGTTCGCCAGTTCTTTTTCAATGAATCGTTACCGACTGCGGTTGAGCAAGGAACGTGGAGTGGCGAAACATTTTTGCGGCATCAAAGCGGGAGGGGGATTCCTGTTTCCCAAGTGTTGATGAGCCATAAAGCAGAAAATGGAGAGGTGGAAACAATCTCTACAATTATTCGTGACATCTCCGAGCAAAAAGCAGCAGAATTGGCACTCCGCCAAAGTCAAGCCTTCTTGGCAGAGTCTCAAAAAGTTGCACGAGTTGGTTGTTGGGGATTCGATCTAGCGACCCAAGTCGTAACTTGGTCGGAGGAACTGTTCCGCATTTTTGGTTTAGAACCGAGTTTTACTCCACTGGCTTACAAAGATTATTTGGATAAAGTGCATCCCGATGACGTGGGCGCGATCGCCAAAGCAGTCGAGGTGGCGATCGCAGAAGGAAAATCTTACGAATTAGACCAGCGTATAGTGTTACCTGATGGATCGAGTAAATATGTATCAGCCCAAGGTCTGCCTATTTTTAATGCAGAGGGTCAGTTAATTAAGCTTTTCGGGACGGTGCTAGACATCACCGAACGCAAACAAGCAGAAGACAACCTCAAAGCTTCCCTGCAAGAAAAAGAAACTCTGCTTAAAGAAATTCACCATCGAGTGAAAAATAACCTGCAAATTATTTCTAGCCTGTTGCGCTTGCAGTCTAAGCACATTCGAGATGCAGACGTACTCGAACTCTTCCAAGAAAGCCAAAACCGCGTGCGGACGATGGCACTGATTCACGAAAAACTTTATCAATCTGGTAATTTAGCGAAGATAGATTTTATAGAATATATACAAACCCTAGTTCAGGAGCTATCCCGCTCGTATGGCGCTTCCAGGCAGGCGATCGCTTTTAAGCTCACCATAGAGAAAGTTCACTTAGAAGTTGATATCGCTATTCCCTGTGGCTTGATTATTAACGAGCTTGTTTCTAACTCTCTCAAGTACGCCTTTAAAGATTGCCAAACAGGTGAAATTGATATTAGCCTTGTTCAGCACAGCGAGAGCCATAGGTTTATCCTCACCATTGGTGATAATGGGGTTGGCTTACCGCAAAATTTAGACTTTCGTAAAACTCAATCCCTTGGCTTACAGCTTGTATGTAGATTAACCAAGCAACTAGGAGGTAGCATTAACCTCACTCACCGCCAGGGGACTGCATTTCAAATTATATTTGCTGCCCCCAACGATCAAGAATATAACTGAGCTATGTCCAATACTAAGCTTCTAGTTGTTGAAGACGAAGAAATTGTAGCTTTCGATATTGAAAGTACCCTGAATACTCTAGGGTATGACGTTATTGCTGTCGTCCCCTCTGGAGAAGAAGCAATTCAAGAAGCTGCCACAAGTAAGCCGGATCTCGTACTGATGGATATCAGGCTTAAAGGCAGTATGGATGGTATACAAGCGTCAGAGTCAATCATAAAGCATTTCAATATCCCAGTCGTATATCTAACTGCCCATGCTGATGCAGCAACCCTGGAACGAGCGAAAATCACTACCCCTTTTGGCTATTTGGTGAAACCGTTTGAGGAAAGCGCGCTACACACAACCATTGAAATCGCGCTTTCCCGTCATCAAGCGGAAGAAACAATGCGTCAGGCATTGGAAAAAGAAAAGGAACTAAACGAACTAAAATCCCAGTTTCTTTCTTTTGCCTCTCATGAATTTCGTATGCCTCTGACTACTATCCGCCTGTCAACCGATATTCTCGAGGCTCTTTGCCGAAAGTTTCTGGATGCGAAAACAACTAAGCACTTCAATAGGATTTACAAATCAATAGCTGAAATGGTTCAAATTATAAATGATATTTTAGTACTAGAAAAAGCAGAGGCTGGTAAGCTAGAATTTGAGCCAACTCAACTAGATATAGGAGAATTTTGTGGTGAATTGATTGAACCATTTCAGTTCAATGCTGGAGAGCAATACCTGATTACCTTTAACAGTCCAAATAACCTCAATGCTTGTATAGATGAAACATTGATGCGGTATATTCTGAGTAATTTGCTTTCTAATGCCATTAAATATTCTCCTCACGGTGGCAATATTAACGTTGAACTCAACTGTGAAGATGAAACCGTTATCCTCCGCATCCAAGATTGGGGTATAGGTATTCCTCAAGAAAACCAAGCGCAGCTGTTTGAGCCTTTCTATCGCGCATCTAATGTCAGAAGAATTCAAGGTACAGGGGTTGGGTTATCTGTTGTTAAACAATGTGTAGATTTGCATGGCGGTCAAATTGCTGTAGAAAGTGAACTTGGGGTCGGTACAACGTTTACCGTCATGCTACCAGTGAATCCAAAACAATAATACAGCCCTTAGTGACTGATACAACTAATTTTTTATCGCTTTTGATAGATTTGGTTCCACAATATGAGGGAAGGTCTCAAAATTACGTCGCGACCAATCCATACCCACCTCATTATTAAGTTTTATTTTCTGAGGCGCATCTGGATAAATCTTCTAACTACTAACAATCCCAAGCCTAGAACCAATATTTCTGGAGGAATTGAGTGGCGTCTTCCACTCTTAAGGGAGGACTGAACAAATAACCTTGCATTTGTTCGCATTGGAGAGAGCGCAATAATTCGAGTTGCTCCTTGGTTTCTACACCCTCAGCTACTACCCTTAGGTTAAGACCGCGACCCAGCGTAATTACAGCAGAGATAATTGCTGTATCCTGTGGGTTATCCATTAGTTCGCGAACAAAAGATTGATCGATTTTCAGCGTATGGAAGGGAAATTTCTTCAGATAACTTAGCGAAGAATAGCCCGTGCCAAAATCATCCATAGAGATGTGAACGCCCATTTTTTGGAAGTCGTACAGCATGGCGCTGACAAATTCAACGTTCTGCATGACCGTAGTTTCCGTGATTTCCAACTCCAAATACTCAGGTGCTAGCCCTGTCTCTGACAACACCTGGGCTACAAGGGCGATCAGGTTTGCTTGTTGGAACTGCCGAGGGGAAAGATTGATCGCCATGCGAACTGGTGAAAACCCTGCATCCTGCCACGCCTTATTTTGAGCACAAGCAGCCCGTAGCACCCACTCGCCAATCGGTACAATCAGCCCGGTTTCCTCAGCTAGGGGAATAAATTGTCCGGGAGGTACTAACCCTAGCTCAGGATGCTGCCACCGCAATAGAGCTTCCATTCCCACAATCTCAAGAGTGTTGATATTTACTTGAGGTTGGTAGTGAAGGATAAACTCTCCATGCTCTAGAGCTTGGTAAAGTCGATTTTCCAACTTCAACAACGTTGATGCTTGAGAATTCATCGCCGGGATGTAAAACTGATAGTTATTCCGCCCATGTTCCTTAGCGCGGTACAACGCCACATCTGCGTTTCTTAACAAAGTTTCGCCATCTTCACCATCATGAGGATAAAGGGCAATCCCAATGCTGCTGCTAATATGTAAGGACACAATACCCCCTGCCGTACCGTTAGTCTCCAGGTTAAAGGCAGGGATCAAATTATCTAGAATTCGTTGGGCAATCTTAGCTGCCTCCTCTGCGCTACTAATATAGGGCAGTAGCACTGTGAACTCATCTCCTCCCCAGCGGGCAACCGTATCACCTGGGCGCAAACAGCCTGTCAACCGTTCAACAAAACTTTGCAATAAGCGATCGCCAATAGGGTGACCTAAAGTATCGTTAATTGTCTTAAAGCGGTCTAGATCTAGAAACATCACAGCCAGCAGGGTCCCATTTTTGGCTGCATGAGCCAGTGACACTTTCAGATGCTCATTGAATAGGGTACGGTTGGGGAGGCCCGTCAGGAGATCGTGCAATGCTTGATACCGAATCATTGCTTCTGCCTGCTGCCGCTCAACAATTTCAGCTTGTAATTGCTGGATACTCTGCCTCAGTTCGGAAGTTCGTTCTTCTACTTGAATTTCTAACTTTTCATTTACCTGCTTAAGATATTTTTCTGCTTGTTTGCGCTGGCTAATATCAACTAAATAACTTCTGATAGTACGGCTTTCATAGATATAGTGGACAGATTGTTCAAATATAGAACTCCCAATTTCTATCTCTCGAACAAAGAACTCTTTTTTTTCTTTCTGAACTGCGGAGACGAGTCCTTCTACTATTGAATAGTTGAGATGATTTTCTTGGATGTAAGGAAATTGTAAAATCGCGGCTGGGTTTAGATAAGTAATTGTACTTAATAAATCAATTTCAATAATAGGTATGGGTAATAGTTCAGGAAAAGAAGCAAGTCGTAGCAGTGCAGCATCACTTACTTGTTCAGAAGGAAAATCAGATAGTATTAAGGTTTCAAAAGCATCATGTGAAAGATTGGATAAATCCCCATTTTGGCATTTTGCCAAAATGTCTGTTTCCGATAAATTATAATCAATAACAAGATAGATGGCTTGAGCCTTAGCTCCAAATACGATTAAATCTTTATGCTTAAGAGAATGAGATAAACAGCGTTTTCCATTAATACTCAAGCCATTAGTACTATAATTTCCTTGTAAATCACCATCAATAATCTGAAATAAATAATTATTATTTTCGGGATTGGGCACCCGTAATAAAGTGGCATGATGGCGAGAAACAAGCGGAGAATGGATAACAAGAGAATTTTTATAGTCGCGACCAAGTGAGTAAATATTTTTATCAAGATTAACGATCCGTTTGCCCTTGGTATCTTCGACAACCAAGACTGGACGTACTTGTTGCTGATTACAAGTCTGAGCTAGCTGAGTCACAACAGACATAAGATATACGCACGATCAGAATCCCCATTACATTAAATTAGCGTCTTATTGCTTAATTTAAATGGGTGAAAATACGGAATTATTCTGCGCCAAAAAGCTAAATCTCCCATATACAGCAGATTGCAAGTTGGTGAAGTACAGAAATACCCCACTCGCGCTCCCTTGCCCCCTCCCCTTGACTTCGGGGAGGGTTGGGGAGGGGTGTACTCCTTTTAGATGCAAAGCGCTGTATCAAAGCCGCTAGACGTGAGGTGACACAATTTCAACGCGGTCACATTTTATCCTATACGTCCGGCGAGATTGGCAACCACCGCAGCCAACTCGCCTGGATTAGCAGGCTTAGGAACGTGTACTTGGAACCCTGCCAAGATCGCCTGAGCGCGATCCTCGGCTCTAGCGTAGGCTGTCAGCGCCACAGCTGGAATCTGTCCCCCCTGTTGTGTATTGAGTGCCCTAACTTTGCGAATCAGTGCGTAGCCATCTTCTTCTGGCATACCAATATCGCTGATCAGTACATCCGGCTTAATGCGCCCAAGCGTCTCAAGTGCTTCCTGTGCCGTTGCCACAACTATCACTTCTGCTCCGTATTGCCCCAGCATAGCGATCGCCAACTCGCGGGCGTCAGCCTCATCATCCACGACTAGCACTCGCAAGCCATCAAGTGATGGCGGGGAGCTTTTAGGTTCTTCACTCTCCAGAATCGGTTGTACTTGCTCTGGCTTTGTTGCTTCTGGCGCAACAGTCATCAGCGGCAGATGCACAATAAACGTCGCTCCCTGCCCAAGTCCTAGGCTTTCCACCTGGACGGTTCCGCCTTGCAATTCTACTAAGTGACGCACGATGGCTAACCCAAGTCCGAGTCCACCCTGTGCCCTTGTAGTAGAACTATCAGCTTGACGAAACCGCTCAAACACGTAAGGTAAAAAGTCCGTGCTGATACCCTGTCCGGTATCGCTCACCCGGATCTGAGCATAGGGACAGGGTAGTGCTGTCGTTGTAGTGAGTGAGTTAAGTTCAACCTCGACTCGACCACCTGGGGGTGTGAACTTGACTGCATTAGAGAGTAAGTTCCAGACAACCTGCTGCAAACGGTTTGGATCGCCTAACACCGCTCCCACGCCGGGGTCTAATAAGAGTTCAATGCGAATGTCCTTAGCCTCAGCTGCTGGGCGCACAGTATCCATCGCCGCCTCAATAACTTGTGCAAGTTCTACCGGACGCACATTCAGGCGAATCTTGCCCGTAATAATACGGGAGACATCCAGGACATCCTCGATCAGTTGTGCTAGCGACTTTGTATTGCGGTCAATCGTTTCTAAAGCGCGAGCAGTAGTGGCCTCGTCAAACTTCCGGGTACGAAGCATACTTGTCCACCCCAGCATCGCATTGAGGGGTGTGCGAAGCTCATGGGAAAGAGTGGCTAGGAACTCATCCTTCATACGGTTAGCTGCCTCAGCCTCAAGGCGTGCCGCTTGTTCGCGAACAAGCAGTTGCTCGCGTTCTTTTTCTGCCCGCTTACGCTCTGTAATGTCAACTAAGTAACTTCTAATCAAACGGCTTTCAGCAATGTAGTGAACAGATTGTTCAAAAATGGCACTACTAATTTCTACTTCTCGGACAAAGAATTCTTTTTTTTCATTCTGAACAGCATCGAGTAAGCCCACTAATATTGGATGCTTTAGATTAGCTTCTTGAATATTGGTAAATCTTAGCAGTGCGGCTGGATTAAGATAAGTAATTTTTCCCAATAAATCGATTTCGATAATAGGGCTGGGTAGTAGTTCAGGAAAAGAAGCAAGTCTCAGCAGTGCCGCCTCACTCAAGGGTTCAACATTAATATCGTCCGTCACTAATGTTTCAAATGGATCTACTGACACATTATCGCCATCCAGAAATTTTCCTGTTTCCCAGTATTTAATAATTTCTGGTTCGGATAAATCCGAATCAATGACAAGATAGCTAGCTTGAGCATTTCCTCCAAAGACAATTAAATCTTTATGTTGAAGGGGGTGCGATAAGCAGTCTTTGCCATTGATCCTTAAACCATTAGTACTATTATTCCCTTGTAAATCACCATCAATAATCTGAAATGAATCTGTGTTTCTTTCAGAGTTTGTCACCCTTAATAAAGTGGCATGATGGCGAGAAACAAGCGGAGAATGAATAACAATGGAATTTTTAGAATCCCGACCAAGAGAGTAAATATTTTTATCCAGATTAATTATGCGTTTACCTTTGGTATCTTCAACAAGCAAAACGGGGCGTGCTTGTTGCTGATTACGAGTCTGGGTTAACTGACTAACAAGAGACATAAATTTTAGGTACTCTCATTTGGCGGCGATATCAGGCATTAGTTTTGAGTGTCGGTTGTTGCTGTATAATACTCCTCATCAATTGATTTGGGTCAAATTTCACCTGACGGGTGGGATTTCCAATTTCGGGATTTACAGCCGTAATCAGGCGGCTGATAAGGAAAAAGTTTATTTTTTAAGTTCTACGCTTGGCTTTTTACATATCTTTTTATTAAATTTCTTATCGCAATCTTTACATTTTTTTTATATAGCTGCAATAAAGGTTTACAGTTACTGAACGGATATCTTCCATCTCACTTAAACATTTTATCTAACAAGTATAAAACAGTCTATATGTATTTTCCCGTAAGCTTTAATACATTTCCCTACATTCTCCGAGAAAATACGGATGGAGGCTATGCCTCAAAATAATTAGCTTAATTAAATAATTTCATAATTTAGGTTTGGTTGAGGGATGTAACTTAACCTCAGTAAAGGTTTGAGGGGGAAAACTCGCGTGCTATAAGTAATTAAGTCTGTACCACTGATGTTTAGTTACAGACGCTTATATATGGCGGGATTTATCCAGAAAAAGATCTTAGTAATGCTAATTGGGAGATGGGTTAGGCTAGCTAACCCGCTCAACAATTGAGAGCTGCTTTTTAAGCTCTTATTCAGGACTTTCTAGGTATTGGCACAATTGTATGTGGTGGGCTTCACGCCACCAACTTTGCCAGTGTTGTAGCCAACTTACTACCCAGCTGCTCAATTGCCGCTTGCTGTTTGCTGTCTTTTAAGGTGCCATCTTCATTAAAAACATCGAAAGCGTTAGACACGGCTATTTGATCGGGGAGTACCAGTACTCTGATATTCCCCAGAATGGAGCGCAAATGCACTAAGCCACGCAAGCCCCCGAAGCCTCCTGGAGAGGTACTCATAATCACGGCTACTTTATCAACAAAACAGGCTAAGGGTGGTTCACCCGCTTCTGGGCGTGAAATCCAGTCAATTGTGTTCTTAAGAACACCAGAAATAGAGCTGTTATACTCAGGCGAAGCAATCAGCAATCCTTGATGGGCGATCATCAATTCCTTTAACTTGCGAGCATTCGCTGGTATTCCCTCCGCAGCCTCTAGATCTCCGTCATACAGTGGTAGAGGGAAATCTCGCAGATCTATATATGTCACTTCAGCTCCTGCTGCTGTTGCTCCCGCCGCCGCAATTTTTACTAACTGCTTGTGAAAAGAGGCAGAGCGGGTGCTACCAGCAAATGCAAGAATCTTGGGGGTGTTGGTCATGGTTGGCTCTCAATGAATAAATTCAGGGGCACAATTACCAAATGCAGAATTATTAATTTTTAACTCTTCATTCAGAACTTAAAATTCATAACTCCGCTACTAGCCTTTTACGCCACTACCAGTATTTGTAGGCACAATGTAGCGTTGCATGAACAAGAAAAAGAGTAGCACTGGTGCAATAGAGATGACAGAGCCAGCGGCAATGAGACGCCAATCAAGGGAGAATGTACCCGCAAGGTTAGCAACGCCTAAGGGGAGGGTGTAATACTCTGGTCGATCGATGACAATTAAAGGCCAGAGAAAATCACTCCAGGAACCAATGAAGACAAAAATTGCCAGGGTCACGAGTGCGGGGCGAATGGCTGGTAGCATCACATACCACCACAAGCCCAACTCAGAGCAGCCATCCATGCGGGCAGCTTCTTCCAGTTCTTTGGGGACGCCTTGAAAGGCTTGCCGCAGGAGGAAGATACCGAAGGCAGAGGCGATCGCCGGTAAAATAATCCCCAGGTAGGTATTTCTCAAGCCTAGCTGCACGGTCAAGATATACAGGGGAATCATCACGATCTGGAAGGGAATCATGATCGTGGAGACAACACCAGCAAAAATCAAGTCTCTTCCCCGGAAATCCAGCCGCGCCAGCGGGTAAGCAGCGAGGGCACAGAATAATAAATTTAAACCCACGGTCAGCACTGCCACCAGGGTACTGTTAAATAGGTATTGACCAAAGGGGTTGGTTTGCCAAACCTGGACAAAATTTTGCAGCGTTGGCTGGCTGGGCAACAGCTGAGGTGGGGAGGCAAAGATATTTTCAGATGGGGATTTCAGGGCAGTACTGATTAGCCAGAGTAGGGGAAAGAGCATTATCAGTGCGATCGCACTCAATACCCCATACATCAATATTTTTTTCCCAAGTTGCGATCGCAATAGGCGACTCATCTGAAACCTCCGGGAGTTGGGAAATTATCGCGATTTATCCGATAAAGGAAAAACGACTCGGCTAATTTATGAGCCGTGATTCGATTTTGGATTTTGGATTTTAGATTTTGGATTGACACTCGCGTATTAATTCAGGGGCGTAGAAGCAGAGATTCTATGCTTTTTTATTGTCTATAGATAAATCTAGGGGTTTGAATTTGGTTATTTTTGGTCAGATATGTGATCGCAAACCGTTATCTGTACAAACATGATGCAGCTGTATGTCCCACGCTTCTCTAGGCAGATGGGGCAAGTAAGCTTCTTCAAACACAATTCCTATGGTAGGCTTTGACGCCCACTCAGATGAACTCAGCAGGCGATCGTAATAACCGCCACCATAACCCAGTCTATAGCCCCGCACATCGCAGGCCACAGCTGGTACAAGAATCAAATTTACTGCATCTGGCTCCAAGATGGGAGAATCAACTTCAGGCTCTAAAATGCCATATGCTCCCGTTTGCAGTGCTTCTGTAGGCTGCCAGCTATGCCAGGATAGAGATTTTCCCAGGCATCTAGGGAATCCCCAGCGTTTTTTTGTGTCTGTAAATAAAGGGCTGAGATCGGGTTCTTGTCGAAAACTGAAATAAGCCAGGATTGTTTTTGATTGGGTGAACAAAAGTGAAGATTTGAGGTGAGAACAAATGCGATCGCTTTTCCCCCTCCATTCTTCTAACGGCAGAGACTGCCGCTGTTTTAACAGCAACCGACGCAATTCGGTTTTACTTTGCTGTTGTTCCACACTTTCATTCACTAAGTGGTTACTTGTGCGCTACTGCTGGTAAAACTAACAACAAGCAGCGGGAGAGATAATATCAAAACTCGCACCAGGGTTTTCATCACAAGGACTCTCCCTTGTGTGAAAAATTAATATCGTCGCACGAGTAAAAAGGCTGTTGGGTTCCAAACTCTCCCGCTTACTTCATCCACGCTCATGTTATTGAGCGTGTTGACGATACCAATCAATGGTATTTTTCAGTCCTTGTTTGAAGCCCATTTCAGCGGTGAAGCCAAACGCCTGCTTTGCCCGTTCTGTATCCAAGCAGCGGCGCGGCTGACCATTCGGCTTGTCAGTTTCCCAGACAATTTTGCCCTCAAACTCCATAAGTTCGCAGATAAGTTCTACCAGATCGCGAATAGTAACTTCATAATTGGTTCCCAGGTTAACCGGATCGGCACCATCATAAGACTGGGCGCCCATGACAATTCCTCGCGCCGCATCTTCTACATAGAGAAACTCACGGCTCGGGCTGCCATCTCCCCAGACAGATAATTGCTTTTCTCCCTTTTTCTGAGCCTCATACACCTTGTGGATTAAGGCTGGGATCACATGGGAACTTTTGGGATCAAAGTTATCTTCCGGACCGTATAAGTTTACTGGCAATAGGTAAATACCGTTGAACCCGTACTGCTGGCGATAAGACTGGAGTTGGACTAATAAAGCTTTTTTAGCAACGCCGTAGGGAGCATTAGTTTCTTCCGGATAGCCATTCCAAAGATCATCTTCTTTAAATGGCACTGGCGTGAATTTGGGATAGGCGCAGATAGTGCCAACGCAGGTGAACTTCTGGACACCTGCTTCATAGGCAGCATGAATTAGTTGAGCGCCCATCATCAAGTTGTCATAGAAAAGTTCAGCTGGTTTGGCTTGATTCAGACCAATACCGCCGACGTGTGCTGCCAGGTGAATAACGATATCTTGCTGCTCAACTACTCGTTGACAGTTTTGTAAGATGCGGAGGTCATTGTCGCGCGATCGCGGCACAGTAATCTTATCAGGGTTTGCCCCAGCTTTACCCAACTGGTCGAGTACCTGACGCCCCAAGAATCCAGCCCCACCCGTGACTAGAATCCTTTTGTCGCTTAAATCTAAAGTTGCCATCTCTCTTGCCCTCCTCTCGTAAATTCAGGAGCATTTCTTTGTGAGTTATGAGTTATGAGTTAAAACCTTAATTCAAAACTCATAACTTAACACTCATAACTATTTAATCGTGCATACCGCCCACGTTCTGGCGAATCGTAGCCATACCCTGAAACGAGTGCGAACCATTACCATCAGGGGCAGTCAAGCCCAAGGCTTGCAAATCACCTTCTACCATCAAAGCCACTAATTCCTTGAAGGTTACAGAAGGTTCCCAGCCCAACTTCTGGTTTGCCTTAGTGGGGTCGCCGATTAGTAACTCCACCTCAGCCGGTCGCAGATAGCGTTCGTCAAACTCTACATAGTCGTGCCAATCGAGATTAACGTAGCCAAAAGCTAAGTCGAGAAACTCCTGCACCGAGTGGGTTTCACCCGTCGCAATCACGTAATCATCCGGCTGATCTTGCTGCAACATCAGCCACATCGCCCTGACATAGTCTTTCGCATAACCCCAGTCCCGCTTAGCATCGAGATTGCCCAGGTAGGTTTTTTTCTGCAAACCTGCAATAATGCGCGCGATCGCTCTTGTAATCTTGCGCGTCACAAAAGTCTCACCCCTCCTAGGACTTTCGTGGTTGAATAGTATCCCATTACAGGCAAACAGCCCGTATGATTCCCTATAATTGATAGTTTGCCAGTGAGCATAAACCTTTGCACAGGCATAGGGGCTGCGTGGGTAAAAAGGAGTTGTCTCCTTCTGAGGGATCTCCTGCACTTTACCAAACATCTCAGAAGAACCCGCCTGATAGAACCGCACCTCAATGCCAGTACGCTGCTGGTAGTCCCGGATTGCTTCTAACAAACGCAGCGTTCCCATCGCCACGCTATCAACTGTGTATTCCGGAGAGTCAAAACTAACGCGCACATGAGATTGAGCGCCCAAATTATAAATTTCTAGCGGCTTGACATCCTCCAAAATCCGGCGCATGGTAGTGCCATCAGTTAAATCGCCGTAGTGCAGAAATAGTCGTGCTTGCTCGTTGTGCGGGTCCACATACATGTGATCGAGCCGGTCAGTGTTAAACGTAGAAGTTCGCCGGATAATGCCGTGGACTTCGTAGCCTTGCTCTAGCAAAAACTCACTCAAGTAAGAACCGTCTTGACCTGTAATGCCGGTAATTAGCGCTCGTTTGCGTTGCTGCATTTTCAATCTTCCTTTGACTAAATGGGCACTCTTGCATCTGCTGTAAAATTAACAGCTTTAACGCCAATAGCTAACTTTGGAGAGAAAGCGAACATTCCCTAAATTAACTTAAGATTGGCGTTATTGCTGTAAGCATTATTGGCGGCAAAATAAATGCAAAGCCTGCTTGCACTTTATAAATGCTTCAGTAAGCACCGTTGTTTTTAGGGGAAATTACCACTCCAACTGTTTTCACGATTATCCACATATCCAGCCAGAAATCACGAAATTTTACATAGTAGACATCTATCTGGATGCGCCTACTGTATGGGATATCATTACGTCCAGAAACCTGCCATAATCCGGTAATTCCTGGTTTAATTGTCAGCACTTTGTCAATGTAGCCTCCATATCTTGACAGTTCCTCTGGAACTAACGGTCTAGGACCGACAACGCTCATATCTCCCTTCAAAACGTTCCAGAATTGGGGAAATTCATCTAGGCTTGTCAGCCGTAAAAATTTACCAATTCTAGTAGTTCGCGGATCATGTTTCAGCTTAAAATTATCCTCGAACTCCTCACGCATCTGGGGAGAGGTTGACATTATGTCCAGCAAAATTTCCTCAGCGTTGTCCACCATAGTTCGGAATTTGATACAGTCGAAGCGCTTGTGGTCTTTCCCAACTCGTTCCTGGACATAAAAAACTGGTCCTGGTGAACTGATGGCAATCAGCAAAGTTAACAGCAGATAAACCGGGGAAAATAAAATCAGGACTGATAAGGAAAACAGCACATCAAACAGGCGCTTAGCAAAATCTCCGTCTATACGAGGCAGAGACAGACCTATGTTTCGGCCTATAGGCGGGAGTTGTTGAAAACCCCGCCTCACGAACGACCGCAGCATCTTGCCAGCGAGGAGTTGGCTTTGAGCAGTCATTTTACTCCTTGAATTTCACACCACACAGTCACAATCATAAAGCCACACGACCTCTTGCTATGGTGACTTAAGCTCTACGTCACTAGAATTTGCCTTTGGAGTTGCAGATCCAAACTCCTGATGACAGCGCTCTATGAAGGCAAGATAGCAATTTTCAAATATTTTAGGGGCAAAACCACTGGCGTGTAATCGGGCAGCCTCTGGATTGAAAGCCTCTTGGGATGCCTCAAAAGTTTTGACAGCTTCCATTAAAGCTGCTTCTGTTTGATCGAAGAAAAATACCCCGGTGCCGGTTTCAGGGTGTTGGCGGATATCCCGAACCGTTTCTAGTGCGCCACCGGCACCGTAGGCAATCACTGGCGTTCCACAGGCTTGGGCTTCTACCAAGGCGATACCAAAATCTTCACAAGCTGCATAGACAAACGCCTTCGCCTGAGCCATGTATGCCTCAACGACATCGTCGGGCTGCGCTCCGAGTACTTGTATGTTTGGTTGCGCCAGCTGGCGAATCTGTTTCAACTCCGGTCCGTTGCCAATAACCACCAGTGGACGCCCTAGCTGATTGAAAGCTTTGACAATTAAAGATACTTGTTTATAACTCACCAGTCGGGAAACTATAAGATAAAAATCTTCTTTTTGCGCCTGAAACGAAAATCGCTCAATATTTACGGGTGGATAAATTACTTCAGCCCGACGTCGGTAGCAGCGCCAGATACGCCGAGCAGTGTGAAAGGAGTTGGCAATAAAGTAATCAACTCGATTCGCGGAAACGACGTCCCACTGACGTAGCCTGTGGAGCAGATACCGTGTCAGGACACCCTGAGGACCACGACCCAATCGGCTAGCGCTCAAATAATCAAAGGTCAGATCCCAAGCGTAACGCATGGGCGTATGGCAATAGCAGACGTGCAACTGGTAAGGGCTGGTAAGAACTCCTTTGGCAACAGCGTGGGAGGAAGAAAGGATAATATCATATCCTCGTAAATCTAGTTGTTCGATTGCTAAGGGCAACAAGGGTAGATATTTTTGGACGCCTTTCTGGCTCTGCGGGAAGTGTTGCAGGAACGTAGTGCCAATAGCTCGCTTATATAGATAGCTGTTGGGATTAACGGATTCAAAATCAATCAGAGCATAGAGATCGGCATTAATATGCTTTAAGATTTCTTGCACAACCAGTTCTGAACCGCCAGTAGCCTTAGGGGTCAACCACTCATGAACGAAAGCGTATTTTAATGGCACAGCAACCAAAGTGAAAGTTTTGAGTTTTTAGGACGGGTTTAGCAGAGTACTCTGTACTAAGAGGTGACGTTAGTGGTTAGTAGTTAGTAGGTATAGCCATTTTATTTGAGTTGTGATAATTATTTTTTTAGCGAACCGCTAAGGCGCTCATAGCGCGAAGAAAGAAAATATAGCAGTCGCCCGAGCGCAAGGCAATCGACCTCAACCCTATGCAGAAAGAAGTGCTGCTATCACTCTTCAACTGCTCAAAGCTAATTGCTAAAAGCTAACTGAAGGATTGCTATATCACAAATCAGCTAGAAAGGTTAAATTTGTATTTTCAGGCGAATCAGGTAGCTGATGCCTTGGGGTTTGAAGCTGTTGGGTCAAAGAGGCGATCGCCACTTGGCACTCTCCTCCATCAGCACCGGCGCTATATCCAAAGGAAGAGGGTAGGCTTGCTAAGAGCGATACAGCACGCATTCTCACCGTACTGGCGATCGCGAATGGAGGCAGCGCCTGTAATTACTTGTTGTTGCAGTACTTGTTAACCCCGCTCACTAACTGCGGCTCTGGAACAATGGCTTGTTGTAAGTTTTTCAGCGCGACATTAACCGCTTGGCGTTCTTTTTTCTTAAACGCGCCCACCAAGTCACGGGTAGCTGTGCTGGTATCTCGATACATCTTAATATAACCAGCTTGATACTCTTTGAGCCGCTCGTCACTCACTTTGAGTGCTTCCATTTCTTTGGCTGCCTTATCCATGTTGTCAGCCGCCTTGAGCATCGTGTCAGGGTTGCGCGTCTGACCCCCATTAGTGACTTCATTGGCTTCCTTGACTGTCTGATTGGCGGTATTGATCAGCTTTTTGCACTGCGAAACTTTGCTCTCGCCGCAACTGACGCTCAGGAAACTTATAACTACAGCCATAGGAACGATAACAGCATATCGGCGAACAAAATGCATTAATGCTCTCCTCATGATTTATGGGCACTCTCGTTGTCCTAACATATTTTTCTCAGGTTTCATAGAGGGCTGAGCCTACTGTCAAGCATCGGAAGGTAGTTTAATACTGCAATCAATTGCTTATTTTGATGGCAGCTAGGAGGGTGTGTAAAGCTTATGCCAGTTGTGCAAGATCTGCTATTTGTTCAACAATTGACTCTAAACCGCTGAGGCGTAACTTTTACAAAAAGGGGCGGCTTAGGTGTGCCCCCGTGTTTCCACTGGGCGAGAAACTCTCAACGCTTAAAAGTATTTGCGCCTAGCTTGTAAACTTGTTTAATTCTTTTTCATAATTCAAATTCAACGCTCAAAACTTTCATGTTCCTACTACTAACCCGAGTTTTGCTTTGGCTGCTGATTAGCCTGATTGTCTATTACGTACTACTACAGTTAATCCCCAAGCAATATCTGGCTTGGTTTGGTGCCCTGGTGTTGTTTGTCCTAGTGGTGCTAGCGTTTCTCAACCCCAACGATAGACTTGTTTCCAGTGCAGGAAGCTTGCTTTCATTTCCCCTAAAACCGCTAGGGCTGTCGATTTTACTATTGATGATAGCTTTGCGGGAGGGACTGAAAAAGACATCGGGAAGACTGGTAGTGGCATCACTGCTGATTTTGTGGTTGTCAAGTACACCAAACGTCGCCTATCAGCTGGTAAGCCAAGCGGAAGGAGACTTTATTCAAGCCGAGCAACTACGCCAGGATTGCGATCGCAACCAATGTCCCCCACAACTGACACCACCGGCTGTAGAAGATGCTGGGTCAATTGTGGTACTAGGACAGGGAGCGCCAGAGGGAAATCTCACCTTCCAGACGCAGATTCTGCCCGGCGATATAGGCTCGCGCTTGCTTTACGCTGCACAGATATACCAGGAACAGTTAGTTTTAGGAAATCGCCCCTTAGTGATTGTCAGCGCCGATCCCAGATCCCAACTCAAAGGAGATAAAAACGCACAGGCCAACAATATACCAACGCTGCTGAGAAAAATGGGGGTGCCGCAAGACAAAATTGTCGTTGAAGCTAGGGGTGCAGATTTGCGTAGTAGTGCTGTAGAGGTGGAGAAAATATTGAAACAGCGAGGTTTGGCTAATCAACCAATTATACTCATCTCCTCCGCCTTAACTAGCCAGCGGGCTAGACTAACCTTTGCCCAAATGCGTCTCAAGCCCATCTCCAGAGCCACGGATTTTTACACGTTTCAACCCGGCGGTAAGGCCCAAACAAGCTTACAGGCCCAAGACTTTATCCCCACGGTAGCAGGGCTGGCTATTACCACGCGGGTAATTGAAGAATATCTGGCCTCTATTTACTACTTCTTGCGTGGCTGGCTGTCGCCCGTAATCTTTTAGAAGCAGCAGTATCAGCACTTCGTCTACGATAATTAAATCGTTCAGCTTAAGTCAGCGTTCAGGGCTTGGGAGGGTAAAGAAGTGTTGAATATTGAGTTTTGAAAGGAAGAAAGGAAATTTTCTTAACCTTAACTTAAGGTAAGGGATTTTAGCTCAAAACTCATAGCTCAAAACTCTATACGGGCGGGTTTAGCAGATGAATCTGGGTTCTGAACAGAACAATCCTAAAAAAAACCCGTCCCTACAACTCAAAACTCAAAACTCAAAACTCAAAACTTTGTAAAAATGGCTTACTCACGGCTGCAAAAACTAGGGGCTTATCTGCGTCCCCATTGGGCCACAGCGGCACAGGGCACCCTAGCGCTATTAATTGTGAATGCAGTGGGTGTTTACATCCCTTTGCTGATTCGGGATAGTATCGACGAACTGCGGACAACGTTTAGCTTCGATCAAATCTGGCGCTTTGTAGTCTTAATACTTATTCTCAGTTCTGTGATGTGGACGATTCGCATGGGATCGCGCATCTTGATTTTTGGGGTGGGGCGTCAGGTGGAATTTGACCTGAAGCAAAAGATTTTTCAGCATCTGCTCAACCTAGAGCCATCTTATTTTTCCACCAACACCGCCGGTGATTTAATTAACCGGGCGACTAGTGATGTCGATAACATCCGACGTTTACTCGGATTTGCGGTTTTAAGTCTGGCAAATACCTTTTTTGCTTACGCCCTGACGCTGCCAGTGATGTTGTCGATTAACGTGCGGTTGACTTTGATTGCGCTCTCGGTTTATCCCCTGATGCTGCTCGTTGTACAGCTGTTTAGCGACAACCTGCGTAATGAACAGCTGGCGGTGCAGGAGGAACTCTCCAGCCTGAGTGAACTAATTCAGGAAGATATCAGCGGCATGGCTTTGATCAAAATCTATGCCCAAGAGGAGAACGAGCGTCGCGCTTTCCACCGGAATAACCAGCAGCTGTTGCAGGCAAATCTACAGCTGGCGAAAACCCGTAACTTGCTGTTTCCCATGATTCAGGGATTAGCTTATGTCAGCTTGTTGGTGTTGCTGTGGCTGGGGGCTGGTTCGATCGCCACAGGCGTAATTACTGTTGGCGACTTTGTGGCGCTGATTTTGTATGCAGAGCGTTTAGTTTTCCCAACCGCACTACTGGGATTCACGATTACAGCCTATCAACGGGGTGAAGTCAGTATCGATCGCATTGAGTCAATTGTCACGGTTAAGCCCAAGATTCAAAATACCCCTGACTCGATCAGTCTGCCAGTGCCAGTAAAAGGTCAGCTGATAGCTAGAAACCTGAGTTATACCTATCCTGGTGCCGCGACTCCGGCGCTGAAAGACATCAGCTTTACGATTGATGCCGGTGAAACAGTGGCGATTGTAGGACCGATTGGCTCAGGGAAATCGACGCTTGCTAATGCACTACCCCGTTTGTTAGATATTGCTCCCGGTAAGCTGTTCCTGGATGGCTACGATATCACTTCTGTGCGACTAGAGGATTTGCGGAGTGCGATCGCATACGTTCCCCAAGAAAGTTTCCTCTTCAGTTCCACAATCAAAAACAACATCCGTTACGGCGATCCCCTCAGCGAGCAGCCGCAGGTGGAAAACGTCGCCAAGCAAGCGCAGATCCATCCAGAAATTCTTAACTTCCCCCAGCAATATGAAACACTTGTGGGAGAGCGCGGCATCACCCTCTCTGGCGGTCAGCGGCAGCGCACCTCTCTGGCGAGGGCTTTGCTGATTGATGCACCAGTTCTAATTCTGGATGATGCTCTTTCTAGTGTTGATAATCAAACGGCTACGGATATTTTGAAAAATCTCTCCGCAGGCGTCCAACGCAAAACCGTTATCTTTATTTCCCACCAACTTTCTGCCGCCGCTACAGCGGATCGCATTTTTGTGATGGAAGCAGGTGAGATTGTCCAGAGTGGCACTCACGCTGAACTTTTGCAACAACCTGGTGTTTACCAGTACCTTTGGAGCAAGCACCACCTAGAGGAAATTCTGCGCTAGCGATCTGATAGGTAGGAATTGCCGTGTCAGCTAAACGGCTCTTCCTGTAGGGCAAGAAGCATGATAAAGTACCATATCTAAGTCGGTTCTGGTGGCGTCCACCAGAGGTAACGGGGAAAGTTCGGTGCAAGTCCGACGCTGACCCGCAACTGTGAAGGAGACACGTAGTTCTGAGCGCTTCGGTTGTAGTTGTGTTAACTAACGTCTCCCAGCCAGAATGCCCACCGATTAGTTTCCAGTCTTTTATTTTTCTGCGAGGTACAGATGATGGCTGATTTTTCTCAAACTATCCCAAATCAACGGCAGATTAGATTGGGCGTTGCTCGACTCTCGCTGCTGATGTTATCTACAGCTATCCTTACAGGTGGTGGATTGCTGGGATTAGCGAGTTCCGCCCAAGCTCATCACGGTGGTAGCCACACCATAAAGGTTGATAAATCGGGTCAAGCTTACGAGGAGCTGGGACCGAATTGGAATACTATGACTGCTCCTGTAGGAACAACAGGAGGATTATTGCTATTGGGATTGGGCAGCTACTTTATTGCTCGCCGTTACAGTCACAAGCCAAAGGCATAGCTACTCTTAGCTCAAGTTAAGGCTGCTCTATTACCATTAATCCCACCTTTGTGGGGTGTAGTTCTTGGCGCGCGAAAACAAAATAAATCTATTTTGCACTTGTGCAATTTAACAGTGGAGGTTCACAATGAAAGCTGCTTCTATCACTACCCCTAGTTCTATACGCCAGCAGGCACTTGGTTTCACTCTGTCGCTACCAGTGCAAGCGACGCTGTACACTTCTCTTTGCTCGCTGACAATTTGGACGCTCTTCTTCAGTTCCTATCCACCCGTTCATAATTCCCTACATGAGGTACGGCACCACACATTAATGGTGGGTTGTCATTAGCTGGTTGAGACTGGAGAGATATCCAAAATTTAAATAATGCCAAAGTTAACACTTTCAGCGCTGCTCGGATTCGTCGGACTGATGGGTGGCGTTTCTGATGTCTTGGCGGCATCTTCTCCCACAACTGTGCAGCTAACAACAGAGCCACCTATAGAAAAGGTGGTGCCTGCCGATAAGCCGGTACTATTGACTTTGCAAGCATTTGATGATATCGGCAAGCCGATACAGAATGCCAAAATTCGTTGGCAAATTTTTACCCCGGCGAAAACTCCCTGGTTTACCACAGATTTTCCGGTGGTAGAGGGAACGCAGTTGCTAGATATAAATGCGATCCCTCCTACAGGTAAGCTGCAATTGCAGCAGGTGCTCCCGATTCGAGGTAAGTATCAGCTGCTGGTCGATGTCACGCCCCTGGATGGCAAGAAATTTACTGCTACTCAGCAAATCCTGACGCTCACGGTTCCTGAAAAAAATGTCAAATATCGCAACTTGGGGATTTTGGCAGTAATTTTACTAGGCGTAGGATTCGGGGGAGGCTGGGTGATAGGAGAACGTCAACTTATGCAGCCAGGAGAAGTTGCTCCTTCTAGGGTGCGGCTGTTACTAAGTGGGGTAATCCTGGTCGCGATCGCAGTTCTTCTGGTAGTTAATATTAGTGCTGAATTTGCCGAATCCCACGATCATGAGCATCTATCCCATCGAGATCACCCAGATGTTTCCCCATCCCCAGCGCTGGAGGTAAAGTGGTTGGGAGATACCCAGGCGACAGTGGGACAACTTGCACAGATGGGAGTTCAGCTGAGCAATCGAGCCAAAGATGCGATAGTAAAGGTAAAAGCTACCCAGCTAGAACATAACGAGACAGTTTTTGTTTATCAGGGTGTCCCAGATTCCCAAGGTAAACTAATGTGGCGGCAACAGTTCTTTGATGGGGCACCGCACAAGGTAGAAGTGGAGGTTTCTCCCCAGCCAAATGCCGCGCGTCAGTTTTCACCTTTTCAGTTGTCCAAAGAAATTGAAGTGGAAGCAGTCGCTCCCCCCTTATATGTCCGGTTTATCAGCTTGGCTTACTTTACGGGTATTCTGGTGGTGGGTTTAGTGCTAGGACTCAAGCTACGGCGCGATACTAGCTTGAGCAACACAAAGAGCGATCGCCCTGCTTCCTCGTTGTAGGATTGTCTTCTTTGCACTAACTCTGTTAATTTTCAGAAACTGATATAACTTATGACTCTTAAGCGTCGCAATTTTCTGTTTTTGCTGGGTGCTACTACAGGGGGAGCCGCCCTGGGAATTTTCCCTGCTGCTTGTGCTGCTGAATCTACCACAGGCGGCAAAACAAAGCAGGCTGGAGCAAAAGAGACTTTTCAGCTACCTCCTTTACCTTATGCCTACAATGCTTTAGAACCGCACATTGATGAGACAACGATGCGGTTTCATCATGACAAGCACCATGCCGCTTATGTCAAAAACTTGAATGAAGCAGTCAATAAGCACCCGGAACTGAAAAGTAAGAGTGCTGAAGACTTGCTTCGCGACCTAAATAGTGTACCAGAGGATATTCGCACCACCGTTCGTAACAACGGCGGGGGTCATGTGAACCACACAATGTTCTGGGAAATCATGAGTCCTAATGGTGGGGGAGAACCTAAGGGCGCTCTTGCCGAAGCAATCAACAAAACCTTCGGCAGCTTTGATGCCTTCAAGAAGCAATTCAACGAAGCTGGTAGCAAACGTTTTGGGAGTGGTTGGGCTTGGCTAGTTCGCACTAAGGATGGCAAGCTTCAGGTGATGAGTACAGCCAATCAAGACAGTCCGTTGAGCGAGGGGATGTATCCTATCCTAGGTAATGATGTCTGGGAACACGCCTACTATCTGAAATATAAAAATAGCCGTGCGGATTACTTAAATGCCTGGTGGAACGTGGTTAACTGGGATGAAGTAAACAGACGATTTCAGAAAGCCTCGGCCTAACCTGGCTGTACTATTAGATAACTTATTCGCTTTTAACAAGCTGAGGGAGGCAAGATAGCTGAGCTACATTCCTGGACTATTTACCATGCAAGTAGGGATAAGTTTGGCTTTCTAATTCGCCAAATCGTCTCCCCACATCCCCTGAGGATATTACTGTTTTTCCAGCTGGTAAGTATAGAAATTTTCCAATGCTCCTACTGTTTCAGCATGATAGGAAGGTAAGAGGTTAGAAGGTAAAAAGGGCACAACTTTATTAATGGACAGATCAGTTTTATAAAGACTAAACACGATAAAGTTTTGCCGTTGTGTCCCCTGAGATATAAGTTGCTTAATCTCTGACTGACTAGAGTCAACTAAGGATCTGCATTGCCCCTGGAGGGAGTTGCCCAAAATTGCTGGTGCTTTCGGGCAGATATTTTCTTGCAAGTATTCTGTGAGCAACTGGGCTGCATACTCCTCATAGACATCCTGACCAGGATTAGTCAAGGTCATCGCCACACCCAGCCCCACTAGGGCAATTCCACCAACGACTGTAATAACCTGCAAACCCTTCATTTGATAAATGCTACCAATCTTTTCCCTAAGACTACGCCTTCTGGTGCCTGGTTTCCAAACTAACTGAACTTAGCACTAGATCAAAGAACCAGTAGATGCTATAGTAAAAAATATCATGGCGAGCGTAGCCAAGTGGTTAAGGCAGTGGTTTGTGGTACCACCATTCGTGGGTTCGAGTCCCATCGTTCGCCCTAGTTTTTTGAATAAAATATTCACACCTTAGGCAGATCGCAGGGGATAAGGGGTTCGGGTAGGTTTTACTTACCCGAACCCCTTAGTATGTGAAGTTGATGACTCTTGAATTAGTTGCCTAAGTCCTAATATTATTGTCGTATTTGCCGAAAATAAGACTGTATTGCCACAGCCAACAAATTGGGGTAGCATTCCCCAGCATCACGCTAGCAGGTCGGACATAGTTGATTAAGCCCACAGCCGAAAACCAAAAAGATCTCCAGTCCCCGGCTTTCAGCCGTGAACAAGAAAAAAGCCTTATTTCAAGCTCTCAGCCGACCGCTTGGGGTTCAACCTCAAATCCCCATCTATTGACCGATAGCCCTTTTGTAGTTTCGCGAGAGTGGCTTTTTGAACACCTTGACGATCCACAAGTTGCGATCGCCGATTGTCGTTTTTCTCTGGCTGACGCAGAACTGGGACGCAGGCAGTATCAAGAAAGCCACATTCCGGGCGCTCACTATCTGGATCTCAATCAAGACCTTTCCGCCCCAGTTGCACGTCATGGGGGGCGTCATCCTTTGCCCAAGCCAGATGAGTTGGCCAACAAGTTAGCAGCTATTGGGGTTCATTCTCAAGAAACCTTAGTCGTTGCCTACGATGATTCTCGCTTTGCTTTTGCCGCCCGTCTCTGGTGGCTATTGCGCTACTTAGGCCACGAACGGGTAGTGCTGCTAGATGGCGGCTATAGTAACTGGCTCTCAGGGGGTTATCCCGTAACAGATGAACTGCCTACCCCTCAACCAGGAATTTTTGTGCCCCAATTGCAACCGCACTTGGTCGTAGATATTAATGCTGTAAAAGCCCGGAAAGACCTACCCGGTGTTGTGTTGGTGGATTCGCGAGAGGGCGATCGCTACCGGGGAGAACGCGAACCCATTGACCCTATAGCAGGTCACATTCCTGGAGCAATAAACTATCCCTGGCAGGATGTTTCCAATACCCAAGCCTATATAAGACCTGTAGAAGAGCAGCAAAAGCGGTGGGCAGATGTCCAGCAAGCAGAAGAAATTATAGTTTATTGCGGTTCTGGCGTCACAGCCTGTGCCAACCTTTTGTCATTGGAAATAGCTAGGATTCACACCGGCAAGCTTTATGCTGGCAGCTGGAGTGACTGGTGTTCCTATCTTGTGACCACTGAGGAGTGAGGTAGTATCAGAACTTGCACTTAAATAGTAGAGTTGAAAGAGACTCATTCTGGTTTTCTTGGTAACTTGACCGTCTTATGATCCCAAGCAGCCTAGTGTGGCTTAAGCAACTCTGAGATGCTGGTGGAAGACATCTAAAACTGAGAAACCAAGAAAAACACTATGGGATACCCATATAAGCAGCAATTATTATTAATCTTTTAGATTTGAATTGCTAAGATAAGGGATTGTTCTTAATTTGTAATATTAGGCATTAGTTTCTATGTATCGTCCAACGAACCGTCTTTCTATTTTTGTAGACGGGAACAATATGTTCTACGCGCAACAAAAAAATGGCTGGTTTTTTGACCCTCGTCGTGTTTTGCAATACTTCACAAGCGATCCAGAAGTTACCCTAATTAACGCTTTTTGGTACACAGGTTTAAAAGATCCGCAAGACCAACGAGGATTTCGAGACGCATTGATTAGTCTGGGTTATACCGTCCGTACAAAAATCCTTAAAGAGTATTATGACGACAATTCTGGTCGCTACTCGCAAAAGGCAAATTTAGATATTGAAATTGTGGTGGATATGTTTAACACCGTAGATCAATATAACCGAGTGGTACTTTTTAGTGGAGATGGAGATTTTGAGCGAGCAATTGAACTGTTACGTTCAAAAAATACCCATATTACAGTGGTATCAACAGAAGGAATGATCGCTAGAGAGTTGCGTAATGCAACTGACCGATATATTGATTTAAACGATCTTCGCGAACATATTGAGAAACTTGAGTATTAACAGTGCTGAAATGAAAAATTTTCGCTATCTTTTATAAAATGGCGATCCACCCCGCTCCCATGCAAAGAAATTGGGAGTTAGAATAGTTCACCCACCAGGAGCGGAGATTAAGTAGAGACGTTCCGCCGGAACGTCTCTACTAAGTAACGGCAGCGGTCATATGAGCCTCTATACCCGTTGTGGGTATGGTATCCCCGCTCTCCCTTGGTGAAATATTAACTCTTGTAACTTTCCTTTTGTCGGTTATTTAATTAAGGCTATGAACACGCAAGCACAACCAGAACGCATCATTATATTTGACACCACGCTTCGGGATGGCGAACAATCGCCAGGGGCGACGCTAAATGTAGATGAGAAACTTACGATCGCGCGTCAGCTGGCGAGGCTGGGAGTTGACGTGATTGAAGCTGGTTTTCCCTACGCCAGCGTCGGAGACTTTGAGGCGGTACAAAAAATTGCCCAAACGGTGGGAGTCGAGTCAGGGCCAATTATTTGCGGTTTGGCAAGGGCGACTCATCAGGATATTAAGGCAGCAGCCGAGGCTCTGAAACCCGCTGCTCATGCTCGGATTCATACCTTCATCGCCACATCTGATATTCACCTAGAGTACAAGCTGAAAAAAACCAGGCAAGAAGTAATGGCGATCGCCCAAGAAATGGTCGCTTATGCCAAATCCTTCGTATCGGATGTGGAATTTTCCCCTGAAGATGCCGGTCGTTCCGATCCAGAATTTTTATATCAAGTTTTAGAGCTAGCTATTGCCGCCGGAGCCACAACTGTTAATATTCCCGATACCGTTGGTTACACTACCCCCAGCGAGTTTGGAGCGTTAATCCGTGGCATCAAAGAAAACGTCCCCAACATCGACCAGGCGATTATCTCAGTTCACGGTCATAACGACTTAGGTTTAGCGGTGGCTAACTTCCTGGAAGCAGTGAAGAATGGAGCGCGGCAGCTAGAATGTACCATCAACGGCATTGGCGAAAGAGCTGGGAATGCAGCCCTGGAAGAACTGGTAATGGGGTTGCACGTGCGGCGGCAGTATTTCAACCCCTTCTTGGGACGCCCCGTGGATTCACAGGCACCGCTGACCAATATTGATACCCGCCAAATCTATAAGACATCCCGCTTAGTTTCCAACCTGACTGGGATGCTGGTACAACCGAATAAAGCAATTGTGGGTGGGAATGCCTTTGCTCATGAATCTGGGATTCACCAAGATGGCGTCCTCAAGCACAAGCTCACCTATGAAATCATGGATGCCCAGTCAATTGGCTTAACAGACAATCAGATTGTTCTGGGCAAACTTTCCGGCCGCAATGCCTTCCGCAGTCGCTTGCAAGAGCTAGGGTTCGATTTGTCGGAAACCGATTTAAATAAGGCATTCGTCAAGTTTAAAGACTTGGCAGATAAGAAAAAAGAACTCACTGATTGGGACTTAGAAGCGATCGTCAATGATGAAATTCAGCAAGCCCCAGAACTGTTCCGTCTAGAGTTTGTGCAAGTATCCTGCGGCAGCAGCGCCCGTCCCACAGCAACTGTAACGCTTCGCACACCTACTGGTGAAGAACTGACAGATGCCGCCATTGGCACTGGGCCGGTAGATGCCGTGTACAAAGCCATCAACCGCGTAGTGAATGTGCCCAACCAGCTGATAGAATTTGCCGTCCAGTCGGTTACTGCTGGTATTGACGCGATCGGAGAAGTCACAATCCGACTGCGGCACAATAAGCGAGTGTATTCCGGTCATGCTGCCAACACGGATATCATAGTTGCCTCTGCTCAAGCTTATGTGAACGCCCTGAATCGGCTTTATGGAGCATTGCAAGCTGAGGAAGCGCGTGAAGTCAAGCGTGAGCCAAAAGAGGAATCGCAGCTAAGTTCGCAAAAACTTTGAAACGCAAAGGATACAGAGGTATTCTGAGTTAGAATATCCTCTGCGCCCCTTTGCGCTCCCCTTTGCGTTCCTCTGCGTTGAATATAAAGTCAGCTGGGCAATCGTGGCAAATCAGATTTTTGACAAAGAGAAAAAATTTCATGACCAATGGGCATCTACCATTGATGTAGAAGGAATCAAGGTTCAAGATTACTTTGAAGCCTGCACTGCCCCGGAAAATCGTTTTATTCTCAAACACATGGGGGACATCACCGGCAAACGGCTCTTAGATTTAGGCTGTGGTGCTGGGGAAAACAGTGTCTATTTTGCTAAAAAAGGGGCGCATTGCGTTGCCGCAGACTATTCTCCTGGCATGGTGGAAGTCGCTCAAAAGCTAGCAGCTGCTAACGGCGTCCAAATTGAGGGTTGTACGGCGAATGCAATGGCACTGGAGTTTCCCGACAATACGTTTGATATTGTCTATGCCTCTAATTTGCTGCATCATTTGCCAGATCCCAAGGCGTGCATTCGGGAGATGCACCGCGTTCTCAAGCCAGGGGGAAAAGCCTGTTTTTGGGACCCCTTGAAGCATAACCCGGTTATTAATGTTTACCGGCGTATTGCTACTTCGGTGCGGACAGAGGATGAAATGCCGCTAGATATTAATATTGTCAATTTTGTCAAGTCCCAATTTTCCACAACGACTTACGATACATTTTGGCTGGCAAGTCTGTGGATTTTTTTGCGCTTCTATTTGATTGAAAAAGTAGACCCGAATCAAGAGCGTTACTGGAAGAAAATTATTACTGAAAAAGCAAGGCTGGAACCGGAATATCGGCGTCTAGAAAAGTTGGACGTAATTTTGAAGAAAATACCGTTGATGAAGCGGTTAGCCTGGAATCTTGCTGTGGTGGCGACAAAATCTATATAGGGAATTATATTAGGCAACCAAAGTCATAGTTATCCAGGGACTGAAAACTTTGTGTCTAGGTACTGAGGAAAGACGAGCCGATCAGTTTATTGGGAGGCTAAACCATCGCTTTACTCAACCGTAGACTAAAGGGGATGCCGTTGAAGAGTGACATCCCCGAAGCCTATCCCTTGCAGCACTAAAGTGCAGAACCCTAAGTCCACATACTGCGCCTGTTTTGCCAGTTAGATTAGTGAAAGTAATTGGCTTCTGCTTCCAGCTGGCGAACCAAATTCTCGTCGCCTTTAGCTCTAGCGATTTCTAGTCGATGCTGTAGGCTTTTTTGGATGCTATCGCGGTGGGTGGCTGCGGCTTGCTTCAAGCTTTGCTGACGGTTTCCGTTCATGATGGACATTTATTTTGACCAAGTTAGTGTAGTTTCAATACTCCTAATATAACATTTTCCCCATAAAACTGTATTATTTGTTACCGATTTTAATACTATGGTATTAAAATAATCCCCCGGAGCCATATACGGGAAAGATGAGTAAGGGCGGGTTTATCCACATCTGGGCAAATTTGGGAAGAGTTTAATAAACTTGCCCTTAAAACTGTTTTTGTTCATGCCTCACTTCTCCTAGGGCAAAAGTCCAAAGCAATTAATAATTAAATATGCCTGAAAATAGCATCATCACTCTATTAAGTGATTTTGGTTTGAGTGATGTTTATGTGGGTGTGATGAAGGGCGCGATCGCCCAAATCAACCCGGCGCTGCACGCAATCGACCTGACGCACCAGATTCCGCCGCAGAACATAGCTGCGGGAAGGTTTTGTCTGATGAATGCCTATCCCTACTTTCCATATGGAACGGTGCATATCGCTGTAGTCGATCCGGGGGTGGGGAGTAATAGACGCGCGATCGCCATACAACTTAGCGGCGGTTACTTGGTTGGCCCGGATAATGGGCTATTCGGCGGTGTTCTGAGTGATAGTCCAGCTGTTGCCGCTGTCGAACTTACCAATCCCAGCTACTGGCTACCCAGTACAACCAGCAGCACTTTTCACGGTAGAGATATTTTTGCACCTGTGGGAGCCTATCTTGCCAGCGGTGTCCCTCTAGAACAGCTGGGACGAGCAATTGACCCAACAACCTTAGTCAAGTTGTCGATTCCTGAATGCACAAAAACTAACGCAGGTGTTGTAGGTTGCATCCAGTATATCGATCGTTTCGGCAACTTAATTACTAATATCCCCGGTAGCGAGATAGAAGGTAAAACCTGGTCGGTTGCAGTAGCTGAATTGTTCATCCGGGGCAGTCAAACTTACAGCGACAGCGAACTTGGTGGTTTCGTTGCCCTGATTGGCAGTCATGGCTGGGTAGAAATTGCTATCAACAGTGGCAATGCTCAGTCCCAACTACAATTAGAGTGGGGAGCTAAGGTGGAATTAAGATACGATTAATTGTGTCTCTACTGTGACATCCTCCAACAATAAATCAAAGATTATAGTGTTAATTTTCCTGCGGAAAAATTAAAAGTGGCATATTGGTAGTTATTGACACTGAATGGGCAATTTATAATTAACGGTTGTCTGGCTTGGTAATTCTGTGTAAAAAACTGTAGATTGAGACTTTAGTCTCCCACGTACAGCAACCCTTCAAAAATTAGAGGTGCCCTCGTAGTACTTCTATACTATTCGTGCATGAGGTTGAGGTTAATTTTTATAACCATTATGGCAATTGCTATATATAACCAACACAAAATTTGTAAATTTAGTGAAGAAACTACAAATTTAGCAATGTTAATTTCAGGATTGTTTTATGATTTTTAGTAGCCATTTAAATATTTTTTAAATTTAAATGCCATATTTTATACTATTAAAATAGTAACAAGCTGGGTAAGGTAGCTTTTCATGACGCGACTCAATAAATTTATAGCAACTAAGGGTAATCAACAATGACTCAGCTGAGACAATCTGAAGCAGAGGTTTATCAGGGTCAATTTGGAGAGTTTACGATAACGGAAAGCGATCGCACTGGTGTCATTATCTACCGCACCGGCTTGATGGTGGCGGCTTTGAGCTTTGCCATAGGCAGCACTTTAGTACTTAGCTTTACCAATAATCTAGCGGTTCTGAAAGCACTGACCCCCCTGTATGCCATTTTCTGTTTAGCTTTGGGCGTCAGCTTGGTGACAATTCATATCTACCTAGCACCGTTGCATCGGCTACTTCAGGTATTTTGGGCAATCGGCGTTTTGGCGGCAGCTGTGCTAGCAGTGCAAAGTAGCGATCCTCTGGCTCTATTCATTTACAACCACCCAACTACACTGTTAGGCGTCGGCTTTATTTTTGCAGCTTTAACCGGGATTTATTTCAAAGAAGCCTTCTGCTTCAACCGATTTGAAACCAAGTTGCTTACCTTTTTAGTCCCAGGGCTGTTGCTGGGGAACCTTATTGGTATGTTGCCACTTCAGTGGGAACGGGTTTTACTGGGAGCATGGGCGGTTTTATTTGTAGTGTTTGCACTCCGCAAGGCAGTACAACCGATTCCTCCCGATATCGGTGATAAGAGCGTTTTTGCTTATTTGCAAGAACAGCGGTCAGCCAGAGCTTAAGACTACATCTGTGATGATTGTAATGAGTGCATCAATTGTTATCAGTTTGCTTATAGCCGGACTTCCCCAAGCATCACTAACTTACCAACCGTCGCCAGAACAGTTAGTGGTACAACCAACATTGTCAGTTTCTTCAAAGTTTCCTGGTTCAGGATTAGAGTATTTTGAAGAGACTTTGCTTCCCTTTGGAGAAGTTAACGACGGTGTGTGTCCTGAGGTTCCCAGCGGCTTAGGAATTCCAGGATTTCGCCCAGGAGTTAGTAAAAGTGATGTCCTGAGGATTTTGGGTGTACCTAATGTAAGTGCCTCAGGTTATTGGCCTAAAACCCATGCTGCTTCTTATGAGTTAATACCAGACCAAGTGAGCTTGGGCTTTCTTTTTGATAGAAAGTCGGACAAAGTTCGCCAAACGGAGGCAGCCTTTACCCCCACGGTGAATTTTCAGGTAATCGCCTTGACTTTAAATGGAATGTTGGGCTGCAAGCTCAATGAGCCAATCAAGCAGGGTTTAGAACAGGTGCAGCAGCGACAGTCTCCTCGCTACACATTTACTTTAGATTCACTCAAGGGTCTGATTGAGCGGGATAAACGCGATCGCATCTACATTGGTATCTGGGAGAGAGACTTACATTGAGAGGCAATCCTAATGGGGAATTGCTAGAAGAACGCACGTTTTGGGTGGCGTGGTCGCAAATTCCTAATATTGGCCCAGTATTGCTGCGGCGACTGCAAGAAAACTTTGGAACGCTAGCGGAGGCGTGGAAAGCTAGTGCAGCGCAGTTGGGTCAAGTAGAAGGGTTTGGTCCTCAGACAGTTAAGGGAGTGCTAGAAGAGCGATCGCGCCTAGATCCTGAAAAACTCTTTCAGCAGCACTCCTCAAAAAATCCTTGTTTCTGGACACCCGCAGATGCCGAGTACCCCCGCCTGCTTCTAGAAATTCCTAGCCCGCCGCCAGTTTTATACTACCGAGGCATAGTTGAAGCCCAGGAAAATTTAGCTGTTAAGCCAGCGGTGGGCATCGTAGGCACTCGCGATCCTTCTGATTATGGTAAGCGCTGGACTCGCAAAATTAGTATAGCGTTGGCTAAAGGCGGCTTTACAGTTGTTTCCGGGATGGCAGAAGGCATTGATACAGAAGCTCATCGCGGTTGTCTTGATAGCGGTGGACGGACGTTAGCAGTTTTAGGCACTGGCATAGATGTAGTTTATCCGCCACGTAATCGCACTCTCTACGAAGACATTCAGAAGCAAGGGCTGGTGCTGAGTGAGTATCCTGCTGGAACTCCACCGGATCGCGCTCAGTTTCCTCGTCGTAATCGTATTATTGCTGGCTTGAGTCGCGCTGTTTTGGTAATGGAAGCACCCACAAAGTCGGGTGCGTTAATTACAGCTCGTATGGCGAATGATTTTTGCCGGGATGTGTATGTGCTGCCTGGATCTTTGGATAATCCGCGATCGCTTGGTTGTTTGGGGTTATTAAGTAGGGGTGCCCAGGTGATTTTAAATGAAGGGCATCTGTTAGAAATGCTGGGATCAATACCACAACTCGATCCTGTTGAGCAGTTACAGCTATTTTCTTCAACTCCGACAACGCCTGTGCCAGATTTGCCGCCAGAACTCAAGCAGGTTTTAGAAGCGATCGCACCTGAACCTACTGCTTTTGACTTGATTGTGCAACAATGTCGCTTGGCTGCGGGATCGGTATCCAGTGCGCTGTTACAGTTGGAATTAATGGGATTGGTTTCTCAGTTGCCAGGGATGCGGTATCAAAGATGTTAGTTGACACTCCCCGGCGTGAACGCACGGGGATTCTTTAATCTATGAGCCAACTTGCTGAGGCAGGATTGCTCCAACCAAAGTAGAGGTCGATTCTCCTAAAGCGTTGCTCATGT
>JAHHGU010000041.1 GCA_019359765.1 Aphanothece sp. CMT-3BRIN-NPC111
CGCCTGTTCGATATTTTCGGCTTTGTCCCCCCGTATCCTGTTTCTGTAGGCAATACCTAGATTATTTTGCGCCATTGCCCAATCAATAGGAAATGCCTCGCGGGTGTTGACTTGCAAAGCGGCAGAGTAAGCAGCGATCGCCTGTTCGATATTTTCGGCTTTGTCCCCCCGTATCCTGTCCCTGTAGGCATTACCTAGATTATTTTGAAGAGTTGCCCATGCTTCTGGGTAAGTGTCGCGGGTAAAACCAGTCAGTAAAGCCTCGTAGCCTGCGATCGCAATCTCTAAATTGCTAGTCCGGCTACCCAAGGGGAACTGCTGAATCAGGTTACTGAAGTTAACAATTATTGCTGCAATGCCTTGTGCTACATCTGCTTCCACTTCCGGCAGAGTCGCCTCTGCCCAATAGCGCAAAACTTGAGCAAAGTTATCATTGAGTAGGTTTAAGTTCGCTTGTAGTAACGGGTAGACTACTTCCGGGTTGCCGTTGCTTTCCTCGGTTGCCTGCAATACCTGTAAGAGAAAATTGACCTCTTCCCCTTCCCTCGTAGGGAACTCTGCTGGGGGGTTAGGTGAATTAAATCCCATTACCTCAGCCAGCTGACGCGCAACATTCCTTAAATACTCCGCTGCGTTCTCATCCCCTCGTTCTGCCAGCACCTTCGCCACCTGTTCCATCATCTGCACCAACCCAGCATCAATCAAATCTACATTGGCGTTCAAAATCTCCGTTTCTTCACCACTAGGGCAGCCAAGCAGTTGATTAATCAGATTGAGATAAGCTTCGGTGCGTTGTTCATTCATCGGCGTATGCCACCAGCGAATATATGTATTATCGCCTAATCTAAGTCTGCGAGCCTTATATCAAGAGTGTGTTGTCCCTTCTTTAATATCTAATGTTAGTTTTTCGTAAATGTATCCACACTTAGATTAACCGTTGGAACTGGGGAAGAATCTATCGAGTTTGGGAATATCGCCACAATAGAGCTTCACTTTGTATTCTAAGCAGCGCCAAAAATTGATTCCAACTAGCATCACTAATAGCCTGTGCTAACTTGTGCTTCTTCACCATACCTTTGAGATGCAAGTCTTTCACAGCTACAACTTGGTTATCCCATGTTCTCCGTGCCAACGAATAACCGCGCATTTCATCCCCAACCACGAGGGCGTAGGGCCTTTTCGGTGGTATCGAATAAAGCCTTAAACTAGATCGGGCTAGCTAGCAGCCAAACAAAGCGCCATGCAACCGTGTGTGAGAAGATAACTTGAACATCAATATGCGATTGTGAGGTCAAAGAATGCATCCAAGTAAATTTTTGGCGATCGCGCTAACAAGCTTTTTAACTGTATGTCCTGCTTTGAATCAGCAAGCCAACGCCCAATCTAAACAAGGGCGTGTTGACTTGAGGGGAAATTGGAAGGAAAGTAGTCGCATTTTTAATTGGTCTACGTCCAGTCGCGGATGCGAGGCTAGTCCCACCACTAGTTCCAGAAAATTGACCGTAACGAAGAGGGGCAATAGGCTGGTTATACCAACTTTCCGTTACTGGGGAAATCAGCAAGGGCAGCGCGGAGCTTATGGAGCAACAACTGCTACAGTATCGGGGCGCGCAGTTAGTTTTACAATCAAAGGAGGAGGATTCACCGCCAGATACAAAGGCACGGTTAGCAATGACGGTAAGAAAATAACTGGTCGGGTGGTTTGCACCCATACTTCTGGTAAGGCTAAAAGTGACGTGCCTTTCACACTTACACGTTTAGGCTCACCTCCTATAAATGGTCTTGGTTAACTTCAGAGAAATGATTGCTGAAGTATTAGAATTGTCGCTAAATAAGGCTGAATAAAGAGTTTGAAGTTAAGGAAAAGGGGACTTTCAGATGGGATTATGCAGCTATCTGCACATAGAAGATAGAACTTCCACAACCCAGCAAGGGTAAGCATGAATGCATCATCTAAATCTGGTCCCCAATTTCTATAAATCTCTGTCACGCTGCACACCGGAGAGGGCATGGAGAGCATTTAACCCACTGGCTGGTTAAGCTTAAGCGGTGTTTCTTTTGCTTCTGTTCATCCCCTAATTACAGCTAAACTCCTCTAAATTTAGATTAGTGTTAAGACTTACGCAGGGCAATACACAGTATATGTCCACAATGTGTTGGAGTTTGAAGAATTTCCTGTGACTACAACTGTTATTTCTTTTGGGCTTTGATTGAAAGAAATCGATCTAGTCTTCCTACCTGATACAAACCCCGTATCTAAAACTGCCTTTCCTTTAGAAATAATTTGTAGCTTATCGGGAATTCTGAGCATATCGTAAGAAACCCTGACGACTTTCTTTCCCCTAACGGCAGGAAATTTAATTATTCGTCTGTCTCCTGCTTGACCTCCACTCGCTTGCCGTTTTCCACACTGAGCTGTACGCTCAGGTTTATAACCGTCATCATTGGGCTGTACTCTACCCAATGAAGCTACTATTGTTTGAGCGTTCAATTTTCTTTGACCAGATATGCTAGTTAGGCGATTGCTGTCGTTGTTATGCTCAAAAGCAATAGCTCCAATAGCACTAGCTTCGCTAAAACCAGGAAATTTAGAAGTGGCAGTAGCGCCGAGGGCGATCGCCACTGCGACCATAAGGCTTACTTGCTTCTTTTTATTCATTTTGTCCTCTAAACTTTAAATTGTTTGCAAATCGTTATCAACAAAGTTGTTGAGAGCGTCTCCCGATCGTTGCAACTTCTTTGTGAGTGATTTTTTCCTCAAGTTGATTTGTATGTTAGCAAAAAAAGCTGCTTTGTCAAGTACCTTTAGGTGAGTTTTTTATTAATTTTTTTATACTTGGATGATTCCTTCTAGGTAGAGGAAGAGGACAACGCCTTTTTACTGCAATTTTTTACCTAGATAGGACAAAGAAAAATCTCTTATCTTAACCTTAAGAAGGTCTTTTAATTGTGTGCCTGAGCGGTAATTGTGAGGCTCGGAAGGGTAAATATAATATTTATGTTTATTTGATAATAGCGCCTCTTTAGTTAGCCCTAAAAGCGATACTATCACCGTCTCCTAGTTCAGTGATTCCCTTGAGGTTATTAACTTTTTTTTTATCTTATCAGACATTCTATAGAAGTTATTTTTCCCTTCAACTTTACTACTTGAACTACACTATATCAGGACTTAAATAATTTAAAACCTCATGGCTACCCTTACACCAGAAGAAATTGCACAGTTTCGGACCCAATTGGCAGATTATCCTGACGCCTTAGTTGCTCTTGATGAAATTGAGCAGTGCGAGGGGGATTTAGAAGATGCAGCGATCGCACTGGCAATTCGAGTTGGACAGCAACCAGATATAGCCAATGCAGAATGGTTAGATAGTTTAGCGAAGAAATGCCGTGCGGCTATTTGCCAGCCAGAATTCAGGAACGATCTGGTAAATAAAACTTTTGCCCCAATGATCGGACACCTGACAGCTACAAAACTTTGCCCTGCGTTACTGGTAATTCCGGTTCTGATGTATGTGGCACAACAGGGCGTGAACAATTTTTGTGAGCCACTTGACCCTATGCTTTAAAGCCCTGTGGCGCTGCGGCGGCAAGTATAGGATTTACGCACGCCTACTTCGTTACAACGGGGAGCAATCGGGGCCAGTTTTATTGGCTCAATCCCACCAAGGCGGGTGAATTAAAGCGATCGCCTTTATGCAACCAGGGTCGCGCGATCCTCAACTATGCGCCTGTCACTTCAGTACAAATGTACTATAATAAAAGGGTAGGCTCTTCAAGTCAGCAAACGCCTGAACAAGAGAGAAAGTAAAGTTTTCGCCCCATGACCAACCACTACGTTCTCAGCCTCAATCCTGCCGCCCAGCACGACTGGGATCGCTGCACGTTACGGAACCCGATCGCCACTGAACGCCCAGACTTGGCAGCCATGATTGCCGAAGCTGTGGGAGAAGAGGCTGGTTCCTATCTGGTCGCTGTTAGTATTGAAGTCAAAGTTTTGGAAAAAGCGCCTCTTCCCCAGTCAGAGCGAGTTCCCGTCGATATGCCAGCTATGATCGCCAATCCCCAAATAAAGGAATTGGTTGCCTAGCCGGGGTGGTTCCCGCCCAAATGAAGTTGTTAGTTATTACTGGTTAGAACAAATATGCTGATGAAACTTAATCAGTACCCAGCCGCGATCGCGCAAGCGGCTCAAACTGTTAATGAATTAGATTCCCAACTTGCCGCAGTCCAATTAGGGATTAACCGTCTTGAAGGCAATGCCGATAAGATAGCGGCATTTGAGTCAGATTTAAAAAATGACAATCAACGCAAAGCGCGCCGCTTTGAAGTACTTCAGGTAAATTTGGAGTACCAGCAAACACTCAATACCTTGATGCGCTTAACTGCTGAAAGGGCGCATGCTGTTGTTCACCTAGAATATCTCCGCAACCAGTTTAGCGTTGCCAAGCTAGAAACACGACTGGCGATCGCGCGACAGCTCGCCGGATCGGAATCTCTGGAGCTGGTAGGTGTCTAACGACAGATAGCAATTAGCTATTAGTAGTTATAGCAACTGGAGCGTGCATGGGTATGAGTCCATTGTCGTAACCATCATGGCAACTGCTATACAAAGCTTACCCAGAGCTACGGTAGATAAGGGTTTTGTGAGGGGGTAAGGGTAGGTATTACTTACCGTTACCTTACCCTTTAAAAGTTGTTGCCATAACTTCTTGAAAGTAACAAGTCAATCAAGCTGCTCGTTAGTCGCTAATTGCTAATTGCTAATTGCTAATTACTAATCACTTATGACCGCAAAGGATATTTATTCAATATTTCTTGGCGTAGGTCTTCGTACTCTTCTGGAGTGATAATTTCCTCATCCAAATCCTGTTTTAGCTGCTCTAGTTCTACTCGTCGTTTTATCCTATTGTCACCAGAATCTACAGGAAAATCGACAACTACCTCACCAGTGATGATTTTCTGGCTCTGTGCAATTGCTCGTCGAGGAGGACTTTGAATTCCTAAACCTTTGACTCGTCCTTGTATCCGTTTGAGGAAGCGATTAATAACTCCCTCTTTGGCGAAGGGATCGACGGTTCCAGTAGCACCCACTACCCTTGAGCGGTAGGGATAGTTAATGTCATCGTCCGGCAAATTATCAACTTGTTCAACAAATTGTCGCAATTTGGGTAAGTAATGCCCCTGCCATCGTGTAGGTTGGCGCTCTATGTCCGCTATTGCTTCATCCAGTCGTTCCCGCAAAGCTGCCGTCATGTTAGAACTATTCACCAGTTGTTCAACAGCTTGATTCCAAGCTGGACTCAGGTACGCTGTGTAATAGTTACCTCGCAATTCATCAAAATACTGAAACTCTAGTTGCTGCGTTTCCTGGTTCTGTTGAATCAAGTCAAAAGCAAGGCAAGGATAAAAAATATCATCTAGTTCCTCAATGATTTCCATATCCGGTGGAATAATATCTGGAAATAGATTGCGGCGTTCATTGTGCAGTAAATTGTTGGCAAAATTATTTTTTTCCCGCAGGTAATGGTTTTTCAACTGATCCAAACCATTAATCAGCCTGAGAGGAAAGCCAGCATACTCAGTGACAATTAATATTTCATCCTCTGTTTGAGTCGGCTTGATGGCATTTTCTGGAATTCCCAGGTTCTGCGTTAACAGAGTTTTGAATTGTTGTACTTCTGGATCGCTACCATCCTTAAACCCGACTAACTTGCTTTTTTGAAGGTTGTGATTATGAAAATAGCGATCGCTCGTGTTCAGAGGCAGAAGAGGAGCAGCTTCCCGCAGAATTTGTCCTAATCGGACGGGGCGATCTGAGGCTGAGTATCTTTGGTTAAAGCGGGCGATCGCAGACTGCACAATAGTGCTACTCTGGTCGCTAAATAAACGTTTTACCGTCAAATCAATCTCTTGTTGAAGCTGTGTAGAGTTTGTGCTATCTCCCTCTAAAATAATCTCCAGTGATTGACCTTGCCCACCTGGTTCCAGAATTTCCTGCGTGATTTTTACCATCTGGGCGCGGAGTTCATCTTCTGGCAACAATAAGTTATAGCAACTGTCTACGTCTTCCCGATCGAATATTTCCTCACCGCTCATCTCATCAAAGTTTGGTTGTCTGAGCAGATTTTGGGATTTCTCGTAGTATACTTTTATCTCATCTACTAAATGACTCAGGTTAGTTAACTGACTTATGCAAGTCTGTACATGCTGTTGCAGAACATTGACAATTTCCAGTGCTTCTGATGCTGCTGCATAATCAAAATTATGCTTGATGGCGACCTCAGTCTCTCTGAGCGCCTTCATCGCCTCATATTGCACGCGACTATTTTTATTATTGATAATTGGCCATGTAAATTCTGACTCAATGTACTGGATATTTCGGTCTATTTCACCCCATTTCTTATCCAACTCCTCCAGCTTTCGGGCACCGTTCAGTGTTTTGAGTCGTTCCTCCAATTTATATTGATAATCATTTAGTTCCATTTGGAGAACATCCAGCCAGCTGCGGGCATTAGCAATCGAAAAGTATTGGTTACTTGGCGTAAGCAATGCGGATAAAAAGCTATTAATATTTTCCGGCAAGTGCTCGCTCAATCTTTGCTTACTTGTCTCTAATTTCGCTAGCCATATACCTCTGGTGCTCTCGGTATCTCCAAATTGAACTTTGTAAAATTGCTCTCTTAAATTTCTTTGCAGCTGGGGCATGAGACTAGAGCGGTCATGCTTAGTTTTACAATCAGCGATCGCATTTTCTAACCTCATCTTCCAGCTATTCATCACCACGCTGAATTTTTTATCGGATTCTAAGGCTGTTGCTTCTAACCTACTGATAAAACCATCTTTTCGAGCTAAATCAGCATGCCAGCGATATTCACTCAGAAATCTATCTAACACTTTTAGCGGATCTGGGCTTTGCCCTTCACCCTGTAACCAAAAGGCAATTAGTTTCGCGCTAATTTGTGTCAGGGTAATTTGTGAAATGCGATCGCGGGGAAAATAAATAGCAGCTAATCCAAATGTTAGATAACCATGCCTAGTGGGATTAAAACGGTCATCTTCTTGAAGCATCTGTTGGGCAAAATTATCCCTTATTACCTTCACCGTAGGGGCTAGTTCTTTAGAAAATTCCAATGCCAGCTTGTGGGCAATTACATTAAATAGCTTCCGTTTATTGTCAATTGAATATTTCTCTTGTTCAGTATCCTTAGAAACCAAGTATGTATAGTCAAAAGGAGGACGCTTTTCTTGTACAATTGTCAAGTAACGCTGATCATAACAAGCATCAAATTGTGTCTCTGCGCTTGAGTAATAGTCAAGCTCCATCAGACCTGCATAAGTATTCGCGCACATCTTAGGAGTGTTTTCGTATAACTCAGGACTAATAACTAGATAACCGCTTATTGGTACAGTCGGGTAGGTATACCTGAGGCTATAAGCCATATCTAGAAATGTGCCACTACCTGTACCACCACACAGGGAACCCACCACAACAATATTTAGACCGGGGTCAACAATTAAACCCCATTTTTGCAGTAGTGCTTGCTCATGCCCTTTTGTACGCTGCTCTGCTATCTCTATAGCAGCTTTAATTTTGAGATAGTTATGAAAAAAAGCCAACCTCCCTACAGGTCTAATCCCCTTTGCCCCCTGTTCTATTGACTTGATATTCCGCAAAAGTTGCGGCGGAAACCACTGGGCAATGTGCTGGTAAGCGTTGGGTTGATTTAGGTTATAACGGAATTTTTCTAGCCCCTGAATCAAGTTACTGACTTCCGTAGGGGTCATGGTAGCGTTGACATTTTCAGCCTCTTGAAATCCGATGTCAACACTTTGATAAATATTCCCAGCACCTAAACTAACTGCTTGTGTTGCTTCTTTATCAGTGTCAATGTAAACAAAGCTAACAAGGGGGAGGTTATTTACATGCCCATAGCGGTCTACGATCAGCCGGCGGATTCCCATCAATACGTCTCGACCTGTACCTCCCAGCCCTATACAAATAGTGCGGTTTATTCCTTGAAATTGTCGGTCGTTGGCAAAAGATTTACTGTACATAACCTCCCTCTCTTTTAATGCTATTTATTGACTTTAATAGGAAACCAGTTTTTTTGTAATTGAGCTGATTTCAGCAATTGCTTTATGCTATTAATGTGCTCTGCCAGGAGCAATTTTGTGGCGCAACTCATGTGTCTTTTCTAGGAAGTCAGCTTGAGCGATCGCCGCAAGGCGGCGCGCTAGCGCTATCGCCTGTTGCCAGACCCCAGACACACCGCTGTTGTGGCTATCCAGCATTGCTCACTAAATAAACTGCCACTCAAGTCTAGCTCAACGGCTAATCCAGCACGACGCTGGGTTAGTGTCACTTTTTGAGGATAAAGCCTCAGCGCGATCGCCGCCAAGAAACCACCTGAAAATCCAACGTCGATGTCAGTGGGGCTTCCAGTTGTTACAGCAGCACAATTAAGCACCCCCATCTCTACCACCAGCTCATCATAACGCCCACAGCTACAGACTGTTACACATTAACCAACTCCAAGGCAATGCGGATCAGATAGCCGTTTAGCCCAGGTCACGACCACATTCTCTCAAAAGCAGCATAAATAATTGTTTAGTCCTCAAATTACGAAAATAGACAAAATCAATATCCTGGTGGAAGATTACTTTACTTTCTCAATATTAAATAAATTAATAATAATTAAATATTGACACTAAAACCACAAGGTGGCTACTTTTGATATTCGCTATAACCAAAATCAATTTGTTCTAGTAAAAAGTGTCTGTTGTCAAGTAAAAGTTAACGACAAAGTTAAGCGTTGGTGCCTCTAAGAAAGTAGATCCCAGGCAGCGAATGTTACGTGCCCTACAGAAATCTGACCAAAAACACGCATAGGTCTCAAGCCCTCGGCTGACCATTTGGGGGTCAATCCAAAATCCTCTCATCGAATGACGGCTTTTATACTTACAAGCTAAATAACTTTCAACTTAGAACTAGTCCCCCTGGAATTGTATGTTAAAGTAGCGGCGACGCCAGCGTAGCCCCTGAGTGGGTTTGCCGCTGCAATAAAATCTTGAGGGCGAACTTCAGACCGTATAGCAACTAGGCGAAGCAGGATTAAGCACTTTATGGTACATCTAACCCCCAACTCTAGCTTCAGTTTAACGATGCGCTTACAACTTCCCAATCGCGCTGGGATGTTAGCAAGCGTCACCCAAGCGATCGCAGATCTTGGGGGAAACATGGGACAAATTGATTTAATTGAGCAAACGCGCAAAATTTCCATCCGGGATATCACAGTTGATGCCGCCAGTACCGAACACGCAGAGCAGATTGTGAGCATGGTAAAGGCGCTGCCAGATGTCCAAACTATCGATGTCTACGATCGCACTTTCAACTTACATCGCCACGGCAAGATCAGCATGCAGAGCAAAATCCCGCTCAAAAATCAAGCTGATTTGGCGATGGCATATACCCCTGGTGTCGGTCGTGTTTGTATGGCGATCGCTCAAGACCCAGAACAAGTATATTCCCTAACAATTAAGAGCAATACCGTTGCTATTGTCACTGATGGCAGTGCTGTTTTAGGATTGGGCAATCTCGGTGCCGCTGGTGCCCTGCCAGTCATGGAAGGCAAAGCCATGCTGTTCAAAGAATTTGCTGGTATTGACGCCTTTCCCATCTGCTTGAACACGCAAGACACCGATGAGATTGTCCGCACTGTCATCAACATTGCCCCAGTCTTTGGTGGGGTCAACCTGGAAGATATCAGCGCCCCGCGTTGTTTTGAAATTGAAACCCGATTACGGCAGGAATTAGATATCCCTGTCTTTCATGATGACCAACACGGCACCGCAATTGTCACCCTAGCAGCCTTGATCAACGCCCTCAAGGTGGTTAAAAAATCCCTGGAGGATGTGCGGATCGTAATTAATGGAGCTGGTGCTGCGGGGGTAGCGATCGCTCTTTTGCTCAAAAAAGCTGGTGCCACTAGCATCTGGATGTGCGATTCTAAGGGGATTCTTTCTACAAGTCGTACTGATTTAAACCAGCAAAAGCGGGAATTTGCTGTTGAAGCCAGCGGTACTTTAGCAGATGCTCTCCAAGGCGCTGATATCTTTTTAGGCGTTAGCGCTCCCGGTGTCGTCACACCAGAAATGGTACGCTCAATGGCGAAAGACCCGATTGTGTTTGCGATGGCTAATCCCATTCCAGAAATTCAGCCGGAATTAGTCACAGATGATGTTGCTGTCATGGCCACAGGCCGTAGTGACTACCCAAATCAGATTAATAACGTTTTGGCGTTTCCCGGCGTTTTTCGGGGTGCCTTAGACTGTCGGGCATCTGCCATTACCACCAGTATGTATTTACAAGCCGCCAGTGCGATCGCTTCTTTAATAAACCCCACAGATCTCGACCGGGAATATATTATCCCCTCTGTATTTGACAAACGGGTTGTCGATGTCGTATCTGCGGCAGTCCAAAAAGCCGCCCGTGAAGATGGTGTCGCTCGCAGCTAACCGCTAAGGCGGAAGTTTGAGTTTTGAATTATCCTAAAAAGATTTAACTCAAAACTCAAAACTTAAAACTCAAAACTTTTAAAACGAGCGCATCACTTGCAGCCCCACAACCGTGTCACCCTTGTCATCAGATCGGATCAATGGAAACAGAATCAGCCCGTTTTTCTGACTCAACTCTAATTGGGTTGTGAGGTATCCTAATGCCGCTCCAGCCAGGACATCGGGAAGGCGATGTCGGTTCAGGTTAATTCGTGACAAGGCAATTACAGACGCCCCTGTGTACCAGTATATAGCCGATTTGGGGTGGTAATGGCTCTGAAGGCTAGCTACCGCAAAGGCAGCTGTAGCATGACAGCTGGGAAAACTATCGCGTGCATCCGAGTCAGGTCGTTTCACCTGCGTCACTTCTTTTAAGCCTTCACAAAGTAGGATACTTGTACCAAGAGAGTCCAGCGCCCGCAGAGAGTGGTTTTTACCGTCTTCTCCGTCCAGTAACAGAGGTAAAGCTACTCCTGTGGTGAGATAGATAATGGTGCCAGGTCCAGAAACGAAACTGGAAGCTTCACGATCAACAGATTCTGCGCGTGCTGGTGTAGCGATCGTCGTCAAGCTAAGGGCAATCGCTGCAAAGGATAGGGCTTTTGACCAAGACATAAAAATTTTTCTATTGCACTTTTGTCTTGATACTTTATCAGCTCTAATACTTATAAAATTTATACCCCGCACATTCCTGATTATTTGTAATACTTCTGGGTGCTGAAGCCGTGCCCTTATCTTTGATTGAGACAACTAATTTGTATATTTGTGGTTAACACCACAGATAGAGCTTCTATTTTCTAATAATTGAAACAATATGGGTGAAATGCACTGCTTTTGCCAGTAAACAATGAACTTTAATTTCTTTGATATCTTTTGGGTGATTCTACTTCTGGCCTCTTTTCAGCCCATGTGGCAACGCCGCCGCTTAGAGTTCCAGCGAGTTCAAGCCCTACGGGAGTTCGAGCGGGGGCGGGAAAGCCGGGTAATTTTGCTGATTCATCGCCAAGAATCTATTAGCTTACTGGGAATTCCTTTATCTCGCTACATCACAATTGAAGACTCAGAACAAGTGCTACGGGCGATTCGCCTCACGCCTCCTGATGTTCCTATTGACTTAATCTTGCATACCCCAGGCGGACTGGTTCTGGCAACTGAGCAAATTGCCAGAGCGTTAATTCGTCACCCAGCTAAAGTCAGCGTCTTTGTCGCCCACTATGCCATGAGCGGCGGCACAATGTTAGCGATGGCAGCAGATGAAATCCTCATGGATGCCAACGCCGTCTTAGGGCCAGTAGATCCCCAGTTGGGTAACTTCCCGGCTGCCAGTATCATCAAAGTTGTTGAAGACAAGCCTATCAGCGAAATTGACGACCAAACCCTAATCATGGCAGATTTGTCACGCAAAGCAATCCAGCAAGTACAGCGGTTTGTGCGGACGCTGCTAAAAGATGAAGTCCCCAGACGGAAGATTGCTCCAGAAAACATTGAAAAAATTGTTGATGCCCTCACCACAGGCAAAGTCACCCATGATTATCCGATTACAGTTGAGGAGGCATCTGAACTAGGTCTGCCGATTACAGTCGGGCTACCGATTTCCATATATAACCTGATGGAGCTATATCCACAACCCCAAGGCGGGCGTCCTTCAGTGCAGTACATTCCCATGCCCTACGAACGCCGCCCAGGTTTACCTCAACCTAAGGGAAGACCTTTACCAGAGCAAGCTCAGCTATAAAATACTCGCTCTGAACTATCGGTTCAGACAAATTTTCTCGCTTCCTCTTCCCCGCTTGCCGCCAATCTCGGTAGTGTGAGATCGCTATCCCTTCTATCTCATATCTTTTACTGCCTAAATTAGGCGAATTTGCTGCCAGATTTCGATATTATGCGGGGGAGAACCTTGAATAACTCAGCTATGTCATCCTCGTCAACACTCACCAGAAGAAAAAGCCCAGTCCCCCGCAACCTCTGGTTTGAACGAGTGATGGCACTTCTGGCCTTGACCAACTTGGGCATAGTGCTGTTTGACCTAAGTTACGTCCCCTGGCGCGATTTATACCTGCGGGAATTTCCCGGCTTTACCAAGTTTTATGACCAATTTAAGGGCATTGAACCCCATCGAGAAACGCAGAAGTATCTCGACACCGTAGAAAAACTCAAAGCTCAGGTTGAGCAAACGGGCTTGCAGTCATCCCAAGTAGAACCAGTGCTGCTTCAACTGCGGAACCTCAGCGTGGAAATAATTGAAAGCAACCCTTTTGAAGTAGCGCAGAAAACAGGCACGCTGGAAAAAATTAAAAATAAGATGCGTAAGCGCATTGGCAATGAATCTGCCAAGCAATCTTTCACAACTTTCTGGAGTCAACCATATTTATCTCAAGCTGGCTGGTCAAAAGAAATCCAATTTTATAACAAAGAGATTCAGCCGCTAATTGAAACTAACTATTTTCGCCCCATGGGGGAAACAGGCGATTTTGTTGACTACTTCTGGAAGATTGACATCGGCTTCTTGGTCATATTTTGCCTAGAATTTCTGGGTCGTACTTACTATATCCATCGGCGTCACGTTGGTATTACCTGGCTAGATGCCATGTTCTGGCGCTGGTATGATATCTTCCTGCTGCTGCCAGTATGGCGCTGGCTGCGCGTCATCCCGGTTACTATTCGCCTGCACCAAGCGCATTTATTGAACCTCGATAACGTACAAGCGCAAATTAATCGCGGCTTTGTTGCCAATTTTGCTGAAGAACTTACAGAAGTAGTAGCCATCCGGACGATTAACCAAGTTCAAGACTCGATCCGGCGAGGTGATATCACCCGCTTGCTGTCGGGGCGTGTAAGTCGCACCTATATTGACATTAACAATGTCAATGAAGTAGAAGCGATCGCTAATTTGCTAGTGAAAGTCACGGTTTACCAAGTGCTACCCAAAATTCAGCCGGACTTGGAAGCGATATTGCGGCACAGCCTAGAAAAAATTCTCAACCAGTCCCCAGTCTACCGGAATCTTCAGCAGGTGCCAGGGTTGGGAAACTTACCCACCCAGATGATCGAGCGACTCGTAAATGAAGTCTCCCAATCCGCCTACCAAGCCCTCACCGACACCTTGGAAGACCCTGTTGGTGCAGAACTTTCCCAGCATCTGGTGCAACACTTCAGTGAAGCCTTGGGTTCTGAGGTGCTTCGGCAGCAGACATTGCAGAAAATTCAGTCTTTACTAATTGACCTCTTAGAGGAAATCAAAATCAATTACGTCAAGCGGTTGTCTGAGGAAGATTTGGAGGAAGTTTTAGAACAAACCCGGCAGATCCGCCATATAGGTCCGCACTAAGCATGAGGATGGAAGAAGAAAAAAGGAAATTGAGTGTGGAAAAAAGAAAGAAGTGGCGTATGGGGATCAATCGCGGACAGTAGCTTTGGTACTCACGCGCTCCGAAAATTGTGCTATAATTTAGATGGCACTTTACGACGTAAATTTTGGTTCAAGCCTCCTCCCATTCTTTGGGCGAGGTAAATCTAAAATCGTTTGACCAAAATAATTCGTGATTCCGGGTTTCAAGCCCCTAAATTTATGTATGGGGTATTAATTACGAATTACGAATTACGAATTACGAATTGGAGCGCAGCGACATGACCCACCTGGATGACTAAAACGCCACTGTAGAATTTGATAAATCGCTATAATAAAAAAAATATCATATACTACGAAAATGTCGCTGTGTCAAGCAGGACGAACAGGAAATAAAAAAGTAAACTAATACAGTATTCAGATGCTTCTGCCCTGGGACGCAAGGTGGAAGTAAAACTAAAATGCCTGCTGACTCGGTCTGGCGGGGTTAAGTGAGAATTACCGCGCTGGTAATTGCCACAAACCCGGTTAAGAGGGGATGACGCAGGAAGAACAGAATTGTGAGATTCTGGCTGCCCTAGTGAATCTACCGTTAGTCATCGGGACGGTTCAACAGGGGAGAACGTCAAACTTCTTGGAATAATTTTGCAGGAAGTGGGTCGAGACCCACTTTTTTTTATTGGAGGTCTCCAATGGCTCATCCCCTAATTCCTCAAATTATTGACTTAGCGACGCCAGTAGCAGAAGACCTGGGATTGGAGGTAGTCGCGGCAGTGTTTCACACCAACCAACGTCCACCAGTGCTGCGCGTGGACATCCGCAACACTTCCTCAGACACCAGTCTGGAGGACTGTGAACGGATGAGTCGGTCTTTGGAAAATGCTTTAGATGCAACAGACATCATCCCTGATGCTTATGTTCTGGAGATTTCCAGTCCTGGTATTTCGCAGCAGTTGACAACGGATCGAGACTTCATCTCTTTTAAAGGGTTTGCCGTCATTGTCACAACATCTGAACCTAAAGACGGCAAGTTTGAGTGGAGCGGTCAGTTGATTAACCGGGATGAAGCCGCCGTTCATCTGAACCAAAAAGGTAGAGCGATCGCCATTCCCCGCCAATTGGTAACCCGGGTGCAACTCGACGACCACGGCTAATCAATTGCTGGATTTGGGATACAAGGATTTTAGCTTTGATCCCAAATCCAAAACCTCAAATCTAAAATTTATGGAGATTTGCTCATGTCAATAGTTAGTTTGCCGGGACTCAAAGACCTGATTGACAACATCAGCCGAGAGCGCAACTTACCCCGCCACGCTGTCCAAGCAGCTCTGCGAGAAGCGCTACTCAAAGGATACGAACGCTATCGCCGTGCTCAACGCCTCGACAGATTCCATTTTGATGAAGATTACTTTAACAACTTTGAAGTAGATCTTGACGTCGAAGAAGAAGGCTTCCGCGTTTTAGCTACCAAAATAATTGTCGAAGAAGTCAGCAACCCAGATCACCAAATTTCTCTGCAAGAGGTTCAAGAAGTAGCAACAGAAGCAACTCTTGGCGACTCGGTGGTTTTAGATGTAACGCCAGATCAGCGAGAGTTTGGTCGCATGGCGGCAATTCAGACCAAGCAGGTGCTATCGCAAAAACTGCGAGACCAGCAGCGCCAAATCATCCAGGAAGAGTTTGAAGACCTGGAAGGGACGGTTCTGCAAGCAAGAGTGCTGCGCTTTGAGCGGCAATCTGTAATTTTGGCTGTCAACAGTGGGTTTAATCAACCAGAAGTGGAAGCCGAACTGCTGTCTCGGGAACAACTGCCCAACGACAACTATCGTATCAATGCCACATTTAAGGTTTTCCTGAAAAAGGTACGGGAAGGCCCGCATCGTGGTCCCCAGCTCATAGTTTCCCGGGCAGCTGCTGGTTTGGTGGTATATCTGTTTGCCAATGAAGTGCCCGAAATTGAGGACGAAGTTGTCCGGATTGTGGCGGTAGCACGGGAAGCCAATCCCCCCTCTCGTCATGTTGGTCCCCGAACTAAAATTGCGGTTGATACCCTGGAACGAGATGTCGATCCGGTTGGGGCTTGTATCGGGGCACGGGGTTCCAGAATTCAAGTCGTAGTTAATGAATTACGGGGTGAAAAAATTGATGTCATCCGCTGGTCGCCTGACCCCGCTACCTACATCGCCAACGCTCTCAGCCCCGCACGAGTGGATGAGGTACGCTTGGTAAATACAGACGCACGTCAGGCTCACGTATTGGTTGCGGAGGATCAACTTAGTTTGGCGATTGGCAAAGAAGGGCAGAATGTTCGTCTGGCAGCTCGTTTGACAGGTTGGAAAATAGACATCAAAGATGTCGCCAAGTACGATTACGCAGCAGAATACGCCAAGATCCAGGCGCAACAAGAGGCTCAAGAGGAGTATGAGGAGCCAGAGTCGGAAGAGTCGGAAGAAATGGAAACATTGCCAGTGGGTGATGTGTAAACTACTCACGGCTAAGCCCTGAGGGACGGCTTCGGGGGCTTTTAAAGAGCTGTTGAGCAGGCGATAGTGTTCAAGCGCTACGTTCCGCCAGTCAGAATACCTGTTAATGCGTAGCCAGTTTTCAGCTATACTTCATCCTTTCTATGGAACCTAACTACCGACGATGTGTAAGCTGTCGCCAACTGGCACCCAAAGAGGTATTCTGGCGGATTGTCCGAGTGTATCCATCACAGCAGGTACAATTAGATCAGGGAATGGGGCGTTCTGCCTACCTCTGTCCCCAGGCAAGTTGCCTTGAGGCGGCTCGCAAGAAGAATCGGCTGGGGCGATCGCTCAAAGCCTCTGTGCCGGCAGAAATATACCAAACCTTGTCGCAGCGTTTAGCTGCGAGTTCACGGGGAGATCCGCCCAGCTACAGGATGGGAAATCCTCCCTAAAAGTTAGCAACCCCCACTTTCATTTACTCGTTAGCATAAATACAGGGTGTTTTTTGAGCGCGCAGGCTGCCATTAGTAGATTGCTGGTTAATATGAAGTGAGGAGTTATGAGGAGAGAGCAATTAGGGACGAGGTACTAAAAAAAAGGAGCGATCGCGAGCATAAACGTGTGTCTGAAAGCGCCGCCTAACCCCCTGAGTATCTAGCACCGGGTAGCCCATGCAGCAACAGCTTGTAGGACTGGTGGTTTATAGCTGAGCGCGTCAGTGTCAAAATATACTCGCACCAGCAATCGTCATGCTCCATAGCTCTGCCGCAGTTCGCATACAACAACCTCAGTTTTTTTAAGATTTGTGCAAGATTAGATAAAGAAGCGTTTGAATAAGGGGGCAGCCAGCGGGCTAGCTGTAAGCTGGCAAACTTAAAAGTTTATTGTCGATTATGTAGAGGTACTATCATTTGGTTTAAGTTCCAACCATTAAGCAACATGAAGATGAGCAAATGGTCGTTCAAGGATTTAGTCATAGTGTGAAAACTGGTAGGTACGACAGGGGCATAGTGGATGAACAACGGCAAAGTCAGAATTTACGATCTATCAAAGGAATTGAATTTGGACAACAAGGATATTCTTGTAATTTGCGACCAGCTAAATATTGCGGTCAAAAGTCACAGCAGCACGATTTCTGAATCGGAGGCAGAGCGAATTCGCGCGGCAGCTGAAAAATATTCAGCTCGCCCAACGGTCGCTGCGCGGGGTAACAACGGCGACAGATTAGAGCGAAGACCAGGATTGCCCCCCGCCGTAGGGAATGGAATCAAGAACGTCGAACACAAGCCACAAATTTTGCAGATAAAACATAAGACTGGTTCCGGATCTAACTCCCAACAGGCGGGAGCGCAGGTTGCTATTCCCCCTCAACCATCCGTAAAACAGCAAACAGTCTCACCTATGAAGCCGACGGCACCTAATCGACCGCGTCAACTTCAGCAGGATGCTAAGCAAGCCGAGGCAGCTTCGGAAGTTAAATTGCCACAGCAGCCTGTAGCATCAGCTCCTACAGCATCAGCTCCTACACCTCCTACAGCTTCTATTCAAAAAGAAGCCCATCTCGTTGAACCTCCCGTCAGACCAGCATCTGTAGAAACGGGAGATACTGCTTTTATACAGCCAGCTAAAGCTGATCGACCAGTACTAAAACGAGCCAAAGTTGAGCAATCGCCACCTGAGCAATTGCCAAAGATGGCGAGTAGAACCCAGGCACCGACAAAACCGAGCGGTGACAGGAAACCGCCTACCAAGCCAGAACCGTCACAACAGGAATCTCAACCGCTGCCAAAACTCCAGCGGCCGGAGATGAAGTTGCGTCCCGCTGTCGCTCCGGTGATGCCGGGGTCAAGACCGGAAATAGGTGGTAGATCGTCAGAAGCGGTTCAGATGCCCAGGCGGTTAGCGCTGCAAACAGAAGCCAAGGAAAACAACGACCCCACAATAGAAACGCTGGATCTGGATCTAAAGCGTCCTACTCCGCCTCGTCTAGTCAAGCGCGGCAAAGGCTGGGAAGATTCTGAGGAAGAAGATACGGATAATGCCGCCAAAGCAGGCAAGGTGGCAGCCAAAGGCAAGCGGCGATCGCCAATCATCGTCGATGAGGATGATGATGATTTGGACGCTGCCCTGGGCGATCTAGAAGCACCAGTTATGGTTAATCTGTCTGTGGCTCGTCCTCCCAAGCAAAAGGCGCATCCAGGACAGCCCATACCTGCGGCATCTATCCCAATGCCTAGTGCCAAAGGTACTAGAAAGCCAAGGAGCGATAAGGACGGGCAAAAGTCAGACAACCGCTCTAACCGTCGCGAACAAAAAACGGTAGAACGTCCCGAAAAAGTGGTATTAACTGGCAGTATGACTGTCAGGGATCTGGCTACGGCCCTAAATGTAGCCGAAACTGAAATTATCAGGAAGCTGTTCTTCAAAGGAATGGCTGTTAATATTACCCAAACCCTGGATGTGCCCACGGCTAGCATGGTAGCTGAGGATCTGGGCGTGGAAGTCGAAACAGCGGAAGAACAGGCACCCGCCACAAAAGTGACGGAGATGCTGAATGCCGCAGACATGGAAAACCTGCACCGACGTCCGCCAGTCGTGACGATTATGGGGCACGTAGACCACGGCAAAACTACCCTCCTCGACGCCATCCGCCAAACCAAGGTGGCGCAAGGAGAAGCTGGTGGTATTACGCAGCACATCGGTGCTTATCATGTGGACGTTGAGCATGAAGGGCAAGCCCAGCAGGTTGTCTTCCTAGACACCCCTGGCCACGAAGCCTTTACTGCTATGCGGGCAAGGGGGGCACGAGTCACCGACATAGCTGTTTTAGTAGTGGCGGCTGATGATGGTGTTCGACCTCAGACAGCTGAAGCGATCAGACATGCTCAAGCTGCTGAAGTGCCGATTGTCGTTGCCATCAACAAAATTGATAAACCAGAAGCTCAGCCAGATCGCGTCAAGCAAGAATTGACTGAATACGGTATGGTGCCAGAAGAGTGGGGTGGCCAAACCATTATGGTGGAGGTGAGCGCCCTCAAAGCGGAAAACCTGGATACTCTTCTGGAAATGATCCTGCTAACCGCAGAAATTGAAGAACTATCTGCTAACCCAGATAGGCCCGCTAAAGGCACAGTCATTGAAGCCCATCTCGATAAAGCAAAAGGACCTGTCGCTACCCTGCTGGTGCAAAATGGCACGCTGCGCGTAGGCGACACCCTAGTCGCTGGTCATGTATTCGGCAAGGTACGGGCGCTGGTCGATGACCGGGGAGCGCGGGTGGAAGCTGCCACTCCTTCTTTTGCCGTTGAAGTGCTGGGCTTGAGCGATGTCCCAGCCGCGGGTGATGATTTCGATGTCTTCGAGAACGAAAAAGAAGCACGCGCGATCGCCCAACAGCGAGTCGATGAGCAGCGGCAGTCACGCTTGCAACAGGTGATTTCATCCCGTCGCGTCACCCTCAATACCCTCTCAGCTCAGGCTCAAGAAGGAGAGCTGAAGGAACTCAACTTGATTTTGAAGTCAGACGTCCAAGGCTCAGCGGAAGCAATTCTAGGGGCATTAAGACAGCTGCCGCAAAATGAAGTGCAAGTGCGGGTGTTGTTTGCCGCCGCCGGTGAAGTTACCGAAACAGACGTAGACCTGGCAGCTGCCAGTGGTGCTGTAATTGTCGGATTTAATACCTCCCTGGCTAGTGGGGCTCGCGCTGCTGCTGACCAAGCGGGTGTTGATGTGCGCGAATACAACATCATTTACAAACTACTTGATGACATTCAAGCCGCTATGGAAGGGCTGCTTGAACCAGAGCAGGTGGAAGAACCTCTGGGTCAAGTAGAGGTGCGAGCCGTCTTCCCAGTCGGTCGTGGAGCAGTTGCCGGTTGCTATGTACTGTCCGGTAAGGCGATTCGCAATTGCAAGATCCGGGTGCATCGTGGCGGTAAGGTTGTTTATCAAGGCATCCTCGATTCTCTTAAGCGGATGAAGGATGACGTTAAGGAAGTTAACGCCGGATATGAATGTGGTATCCGCATCGATAACTTCAATGACTGGGCAGAAAGCGACATCATCGAGACCTTCCAGATGGTGAGCAAGCGACGTACCCTTTCAACAACCTAGGTCAAATAGTTAGTTGTTAGTTGTTAGTTGTTAGTTGTTAGTTGTTATAAAATTCCTACTAACTACTGTACGGGCACGGCACTGCCGTGCCCCTACTAACTACTACCAATTAGCAATAAATAATGCGCTCTTTTTGGTCAGAACCTTTCTTGTGGATTCATCTTGCGGGTTTGGCGGCTCTGCCACTTTTTCTGGAACTGTGCTGGGTAGGACTGGCGGTAGGCGACCCCCTGTTGCCGGTTTGGTTAGAACTCGTTTTAGTTGCTAGCGTTGGCATTGCACCTATACTGTGGATGCAATTAATCCGCCCCTTCGATATATTCAGCATTCTGGCATTGGCAATAAAGCCAGAGCAGCTAACACCAAAACAGCGACGCATTCTCAGCTTATTTAATACCCCAGCAAACCGATTTGTTGCAATTTGTGCAGCCGTTTTCATGCTGTGGGTGCTGTGGCAAATTTACCGGGCAGCACCTGTCGCTGCATCCGTTGCTTTCTTTCCACCGGGCTGGCGGCTGGCAGGGTTGTTGTTGGCGGGATGGGCATTTCTCGCCAGCAATTTATTCTTGCAGGTGCCTGTCGCCGTCCTGCGAGTCTTGTTGACCAGCGAAGCGGTGTTTGCTAAAACCGAACCCTATCCCGTAGAACGAATCCCGCAGGATTTCACAATGCCAGGCTGGCAGGTTAATCAAATCTTGCCGCTGGTTACAACAGAGCCAGAGTAATGCAACAACGTCGCCTCAAAAGGCGTCTTCTGAGTAAGACTGAGAACGGCTAAGGATAATGCTTACCGCCTTGACGCTTCAATTTTAGATTTTAGATGCCAGGATTTTGGATTAAAAGAAATTTTGGGTTCATGCCCCGCCGAATTATGGGCGTAACAAATCTAAAATCGTAAACCTAAAACCCCCAAGCCCCGACCAAGAGTGGTCGGGATCAATCTAAAATCGTAAATCCAAAATCCTTGCATTGGTTGACCTCTGATTTGCGATCCCAGGGACTGTGTCTCTGGCTTGGAGATGTTATTTGCAGCACAATCTAAATTTGCAACTACGCTATCCTAAAAATAGATATAGAAATTGATAAACATTGCCCCATCCTAAAGATCCCTTCTCTAAGGTGTTTATGACTAGTTATCCTGCTTCAGCGTCAAGCCAAGTATCGCAAGATCCCCAAATTTGGGACAGTCTCAAACAAGCGATCGCAGCCAGTTCTGGATTTCAGCGTTGGCAAATCGAACACCCTGTCGATGACCAACTTCAAGAGTTCAGCCTCGACCATTGGGTTCGTCGGTATCTGCGTGAAACTCTTGAAACTCTGGCTTACTGAAAAGGCATCCAGTTAGAAGATAAACTCAAAACTAGAAAATTTAGGCTTGAGCCTACCTTACCGTCTACATTGGGGGTTCAATTGTTCAAAGCCTTGGCAAGCGCCTTGCCAGCCGGCTAAGTTTCCCATATACCTCAGCAAGGCGCTCGCCCTCTACATGTACCTCTTGGGTAGGATAATTTTGTAGTATTTCCAGCAGGGTAATATTCCTGTCTGGAAGAGCAGAACTGACCAAGGCGGCTCGTAAAGATTCCCTGTTTGCTAAATTGTCGGGAGTATGAACCACCTCAGAGACTTGATCGAGTAGCAGTTCCCCGACAGGACTCTTGAGCACCTGATATAACAGCAAAGGATTAACTTTGACTTCTTGCTTCAGCAGTTGTCGCATTTCTTGCGTGTCTTTTCCTGCCAGCTTTAGATAAAATCCCAGTGGCGTAGAGATCTGACCGGTTTCGGCAAAGGTTGTGAGTTCGCGAACGGATACAGATGCCCGCAGAAAGCGGTACTTCAGCACCGCTGACTCAGAAGCGTCTGCACTTGTGCCAAAGAGCAAAATGCCCATACCGGCGGCAAAACCCAATATGCTTCGCAGTGAGAGCAGTCGATAATGCATATTAAGCCTGAGAATATTTATATTTAACTTTGACGATATCCAATCCCAGTCGGTTCCACCCTACTACTCAGATCGTGTCCGGTTGCATCCACCTCGTAAATAACAGGGGGACAAGGGGACTCTTAGAAAAGAGTATGATGTCCGCGCTGGCTTACGCCTAATAAAAACCGATTGACTTATAGGGGCGGGTTTAGCCCAAGATATTTGTGGATAGCAGATTTTATCTATAAACCTGCCCCTACGCATATTGTGGTTGATCGACCGGACATGATATCAAGGGGTTATAGAAGCAGATTCCGTATCCCTAGGGAACCAGAAAGCTCAGCAACAGGTCGTTAAATCTAACCGTTCTAAAAACCTAAACAAAATTGCATGTTCTTACCATGCATATAACCGAGCAGTTCTGTGCTGGCTAAAAGCAATATATTTTGGCGATCGCAGGGCGAGGGCGATAATTTACATCCAAATTTGTCTAAAATTTTGCGAGCAGAGACTACTGTGAATTGACAGATTTGCGATCGCGTCAAACCCTACTCTTAGAGAAGTTGCTTTCTGCCGCGTGAGCATAGCTTTGCTGAAGGCATAGGGCGGGCGTAGATAGTTTAGACGTCCGCTTTCTCGGCTTATTCCTAGCGCTAGCGCGCATCGCTTAAGCGTTAAAAAATATCTCGCTCAGTTAATTCCCACCTAGAGTAATCAAACCCATGACAGGCATTAAGAGTATCGCCCACCAGGGCGCTCATCATAACTCCTTACATCTGAAAGTTGTTCGTTTTCACAAACGGCTCACCGATATCGTACCCGTCAAAGCGTCCTTGGTAAGTGCTATTTTACTTTGGTCGGGGGGGGCAATAACCGTTACGGCTGGAGCCAATCCAGTGCCTACCATAATCATCGAAACACCGCAGGATAATCCAGCGCCTTCTACCGCAACCATCCAGACGCCGCAGGCTAATCCAGTACCTTCTACAGTAATCATCCAGACGCCGCAAGCTAATCCAGTACCTTCTACAGTAATCATCCAGACGCCGCAAGCTAATCCAGCGCCTTCTACCGCAACCATCCAGACGCCACAAGCTAATCCAGCGTCCTCAAATGAAATAGTCCAGACGCCATTGGGAGCTAGAGTTATTTATGTCAACCCAGCCATCGGCACAGATAGCGGCAGCGCTGGGACTACTGAACTCGCGCCAGTACGCACCATCACCTATGCCCTCCAGCAAGCAGACGCAGGCACAGTGGTTCAGCTGGCTCCTGGTACTTACGCAGAGAGCACTGGTGAAGTCTTCCCACTCTATCTTCCTGAAGGCGTGATTCTGCGCGGTGATGAATCTAGCAAAGGGCAAAGGATAATTATTATTGGGGGGGCTAGCTACCAAAGTCGGGTTGAAGCCAATCAGAATGTTACGATTCGAGCCGACCAAAATAGTGAAATTAGCGGTGTGACTATCAGCAACCCGAATATTCGCGGTACTGGTCTATGGATTGAATCGACTAACCCGACAGTTAGAAACAATACCTTTTCCAATAGTCTGCGGGAGGGGGTTTTGGTGACTGGTACGGGTACTCCCAAGATAGAAGACAACATCTTTACCAAAAACCAGGGCAATGGCATTTCCATAGGCCGCCTATCCAAAGGGGAAATCCGCAACAATTTATTTCAGGGTACGGGTTTTGGCATCGCCCTGAGTGAGAAAGCTTCTCCTTTGATTACCGACAACCGCATTATTGAAAACGTCGATGGAATTGTGGCCTCCTCCGAGGCTGCCCCAGTGCTGCGGAACAACGTCATTGAGACCAACAAGCGGGATGGTGTCGTGGCGGTCAGCCTTGCTCAACCAGATCTCGGCACCGCAGACACGCCTGGGAATAACCGAATCCGCAACAACGGTCGCTATGACATCAACAACTCGACTACTAGGAACACCTTGCTCGCCTATGGTAATGATTTCGATACAGGACGCACTGCCGGTCGCCTAGAGTCTGATACACCGCCGGTGACAAGTGCTTTTTCGGATGTCCGGGGGCACTGGGCTCAAGCTTATATCGAAGCCTTGGCGGCTAAAAATATTATTGCTGGTTTCAAAGATGGCACCTTCCGTCCTAGTGAACCAGTTACCCGCGCCCAGTTTGCCGCGATTATCAAGCAAGCTTTTACACCCGCACCTGAACGGCCTGCCTCGAATTTCGTTGATGTTAGCAGTAAGTTCTGGGCCTATGAACCCATCCAAACCGCTTATCGAGGTGGTTTTGTCTCTGGTTATCCTGATAAGAGATTTCGACCTGATCAGCGCATTCCCAAAGTCCAGGTACTCGTTTCTCTAGCTAGTGGTCTGAAATTGCGCTCTGACAACACAAGTCTGCTGTCTGTTTATAGCGATCGCTCACTAATTCCCAATTACGCGATCGCAGCCGTAGCCGGTGCTACTCAAAGAGAGCTGGTTGTGAACTATCCCACCCCCACTACACTGGAGCCTAACCGAGAAGCTACCCGCGCTGAAGTTGCCGCCTTTGTTTACCAGGCGCTTGTCAATGCCGGTCGCGTTGAGCCGATTCCTTCAAACTATCTGGTCAAGAATCCTCAAGCTGCTCAACGTTAAAATCCAAAGCGGCGGTTTCCCGTTACAGAGAAACCGCCGCTCGATAAATATTAATCAAATTTATTTATGTTTAGGGTCTTTATATGAGCTGACCCCATTTCAACCTATATTAACTTTGACACCTATTCTGCAAAATCAGGATTTTCATAATATTTTCTTTATTTTTTTGATATTGTTGTTTGTCCGAAATTTGTAACTTTTTGTTGTTAAGAAGCCGCTGCTACTTCACTGACTATGGCAGCGGCAGTCCTCAAGCTGCCTAGGCTTATTAAGCAGGTCGGAAAAAGTTTAACAGTTCTCTATTCACAGTTTGGGGAACTTCCTGCTGCATCCAATGACCGCAGTGAGGCACCAATTTCAGCTTAAAAGGAGCCGCGATCGCGCCTTCCATGCCTTCTATGAGCTTTTTACTCAGGAGGGCATCTTCTTCACTCCACAAAATCAAGGTGGGTACGGTCACAGGTACCAGTTGGTGTCCCCAGTTTTGTAGCCAATTTTGAGGTGCTAGCAGTTGACGATAGTAGTTAATCGCGGCAGCGATGACACCAGGTTTTTCCAAAGCCTCCTGGTAAATTTGGTTATCCTCGGCGCTAAAGGCTCCTTTACGAACCGCTTGCCCCCGGAATACATCTTGCACGAAATTCTTTAAATTTTGCCGGATCAGCCACTCGGGTAAACCAGGGATCTGAAACGCCAACACATACCAACTGCGACGCAGTTGATCCAGGTTCCCAGTTAGCTCTTGCAAAAACCGCTGCGGGTGGGGAGCGTTTAAAACGGCCAGACGATCTAGTACTTGGGGAAACTTCTGTGCCAGATTCCAGGCGATCGCACCGCCCCAGTCGTGACCGGCAATATGGGCGCGGACGTATCCTAAACTCTCAATCAACCCCCGGATATCTGCACTCAGAGTATCCAGGTCATAACCACTTTTTGGCTTATCAGAATAGTTATAGCCTCGCAGATCTGGAACCACCACTTTGAAGTGGCGAGCTAGAGCTGGGATTTGATGCCGCCAAGAATACCAAAACTCTGGAAACCCATGCAGGAGTAGTACTAAGTCTCCCTGTCCTTGGGTAACACAGTGTAAGCGGATGTTGTTCGTCTCAATAAACTGATGTTGCCATCCTGAATCTAAGGATGCCATAAACGGTTTCATGCTCAAACGCCCTGAGAGTAGGACTTTTATTGATTCCCTATTTTAAGGTTAGCACTCTGGGGATCAAATCTGAGCGTTTTGGCACCCATAGCAGCCAAACTAGAAGCGGTGACATTGAAAGCACCCTTCTTTGTTTATAAACGTCGCGTTACAGGGGCACGAGCTTCAGAGGGTTTGATTTGGTATTTAACCAAATTAGCTAGATCTTGTAGCTGACTAATGGCTTCAGCGCCCTCTAACTTCATGAGTTCGCGGTCATCCCGCATTTCCGTCCAAGTAATACCGTAATCTGACACTAAAAAGCGAATCAGATGATTATCCCCCAGGCTGACCATAAACGATGCGCTATTCATCTGGCTGCCGCAGGTATAGCAGGAGGCCAGGTAGCCACGCTGCTCTAGCACAATCGCCAAGGCTTGAAGGTTCATCACCAGATCGTGGACAAATTGACGGTGTTGCTCTGCAAGTCGTATAAACACGTTTGTCCTCCAACCACCACACCTTATTGTATAACCTTTATAATTTCTTAAGAATTTGCTGTCTCATCTGAGACAGGATATTTCTTAAGAATGCCTAGGGACTGCTACCTACTTGGCACCGATTAACTTGACCATCGCTTCTGATCAACAGATCGGGAACAGTCTTGTCGAACCTGCTTGCATCCTAGACCCTGGCGATAGATCCCCAGGTCTATCTATTGGCTGACTTATGGAGCAGTTAGGGGCAAGCGAATATAAAAATAATCAATACAACAGATAAGTATGTCTGTAGTGACACTTTCCCTGCTGATTTAGTTGGTGCTAAGAATGTTCCACTAAGAGCGTTACTTTCTTGGCAAGACGGGGAAAGTACGGGACAATTTTCAGCCGTCCCTCATGCATCGTCGGATTAAGCCTCATTTGAGACTCCCCTGCCGTCCCCGCGAGGGGATTGCCAGATTGCACCGACAAACCTGAAAACTGTCTATTTTGGCGACAGTATTTAAATCAGATACCCGTTCGATTGAATTAAGTACCGAGCCTAATTTAGACAATCCCAGAGGGCTTTATCTCCCTAAGTGTTAGAAAGATTTCTCCTACTTATGGTTTCCGTATGCCTCAGGGTACGTTTATCCTTGAATGTTTAAATTTTCTGGTTTTGGGATACGTTAATTTCCCTGACTGTTTTTATTTGGTGGCATTCGTCACCCACTAGCGATTATTATTCCCTAGCCTGCGGTTTGAGGTTGGGCAAACCGGAGTAGGGCGGGGGTGTTGAATAATGTTCAGAAAAGTTCAGCAATAGGTGGATACCTTTAATCCACTTGCCACCAACCGAACGCTGGCCCAATGAATCGGATTGTCACCCAGTAGGCAGCTAGGAGACCGATGCCAGTCCAAGTACCTTTTGTGGTCCATTTTACAAATTGTTCCCCTTGGCTTTTGCTAATTGGCAGCCAGGGTAATATGTTTGCTTCTTGACCGTACTTTTCTCCCAGTGCTTCTTTACGACGCTTTGCTTCACCCATAGTAGTTATATTGAATTTTGGATTGATTATAGCCCCCTTGATGGAACCCACACAAATTGTTCACAAATCAATGGGGGTCTGGGGGTTATCCCTCCCCACCCACAAGGGGATGGGGGTGTTTAAAGAAATTACATTTAACCCATCTCCGTAAACCAGCTGGCGTCTGGATAGTTAATCCGCGCTAGGGGGCTAAGAGCGGTCAGCACTTGCTGCCCGTAGCTGCGGTAGTTCACACGGTTATCTAAAATAGCCACGACACCAAGGCATTCTCGCACTGGCGCGATCGCCCTTTGCAATTCCCTCAATGCCGCTGGCAGGAGATACAAGCGAAACCAGTCCTTACGCAGTTCTTTATAGTAGGCTACTCGAGCCGCAACCAAGGGATCTTCCAAAGAAGGAATGGGCAAAGTAGCCACGATCAGCAGTTGGGGAGACGGTAGAACACCCTGATGCTGCCGCCAAAACTCCCAGCCAGTGACAAGGATGCCGGTGTCATCCAGACGGGTTTTCTCCACCTGCACCCGCTTTCCAAACTCAGCTGCCAAAACTGTCGCTACCTGCGCTTTGAGCGGCATATCCCCAATGAGGAGAACAATTGGTCTTTTAATGCCGGTGCAGACATTGAGCAGGGTGCGGACTTGTTGAATCAGGGCGTCCTGAAATTGAGGTGTATTCGGCATGGGCAGCTTATCTGGCACATAAAGCTGAATTAGTTCGCTTTGTCGGTCTGGGGAGAACTTCAAGCAAGTCAATTCTCCTAATCCCAGCTGCTGCCGATAAACAGATGCCTCCGGATCTAAATCTAGTGCCCCACCGATTAACACTACTGGCTGCTGAGACCAGACTTTGCTTAAAGGCGTCTCTACCTCCACGGGACCGCAGTAGAGGGAGAACTGGCCCTGCGATCGCGCAATTGATGCCCACATCAGCTGGGCGTCTGTTTGCCACCGCTGCCAAAAATTTCTCCAGCTCTCTGGCAATTGGCTACCGTTGCCCTCACGGACATCTAAATGCAGCGCCTCATACAAGCGCCACAATATATCTTGCTCTGATTCCTCAATCACGCAGCACTCGTAAGGATTGGAGGGGTGCTGAAAGATGGCTTTGAATAGCTGCACGCGGGCATCCCTAATCGCGTCGGCTTGATCGGGACGTTTGAGCATTAATTCCTGCCAGTCACCAGGTTGGATACAGACCGTCAGCTGGTGGCGTGCCCACCCTTCCAGGTCATCAGCGCCATCAATTAGGGTGGGGATGCCGCCATTAAAGTACCCGTGCCCTTCTAGCGCGTCTGCTAACCAAGACTTGGGTGAGGTCAGCAGCAGCCCCTGAAAGTCTCCACCAGGCCAGCGATCGCCCATTTGGACGCTTTTGTCTGTCTGAAGCCACTGTCGCAACTGGGGAATTTCTACTTCTAGCAACCGCTGCTGCACCGCTTCCGGCGTTACTAAAATCACTGGTCCTCTCCAGATCAATGCCGGTGTCAGGTAACTTAAGCGATACCGCCCTTGGATGCCATCGGTGGAAACTCCCGTCTGGATCAGGGCAGAACGCCCCAGTCGCAACGCTCGTGCTACCAGCCGCGCCATCGTCAAATGATGGGGCCAGCTGGGAACAAGTCCTTGTTCTCGCAAAAAGGCACGCAGGGAGGAATGGACTTCTACCTCAATCACAAGCACTCGCAGCGTTTGGACGCCTCCAGAAATTGACACCGACGTTAAGATGCCCTGCCGCAAATATTACCGTATGGACTTCTACAACGCCCTTTTTATTATGCCAAGGCGAATTTTCTACCTTCTGCTGCTGCAACTTGACAGATCAGAATATAATTTGTTAGCTTAGTCATAATCGTTACGAGTATGACTAAGTACGCTACTAACTCAGCCCTTGGTCTTCAAGCTAAGTAATTGTTGATTCTTAGAAATTGCACATAACCTGATTACAGGAGCTAAGCAGATGGTTAAAGTTGTTGGAATTGGCGGGAGCTTAAGACCAAAATCCTATAGCCAGCAGGCGCTGAATTTGGTGGCTCAACGATTAAAAGCCTTAGGTGCTGAAGTAGAAATTATCGATCTGCGAATGATGAAACTCCCCTTCTGCAATGGAGAAGATGAGTATCCTGACTATCCAGATGTAGAACGCTTGCGTAATGTAGTTAAGCAGGCAGATGCCTTAATTTTGGCAACGCCAGAGTATCACGGCAGCGTCAGTGGTGTCATCAAAAATGCCCTTGACCTGATGAGCTTTGAACATCTAAGCGACAAAGTTACAGGATTGATTAGTGTCCTAGGCGGTCAGTCTAACAGCAACGCCCTCAATGACATGCGAGTAATTATGCGTTGGGTACATGCTTGGGTGATTCCAGAACAAATCGCTATTGGACAAGCCTGGAACGCTTTTGGCCCAGAAGGCAAGCTTGTAGATGAGAAACTATCTCAACGTTTCGATCAGTTTGCTGAAAGTTTGGTTGAAAGTACTCGCAAAATCAAGGGGATCAATTATGTGTAACATCCTTGTTGGTACGGACAGAGGGGTTTTGCGGTTAGACAATGACACAAAAAAAGTCCAACAGGAACAGGGACCATCCACAGTCTCTTTTTTGGCAACTACCCAAGAAAAAGTGTTTGCGCTGACGAAGGAGAAAGCTCTCTGGGTAAGGGCTAACGAGAACGATTGGCGAGTGGTGAATGAGCAACCTGTTGCAGAGGAGGTATGGTCTTTTGCCGCCGATCCCCGTGACGCCAACTTACTATATATAGGCGTATCTCCAGCCCTTTTATATCGAAGTGAGGATGGAGGAGACAGTTGGACGGCGTGTGAATCTCTAAAGCGTATTCCTGGCTATGAGAACTGGACTTTTCCACCCCCTCCCCATATCCCTCACGTCCGTTATATTGCTCCCGATCCTCAGGTTGTAGGTGCTGTTTACATTGGTGTGGAGGAGGGCGGTGTCTATCACAGTAGAGATGGAGGCGAGACGTGGAAGAGCCTAAATGAGGGGCTGTATTGGGATGTACATACGGTGACGCCTGCTGCTGATAATACGCGGTTGTACGCAACGACAGGAGCGGGATTTCATCGCAGCGATGATGGTGGTGAACACTGGCGGCACATCAATACCGGGCTAGATCGTCGTTATACTATTCCGTTTCTAGTGTTGCCGGAAAGACCGAATCGAGTCTATACAGCGGCAGCAGCTAGCCCCCCTCCAGGTTGGGTAAAGGGAGCAAATGCTGCTGTTTACCGCAGTGACGACAACGGGGAACACTGGGTAAAACTGGAACGTGGTTTGCCGCCACAGTTTGACACGATGGTGTGGGCAATAGTTCTGGATCAAGCCGGAGGCTTATACGCTGCAACTAGACATGAGGTTTTTGCCAGTAATGACTACGGCGACAGCTGGCAATTGATGGCAGAAAACCTGCCTATGGTGCGATCGATCGTTGTAGCCTGAAGCAAACCAATTTGTTTAGTCTGCGGCTGAAAAAAATACTTCCAGGCGTTTGAGTACAGGACTTGTAATTAGATCTCTTGCAAAATTCTAGAGAGCAAACCTATATCCACCTCAACTCTGGTTTCAAAGTTATAGGCTTGAGATTAGCTAATTGCTAATCACTAATTACTAATTGCTTTTTAGGTTACGGGCAGTATAAAGTCTCACGGGTTTTACGCCCAGTGGTGGGATTTGTGCCTTTAGCAACCTTACACAGCTGTTTTTGCACATCCTGGCGCAGTAGAACGTCGGTGAAATCTGCCCCATCAATGACGGCACCATCAAACTTGGCGCTAGAGGCAAATGCTCCCTCTAGAACAGCATTGGTTAAATTAGCTTTGGTGAAACGGGCTGAGTCCAGGGTAGCGTTGGTGAGGTTGGCTGACTCTAAGTTTGCCAATTCCAAATTCGCGGCAAAGAAACTGACGCCCTGTAGATCTGTATGGCTGAAGTTACTGTTACGAAGATTTGCTTTGGTGAAGCTAGAGTCGGTGAGTACGCGACCTGAGAAGTCTGCGTTAATAAGGGTTTCTTTGTTGTAGTCGTCAGCAAGGGCAGGGGTAGCGATCGCACCAAAAGCCACTATAGAGGCAACTACTAATACAACAAAATTAAACACGACAGCACAGGATAGCTGGTGAAACCGACGATTCATGCTGTTTTGATCTACCACAAAAGTGTATATCCTGATTGACACTCCCCACGTCTAAAGCCAGGGGTTTTACGGCGTTCTTCTGATAATATTACCAGCAAGTTACAAAGAGTGAACTTTTGGGCTGATTGCACCTCAACCAATGAGAACCGTATGCCCAATATTGGTGAACTGGGAGAACAGTTGGTGGCTCAATGGTTGCAGGCACAGGGCTGGGAGATTTTACAGCGTCGGTGGCGTTGCCGATGGGGAGAATTAGACTTGATTGCGTGGCAACAAGCAGGGAGATTTGAACTGGAAGCTGAAACCTCCCTGGTTTTTGTTGAGGTGAAAACACGCAGCCGGGGTAACTGGGATGCGGATGGTCTGCTGGCGATTACCAAAGCAAAGCAAGCAAAACTTTATCAGACGGCTCAACTATTTTTAGCTGACAACCCAGATTTGGCAAATTTACCTTGCCGTTTTGATGTGGCACTGGTCAGCTGCCAGAGGGTGTCACGCCAAGGGTGTCAAGGTTACACAGACGGGTTGCTGAGTCAAGCGATCGCACTGCCAGGATACAACCTTGTCCTGCAAGAGTACATTCAAGGCGCTTTCCATTGACCACAGCAGCGTTAATTGCCCGCTTAAGCCAATGTTTCCGGGCAGTATCCTAATCCCCTGGTGAACTGTTGGCGAAATGCTTCAATATCGCTGCGATCCGGATTACCATGAGAAACCACAGCAACTTGGTAGCGACGCATAACGTCGATAGGTGACTGTCCCGTTTCTAAGCTCCAAAGCGCCATTTGCAAGCGAATCTCCGGTTCGTAAGGAATTCCCTGCTCCATCATGAATGCCCGAAAGTCACCATGTTGCTGAGGCTTTAGGGGTCTGTTCATTTTAACTTTAACCACCCAACCATCAATCTGATGAATCACTGTCATGAAATGAAGCGGCATCTGGGGGGTCGTGTGTAGGTACTCAACCACCCGCAGGGTCAGGCTGGCATTAGCTAGGAAGTAAATAAATTCCATACAGTTCCTTGGCTTGGAGTACAAGCAAATGCTATACCTCTATCTTAGGTTTCAAATAAGACGGAGCAGTAGGGGAGATGCCCCCGATCTGGTTTGGGTGAATTTACCCAATTATTGGGGAGCAATGGAACAAAGCATTCTCAGTGGAATAACGGGATGACAGGCATTGATTTAGATCGGTTCTTAGCCAGCTACGACTATGAACTACCGGCGGATTTGATTGCTCAAACGCCTGTATTTCCTAGGGATAGTTCGCGGTTGCTGGTAGTCAATTCCCTTAATAACCATACTCACGACGTCTTCCGTAATTTGCCGGACTTGCTCTTGCCTAAAGACCTGCTGATTTTGAATAATACCCGTGTTATCCCTGCCCGTCTCTATGGTCGAAAGACCACAGGGGCGCTGGTGCAGGTGTTGTTGGTGGAAGAGCTACAGAACAACTGCTGGCTGGCTTTGGTTAAACCAGGCAGACGTATTCAACCAGGGATGACGGTTTCTTTTGAACTACCCAAAGCAGCAATTCTAGATTCCATCCCCACTGTTTTAAAGGCAACGGTTTTGGGGAAGGATGAGGCGACTGGTGGGCGTATATTACAGTTTGAGGTGCCAGCGGGTGTTTCCTTTACCCAGCTGTTAGAACAATTTGGTCAGGTGCCGCTACCGCCTTATATTACAGCCTCCCAATCCCAACCAGAACAGTATCAGACGGTTTATGCCGAGCGGCTGGGGGCGGTTGCGGCACCAACAGCTGGGCTGCACTTTACCGACGAGCTACTGAACCGATTGCAGCAACGGGGGATTGGGCAGGCGTATGTGACGCTGCACGTTGGCATTGGTACGTTTCGACAGGTCGAGGTGGAGGACATCACCAGCCACAAGATGCATGGGGAGTGGGTGGAGGTTCCAGAATCAACAGTAGAACAGATTCGCCAGACTAAAGCTAACGGAGGGCGGATTATTGCCGTGGGAACAACGGCGGTGCGGGCGCTGGAGGCGTGTGCTGCGGGTGGGGAGTTAAAACCGTATTCTGGCAAGACAGAGTTGTTTATATACCCGGGTTACAAATGGCGACTGGTAGAGGGGCTGATTACGAACTTCCATCTACCGCGCTCTAGCTTGCTGATGCTGGTGAGCGCTCTTTTGGGGCGGCAGCGCTTGATGGAGTTGTATCAAGAGGCGATCGCGCATCGGTATCGTTTCTATTCTTTTGGCGATGCTATGCTGATTTTGCCTCAAGCCAAAATTGCTAATACTTAGGGATTTAGTGGCAGTTCGACATATAACTAGCGAACGCAGATGTGGACAGATACACTGCCCTATATGAGCCACTCCCATCGTGTATTCGCCGTAAAGTCCCTGCAATCGAAGCCAGACCGACTCCAGTTAAGGTCCCTAAGTTGATATTTAGGCTTGGAGAAAGATATCGTACAGTGACAGCAAAATCTCCACAACAATCAGAATCACCACATACCACTCCACCCGCAGGCTACTGCTGTGCTGCATAAACTCCAGCACGGTTTGTGCGGTTTGGGAAATCAGCTCGAGTTTACGTTCTAGGGCGTGGTGACGCTCACGGATTTCGTATTCATCCTCCAAACGCTGATACAGGTGTTCTAGCTGTGGGGATTCCCAGAGCACCTCAGGCTTATCGATGATCTCGACTCGACCGACTATTTTATGTTGAACTAACAAGGTAGTGCCGAGTTGACGCAGTAATTCCCGGCTCTGACGTCTACTCCGGTTTTCGCGCTGGAGACTAGCTGCAAACGGTTCAATTTGATCGAATACAGTGGCCAGACTGGTTTCATAATGAGACAGCACAACACTCTTAGCCAGAAGATCAGCCACTATCTGCAAACGTTCAATACTAAATTCTTGCAGGAAAATTTTCCCATCCTTGACTCGCTCACCCTCCGTCCTGCTGATGTGCATTTCCACTTCTTCGGTTTCTGGGTCAGCAAAAGAGCTACTAACGATGGGGGAGAGTTGGCTTAAGAAAGCTACCTTTTCCACAGAATCAAGACCAAATAGGACAACGGCACCGTAGCCCAGCAGCACCGCACAGCCGTGTTCGCCTGTAGTAACCATTAGTGGCAAAGTCGCCAAGCGATGGCAATTTTCCCAAGCCTGTAGGTTTATCTCTTGTCCCAGGAATAGAGCCTGTGCTTTGAGGGTATCTGTGTGATTAAAAGGGGTTTTTTGCATGACAGGTTTCTTTGACACTCCCCTGGCTAAAGCCGAGGGAATTCTTCATTCAATGAGTCCACTTACTTAAAGCTCCTTGCGTTACTTCAAGTAGAGGTGGTTCTCTCCTGAAGCGTTAACTTTCCCCATGCCCTGGGGTAGTTGCATTAGTGCAAATTTTGTTTGAGTTAATTGCTACTCGTCTAGTTCCTGTGAATCTTTTACCTACTTTCAGGCCGTCCGGCAATTAAGCCAAACTACTAGAACAACAAAGTAGAACCCATGATTCAGTTGTCAAGGTACAGCGTTACCATTTAGGTACTAGGGTTTTTAAACAGGTTAATTACCCCACCTGTTATCTTTAATGGTAGTGCGATTTAACTACCGTGTCAACGAGAAAAAGACCAAAAGTTTATCAATTAAGGCGTTTTGAAGACGAATGGAAACAGTTGGATTTTTATGCTCAGTCAAAATAGATTTCTGCTGCGGAAGTTTGGCGCGAGTTTATCAAAACACTTCCAAGGCAGGATAAATCCTGCGACTAGCTTTCATCCCTGGGCTAAAGCCACAGGGTTTTCAGCATCTCCCTTATAAAACCAACAACTAATTCAATGGGACTGTCTGAGGGATGCTATGGAAGATGTGCTTCGCACAGTGTCTTAACCGCCTTGGCGGTTGCTATAAAAGCGAGATGCTGCTATAAATGTATGTTTGCTAGAAGCTAATTGCTAATTACTAATTGCTAATTGCTATAAATACTAAATCGGCAAGCGATTAATATCTTTATTTGAGCCAATCACCACTATCGCTGAACCCTTCTGTAAGCGCTGATTGGGATCGGGGTTAATTTCAAACTTGTCATTATAACTTACCGCTAGCAAATTCAAACCATAGCGGCTACGGAGTTTGAGATCGGCAATTGTTTTGCCGTCAAATTGGTCTGGAACAATCAGTTCGACAATACTATTTTCTGGATCTAGCTCAAATCGATCTAAGATGGCTGGCTTGGTGAGCGATCGCGCTAAAGTACATCCGGCTTCATTTTCTGGATAGACGACATGATCTGCCCCAACTCGCTTTAACACCTTGCCGTGGATTTCAGATGACGCCTTGGCAACAACGTGGGGGACACCCGCCTCTTTCACATTCAGCGTGGTGATAATGCTTTCTTGCAAATAGTTACCAATGGCTACAATCACCGTATCAAACTCAAAAATTCCGGCTTCTTTCAGGGCTGCTGGTTCGGTTGAGTCCAGTTGCAACGCATGGGAAACAATCTGCTCTGTTAATACCTGGGCAACTTGTTTTTCATCGATGTCAGTACCCAGCACTTCATATCCTAATTTGTGCAGAGTTGAGCATACTGCTCGGCCAAAGCGTCCTAACCCAATGACTGCAAATTGTTTATTGTCTTTGCGTAGACTGCGAAAAAAACTTAAGGACGACAGATTCACAGTTTTTACCTTTGTTCTAGTAGCTGTCTTTAGGTTTACAGAACGCTAACAAGAGCGACAATATCAAACATACGCTTAATTTACAACCCATCAATAGATAGTTAACCTGTAACTATCCCACGAGCAGGTTTTCTTCTGGATAGCGGACTGCGCTAGGGCGGGGATCTCCTAAAAGAGCCGACATTAGCAGTAAAACGCCAACCCGTCCGACGTACATCGTGGCAATCAACACCAGCTTTGCAGCTGCTGAGATACTAGCAGTGATGCCAGTGGAAAGACCGACAGTAGCAAAAGCGGACACCACCTCAAATAAAATTTGAAGAAAACTTACTTCTGGATCGGTAAGAGCGATTAAAATTGTTGCTAAAATAACAGTTGCAATTGAACCGGCTAACACGCCAACTGCTTTCAAAATTAGAGATACAGGGACTTGACGCTGATATAAGAGTACATCCTCTTTTCCCTGTAAAATTGCCTTTGTTGAACTGGCTAAAACTCGCAAGGTAGTCGTTTTCATGCCGCCACCAGTACCACCTGGGCTTGAACCAATAAACATAAGTATAATTGTAATAAATAAACCAGCAGCGGTCATTTTGCCAAAGTCAATAGTGTTGAAACCAGCTGTTCTGGGGGTAACCGCTTGAAACCAAGCTGCCATTAACTTTGTTCCTAAACTCATAGAACCAAAAGTTTGATTATTTGTCTGTTCTATCAGAAAAAATACAATTGTTGCCCCTAGCAATAAAACGATCGTAGTGCTGATGGCAACTTTGAAATTTAGGGAAAACACAATACGCTCTGTTTTTTTCTGGAGGCGATCGCGTAACCACAGAAAAATCTCCATAATTACTTGATAACCAATACCGCCAAAAATAATTAACGTAGTAACTGTTAAGTTTAATAATACTGATGATTGATAGTCAATGAGATTATTTTTGAAAAGGCTAAATCCAGCATTGTTCCAAGAATTAATGCTATGAAAAATTGATAACCACAGACCATTATTTAAGCCATAAGTTGGAACAAAAACAGGCATAAGTAGAAAAATGCCGGTGATTTCAAAAATAAGCGTTATGGCAATAATAGATTGTAGGACTTGAGCGCTGCCCTGCATACTGGATCGATCTAAAGATTGTTGAATAGCAACTTTATCTCGCAAGCTAAATTTGGCACCGATCAGCAAGAGGAGAAAGGTTGTTGCCGTCATATAGCCCAGTCCCCCAATTTGAACAAGTAAGACTAAAAACAATTGGCCCCAGAAAGAAAAATAAGTACCTGTATCTACAACTCCTAAACCAGTAACGCAGACGGCCGAGGTGGACGTGAACAGTGCCACAAGAGGATCGTTCCACGTCCCGCTGCTAGTAGAAAAAGGCATCATCAACAGGATAGTTCCCACGGCGATAACGGCGAGAAAGCCCAGGCAAATGGTTCTAGAGGCAGTCATGGGTTAGTTGTGGCTAGCGTAAACATTTGGCTTGACAATTCACCTATAAAAGTTTTGCTAATGACTGGGAAAAGCAAAAATGCTCCTAGATATTTATCCAAGAGTTAGGAGAAATAAATGCCGAAATGCTAGTTTACCGCTTCCACAAGCCTTTTGGATAGCAGCGCGATCGCCTTAGCTGCTAGTTGCGTCCAGAGAAATGCTGTTAAATCTCTTTAGCGGTGTTGCTCGCACTCACGTTTCGTTACAGAATGTCGATAGCGAAACATTTGTTCTAGCCGCGCATTCACCCACCAGCCCAAGAGAATATCGGCTATCCATCCTCCTGGGATGGCGTATGCGATCGCATCTGTGAGCCTAGTTTTTCCATCTTCTTGGGCAAATTGATGTTGATGAACCCAGGACTGCATTGGTCCCTGAATCTGGGCATCGGTAAATACTCGGTTTATTTGGCATTCGGTGTGACGGGCTACCCACCGCACAGGAAATGGTCCCAGCCAAATACAAAATTCAGAGATAGCGCCCACCTCTAACCCACCCTGGTGACGGATCACCTGCACGGGTTGCCAGGGTGGGGTGAGGATTTGCAGGATATCAGGTCGTTCGTGAAAGCCCCAAACGACTTCCACCGAGGCATCAATCAGTGAGGAATGTTTGAAGTGCGGCATGGAATGATTTTAGATTAAGTTATGCCCAACTTTAAAATATAAACTCCTTAATCTCAAATCAATTCGCCACTCTACTGAGGATGAAAAATCATGAATCAATTACTCTAATTACCCTTTCCACTGAGCGTTTGCCATTGGGCAACTTGATAATCAGCTGATTCCTGTTCAAATCTAGAGTGTAAGTGTGTAGACCGTTCTTAGCGACATATACGTTTCTCCTGGGAGAATAAGCACGGAGAAGAATGTTAGCATTTCCGTTTTTGGAATGACCAACGTAGTAGGTGCCGTCACTGGTGTAACAAATACCAACATAATAATTGCGAGTTTCAACAGAGAAACCTTCTGCTATATCGTATAGGCAAGCATTAGATGCAGCGGCTAGCAGCTTAGGCTGTTCTCTTGTTAAAGTGGCGGATGCCGACTGCTCATGAACGCCAGAGGCTTTTGTGGTGATTTGTGCAGCTTGTACTGAAGGGGTAAAACATAAAACTGCTCCTACACCCACCAGAGCCAGTTTCAATATTTGTTTAGCATTGAATATAGGTTTTGCGAATGCCATAATTTAACCTTCTTTTTAAGATGAAAATAAAGTTTCGTGCTTCTTACTGACGCATGAATTTTTATTCAAATCCTGGATAGGCTTTTCCGGAAAAGAAGTGAGAGCAATTCCCTATAATGATGCGCTTAATTGATCCTCATCCTAAAGGATGGGGCTACACAAACAAAGCCTGCCTACGCAGGCTAAATAAAGGGCATGATCAAGAATAAATGGTATAAGAGGAATTTTGTCTTGACATTCCGGCGGAACGTCAAGACGACTAGAAATCAAAAGAAGGTTATAGGAGCGGGCATGATATTAGGTCTGAATTTTCGTTTATTTAGACCCACCTACTTAAAAATGAGCCGTGGCTGTGGCTAGGTGCTTTTCCAAGGTTGTGGCTGGTAGGGGGCCTTGCAAGTGACTCCAGGGCAAGACTCGATCGGTAGACCAGTTGGCATGGACGTAGAAATCTAAGTCCGGCAGCTGTCCTCGTAGTTCTTTAAAGGCACGGCGATAACTGCCCAGCGAATCTCCGTAGTGGCGTGTGAGTTCTAACAGATGGGATAAACGGCGATCGCCCCTTGATAATATTGCCTGAATTACTGACCAGTTGTAGCTTTCCGGTCGAAATTCTATGCCCTCGCGTCCCAGTTGCTTCTGCAACAACTTCAGCCGCTTTTGGGCTTCCGTCTTCACCCCAAACCACTGAAACGGTGTGTGAGCCTTGGGGACAAAGGTGCTGCATCCCAATGTCAGACGTAAACCAGGTACAGCTTTCTTAATGTCTTGCATCATCGCTACCGTTTGATCTAAATCAGCGGGTTCCTCACCAGGAATGCCTACCATTCCATAGAGTTTGATGTTCTTTAAGCCACCAACTTTCGCATTTATCGCCGCCTGAATAATCTCATCATTATTCAGCTTTTTGTTAATAATTTGCCGCAACCGTTCGGAACCACTTTCTACGGCAATAGTGATGGAGCGGGTATCGTGCTTAGCCAGAATTTGTGCTAGCTTCGGGGTCACTGTGTTTGTGCGTACTGAAGCAATGCTGAGGCGAACGCGATCGCACTGGGGCTGATTCAAGTAATCTAGCAAAGTTTCAAACTCTGGGTGCTGAGTCACAGATGCCCCCAGTAACCCCAATCTGTCAGTTACCGCCAAGCCTCTCTCAATTGCTGGGATTAATGAATCTTCCAGACTCGCCGTGCGGAAAGGCAGCGTTAGATAACTTGCCAGACAGAAGCGGCACATTTCTGGGCAGCTGCGTACCACTTCCACCATATATATGTTTTCCCAAGCCGCTTTATCTGTGACTACGGTTGAGGCCGACAAGGTATTGCCCCGATAAGTCTGCTTTTCTACCTGGCTGGGAATTTCTGCGTCCACTGGCTGAATAGACTTGAGATAACCATCTTGATTGTGATATTTCACCTCATACAAACTGGGGACATAAACTCCCGGTACTTGCGCTAGATGCTTCAGTTGGGTTTTGCGCTCGGCATTTCTGACTTGTTTATAAGCCTCAATAAAATTCCCCAGGAGGTTTTCCCCATCTCCTAGCAAGATAATGTCGAAAAAGTCCGCAAATGGTTCTGGGTTGGCAGTTAGAACCGGGCCACCACCAAATATTAGGGGATGCTCATCGCCACGCGCTGATGCCCGGAAGGGGATTTCTAAGGATTCCAGCAAGTTGAGGATATTTACATAATCCAATTCCCAAGATAAGGAAAATCCAACTAATTCAGGCTTTCTGGGCAGGGGTTCCTGAGTATCGGTGAAGAGGCGGCTGACTTGGACATCAGATCGCATTGCCAAAGTCGCCCACACGACCTGATAGCCCAAGCTGGTGATGCCCACGCTGTACTCGTTTGGGAAGGCAAAGATGGTGGGGATAGCGTCGGTGCTGGGTGTGGCTGGGGTAAATAGCAGCCGTTCAGCAGCAAAGGTGGAGGCAGTTACAGTATTCATTAGTGTTTATTTTTAAGGTATTTCCAATAAGGCTTACCCCAAGCGTATCGCACTGGATATTTGTTCAGGAGGTACTTTACTGCTTGCGGGCGCTGGTTCTCATCCTGGGCATTGATGATGACTCGATTAAGTATTAATAACTATTGGATGGTAGTTATGTACAGGAATGCAATTATCGGCGGGTACTAACAATCGCAAATGTATCGTTATATGAAGTTTGCGATCGCTGGTCAGATCTCTGGGAACTATAAAGCAGGCGAGATTCTTCTAACATAGGTGCCTGATATGAATAGAAATGAATTAGAGCAGCAATATGCAGCAGGAGAAAGAGATTTTCGTGAGGCTAACTTAGTAGGAGCCGACCTCAGCGGAATCAACCTTAGTGGAGCCGACCTGTCAGGGGTCTCGTTGCGAGCGGCAAACCTAAGTAAAGCATCTCTAAAGGGTGTAAATCTCCAGGGCGCGTTTCTGTACGGGGCAGATCTAAGTTTTGCCAAGCTTAATGAAGCCAATCTAATAGATGTAGATCTAACCAAAGCTAACCTAAGAGGAGCCTTCTTAGTTAAAGCAAATCTCAAAGGAGCCAAACTAAGTGGGGCAATATTAACAGCAGTAAACTTAAGCAGCGCTAGCTTAGAAGGAGTAAATTTATCTGGGGCTAATCTGAGTGGGATCAACCTACATTCCACCGATTTAACAGGAGCCAACCTCTGTTGGGCTAACCTAACAGGAGCCAGGATGAGTGGAGCCAAATTAACTGGGGCGATGCTCACTGGGATCAAATTGAAAGGGGCATGGCTGAATGGCGTAGACCTACATGGGGCAGACTTAGATGGAGTAGACCTGAGCGAAGGAAAACTCAGCGGAACAAATTTTGCTCATGCAAACCTATCAGCAACAAACCTCAGTGATGCCCAATTGCGCGTAGCAGATCTTCAGCAGGTAAACCTGCATGCAGCTAACTTAAATGGAACCTTCTTAACGAAGGCAGACCTCAGTAGTGCTAACTTAAGTCAGGCAGACCTTAATGAGGCTCACCTTAGCGAGGCCAACCTAACTGGAGCGAACTTGAATGGAGCCAGTTTGTGTGAGGCAGATTTAAGTAAAGCCGACCTTAGTAGTGCGTATTTATCGGCAGCTAATCTAGATATTGCCAACTTAAATGGAGCGACTTTAGATGGGGCAAGTATGCGTGGAGCCAGCCTCAACGAAGCCGACCTAGAAAATGTTAGCTACAACCAACAGACTCTATTCCCCGCAGGTTTTAATCCCATCAAGTCTGGTAGCAATAACAAACCATGGCAATTAAACGTGCGAAACCCATTAGGAGCGCAGAGCCAACAGAAAGTAGCCCAACCAGCTCAAAAATCTGGCGGTGGCTTATTAGGTTGGCTGTTTGGTAATAAGAAGGCTTCGTAGTAATAAATATAGGCACAGTAGCCAATAATATCAAATCTGGCTAATTAGTCATAGTTACAATATGACAGGATAAGGGTTGAAATTAATTTCTGTTATGACAGAACAACCAGATTTGATATTGCTAAGGTATTAAGTTAATAATATCCCCTGCTAGAGGTTAATTTAGTGGGGGATTCCCATGTGCAATTGCTAATATCAAGTCCGGGTTTTATATCCGCTTTTTAAACAACCCACGTAATTTTGTCTTGACGTTCCGCGGTAACGTCAAGACGACTATAAATCAAAAATGCGTTATAGCAGAAAATTTAGTATGAATATCTACTCATATCTGTGTTTGTCTGTGGTTAAAAATATCTTAAAGCCACTTTTAGGATAGGTTCTAAATTACGAAAAGCGATTAGCTTTTAGCCATCGGTACTACTCTTGGGAATAGTGACGGTAAAGGTTGTGCCAAATCCCACTTGACTTTTTACACTAATTTCACCCCCATGTATGTCCACCATTTTTTTAACAATAGCCAACCCTAAGCCTGTCCCTTGAATACTATCGACATTAGCCGCACGATGAAACGGCTCAAATAGTTTTGGAATATCCGCAGCAGGGATACCAATGCCAGAATCTTTAACAGTGAAGGTTGCCAGGGCACTTTGACAGGAAAGTGAAAATTCAACAACAGTACCTGAGGGGGAATATTTGAGGGCGTTTGAAAGTAAGTTAGTCAGGATGTGCCGCAGTACTTTTTCATCCATCACTGTTTTCGCACAGTCCCCTAAGCTAGTAAAAATTATTTCCTGGTTATTTATTGCCATCAATTGCACTTCCGATACTATTTGATGACAAAATTGCTCTAGGTTTAAAGGTGCGGGGCGAAACTCGCTGAAGCCAGCTTCAGCTTTATTCAGGGTGAGAAAGTCATCTAAAAGCTCAAGTACTTGTTTAGTCGAGCTTTGAATCTGCTGGAATAAATTTTTCTTTTTATCTGGTGCCAGCTTGTGAGAGTAATGCTCTAATAACTCACTGGAGGATAATATCGTTGTCAAGGGAGTTCTAAACTCATGGGAAGTCATGGCAATAAAACCAGACTTGAGTTCCACAAGTTCTCTTTGTTTTTCTATGGCTTTCTGCATTTCAGCTTCAGCAATCTTGCGCTCGGTAATGTCAAAAATGGCTCCATCTAGACAATTTAGCTGACCATCTTCCCCATAGTTACCCTGCCCCTTTTCATAAACCCAGCGCCAGTTCCCTGACTTATCGCAGATGCGATATTCAAGAATGTAAGGCTGTTTACACTTTACTGCTGACTCTATTAGCTGCTCTACCATGCTGCTATCTTCTGGGTGAATGATACTAGCCAAGGTACGGGCGTGGTTATAAAGAAAGTCTGATGCTGGATATCCACAAATATCCTTAATTGCGTCGCTAATAAAATTTATTGTCCCGTCAGAGTTGTACTGGCGGCGGTAGATAGCACCGGGAATATTGGAAATAACAGATCTGAATCGAGATTCGCTTTCAATTACTTCTTTGTTACTCTGTACTAAAGCTAAGGATGTTTGTATCCGCTGGGCGATTTCAGCTTGTAATTGTTGGTTAGCTTTTTGTAGTTCCGCAGTGCGCTCAATAACTCGATTCTCTAAATCTTCGTTCAGTTTTCTGAGTGCTTCTTCTGCTTGATGAGCAATTGTGATATCAAAAGCGATGCCCAGCGCTCCTACTACAGCCTCGTCAGCGTCAAGTAATGGCGTAACTCGATTTTCATACACCTTGCCATCGACTTCTCCGATCCAAACAGTAGGAGTACCTGTTAGGACTTGGCGAATTTTTTCTAGGAAATCCGGTTGGTTATTATATAGGTCAAAGATAGATTGTTTTACTAGCTGCCCTGGCTGGAATCCCAAATCTGATAATACTTTGCCATCAGAAAATGTAATTATACCCTTGTTATCTAAAACATATAGTATCAGGGGCGCATTCTTAACTACCATCTCTAGGCGCACCTTTGAGGAAGCTAAATTACGCCGCAGTTCAAATTGGCTCAGCACTTGACGACCTACAATTTGTAAGGCATCTACCTGTTGAGGAGTCAAGTTGCGCGGCATATAGTCTAATACGCACAGGGTGCCCAAAGCGTAACCTTCTTGTGTAGTTAGGGGGGTACCTGCATAAAACTGAAGAGAAGGGTCGGAAGTGACTAAGGGGTTATTGGCAAACCGCTCGTCTTTTGTGGCATCAGGTACTATAAAAACTTCGTCAGGTTGAGTGATGGCATGGGCACAGAAGGCAATATCACGAGGCGTTTCTTTCGTATCTATACCGATTTTTGATTTAAACCATTGACGGTTATTATCAATCAGGCTGACTAAGGCAATGGGGGCACCACAAATAAACGAGGCTAAACGTGTTAGCTCGTCAAAATTTTCTTCAGCGGGCGTGTCTAAAATGTCATATTCTCTAAGTGCTGAAATTCTTTCTTCTTCGTTATCAGGTAATGGTGGTTTCATTTTTGCTTCTAAAAAAAAGGCAATGATATTCCTTTAATGAACCCTAATGAGCCTATATAAAACTTATCAATTATTTTACTTGTTGTCATTAAAGTATCTTTTTTTATATCTCAAGTAATAGTATTAATTATTACATCAGCTTTTTTGCGGATATGTTTACAGAGTTCTAATGTCTTCGTCCGCCTACTTAGGGTAAAAGTAAGGAAGGCACTTTTAGCCAATTTAAAAATAAAGCGCTTCTAGCCCCGGAAATAATCTTTTATCGGGGGCAGGATCAGATTTCAGGCAATATCAGCAAAGCTGTCACTAGGGATAGCCCAAGTGTTATTAGACTGCTGTTAAAGTATCAATATCTAACAGAAATAAGGTTAAAGGAGCCTCTGATTGAGGAATAACAGCGACGTGACTGGCAATGCCCAGAGTGTCAGCATGACGGAATGATTCTGGCAATACTCGAACGGTGGATAAAGGTACATCCATCAAAGCTGGGACTATTTCAACTGGGATACCATAAAGTTCACCTTGTGTATTTTGGATAACCACTAGGTAGCCTGGTTGGACATTTTCGTTGGTTCTACTAGTTTTAAATAACCGTCGGTGGATATCTAAAACAGTAACTTCGCGATCGCCCATGTGGACAACTCCTACCCAATTCAGCCCACTGCTATAAATCTGGGTAGCATTTAGCACTTTGTAGATAGACTCAATACGCAAACCCAAGTTGAGGCTACCAACCCTAAAAACAAGCACTTTTAGAGGTGGTGCGGTTGGGGAAGCCTCTAACTCATCAAAATCAGGGGTGGTTTGATGGACTGTTGTACTGTTCACGCTTAATAATTCTGTCAGGATTAAGGATTAAGATGAGGCAAGCTGGGGAGTCGCTCCTACAGTAGCACCTTTGTCAATGATGCCTTGGAGCCCTGCTAAAAATTCTTGCTCTAAGTAAGGCTTAGTAAAGTAGGCACTAGCTCCCAAGTGAGTCGCTAACCGTTTATGTTTATCACTACTGCGGGAAGTAAGCATGACTACGGGAACTTTTGATAACACTGGGTCTTGACGACGATGGTTGAGAAATTCAAAGCCATTCATGTTAGGCATTTCAACATCAGAAACTACTAACTGAATGCCGGAATTTTTATGCAACTGTTCGACGGCTTCCCGACCATCTCTTGCTTGCAAGACTCGATAACCTGCTTTTTGCAGCGTCAGGGCTAAAGTTTGTCGCAGGGCAATAGAGTCATCTACGACCAAAATTAAGGGAGATTTAGGCGAGCTGGTAGGCACCCCAGCTTTACCATTTGATGAAGTTTCCTTCAGGGCAGTAGCTGGCAAATTAGATAAAGTAGCAGGAGCCAAATCTGCTGACGTGCCTCGCGCTGTTAAGGTATTCGCCCCGGAGCCAATAATTTGGTTGAGAAGAGTTGAGGCATCAATCACTGGAACCAGACTACCATCGCCCAAAATAGTGCAGCCGTAAATATAGCGTGGAGGTGCGATCGCAGCACCAAATGGTTTAATTACAAGTTCTTGCTCTGTAACTAAGCGATCGAGTTCTAAGGCGAGAAATTGATTATCTTGGCGCAGCAGCAGCATTGGTGGTGCCCAATCCTCTGGAGTGGGAACTGCGACTAAAGCTTGGCTGGGAATTGATTCTGGCAAGGGACAGGCATAGTCTAAAAGTTCAGATAAGTGATATACAGGGACAATTCGCCTTCTCCAGTGCAAGAATCTCTGCTTTCCAGATAGCTTCATTTGGTCAGCTTTAGGAATTAAAATTTCTTCAATGCTGTCAGAGGGCAAAGCATAGGCAGTAGAACCCACCAAGCATACGAGTAATTTGGCGATAGTCAGCGTCAGGGGGATGCGTAAGGTGAAGGTGGTGCCTTTTCCGGGAACGAAATTGACGGTGACGGTGCCCTTGAGCGATCGCAGTTGCGATCGCACCACATCTAATCCCACGCCTCGACCAGAGAGTTCGCTCACTTGAGAAGCAGTTGAGAATCCTGGCTCAAATATCAAGTCTAAAAGCCGAGATGTGGGAGTTGTAGCCACTTGTTCTGATGAAAGCAACCCTGACTCTACTGCGCGATCTCGTACCCGTTCCAGATTGATGCCTTTGCCGTCATCGCGCATTTCAATAACGGTTTGGCTCCCC
>JAHHGU010000042.1 GCA_019359765.1 Aphanothece sp. CMT-3BRIN-NPC111
GAAAATGGCAAAACTTTTTGCCATTTGTAACTTTTTTACACCCGACCTCGCAGCATCATTGCCATTTCATTAGGAGTGGGGGACATTTCCAATGCCGTCTCTTCAGTAATGCGACCTTCCTGATATAAGTTAAACAAGGACTTATTCATGGTGATCATGCCGTCGAATTCGTTATCAGCCATCAGTGCTAAAATTTCGTCATTTTTGCCATCCCGGATGTAATCCTTGACAGTCTCAGTATTAATCAAAATGTCGTGATAAGCGGCACGCTTGCCATCAGTTGTACGGCACAGCCCTTGAGAAATAACTGCTACAAGAGATTCTGCTATTGCCACCCGCATCGCGGGCTGCTCCTCAGCAGCGTAAAGGTTAAGAATCCGCTCAATCGTTTTCACGGCGCTGTTAGTGTGCAGCGTCCCCATAACCAAGTGGCCGGTCTGAGCAGCTTTCAGAGCGGTGTTCACCGTTTCTTTATCTCGCATTTCCCCAATCAGAATGAGATCTGGGTCTTCCCGCAAAGCTGCTTTCAAGGCAGTGTCAAATTTGAGGGTATGCATACCCACTTCCCTGTGTTTGATTAGGGATTTACGGCTTTTGTGAATAAATTCAATTGGGTCCTCAATGGTGATGATGTGCTTGGGCATCTCTTTATTGATGTAGTCAACCATCGCCGCCATAGTAGTGGACTTACCGGAACCCGTAGGTCCTGTTACTAAAATCAAACCTTTATGGTAATGGCAAACATCCTTGAAGACTGGTGGCAAGCGTAACTGCTCCATAGTCAATATTTTCAGGGGGATTAATCGCAGAACCATAGCTGGGCCTGTGAGTGAGTCGAAGATATTTATCCGTACCCGAGCAAAGTCATATTGAGTGGCTCCATCAAAATCTAGGTGGTCTTGAAAGCGGCGGATTTCTTCATCAGTCAACACTTCGTGCAACCAGCTCATAAAGGTTGCATTATCTGTCACAGGATAATTTGTTGTTTCAATTTCGCCGCGATTGCGAAAGCGAGGAATCTCTCCTACACCGACGTGAACGTCAGAAAACCCTTTTTCATGAGCTTCAATTACAAGCTGCGCTAAAGTATGATGCCCTGGCGACGGACCGGCACCACGACCCGGCGTCCGAACCGCAGCTGGCGAAGCTGCTGGCGCACTAGGTCGCTGACCTGCTGCCGCCCCTGGGGGAGCTTTTGCACCAGGCGGTGGGGCTACCGCTGCATTAGAACGAGCTGCAAAAGGCATTTGCATGGTTGGCGGAGCCGTTCGGTTAGCGGCGGCAGAACCATCACCATTAAGCGGAGGTCTGGGCGGTGGCCCTGGTGGAACACGGGGTGGAGGCGGTGGTGAAGCAGGCGGACGTTGTGGTTCTAGCATATGGAACTACCAGTGGTAGATGAGACTGATTCTACAAACTTTTTTTCTAGTGTTCCCAGAGCGAGGGAACTAATATCAGTAACTCAAAACAATACTCAATCTACTTTCAGAATGAAGCAAAGAAGCTAAGGGCTTAGAAGGCAACAGGTTGCAACTGATTTGCCAGCGATACTGGCAGACAAAATTCTGAGAAGAGTATCAGCTAATCTTAAGAAATGTTAAGCGAGGCACACTCGAATAGGTTCATTGACAACTTCCTTAGTCAGTGTAGCGATCGCATCTTGTAGTAGAACAAGCTGAATAGAAAGGCTTATAGCTAGCTATATCTTTTGGAGGATTGATCTTTTATTAACATCTATGTATGTAGGCATAGTAAAATTCCTTATTCATAAATACCCGTTCCTAAGTGTAAATTTTGTTGAAGATATGCTCATCTTATCTAGAAAGATTATTTATACTGATTTGCAACATGCTCAATCTGGACGGGTTGAGCAACGGACTTTTTCTATTTTCAATTTCTTTTTAACTCTGGAAGGAAAAAACATGGAATTAACTCAAAGCAACAGCTTAGGAAAACTTTACTCTTTGTCGATGGTCAAAAGCTTTTTGATATGGACTTTTGCACTGGCAGTTTGCTTGCTGGTCGTAGGGTTTCCATTGGTTGTCTTAATGGTTACCGTGGGAGCTTTACTGGCTATTGTCTTGCAATCAGTTCTGCCTATTAGTGCCGTTTTGTTGGTGGCGGGCGGTTTAATTGGGGTGAATGTTTTAGCAGTCGTCGTGGGTGCGGCGGTATTAACCTTAAAGGGTGTTCATCCCCACGAAGTCCGTTGGTTGAGCTGGCTGCATGGTGAAGCCGATGCGCTGCATACTTCTGTTTATGCGGCTTGTCCTCTTACCTGCGATCTGGATTTATAATTGGCTTCTCAACGAGCGACTTAACCCAGTTTGCTGGATAAAAGCCCTGCTGCCCGGTAGAAGCCGGGTTTTTTCATGCGTAAATTTATCGAATTAAAGCTATAGGATAGGTAGAGACGTTCGCTGAGATCTTAGAGCGAACGTCTTGCCTGTTGCGGTATCGTGTTGCTCTGTTCTGGTATCGCTTATATTGTTATTTGCAATTAAACTAAATTTTCATGCCCACGTCTCCAATCCGAGTTTGCATTACACTGGGAACTCGCCCTGAAGCGATTAAACTGGCACCAGTTATCCAACAGTTCCAGCGCGAGAGTACATTTGACACCCACGTAATTTTGACCGGCCAGCATCGGGAAATGGTCGAGCAGGTGATGCAGCTGTTCGGTTTGAGTGCCGACCAAAACTTAGAAATTATGCAGCATCAGCAAACTTTGACGGATATTACCTGGCGTAGTTTGCAAGGGCTGGAAACAGTATTTAAGCAGCTTCAACCCCAGCTAGTATTGGTGCAGGGAGATACGACAACGGCTTTTGCGGCATCCTTGGCAGCGTTTTACCAAAAGATACCCGTAGGTCATGTGGAAGCAGGTTTACGCACAGACGATCTATTTAATCCCTATCCGGAGGAAGCCAATAGGCGTTTAATTTCCCAGCTGACGCAGTTAAATTTTGCGCCAACTTCACTAGCAGTAGAACACCTACAACGCTCCGGCGTCACTGGTGCAATTCACCAAACTGGCAATACAGTAATTGACGCCCTGCTTTCCGTGGCAAAGCTCCAGCCTGAGTGCAATATTCATGGTTTGGACTGGGGGCAGTACCGTACACTACTGGCAACAGTTCATCGTCGGGAGAATTGGGGAGAACCCCTACAAGATATTGCGGAGGGATTTCGCCTGGTTTTAGATAAGTTCCCAGATACAGCTTTGTTATTACCCCTGCATCGTAATCCTACGGTAAGAGAACCACTACAAAAGTATTTAGGCAACCACCCTAGAGTTTTCTTAACCGAGCCTTTGGATTACGCGGAACTGGTGGGAGCGATTCAACGATGCTATCTATTGTTGACAGATTCCGGGGGATTACAAGAGGAAGCACCGAGTTTGGGTAAGCCGGTGCTGGTGTTGCGCGAAACAACGGAACGCCCGGAAGCGATCACGGCCGGTACCGCAAAACTTGTAGGCACAAATTCAGATCAGATTGCAACGGCAGCAAGCCAGTTACTAAGTGATGCCGCTGCCTATGAGACAATGTCAACTGCGATTAATCCTTTTGGGGATGGTCACGCGGCAGAAAGAATTTTACAAATTGTCAAGAAACACTTTAGCTAGACCAAATTGGTGTAGGTTACCAATTTGAATAAATTTCTAAATTTATCCTAGCTGATTAACTTTTTGTAACAAAAGTACATGACGATGGTCTGATATCAATTCCGGCGGCGCCGGAATTGATATTAGCAGCATTTTCAGCGCCAAATGTTCTTTGAGCATATTCTTTGGCATTGCATCCAAGACGCGCCTGTTCTTCAGGGTGACGGTACAAATATTCAATCGCCTCTTTGTACTCCAACTCGGTGTTAACAATCAAGCCAGTATGATTGTGCATTACAGTCCGTTGCGCGCTCCCATAGGGGAAAATTACGGGCGGCACTCCTGCATAAGTGACTTCTTGCAAAACCAACTCGGCAGTTGAATAGTTACCTTCGCAAAGGGGGTAGCCAAAAACATCCAGCGTTTCGATAACTGACTTGATATCTTCAACATAGCCACGAAAGTCGAATGTTTCGGTTACCCCTAATTTTTGAGCCTGCTGTTTCAACAAATCGTAGTTATCTTCCCGACCGCACACTATAAACTGGACATCAGGAATGTCAATCATAGCGCTCATCGCTACATAATTCGGGTGCATCTTGAGAAAATGAACTGTCCCGATATAACCGACATTGAATGTATTGGGCGCTTTTGACCGTACACACGAAACTCTAGCTAAGTCAGCAGCATCATAAACCATGCCAGTTTTTTTTACTTAACCTCTGCTGGCAGATTTTGAAATACGGAAAGCTCATACAAATACGGGCTAGATGGTAAAGTAAAATCCGAGTTAGTTGCTTACAATATGATTTTAAAAAGGGCGGATATATTGATCCGCCCCTGAGAATGATATTGATAGCCAATATTAAGGATGCTTAGCGATCGCTTATCGCTGGTGCCCGAAAAGACAATATTGGTTCATGCCCCAATGCCAAAGGCGGTGCAGAGGTCGGCCGCTGTTGTGCCAACGTTGGCACCGAGTCACGCAGCCGCGCCGTTAACTGCAAAGTTGTTGCATCGTAAATCTGAGTCAGCATTTTGGGATACAGACCAATGCCAATAATCGGCACTAAGAGACAGGCAATGATAAACACCTCTCTTGGTTCCGCGTCTATTAAGGCTTCGTGTTTGACTAACTCTTTGTTTTCCGGACCGTAGCAAATTTCCCGCAGCATCGATAGCAGGTAAATGGGCGTCAAAATCACCCCAACTGCCGCCAAGAAGACCACCACTACCTTAAACGTTGGGTTATAAGCATCACTGCTGGCAAAGCCCACAAATACCATCAACTCTGCCACAAACCCACTCATCCCCGGCAAAGCTAAAGAAGCTAGCGAACAAGTCGTCCACATGGCAAACATCTTCTTCATCTTCTGACCGATGCCACCCATTTCATCCAATATCAAGGTGTGCGTTCGGTCGTAAGTAGCCCCCACGAGGAAGAACAAACTCGCCCCAATTAAACCGTGAGAAACCATTTGCACCACGGCACCACTCAAGCCCAAATCGGTAAATGAGGCAATGCCAATGAGTACAAACCCCATATGGGAAATCGAAGAGTAGGCAATTTTACGCTTGAGACTACGCTGGGCAAAGGAGGTTAGGGCGGCATAGATAATGTTGGTAACGCCCAAAATCACTAACACTGGCGCAAATACCGCATGGGCATCTGGAAGCATACCAGCGTTCATGCGAACCAAGGCATATCCCCCCATTTTGAGCAGAATGCCCGCCAGCAACATATGCACCGGGGCTGTTGCTTCACCGTGGGCATCCGGCAGCCAAGTATGCAGCGGAATAATCGGAAGCTTGACCCCGTAAGCAATTAAAAACCCAGCGTAGATCCAGAGTTGGAAGTTGAGGGCGTAGTCTTTGGCGGCAAGTGCTCTCATATCGAACGTCACCGTATCGCCGTAGAATCCCATTGCCAAAGCTGCTAGCAAAATAAACAGCGATCCCCCAGCGGTGTAAAGGATGAATTTGGTAGAGGCGTAGAGACGTTTTTTCCCTCCCCAAATTGCCAGCAACAGGTACACCGGAATCAGTTCTAGTTCCCATACCAGGAAAAACAACAGCATATCCTGGACAGCGAATACAGCAATCTGACCGCCATACATCGCCAGCATTAAAAAGTAAAACAGCTTTGGCTTGAGCGTCACCGGCCAAGCCGCCAGAATTGCTAGCGTTGTAATGAAGCCAGTGAGTAACACTAGCGGCATTGACAGCCCATCAACCCCCACCGACCACTTGAGATCGATCTGGGGCACCCAAGTGTAACTTTCTACCAGTTGAAGACCAGGGTTTGCAAAGTCATACTGGGTATAGAAAGCGATAACAATCAGTGCAAAATCAATCAGCCCGACGATTAGGGCGTACCAGCGCTCCCAAAGTCCTTTTTTTTCTGGCAACAGCGGTATAAACAGGGATGCCACTATTGGGAATAGAATAATCGTCGTCAGCCAAGGAAAATTAGCTGTGTTCATTGCGATCTTTAAGGAATCAGTACGTCTTTAATCTTTTAGGTATCAGCTTCGAGCAAGTTTTGTAATTGAGTGCCTATTATTAGGCTTTCTTTTAGACTCTAGCTGCTGTTTGCTACAGAGGCGTTCGCGTAGCGTGCCGTAGGCATATCGCTCCTGAAGATATGCCTTAACTGCCTGCATTCCTTGCTCAACAATCTCAGGTGGGGGCGCAATCAGCGGATTTTTCTCAAATCTAGCCTTCTTAGGTTAGTCAGTTGAGCAATTTCTGGTGGCAATGTTGTCAGTATTTTTTCGTTGTTCATGGGTAAACTGACACAACCATTAAGCTCATCCACACAGATGAATTCTTGGGATTTCGTGTTAGTTGTTAGTTGAATTTTTTACTAACAACTAAAGGCCGGCGATTTATCCTCATTCTTAGAAGAAAGAAGCATTTGCGCCGCCCACTTCGCTAAACTATCCCGCTAACTGTACTCGTAGTATAGAGGGAACCTTGAGTAATATGAAGCATGAACATTTAAATTTTGAATAGTTCACACTTCATATTTTCTTCAAGTTACGCCAAACACAATCACTAACCCTAGCACTGCCGCAAAAACAATTAAGGCATAAAATTGGGCGCGACCTGTCTCGAAGTATTTTAAGCCCTCACCACTCAAGACAGTAATAAAGCCTGTGAGGTTGACTGCACCATCGACCACCCGATAGTCCACTTCCATAACTGCCCTTGCCAAGCGGCGACTACCCCTAACGAATAGGGCATGGTAGATGTCGTCAAAGTACCACTTGTTGAGAGAAAGCTTGTACAGTGGTTGGATTTTTTGCGCGATCGCACTTGGGTCAATCTTGCCCCTCAAATACATCAGCGAAGCCAGAGTAATTCCAATCAAGGCAATTCCCACTGAACTCCCCCCCATGACGAGAAATTCCGTCCAGTTAAACGCCTCTGCCTCTGACAACACTTCTATAACGGCTTCTCCCGAGGGATGAATGAACTCCTCAAAGTAGTTGTTAAAGGGTGTCCCCACTAAACCAATTAGTGCCGATGGAACTGCCAGGATGAGCAGCGGCAGCGTCATTGTTAAAGGCGACTCGTGGGGATGTTCGCTGTGACCAGCATGAGGATCGAGATGTTCGTGGTCTCCTGCCTTTAACTCTCTAATATCCATTGCACCAGGGCCGAAGGCTAGCTGACTATCGGGAGAGCCAGCTTCTAGTAAAAGTTTCTGGCGGATTTGGGTATCATTACCCCGGAATTTGCCTTCAAACGTCCTGAAATACATTCGGAACATATAAAAGGCAGTGATCCCAGCAGTTAGCCAGCCAATTGCCCAAAGAGCTGGGTTGGCTGCAAACGTAGAACCCAAAATCTCATCTTTAGACCAAAAACCAGCAAAAGGAGGAATCCCGCTGATCGCCAAGGTTCCCACTAAAAAGGTTAAGGCAGTGAGCGGCATATACTTCCGCAGACCCCCCATCATCCGCATATCCTGCGCTAATGCGGGGTCGTGGCCAACCACCTCTTCCATGCCGTGAATCACAGAACCAGAACCCAAAAACAGCATTGCCTTGAAATAGGCGTGGGTCATCAGGTGGAATAGTCCAGCACTGTAGGCACCAACACCCATTGCCATCACCATATAGCCCAGCTGGGAAATGGTGGAGTAGGCTAAACCCTTCTTAATATCGTTTTGGGTAATGGCAATTGTTGCACCCAAAAAGGCCGTAAAGGCTCCTGTCCAGGCAATAACGGTCATTGCCATGGGGATGCCTTCAAAAACAGGATACATCCGCGCAATCAGGAAAACACCCGCTGCTACCATTGTCGCGGCATGAATCAAAGCCGAGATGGGAGTCGGACCTTCCATCGCATCTGGTAGCCAGACGTGCAGGGGGAATTGAGCGGATTTCGCCGCTGGTCCCATAAAGACTAAAATTGCGAACAAACCAGCAAGCGCCCCGCTGATGTAACCTTGTTCCACCAAGGCTTGCAGGTGGGCACCCATGGCATCAAACTCAAAGCTGCCGGTAGCCCAATACAGCCCTAGAATCCCCAACAGCAGACCAAAGTCACCTACACGGTTAACAACAAACGCTTTCTGACAAGCGTCTGCTGCCGCCTTGCGGTCATACCAGAAGCCGACCAGCAAGTAAGAACACATGCCGACCAGTTCCCAGAAAATATAAACCTGCACTAAGTTGGGGCTGACTACTAGACCCAACATCGAGGAGCTAAACAAGCTTAGATAGGCATAGAAGCGTACATACCCTGGATCGTGAGCCATGTAGCCATCGGTGTAGATCATCACCAGAAAGGCAACAGTCGTCACGATGACTAGCATCAGAGCCGTCAAATGGTCAATCGTGTAGCCCATTTTCAAGTGAAAATTCCCAGCTGCTGCCCATTCGAACGTGCGAATATAGGGAGCATGACCGTGAATTTGGCTCCAGAGTAAGGCAAAGGATAAGCCCATTGCCGCCCCTAGTAGGGAAACTATAAAAGCAGCGTTTAACTGCCGCAAGTTGTTGGTAAATCGATTAAGCGAGATTAGCCCCAAGCCGACCAGCATCGCCCCAGCTAGCGGTAGGACTGGGATCAGCCAGGCATACTGATAGAGTGGTTCCATCACTGACGCCTACTTTATATTTCTTTACTCATTTGCCAAGACCGTTTACATTGTGACATATACTTTACTGAAAAGTATTTATAACTAAGAGTCAGAAACAACATATAGCTCAAATAGCTCTAAATAAACCTACCGATAGAGAAGGGCATTGGGTTCTCTACCGGTAGGTCAATAATGAATCTAGCTCAGTACTTACGCCTAAAGCAGGTTGTCAGCCAAATGGGATTATAGAGGGAAAGGAAACTTTCCCTCTATAATCCCATTTGGCTCTATTGAAATCCGTAAGTACTATTTCAGTTCGGCGATAAGTTCTGATTGCAAAGAGCGAGCAACCCTAAGGACTTTTAGACAAAGCCGTACCCCATCTCCCTCTAGGCATAAGTTGCCAAGGAACTTACCATAAGGTTGTCCAGCGCCCTTTGCAAATCATCCCGCCCGTGAAAGCCTTCAAGCCGATGAACGACTTTGCCACGCTCAAACAAAATCAGCGTCGGCAAGCTTCTCAGGCGATAAGTACTTGCCAGTTTCAAATTTTCATCAGCATTAATTCCTACTAATTTGACTTGTTCACCCCATTCCGCTTGAAATCGCATCAATTGCGGGTTGATCAGCCGACATAGCCCACACCAAGGTGCCCCAAAATTAACCAGGACTAAGGTGGAAGATTCTAAAACTTCTTGTGTAAACGTCCGCTCGCTAACAGACAGTATCATGATCCCTCAATATTTATGCGATCTTACTATTGACACTCAGCCAAAATGACGAATCTTCAAAATCAAGGATGAAGGATGAGCTTCAGCCTCTATTTTTCAGCATCCATCCCTTTAACTGATAACTGTTTGGGATCATGCTACATCCAATTGGGATCGTCTGATAGCCCGATCTCTATAAAGAGTGTTTGCGGCTACCATCTGACACTGGCAGTCGCCCGTAGCAAAAAAGGATGCGCCCACCACAGCAGCCAGATGAAACCGGCAACACCCAGATAAGCAGGACGGATAAGTTCTTGCCAATTGAGGGTTTGACGCCCTTGAAGAATTGCCAAAAATGGCAGCACCGATGTCCTAGATCTCGCCGCTTCAAAAGCTTCACCATAGCGAGCTAAAAGACGCTTGTCGCCATGCCAAACGGCAAACAGATGGTGCAACACTAAGCCGATGGAGGTAAGCAGGGTGAAGGTAGTACCAATCCACATAGTGTGAGCAATACACCAAATCACCTGCCCCACCATTTGGGGATGCCGGGTGATGCGAATGATACCTGTTTCATATAGATGGACTTGTGGCTTCTGGATGGCAGCAATTTCTAGAAGGTTAAAAGTTGCTGGGTAAAGAAACAGGAAGGAAATCGCCGAGAGTATCCACACGAGCGATCGCACACCAGGGACACCCTGAACCTGCCACAACTGTAAACCATCGTAGCGGTGGTTAAAGAAGTAGATAATCAGGACAACAGCCAGTGGAATGCTGACTAAAGCAAACAGAACTCGGTACAGTCGCGGGCCGATTTGTTTCTCTCCCCAAGGTCGTAGGGCTGCTAAACCGCTGTGAGCGATCGCAAAACCAACTAACAACCCCAACATCATTAAGTGGCTAGGAGTAAGCCAAGCGTAAAAATTCATAATTTCTAGTAAATTCTAGTACGGTCCATAACACAATCATGGGGGGGGACTTGCTCCCTTGTTGTGTTACTGTCGATGTCAGCAGAGGCTTCACAACACTCATGGGCGATGAATTGCTTGAGTCACACCCGATCTCATACTGGTTGGTTGCCTCAGTCGCTCTTTCCCTTTCAGGTAAAGCCCCTATGTCTGACCTTCCTTTCACTTTAGATCAGTTGCGTATTCTCAAAGCCATCGCCGCTGAGGGAAGTTTTAAACGTGCTGCCGATAGCCTCTACGTCTCACAACCGGCTGTTAGCTTGCAAGTGCAAAACTTAGAGCGGCAGTTGGATGTGCCGTTGTTCGATCGGGGGGGCCGGCGTGCCCAATTAACAGAAGCCGGTCACTTACTTCTCAGTTATGGAGAAAAAATTCTCAGCCTTTGCCAGGAAACCTGCCGCGCCATCGAAGATCTGCAAAATCTCCAAGGCGGCACCTTGATTGTTGGTGCTTCTCAAACAACCGGGACTTATTTGCTACCCCGGATGATTGGGATGTTTAGACAGCACTATCCTGATGTAGCAGTACAATTACACGTTCACTCGACGCGCCGCACGGCCTGGAGTGTAGCGAATGGTCAAGTTGACCTAGCAATCATTGGCGGTGAAGTTCCCGCTGAACTGCACGAAGCCTTAGACATTATTCCCTATGCCGAAGATGAGTTAGCACTGATATTGCCCAGCCTTCATACCTTTGCGAAAACCGAGACCATCCAAAAAGAAGACCTTTATAAACTACAGTTTATTGCCTTAGATTCTCAATCTACTATCCGCAAGGTAATAGACCAAGTGCTAGCTCGCTGCGGCATTGATAGCAAGCGTCTTAAAGTTGAAATGGAACTCAACTCGATTGAAGCAATTAAAAATGCCGTACAGGCAGGGCTTGGGGCGGCGTTTGTATCTCTTTCTGCGATAGAGAAAGAGTTACAGATGGGCATTCTCCACCGTGCCAAAATTGACGAGGTGGTGGTTAAGCGAATACTGTCAGTAATAGTTAACCCCAACCGCTATCGCTCTAAGGCTGCCGAAGCTTTTAGCAGCGAAATTTTGCCCCAATTCGCCACCCCAGGATGGAAACATGAGTTAGTAGAGCCATCATCGCTGAAAGCGGAAGCTTTAAACGCAGCTGCTCCTAACTCTGCTGGCAGTTAATCAGAGAGTTATGAGTGTTGAGGGTTGAGGGTTGAGTTAAAAAGAAGTTTTTAATTTTCAATTCAAAGCTTAAAACTCAAAACTTAAAACTTAAAACTCAAAACTATTCTTATGTAATAACGATTGACTCGTCATGGAAATTCAGTGTACCCGTACCGGCTGCCCTCGCCCCCAGAATTTTTTTGCCGACCTGGATGACAACGCTATCCTGAAAACGGTGCAGCAGAAGTATTGCATCACCTGTGGAATGCCACTGATTTTAGTAGGTCGGTATCTGCCTTTAAGGTTGTTAGGACGAGGAGGATTCGGAGCGGCATTCCTGGCGCGCGATCGCTATACTCCAGCTATGCGTCGGTGTGTAGTAAAACAATTTCAGCCATCTGGGGATCTGACGTTGCAGCAGCTACAAATCGCCCAAAATCTTTTTGAACGGGAAGGGGAAGTTCTAGAACAACTCGGTACTCATCCTCAAATTCCTGACTTGTTTGCTTTCTTTGAAATTAGTGTCCCCAGCCTCCAAGGTGGTAAACCAGACCAGTTTTTCTATCTGGTGCAGGAATTTATTGACGGACAAAATTTAGAAGAGGAACTAGCTCAAAAAGGAAAGCTTTCGGAAAACGAAGTTGTGGCGGTGCTGCGGGAACTGCTCTCAATACTGAAGTTTGTCCATGAAAATGGCTCTATTCACCGAGATATCAAACCCTCTAATATCATGCGTCATCAAAATGGGCGGCTTTATTTATTGGATTTTGGAGCGGTTAAGAAAGCAGCAGCAGGGGCAGCAGCCGCGAGATCGACGGGTATTTATTCAATGGGCTTTGCGCCGCCAGAGCAGATGTCTGGGGGTCAAGTTTACCCATCAACTGATTTGTATGCTTTAGCGGTAACGTGCATAGAGTTGCTTACCGGAAAGCAACCCACAGAGTTATTTGATGCTTACAACAATCAGTGGAACTGGAGAAACGATGCTCAAGTGAGCGCTCATCTCGCCGCTATTTTAGATCGAATGCTTCTGGCAGCGCCCAATCAGCGCTTTCAGTCGGCTCAAGAGGTACTCGACGCCCTTGCCCTGAATACAAAAGCACCCTCACCTATCCCCCAGGTGATACCAACCCCAGCATCCACTCATGTAGTAGCCCCCTCTGCTTCAGCAAGTGGAAACAAAGGTGGAATGCCTGTGCCACAAGCCCCCCAGCCCCCACAACCCCCAGCCGTCAATCCCCAAACACCATCAAAATCGTCATTTTCTACTTTGGAGTTATTAAGCGGTGCAGCTTTTACTGGATTTGAAGCCGGATTACTGTTTATCGCCCTTAGAAGTCTGCTGAACTCACCGGGAATTAGCATAGGAATATGGGGCATGATTTTGGGCGGTCTAATTTTTGCCCAATTCCGTCACATCATTGAAAAATTCGATTTGGTAATTATTGCTGGAATAACGCTAGCAGTTATTTGGTTTGTCCCAGCTTTGCATCAAGGCTTTGACAAACAGGATCTCATTGTAGTATCGATTTTGGCTGGAGCAAGTGCGATCGCAGTTACAGCCTTGTTCCGCCTAATTTATAAATTACTTTCTAATATTCTTTAAAATATCCCAGCGCAGTTGGTGGCTTCATGTCTCAGAAAAACGAAACTACCGTTCTTGTTTTGGCTCTACTGATAACACTGGGGTTAGTAGGGGCTGGTATTTGGTGGTTTATCACTAAGTCTGGAATCAGAGGTGATTATAGCAATCCAGTTAATGTTAATTCAAATTCCCCCCAAGACCGTATCAGTGTTGGAGAGAAAATTTTAATTACTCCAGAAAGCCAACCAGCAAAAAGGGCAGGTGTAGAAGCTTTAGCCACTGGCAACTACAATTCAGCGGTTTCTAATTTGGAATCAGCCTTGCAAGCGAATCGCAACGCTCCAGAGACACTGATTTTTCTCAACAACGCGCGAATTGAGAATAAAAAAAGCTACACTCTTGCTGTCTCCGTGCCAATTGGTAACGATATCAACGGCTCTTTGGAAATTTTACGGGGAGTCGCTCAAGCCCAGAATGAAATTAATCAAGCTGGGGGAATTAACAAAGTACCTATAAAAATTGCGATCGCCAATGACGACAATAACCCAGAAATTGCCAAACAGATTGCCGCCGAGTTGGTAAAAAAATCAGATGTATTGGGTGTCATTGGTCCTTTTGCTAGCGATGCCACCCTAGCGGCTGGCAGCGTGTTTCAATCTGGACAGTTGGTAGCTATTTCCCCCACTAGTACGTCAGTTAAACTTTCAGGCTTCAGCCGCTACATCTTTCGTACTGTTCCCAGTGATTATGTAGCTGCGAGGGCATTAGCTAATTATACGGTGGCGAAGTTGCAGCGGCAAAATGCAGCGGTTTTCTTTAATTCTCAAAGTTCCTATAGCCAATCTCTCAAGTCGGAATTTGTCACCGCTGTTTCTTTGGGAGGCGGACAAGTATCAAGCGAGTTTGACTTGTCTAATTCAGATTTTAGTGCTGCTAAAAGTGTGGAACAGGCGGTTAAGCAAGGGGCACAAGTGTTAATGCTAGCAACTAACGCAAGTGTCCTTGATAAAGGTTTACAGGTTGTTCAAGTTAATCGTAAACGCTTGCCTTTGCTGGCGGGCGATGATGTTTATACACCTAAGACTTTGGAAGTAGGTGGAGATGCCGCTGTTGGCATGGTTGTAGCAGTTCCTTGGCACATTGACGCGGCTCCACAATCAACTTTTAAGAGCCAGTCTAGACAGCTGTGGGGGGGTGAGGTGAACTGGCGAACTGCCTTAGCTTATGATGCAGCAAAAGCTTTAATAGCGGCGTTACAGCGCAATCCTACTCGCAGCGGAGTCCAACAAGCTCTTTCGGCACCCGACTTTTCCACGACTGGTGCATCTGGGTTGGTTCGGTTTCTGCCATCAGGCGATCGCAATGCTACAGTCCAATTAGTAAAAATTGTTCCAGGTAGTCGCTCTGGAACTGGCTACGATTTCACGCCAGTATCACAACGGTAATAATCATCGGCTGTTATTCATTACTGAAATACCTATAACTCTATACTAATCGTTGAACAATCAACATAGAAGCGGCTCATGTCTCAAAAAAATGAAACGACAGTTTTAGTTTTAGCCCTACTAATTACAGTTGCATTAATAGCCGGTGGTTATTGGTGGTTTACTAAACGCTCTGGTGTTGATATCGGAAGTTTAGGTAAACCTAATTCAAATAATTCTAGTTCCCCAGCACAAAATAACCAGTCTACTCAACCGCCACAATCAACAGGTGAAAATTTTGCTCAGCTGCAAAACGTCCCCTCTGGACTATTTAACTATGGTGGTAGTACCTCTTGGGCACCAATTAGACTTGCAGTAGACCCAGCAATTCAAGTAGCACGACCTGAGTTTCGGCTGCGTTATGTTCAGCCCAGTGGCGTTGCCGCCAGTTCTGGCGCTGGCATTAAGATGTTAATAGATGGCAGGTTAACATTTTCCCAATCTTCACGACCTATTTTAGACTCAGAATATCAGCAGGCACAGCAACGCGGTTTTAGTTTACAACAAATTCCCATTGCTCTTGATGGTTTAGCAGTAGCAGTTAACCCAAACCTGAATATCCCAGGTTTGACATTAGAGCAACTCAAATCTATTTACACTGGAAAAACGCTTAACTGGAAAGAACTTGGTGGCCCAGACGTGCCAATTAAACCTTTCTCACGTCCCCTTCAAGCTGGTGGCACAGTAGAATTATTTGTTGAAGAAATTTTAGGTGGTTCTGGTCAAAAGTTCAGTTCCAATGTGGAATTTGTGCCGACTACAACACAAGCTTTGAGTAAACTAGCTGGTAGTCTCGGTGGAATTTACTTTGCCTCAGCGCCAGAGGTTGTCCCGCAATGTACAGTTAAACCTTTACCTCTGGGTCGTGAAGCTGGTAAATTTGTACCTCCCTATCAAGAACCTTTTGTTCCTCTTCAAAACTGCCCTGGAAAACGCAACCAGCTAAATATTGATGCCTTCCAAAACGGTCAGTACCCTATTACCCGCAATTTATTTGTAGTGCTTAAACAAAATGGTCAAAGTGATGAGCAAGCAGGAAAAGCCTATGCTAACTTGCTGTTAACTAGCCAGGGGCAAGAACTCATTAGTAAGGCTGGATTTGTGAAAATTCGTTAATTAACAGCAGGGGAGTGCGATCACCAATCTGCTGCTGTACATTTAATTTGTATAATCTATACGGCTGCTTTTTGTTAGATGTCATAGCAAATCTGGGTTTGGTATCCTCTTTTTGAACAACCCGCGCAATGCTTTGTAGAGACGTTCCGCCGGAACGTCTCTACGACTTCTCAGAAGAAGCGGGCTAAGTCTGCAAAGCCGTACAAGCTGATAATTAGCAACAGCACTGCTGTAATTTGCGTCAATCGCTGCTGGTGGGAGGGCAGGAACGCTTCCCGCACTAAGATGGATATCGAAGCCCCGACAACGTAGCTCAAGCCCAGCACTAAGTAGGGCCATTTGTCTGTTCCTCCCGCAACTAGCAACATTACCATTGCCAGAGATAACATCAGTAACTCAATGAACCGAGGGGAATTGTATTGCCTAGAAATAATAAAAGTGCGCCACCAAAAGTGTAAAATTCTCATGGCATTATCAGGATCTTGAGACAATTATAAAATAGCCTAAAGCAGCAGCTGAAAACTACCTACGGCTAGGGTTACCCTGCGCTATAGGTTAGGATAATTGCGGATTATTGTACTGCTGCAAGTAAGCCAAAGCTTCGCTCGTCTCAACTTGGGGAAATTCGACATAAAAGCGGCTGACGCTGAGAAACGGATGAGGCATTTCTAAGACGATGACGCGATCGCCCCATTCCTGTAGCGAGGTCATTAATTCAGCTGGTGCTACTGGCGCACTAATCCAAACCTGGGCGGGATTTTGGGCTTTTAAGGCTTGCACTGCTACTGCCATCGTCATCCCTGTAGCAATACCATCGTCCACTAAAATGGCAATAGCACCCTCAGGGCTAATCTGTGGGCAGCTGGGGGAAAATTTAGCCAGCTGCGCTTGAGCTTTTTCTTGGGCTTCTAGCAACGCTGTCTCCCGCAGACTTTGTTGGCTTTTACGGAATGGCTTTGGATCTGCCCAGAGAACGTGTCCATCTGCCGTCACAGCCCCGATTGCCAGTTCTGGATTTTGAGGCTTTGTTATTTTTTTTGCTACCACAATATCTAAAGGGCAACCCAAAATTCGTGCGATCGGCACTGCTACTGGAATTCCGCCTCTGGGTAGAGCATAAACAATTGGTTGAGCAGAAACACCCTCAGTCTTTAGCTGAGCAAGCTCACGGAGAATAAACTGTGCTAGCTGCTCACCGGCATTAATGCGATCGCTAAACAGCGGGATAGATGACATAGCTTCCTCTGGCATTTGGCAGCCCGATTGCCTCCATGATGACGGATTTTAATGGTGAAACCTACCTTACAGTTACCAGTGTCACCGACACGGATTGCTATCAGCTAGTTGTTGATAGGATTATTAGGATTATTTTGTAGCAGGATAGACACTCCCCCAGCTTTATGCCCAACCAAGACCAACTCAGCCTCTTTGATGACTCAACCCTTGGTCAACCTGAGCCAGCGGCGGCTACAGCGCCAGATTTGATTCCTACGGATGCCAAAATCCCCATTCCTCCCGGCACCTATCAAACAATGAACCAGCTAGCAGAACACTGCAATAGCTGTCATCGCTGCGATTTGGGTAATAGCAGGACTCATGCAGTCATTGGACGCGGCAATCTCCAGGCACCTATTTTGATTGTGGGGGAAGGGCCCGGTCAAAATGAAGATGAAACCGGGTTGCCATTTGTTGGGAAATCTGGGCAACTTTTAGAGAAAATCCTGGCCTCTGTAAATCTGAATACTGAACGGGATGTCTACATTGCCAACATGGTGAAGTGCCGTCCACCCAGCAACCGTCTTCCCACACCTAACGAAATTGCCGCTTGCAAACCTTACCTGTTAGAACAGATTCGCATGGTAGATCCAAAAATTATTCTCCTGACAGGTGCCACAGCAGTGCGCGGCATAACTGGCGATAAACGAGGCATTACTAAAATTAGAGGAACTTGGATAGAGTGGGAAGGGCGTCTGTGTATGCCTATTTTTCACCCAGCTTATTTGTTACGTAACCCATCCCGTGAGCCTGGAGCGCCTAAATGGTTAATGTGGCAAGATATGCAGGCAGTGCGTGACAAGTTAGATGAAATAAGCAAGTGAACCACCCACAACTCACCCGGAGGACTCAATTAAGATAATTTAGTTATCAAGCGGGTGATCGGATTCGAACCGACGACAGTCTGCTTGGGAAGCAGATGCTCTACCGCTGAACTACACCCGCAGTTAAATTCCAACTATCAGCTGGTCGATCGCTAATTGCTGAGTACCCATTATATAACTATATTCACCTAAATGAAATTATGAACTGGTGGCAGAAACTTAAGAAGAATACGCTAGCTCGCTTGGGCGCTTTGTTGCTGTTAGTTTTCTACCTGAGCGTTATAGCAGCTGATTTTGTTGCCCCTTATGACCCCTATGCCTCGCAGCCAGATGGATCGCTGCTGCCTCCAACGCAGATTTACTGGCGTAATCCAGCAGGGCAGTTCGATCCTCACATCTATCCCACGACACAGGGCCCCACAGATTTACAAACAGGCGATCGCAAACTGAACGTTGATCGACAAAAACCTTCGCCACTACGTCTGTTTGTTCAGGGTTCCGCCTACAAGCTATTTCAAATTAAACTGCCACTACCCAAGTGGGAAAAGGGGAAACAACAGAAATGGGATCAGGTGGAACTCTTCGGAGGGATACCTTCCAACTGGCACCTTTTTGGCACTACTGGAGAAGGTAAATTTAATCTTTTAGGCACAGATGAGCAAGCCCGCGACCAATTTAGTCGCCTAGTGCATGGTGGCAGAATCAGCCTCAGTATTGGTTTAGTAGGTATTGCCATTTCCTTTCCCTTAGGGATGTTGGTAGGCGGGATTTCCGGCTACTTTGGGGGCTGGATTGATGCTGCCTTGATGCGCCTGGTAGAAGTGCTGATGACGATTCCCAGCATCTATCTACTAGTTGCTCTGGCAGCTGTACTGCCTCCAGGGCTAAGCACTGGAGAACGATTTTTGTTGATTGTGCTGATTACCTCATTCATAGGCTGGGCAGGGCTGGCACGGGTAATTCGCGGACAGGTTTTATCAATTAAAGAGCGGGAGTTTGTGCAAGCAGCACGAGCGATGGGTGCTAAACCTCTTTACATCATCATTCGCCATGTTTTGCCTCAGACTGCTACTTATATGATTATTTCTGCAACCCTGGCGGTTCCCGGCTTTATTGTGGCGGAATCAGTTCTAAGTTTAATTGGGCTGGGAATTCAGCAACCCGATCCTTCTTGGGGCAATATGTTATCCCTGGCAACTAATGCTTCGATTTTAGTGCTGCAACCCTGGTTAATCTGGCCCCCAGCGCTGTTGATTATCCTTACCGTGCTAGCTTTTAACTTACTAGGTGATGGTCTAAGGGATGCGCTCGATCCCCGGAGTTTGCAGCGTTAGGAATTTACCCTGCTGCCTTCTGTTCTACCGGATGTTGACCATAAAATGGCAGCGCCTCTGACCAATGAGGGCGTTTTCCTTGTTGCCAATTTAAATAAGCTAGTTCTAGCAGACTAGAAACCGATGCCCCTAAGTCACCCCCAGGTGGTATGTCAATTAGTTGGTAAGGTGTTGTCCAAGTTTCTAGGGTTTCTTGCCATGCTTCAGGTGTCGTCACTGTCTCTGGTAATAGCTGGCTTAGCCCTGAATTGTTTGAGGCTAGGTGATAGATAGCAACAAACATTTGACCGCGTTGGGCTGGCATTTGCAGAGCGATCACAAGATTTTCAATGGCTTCTGCATTCTGACTTTTTTCCCATGCGACAGCTGCCAAAGTAGAGATGGCAAACAGGGGAATATTTAGCTGTTGAGCTAGTGTACGAGCAGTAACAACACCAATACGAGTGCCAGTAAAGCTACCTGGTCCTTTTGCCACTGCCATGAACGCGAAATCTGCCCACGTCTGCGGCTCTATAAATTCAACGATATATTGGTGCAAATGAGTAGATATATCGCGCCCCAAGCTCCAGCTTTTACTGCGGGAATCATCAGCAAAGTTACTCAGAGCTAAACCAAGTTCTGGACTGCTCGTGTGAATAGCTAAACCGTATTTGTTAGACTCAATTCTTTGCATTAATCGCAACGCTAAATCTTAATCATATTATCTTTACTGCCGCTATCTAGCCTCTGACTACCAGAACTAGACATAGTTAAATGTAAAATTCCCTATAGCCGCTTTAGAATCTATCAAAAAAGTTGTTTTAAGATATTTTTAACCACAGATAAACACAGATGAACACAGATAACAGTATGTATTGAGCCGCTGGAACGGATGCAATAAAGATAGGCTCTTAATAGAGAGGGCAGGAGTTGCCGTAGCTTCGGTGTGATGTTTTTGAGATCAGGTTACGCCGTAAACATATATCCTCTAAGGGTTGCCATAAGGTAAGCATAACCCGTCTGCACGGTTCAACGAAAGTTTCGGTAGAATGCGTAAGTCCTGTTGAAGTTAAAAAATTGGAAGTAGTAGTCACGGGCATTGGTCTAATCTGTGCATTAGGAAACAGCTGCCATCAAAGTTGGCAGCGTTTACTTGCAGGTGAAACGGGCATTACCCAACAGCAGCCTTTTCCAAAGCTACCTCTCCAGCCCTTAGCTGTTGTACTTCCTCAGACCACATCACCAAATGCTTTACTAGATCACGCTCTGGAAATGGCTATAGCTGACGCTGGCTGGAATCTTCCTCTAGAGGAGTGTGGGGTAGTTATTGGTTCAAGCCGCAGCTATCAAAAAACTTGGGAAAAATGGGCAGCAGGAAACTTTTTAGAAGAAGCTTTTCCCTGGTTAGAAACTTTGCCCCATATGCTTGCAGTCAGAGTTGCCCGTCATGTAAAAGCAACAGGACCTGTAAGTAGTCCTACATCTGCCTGTACTACAGGTCTTTGGGCAATTGCCCAAGGTTGGGAATGGCTAAAAACAGGACAATGTAAGCGGGTAATTGTCGGAGCATTAGAGTCTTGCATTAGTCCTTTAAACATTACAGGCTTTTCCCAAATGGGTGCCTTAGCCTCAACTGGAGCTTATCCTTTTGATCGACAACGGCAAGGGATGGTTCTGGGAGAAGGAGCTGCTGTTTTACTAATGGAGATTCAGGAAGAGGCTCCTTTGAATTCTAGAAAATCCTACGGACAAGTTTTAGGGTTTGCTTTTGGCAACGATGCTTACCACGTCACCGCCCCAGATCCTGACTATCAAGTAGCCGCAGCAACAATTCAGCGTTGCCTGCAACGAAGTAAACTTCTCCCTGAAGAAATAAGCTATATCCACGCTCATGGAACTGGCACCCGTCTCAATGATCAAAGAGAGGCTCATCTGGTTGAAGCACTATTTCCAAAAGGAGTTCCTATTAGCTCAACTAAAGGGGCTACTGGTCATACTCTCGGTGCTTCTGGAATTATAGGATCTGCTTTCTGTTTACTGGCGTTACAGCAACAGATATTACCACCTTGTGTAGGTCTAAAAGATCCTGAGTTTGATCTAAACTTTGTGCTTAATGCTCAAATTAGCTCTTTAGAAACTGCTCTTTGTCTTAGCTTTGGTTTTGGGGGACAAAATGGGGTTGTTGCTTTTGCTCGCTGAAACTTTTTTAGGTCATAAAGTAGTTGCAGCCAGAATTGTCTCATGTTGAGACAATTCATATCAAAATTGCAAGTCTTTACATTGTATGCAATCAAACTGATTTGATAGAAGCCATTGGCGGAATAATTGTCAGGTCAAAGATAGGCTTTCCAGTTAAGCACTGCCAGTGGCAGTTAAATAAATCGGGAGTCTGAACACCTAAACTAGCGATCGCAGGTGCTCCTGGAAACGGCCAAAGTCGATCAAAGACAATACCTTGCTCTTGAAGCCCAAACTGTAATAAATAAGTTGCCGGTGGCGCTGCTAAGAATTGCAGCAGTTGGTGCGCCAGTTGGTAAAGGGGCTGACGCCAGACATCTGATAGATGCACCGGCTGTTGATAGGGTAATGTATCAGACCCTTCCCTTGGAAGTGATAAATCTTCTGATAATTCCTTTGTAGAAACTTCTGCTGCCAAACCAATAACTTCACCGTAAAGGGGGCCTTTGGCAGTAAGAACCACAGGCAACCATAAATTACCATTACCAGTCGCTATGCTTTGTTTTTGCTTTACCCACTGGCGCAAATCTGGAACATTGCGGCAAGCGCGATAGACCTCCTGACCTGGAAAATCGAGACTTTCTGGTAAGTTGAGCGTCAAAGGACACCAGAGGTGCTTGTCTGGCGCTAATTCTTGCACAAGACCGCTAAGGGCAGCTGCCGCTACCACTTGCACTGTTTCCAGCGGTGGCTGGGTAGCGATCGCGGCAATCGCCTGCTTGAGCGCCGTAACCATACGCTCCGTAGTGGACGATGCCGCAATCTGTTCGTCCTCAACCACAATTAAAACCTTAAGCATTCCCAAAGGTGGCCATAGAGCCAGAAACGCTGCGAGGGAAGCTAGGCAAATCAATATGCGTCCTATTACGACTTCTTACCGCCAAACGGTAGCTGACACTTTGCAACTCAGCGTGCAGTTTACGGTTTTCCCGTTGCAACATTGCCACTTTTTCCTTCACTGGCACCATGCGTTCTGCGAACTTTTGGCGATAAATCTGTGGCAACTCCTGTACCACTTGCTCTAGCATCTGGCTGCGATCGCTCAATTCTTGTACAGACTGCCGCAATTGGGAAATCTCTGCATCCCGGCTAGTAATCTGCTCCTGGTAAAATGTAACTTGCTGCTCTACTTCTTGCAATTGTTCTTGCAACAGTCGGATCTCCGCCATCTGGCGCGAAGATGCCTCCGGCTTCGGCATAAAGGTGGTATTTCCCTTGACCAGCCGGAATAATTCTTGAGACAGCTGCTGCACTAGCTGGTCTCGCATTTCTAACTCTTCGTTTAGGCGAGACACATCAGCTTTAAGTAGGGGTAAGGTAGGGGCTTCAGTTTGGATCACAATGGCTCACGACTCCAATAATAATACTATTCCCAATAGCCAGAGGCGACGCCCACTGGACTGCTCAATTAATTCCTCTTGCAGCTAATCTATCATCTGCAACGGCAAATGACACCAGATTAGTTATGAGGTATTGGGTGCTGGGTGTTAGCTCTCTTGTAGTATTGAGTTGAAATAAACAGGAAGTGGTAAAAATGAGTACAGCTAGCAGTTCAACGAAGATTAAGTTTGGCACGGATGGATGGCGGGGGATTATTGCCGATGACTTTACCTTCGCCAATGTTTGTAAGGTAACGCGGGCGATCGCCGTTTACTTAGAAACAGCTTACTCCAAAGACCGACCCGTTTTAATTGCCTACGATACTCGCTTTTTAGCGGATCAGTTTGCCCGTACAGCCGCCTCTGTGCTGGCAGATCTAGGTTGGACGGTGAAAGTTGTGGATCGGGATTGTCCAACGCCTGTGATTGCCTACAATGCGCGTCATCTCAATTCTGCGGGGGCGTTGATGTTCACTGCCAGCCATAACCCAGCCCCTTACTGCGGCATCAAGTATATTCCACACTATGCTGGGCCAGCGACACCAGAAATTACGGATACCATCGTTGCCAATATTGAAGGTGCGGCTGATACGCCCCCCAGTGGCAGCAACGCCGATAAGATATCCACATTTGACCCTAAGCCAGATTATCTCAAGTTTATTTATACCCTCCTCGATGTAGAGCGGATTCGCAGTGCCAAGCTCAATGTGAAGTACGATGCGCTCTACTCTACCTCGCGCGGCTATCTGGATACAGTGTTGGAAGAGTGCGGCTGCGAGATAGAGAAATTCCATACCTACCGAGATGTTTTGTTTGGTGGGGGAATGCCTGAACCCAAGGGAGATCAACTGGTTGAACTGGTTGAGGCAGTGAAGAGAGATAGCGCCGATTTGGGTTTGGCGACCGATGGAGATAGCGATCGCTTTGGCATTGTCGATGAACTTGGTAACGTCTTGACGCCGAACACAGTGCTGCTATTACTGGCGCGTCACCTAGTCAAAAATAAAGGTAAGACAGGCGCGATTGTCCGCACTGTAGCCACTACCCACCTGCTGGATAATATGGCTGCTAAGTACGGTTTGGAAATCTACGAAACGGCAGTAGGTTTCAAATATATTGGCGAGAAAATGCGGGAGACGCCAGTATTAATTGGCGGGGAAGAATCAGGCGGATTGAGCATTATTGGTCATATTCCTGAAAAAGATGGTGTTCTGGCAGATATGCTAGTGGCAGAAGCGATCGCCTATGAAGGCAAACCCCTAAGCCAAATGGTGGCAGAAGCGATCGCCGAAGCAGATGGCCCTCTCTATAACAAACGCCTAGATCTGCACTTAGACGATGCTCATAAAGCCGCAGTTTTAGATTCCTTCACAAAGAACCCACCCTCAGAAGTGGCTGGCGTCAAAATTAAGGAAGTAGGACGCAAAGATGGCATCAAACTTTACCTAGAAGATGGCGGCTGGGTGCTGCTACGTCCTTCTGGCACTGAACCCCTAATGCGCGTCTATCTGGAAACTAACTCTCCAGAAAAATTAGCCGAACTTGCGAAATATATGGAAAACATCATCGCGAAGATGGAACCTGTAGCGGCATAAACCTCTAATAGCCCGCACCCTAAATGGGTGGGGCTATTGCATTCAAACACTGCCTACGCAGGCTATAAAAAGCTATAGAGCGTACAATCGGCGTAGCAGACGAACGTTTGTATAGCGGCGATTTCTTTTTTTATGAAAATTATCACTAACCTGCTTACCTCCCTAGTCTTAGCTATTGCCGTGGGAGCGATCGCTATCCTTTCTGTTCAAAACGCCACCCTGGTGTCTCTTAGGTTGCTGAGTTTCGAGTCAATTCAGCTGCCTGTGGGTGTTGTACTGGCATTCAGCGCTGGCGTAGGCGTTATCGGAGGTACGATCGCGCCCCTCTTCTCGCAGGTATCTGGTTCCCAACAGAATAATCAGCAATTTGAGGACAATGGCGAGTATGATGATGTAGATTTTTGAGCAGTTAACTTAAAAACTGATCGCTTAACTACTTTTTACTAATTCGCCGATAATCCCAAGGTTCCACAAACTTAGAGTCTCCCCAAACGCCGCGCCGACTCTTCTTTGCCTCAGCTTCCGCTTGCTGAACAACAGTTGCACTGGGACAGTTCTTTAGGTATGGCTGGTAAACCATTGCCAGCCCGTCACGGATTAAGACTTCCTGAACTAAAGTACCATCGGGTAGCCGCACTTCACTCACTTTACGACCATAGCGGTCAGTATCGGTCACAGTTAAGTTAACGCGATCGCCCCCTTGTGTCACCAGTTGTTGTACTCGCTGCTGTGCTTGAACTCCCCATTTAAATTGATTTTTATCTACCGCTTTTCTGCTTTGTTTTTCCGCGTTCGTATGCGGAACCTCCGGCGCATCCATACAGGCGAAGCGCACGCTGATGCTGTTTCCGCTGCTATCAGTCACAGCCAGAGTGTCTCCGTCACTTATTCGCTTGACAGAATAAGTGGGTAATTCAGATTTAGGCGGTGAAAATAGGCTTTCACACCCCACCAAACCCAGGATAAGGACAACTGCACCAAGCAATATGAAAGTTTGTTTTGTTAGTTTCTGAGGGGGCGTCATTTATAGCTATACCCTGTAAAGGCAAACTCAGATCAACAGCAGTTTCTATCGTGGCATACTTTCGGATATCCATTGCTAGCTCGTAGCAGTGGCAAGAGTAGTGTATCTATCACTTAGTCTCCATCCAATTATTCCCCGCATGAACATCAACTACAAGGGGCACACTTAGCTGTACGGCATTTTCCATAGTAGAGAGAATTTGAGGCTGTAATTCTTCCCACTCATGCGGGGGGATTTCAAACACTAATTCATCATGCACTTGCAATAGTAAACGCGCCTGATAACCTTGTAACAGGTCATGTATCTTCACCATCGCAATTTTAATAATATCTGCACTTGAACCTTGAATTGGAGCATTCGCGGCAGCTCGTAAAAGTTGAGCGTCATTTTGTCCTAATTTTTTAAGTTCATTGAGGTTAATTTCATCCGGGTTGCTACCTTTCAGCCTGCGAAGGCTGCCTGCCTCAAAGTTAAAATAGCGGCGGCGTCCTTGAATAGTTTCAACATAACCATGTGCGATCGCTTCTCTTTTTACCTGATCCAAATAATCAAAAACCTTGGGATAGCGATCGCCAAACCGCTGAATAAACTCATTCGCATTTGCTTTGTTCACCCCTGTTGAACGCGCAAAACGCAAAGCACCCATTCCATAAATCACACCAAAGTTGATCGTTTTTGCTAATCGTCTTTCATCTGCTGTGACTGTATCTTTCTCAAACACTAACCGGGCAGTAACAGTGTGAATATCTTCATTTTTCTGGTAAGCGTCAACTAACACTGGCTCTTGACTCAAGTGAGCCAAAATTCGCAACTCGATTTGAGAATAATCAGCGGCAACCAAAAGCCAGCCTGGTTCAGGTAAAAACGCTTTGCGTATCTTCCGACTAAAAGCTGTGCGGATAGGAATATTTTGTAAGTTTGGGTTAGAAGAAGACAGCCGACCAGTTGTGGTAACAGTCTGGTTGAAATCTGTATGCACCCGTTGAGTATCCACACGTATCAGCGCTGGTAACGCATCTACATAAGTAGACTTCAACTTAGACAAAGTGCGGTATTCCAAAATTGCATCTACAACTGGGTGATCTCCTTGCAACTTCTCCAAGGTTGCGGCATCGGTAGAGAAACCAGTCTGCATTTTGCGCGACTTCTTAGTATCTAATTTAAGTTTCTCAAATAGCAGCTGACCTAACTGCTTGGGAGAACCCAAATTAAATTTTTCACCTGCTACTTCATAAACATTTTCCTCAATTGAATTTAAATCCTTTTCTAGCTGTTGTGATAGTTCCCTTAAATAGGCAGCGTCAACGCGAATTCCCACATATTCCATCTCCGCTAAGACTGGTTCCAGAGGTTGTTCTATATCTATCAACAGTTGGTAGAGTTTGGGACTCTCCTTTAGCAGTTCAGCCCGAAGGTGAGAAACCAATCCGAATGTAGTATAGACATCCATACCACAGTAGTCTGCTACCACAGGAATATTCAAATCGGCAATAGTTTGACCTTTAGGCACTAAATCTACATAGCTTTTAGTTATTAATCCCAAATACCGTCGAGCTAGCTCGCTTAAATTATGAATAGCCTCTGAATTCCGGACGTAACTAGCCAGCATTGTCTCAAATGCAACTCCAGCTAATTTAATACCTTGACAACGCAATACTAAGCGATCAAACTTAGCATTTTGTAGGGCTTTGGGATAATCATTACTTTCTAAAATCGGACGCAAAGCATCTAAAACTGTTGCCTTATCTAAATTTCTCCCCACCTTATGACCAATAGGAATATAGGCAACATCATCTGGTTTAGTTCCCCAGCAGCAACCAATCCCCACTAACTCAGCATCTCGTGGTTCTAAGTCACTCGTTTCTGTGTCCCATGCAACAGGTGCATCTATATTGGTGCAGGTTTGCAGATGATGAACTAGCTGGGTAAGTTTTTCTGGAGTATCAACGATCTGAGGTGTAATGGGGGAACGCGATTCCTCCTTCGCCGTTTCAGTATCCGCAGCACTAAAAAACCAGAGGTCGTCGTCTGCTACTTCTACCTGGGTATCCTCTGAGGTATCTGCCTGTGATTTTTCCTCAACCGCTACACCCCCAAAAGCCTCCTGGATTTCTTTAAGTTTGTCTAAAAACTTTTTGAGTTCTAATTTTTGTAGAAGCGGTTCCAGAACAGCGCTATCAAATCCCTTTAGCTTGCAGTCTTCTAAACTTACCTCTAGAGGAACGTTAAGAACTAACCTAGCTAAATGTTGGGAGCGGTATGCCTCTTCTTTGCCAGCCTCCAGCTTTGTTTTAACTGCTCCTTTAATTTGATCCAGAGAAGCATAAATTTTATCGAGTGTGCCGTATTCTGTGAGCAACTTCACGGCTGTTTTATCACCGATTCCCTTAACGCCGGGAATGTTATCAGAACTATCGCCACAGAGAGCTTTGTAATCAACCACCTGTTCCGGTGTGATGGCCATTTTCTCTTGAACTTGCTCTGGCCCAACCTCGACTGGCCCAGCGTTGCTACCACGCTGCCAGAAGCTATTACCTAGATACAGAACACTAATGCCTTTGGCTGGATCGACGAGTTGAAACAAATCGCGATCGCCTGTAACTATCTTCACCCGAAAACCGGCTGCACTTCCCTGTACTGCTAAAGTGGCTAATACGTCATCTGCCTCGTATCCAGGAGCCTCGGCAATAGGCAAGTTTAAGGCTTCCAGCACTTCTTGGAGATTTTTCCGGTCGGTGATAAAGTCTTCTGGTGTCTCTGCTCGACCGGCTTTATAAGTCTCGTCAGCTTCGTGGCGAAAGGTGGGCATACTCAGGTCAAATGCGATCGCCATCGCCTGAGGTTGCTGGGATGCCATCACCTCCAGCAGTGACTTGAGAAAGCCAAAACACACACTGGTGGGAATTCCAGTAGAGGTTTTTAAGCCCCCATCTCGCCCTTTAGCAAAGGCAAAGTAGGAGCGAAAGGCTAAGGAATGACCATCAACCAGAATCAAGAGGGGCTGATTTTCTGGCGAGGGATGGGTAGCGTTGGACGAGTTGGAGGCAGAAGTAGAGTCAGACATAGACTTATTTTAGCGACCTGGATCGATCCAGCTACACTAGCATCCACACGCCTATGCTTTCTCAATAAGTGGCTAGGACTGTCAAACTCTATCTAACTTAAAGTTGATTTAAGAAATTTTTAACCGCAGATAAAAGCAGATGGACGCAGATAAACGCAGATAATAAAATTACTTTTCGGATAGGCTCTTATTGGAATCGTCAAGAACTTATGCAAAAACTATCCACGACTAATCAGCTAAAGTCTATAAGCTCTGTTGGTGAAAATACTCTAGACATTCGATTACTGGTTCTGGATATTGATGGCACTATATCTGGTACTTCTAATGAGATCCGGGAACCAGTGAAGCAGGCGATACGCGCGGCTCAAGCTAAGGGTGTCCAAGTGGCGATCGCAACTGGTCGGATGTATTGTTCTGCCTTACGCTTTCACCAAGATATTGGCTCTACGCTGCCACTGCTAGCTTATCAGGGAGCCTGGATTCAAGATCCCGGAACTCAACAAATTCTCCAGCATTTACCTGTTTCAACAACAGCAGCGCGACAATTACTAGACTATTTTGAGCAGCCGGAACTGCGATCGCTACTTTCTGTCCATTTCTATATCAATGACCAGCTTTATGTACGAGAATTGACTAGAGAAACGCAAGTTTATGCACAGCGATCTGGCATTGAGCCAATTCCAGTTGGTGATCTCCGCAAGGTTTTAACATCTAATCCCACAAAAGTTTTAGCCCTCAGTGACGATATTGAGTTAATTAGCAATCTGATGGGGAAATTGCGATCGCGCTACACTCCCGCTGAACTTTACCTGACAACATCTGTAGCAACTTTCTTTGAAGCTACCAACCCTTTAGCAAATAAAGGCACAGCTGTGCGTTATTTAACTGAAGAAATCCTCGGTTTGTCGCCTGCTAATGTGATGACAATTGGTGACAATTTTAATGATGTGGAGATGATTGAATATGCTGGGATAGGCGTGGCGATGGGAGATGCACCAGCAGAAGTCCAAGCGATCGCCCAGTGGGTTGCTCCTAGTGTTGAGCAAGACGGTGCGGCAGCTGCTATTGAAGCTTTTATCCTCTAAAAAAGGGGCTGTCTCTCAGCCTTTTCCATCAGAAAGGGAACCGACGACTGGCCGTGTTTCGTCTCGGTTCCCTAGCTCTGGTTCGCTCCTCACACAACTGCATATTATCCGAATCTTGTTTATTTGTCACCTCTGACTCTAATATTTTCTGACTTTAGGTAGAGGAAGCATTAAAGCTCTGCTGGTGCCGTTGCGCCTAATATATCTTGCAGCATAAGCCCTAGGACTGATTGAGTGATTCCTACTAGCCCCAATCTTGCCTGAGCCAGATGAGGTGTTTGTGTCTTCACCTCACCCCAAACGCGGCAGTGGCGGTAGAAGCTAGTCATGGCATCGCTCAAATTGCTGGCAACCTTCACCCAATTAGGTTGATTAAATTCGCTAAGTTCATCCAGCACCCCTAATAACTGGGCAATCAGGCGTAGTTCTGCGGGATGCACAAGCTGGAGTTGCTTGTCCGCATTCAGCCAGGGAATGGGGTTAGGTTCAATTAGCTGGTACAGCGGCGGCATCTTCGTATGGGTACTAAGCTTGATCAACCCTTGTTGGTGTCCTAGACGCAAGAGTGAGCAACAGCGGGCATGAGCATATTGCACCGGAAAAAGACTCAGAGCAATGGGTGATGCCTGATAGATGACGGTGTGGCTGGCTATTGTTGCGGGCGTCTGAGTTAGATATTGCAACCAGGCGGCTATACCTGGGTCGGTAAATTGGAAATAAATCCACCCTGGGGGCGCAACTTTCACCGTAAATTCTAAAACGCCTTGAGTGCCAGTGTCCTGACTTGGAGAGGGTAAGCACGACACCAACTGAGTGGCGATGTCCAAGGGTTGCAAGTGGAAGATACTAGCAAGTTTGAGTGCGATCGCGCTCGCATAAACCATATCATCCTGAACCCGATACAGAGGAATTCCTTCAGGATTTAGTCCGGCACAACGGTCTACCTCTTCTGCTGCGAGGCATAATGTTTCTGTGTATAAGTTGATTGCTGCCTGTAGCTGATCGAGCAGCAGTTGCATAATAGTAGAAGAATTAATAGTTGTTAAATTCAACTTCACTACAGAAACACCTACTATTAAATCAGTTTAATTTTATTTCACCTATCTTTAGTTATAACTTTTTCAAAAAATTAATTTTAAATCCAAATAAAGAAAGTTAAAAGTGCTTTTTTGTGACTTTAAACTTTAGCTAAAATCTATAAAAGACTAACGCTCCCACTATGTATTCACCATCCTCCCCATCAGATGCATCTCGACCGTTTTTTACATGGCAACGGATTCTGGACTGGGCGCAGGAACACTACCGTTATCGCACCTTCAGCAAAGATGAGCGGATTCCGGCACGTTCTGGGTTGCTGTATTTGGTACAGCGGGGTGCTGTTCGCCTAGTGGGCACAGCTCAAGTCAGTGCTAACACCAAAGATGCCCTACCTGGATTTCCGCCTCAAATCACAGAGGAAGCTTTTTTAGGCTTTGTCGGTGTGGGTCAGCCGTTTGAAGTTGTAACGCAGTCATCACTTACGCTCCAAGCTTATGCTCATGTTGAGCAGACCTCTGTAGTCTGGATGTATTGGCATGAGTTAGATAACTGGCCTCACTTCCGGTGGGAAGTCTTGGATGCGTTTCGTTACCAGCACCAGCGCAAGCTTCTGTGGCTAAGTACACTGGGGCAGCGGCGGACAATTGACCGCCTCTTGGGATTTATCACACTCTTAGTTGAAGAATTTGGTCAACCTGACAACGGCAGTTACTGCCTACCGTTCTCCTTAACCCATGCCCAAATTGGCAGCGCCATTGGCTCCACCCGTGTGACTGTAACCCGTTTAATGGGCAAGTTAAGGAAACACGGATTAATTCAAATCAAAGATGATAATTTAATCTGTTTGCTTGCTGATTCCACGCATCTCACTGGCAACTAATGGTTAGCAATGAGCTACTCAGTAAGTCAACAGTACCAGCAAAGATATCGCACCCAGGGCTGATTAAAGCCATTTTTTAATTTGACAGGATCGATCTAGACTGTTCGCCTCAGGTTGATGAGGGGCGTAAGTATAGTTCACAAGAAGGTATACAGATGGTCGAATCTTGGATGGTTATTGGGGGCGTGACTTTCGTGGTCGCACTAGGTAGTGGATTTATTAAGCTACGGGATACTCTGTGGGCAAAAAGCTTGGATCGACCTAAGTGGCTATTCTTTGAGCCTGCGATCCCATTGATTTGGACTGTGGTTTTCGCTTGTGGAGCTTGGTCAGCCACTATAATCTGGGAACAAGACCCACAAAGCCTTAAAACTTGGGCACTTATGGGATTGTACCTACTATTGGAAATCGTTACAGTAGCTTACATTCCTGCTACTTTAAGATTTCGCAGTCTCACTGTAGGCACAATACTAGGAGGGATTGGTGTAATTTTAGGAGTTCTGCTTGCACTAGCAACTTGGCCTATTTCAGGAAGGGCGGCTCTGTTACTACTCCCTTATATAATTTGGAGTCCTATTGGAACTTATACTACCAGGGAGATGATGGACCTTAATCCTGATGCTGCATAGTCGAGAGCAATGCTTCAATCAGCAAGGTGGCATATTAACTAACCTTATAAGCTACCAAAGAATTTGAATAATTACAGCCAGTTGCTCCGAATACCAACACAGATAACTCAGATAACCATGCTGGGCGGCAACAAAACCCTCGCGTCTAAAGCCTTGTCCAGAAAAAGACACGCTCGGCAGCAGAGCGGTATTTTGCCGTGGCATAACAGTGACAACGGCTCAAAAAGTAAAAAATACATCAATTAGAAGCATGATTGCGAGATACTCTGAGAAACTAGAAATTCGGCAGATGCGATCGCTCCCCTTGTGTTGCGGAGCAACGTATCGCTTAGTTAGTCTCTTGGGTGTATAAAGCATGAAGCTGGCAGCACGAGTTGATCAGGTAACTCCTTCCTTGACACTGGCGATCGCCGCCAAAGCCAAGGCGATGAAGGCAGAGGGAATTGATGTCTGTAGTTTCAGCGCTGGTGAACCAGATTTCGACACCCCAGAGCATATCAAAGCAGCAGCTAAGCAGGCTTTGGACGCGGGAAAAACAAAGTACGGCCCAGCAGCGGGGGAACCAAAGTTACGGGAAGCGATCGCGCACAAACTCCGTAAAGAAAATAACCTTGACTACAATGCCGCAAATGTGATCGTCACTAACGGCGGCAAGCATTCTCTGTTTAACCTGATGCTGGCACTGATTGAACCAGGAGATGAGGTAATTATCCCAGCTCCCTACTGGCTCAGTTATCCAGATATGGTTAAGCTTGCCGGGGGTAATCCGGTAATTGTTCATACAGACGCCCAAAGTGGCTACAAAATTACCCCTGAGCAGCTCCGCAAAGCTATCACTCCCCAGACGCGGTTGTTTGTCCTCAACTCCCCCTCTAATCCCTCTGGTGTCGTTTATACACCAGCAGAGATTCAGGCACTTGCAGATGTTGTGGTTGAGGAAGATATTCTTGTAGTCTCGGATGAGATCTACGAAAAGATTCTCTACGACGATGCCCAGCACGTCAGTATCGGTTCATTAGGGCCAGAAATTTATGCACGTACCATTACTAGCAGTGGGTTTGCTAAAGCATATTCAATGACGGGTTGGCGTCTAGGTTATCTGGCAGGAGCGGTAGAACTAATTCAAGCGGTAACTAAAATTCAAGGTCACAGCACCTCGAATGTGTGTACCTTTGCTCAATATGGCGCGATCGCAGCTTTAGAAAATTCCCAAGACTGTGTTGAGCAGATGCGTCAAGCCTTTGCTCGCAGGCGGCAGATCATACTGGAGCGGCTAAACGCGATTCCTGGTTTAACTTGTGCCAAACCAGATGGAGCCTTTTACCTGTTTGTGAACATCAGCAAAACTAATTTAAACTCTCTAGAGTTCTGCGATTCCCTGCTGGAATCTCAGCAAGTTGCCACTATTCCTGGTATAGCCTTTGGTGCCGATGACCATATCCGCTTGTCTTATGCCACGGACATGACATCGATTGAAAAGGGAATGGACAGGTTAGATAAGTTTGTGCGATCGCTTAGTCTGGCATAGGCATTGAGATTACCCCATGAATGAAACTGATTTAGCCTTTACCCCAGCACTAAAACAGGCGCAGCTGATCCGCCGCCGCGAAGTCTCCCCGGTTGAATTAGTCGAACTTTATCTAGAGCGCATCCAGCGGCTAGATTCCCAGCTAGGTAGCTATTTCACCGTTATGTCAGAGCTGGCGCTTGCAGAGGCCAAAGCAAAAACAGAGCAGTTGGCTCAATCAGCTAACGCCTCAGAGCTACCGCCTTTTTTTGGCGTCCCAATTTCTATCAAAGATCTTAATGCAGTTGCTGGTGTCCGCTGTACCTACGGCACACCAGCACTTATGGACAACATCGCCACTTATGATGAGGGGGTGGTGGCACGAATTAAGCAGACTGGATTCATTATTCTCGGTAAAACGGCTACGTCTGAACTAGGGTCTTTTCCCTACACAGAACCAATAGGCTTTCCAGCCGCACGGAATCCTTGGAATTTAAATTACACACCAGGGGGATCTAGCGGAGGTGCGGCGGCAGCTGTGGCTGCTGGGCTGTGTCCTATTGCTCAAGGCTCAGATGGCGGCGGCTCGATTCGCACACCTGCTGCCTGTTGTGGTTTAGTGGGTATTAAGCCAGCGCGAGGTAGGGTGTCTCATGCACCAGTAGGCGATCGCATTAGTGGCCTCGGCACCAGCGGTCCCTTAGCTCGTACTGTTGCCGATGCAGCGGCACTCCTGGATGTGATGTCCGGCTATATTACTGGTGACCCTTATTGGTTACCCGCTCCCGATTTATCCTTTCTAGCAGCTGCTACCAGTGACCCGGTAACTCCATTGCGGATTGCTTATTCCACAACTATCCCCCCCCTAGGGGAAGCTGCGCCAGTGTGCCAGCAGGCTGTGCTTGAGACAGTAAAGCTGCTAGAAGGCATGGGGCACCTCGTCGAACCGAATTGCCCTGATTTCAGCGATCTAATTGAACCTTTTACTAAAGTTTGGCAGGCAGGCGTCGCCGCAGCTGGAATTCCTTCTGAGGTACTCAGTCCAGTAAATCGCTGGATTGTAGAACAAGTGCCTTCTGCGGGTGAATATTTACAGGCGGTTTCCCTAATGCAAATCATTGCGCGGCGGATTGTGGCTTTCTTTGACAACTTCGACGTCCTAGTGCTGCCAGTTCTTATGCATCCGCCCTTGCAAATTGGTCAATGGGCTGATCTCAGTCCTGAAGAAACATTTCAGAAAATTGTCGGCTGGATAGCTCCCAGTCCGCCGTTTAATGCCACTGGGCAGCCAGCGATCGCACTACCGACTAATTTTGATTCCACAACAAATTTGCCAGTGGGAGTTCAGCTAGTGGGACGCCCTGCCGCAGAAGCTACCCTAATTGCCTTAGCATCTCAAATAGAGGCAGCGAAACCCTGGAGCCACTACCGCCCAGAGTTCGCCTTTTGACACTCTCACCGTCAAGCTTGCGCTGTAACGGGAGATTCTTGCTTCAATGAAACCTGCTTTTTGGCACAAGTACCAATGAGTCTTACAGCTTCTCCAGAAGCTTAAAGTCCGGTATGCCATACCGTATTTGTAAGGTTTTGTCTTCTTACTTTTCCTAATTATGTTGCGAAAGTTTTCACAACTACAGGAAGTTCATTTGACTGTTGGTATTTGACCACAAAACCATGCCCACTATTCATCTCACCACCAAATATTTGCTAATTGCTAAAAGCTAATTGCTAATTGCTCTGAGACAGGCGTTTAAGAGATATTCTTGCCGCCTCAGCAACATGACGATGGCTGTCTTTTGCCATGTATTTTAGTGCTGAGATGCTCTTGGGTGTGGGAAGATGCCCCAAAGCCTCTGCTAACCGTTGACGGACAATCCAATCGCTAGACTGGGCAAATGCCAGGATGTGATCTACAGCTTGTATGGCTTTGATTTCTCCTAAAGCTGCGATCGCAGCTTGTTGCACTACCACTTCCTTGCTTTCTAAAGCCCGGATGAGGACGTCGTATGCACGGGGATCTTTCAAGTTGCCAAGCGCTACAGCAGCACTAAAGCGTACTAGCCAATCAGTATCTTCATAAAATGCCCGTACTAGAGCTTCAAGAGCTCTTTTGTCTTCCAGATAGCCTAAAGCCCCCGCAGCATCGGCGCGAATGCCGTAGTCGGGATCTGTTTCCAGTAACTTTACTAAAATCGGATAGCATTCCTCAGTGGGTTTGACGCCCAGGGCAAATACTGCCATTGAGCGAATCTGGAGGTTTTCGTCGTCCAATACCTTTTTAATCAAGGGCACTGCCTCAACTGCTGGCACGTCACGTAGTGAAGCTAGAGCCAGCATGCGATCGCGCTTATCGCCACTCTCTAGTTGAGTTGCAAGTTGTTCTAACGTGAGATTATTCATTAGCTTTTATAGACCTTTTACAAATCTTAACAAATTTTTATAACTTGGTTCAGGTTCACACTCTTGATGCTACAAATAGTGTGAACCTAAAGTAAGTTGCCATCTCCGACCACAGACAAGCGCTGAAACGCTTTATAGCCACATTCATGAATAAGGATAATTCAACTACTGCGCTAGCGATGACCAGGTGGTATCGCGACATCGCCTATCAGGAAATACTTGGAGATGTTTCCCATATATGCGGCAAGGAAGTTTTTGTCCTTTGGCAACATAGGATAACTTTTTTTAGTCTAATTTACTGGGGATCGCCTGTACTCCCTCTCAAGGTAGGCGCTCACAAAAAGTTTCATTGGTTACAATTATTTGTCAGCATAATTCGAGAATCAGCTTGATGGCTTAAGGTCTGAGCTGAGTACAGAATATTTTCTATGACACTAGAAACGATACATGACGTGGGTGAATATTCTCGGAATGGCATTGTATTTAAAAAGCTGCAAAAGATTCTGTCAGCTATAGAAAAAAGTTACGATCTATCTCCAAAACAAATGCATTTTCAGGCATATATCTTGGAGCAGCTTGACAATGCGGTAATTGCCACAGATATAGAGGGTAATATCATATACTTAAACCGCTTTGCTCAGATTACTTATCAATGGGAAGCTAAAGAAATTATTGGTAATAATATATGCAAAGTCATTATCTCCCCTAAAAATTCTCAGCTATTCGAGTCTACCTTTGCGAATTTAACAGAATCTAACGTGTGGCAAGGCTGCTTGATTGTACAACGCAAAGATGGCAGCGAATTTATGGCAGACGTGATTAATACTGTAATCCGAAATGCGAACGGTAATGTCAAAGGATTTGTCAGTATTTCTGTAGATGCCACTGAGCGGGAGCGGGCACAGAGGGCGTGGAAACAATCAGAAGCAAATTTAAAAGCTATTTTTAATAGTAGCTTACAAGCTGTTATTTTAATAGACCGAGAGCGTAAAATTCAAAATTTTAATAGAACTGCTAATAATTGGGCAAAAAAAATATATGGTGAAAGTTTAAAAAAAAATAATTTAATTAATACTTTTATTACTCAAGAGGAGGCTAATAGCTTTAACAGGATTTTTAATTGTGCAATTAAAGGTAAAACAATAAAAATAGAGAAATGCTTTTCTGGACTAGAGAAAGATTATTATTGGTTTGAAATTAATTATTGCCCTGTATTTGATGATAACGGTCAAGTTATAGGGGTTTGTCAAGTTGCCATTAATATTGATCGTCATAAAAAAGCGATTGATGAAGCTGCCAAAAGTGAAAAGCGTTTTCGTTCGCTGGTACAAAACTCGTCCGATATTATTACTGTATTAGAAGGAGATGGCAATATTCGCTATGTAAGTCCTTCAGTAGAGCGGATTTTGGATTATAAGCCAGAAGATATAATTGGCAAAAATGCTTTTGACTACATCCATCCGCAAGAAAGGTCAACTACTCAGTCCCAGTTTTCTAGCAGTCTCAAGCAACCAGGCGTAGTAGTTTTAAAAGAGCTTCGGCTCCGTCATGGTTCAGGCAAGTGGATTTATGTGGAAGCAGCTGTCAATAACCTGCTTGATGAAGCCAGTACTAAAGGTGTGGTTGTCAACTGCCGCGATATTACTGATCGTAAACAAGCAGAGGCGGCGCTGCGACAGCAATCGCTCAAAGAGCAGGCTCTCAACAAATTCACACGCACGCTCCGCAGTTATCTAGATTTAGAGACTATTGGTGCCATAGTTGTCAAGGAAATCAGCCAGATGTTCCAGGCTGACTATGTGGAAATTCAGCAATATCACCCTTCTCGTCAGGTGTGGTCAACTGTCGCGGAATACCGACAACAGGGCGGTTCCCCAAGTAGGCTGGGTGTCGAAGTTACAGATTTGGATAATGAGATTAATCGCAAGCTCAAGCAGTTAGATATTGTCAAAATTACCGCTGTCGATGCCGAAGATGCCGAGGCAAGCAGCTTTCTGAACCCGAAATCTATGGGGGCTTGGTTGTTAGTACCCCTGCACTTTCAACAGCGCCTCTGGGGAAGTCTGAGGCTGATGAGGGCAGGTAATGCCGATGAATGGCAAGAGTCGGAGGTAGAATTGGTGCGGGCGATCGCCGATCAACTAGCGATCGCCATTCAGCAAGCTCAGTTATATCAGCAGAGTTCAGCGCTTAACGCCGATCTCGAATGCCAAGTACAGGAACGCACCGCCCAGCTGGAACAAAAAGTCCAGGAACTACAGCAACTAAATGTACTTAAAGACGACTTTCTCAGCACTGTTTCCCACGAACTGCGAACGCCATTAGCAAATATGAAGATGGCAATCCAAATGCTCAAAATAGCGCCCAACAGCGAGCGGCGTCAGCGGTATTTGGAAATCTTGGAATCAGAGTGCGCTAGAGAAACAGAGATGATCAACGATCTTTTAGACTTGCAACGGTTGGAAGTTGCCGCTTACTCAATTGCTCTAGAAACAATCAATTTGCAAGATTGGTTACACAGCATCATTGAGCCATTTGTCTCTCGCACTCAAGAACACAAGCAGATCCTCCAATATGACCTACCAGCAGACCTGCCGCCGATGGTTTCAGATCGCTCCAGCCTAGGGCGGGTTTTAGCAGAACTGCTCAACAATGCCTGTAAATACACCCCACCTGGCTATAAAATCATCCTCAGCGTCAGTTACGAACCCAATTTTTCCAGTCAAACACCGCACAATTCGCCAGTAATGACGTTTACGATCAGCAACCAGGCAGAAATCCCTGCTGCTGAGTTACCGCGCATCTTTGAGAAGTTTTATCGTGTTCCCAATGCCGACCCCTGGAAGCAAGGTGGCACAGGCTTGGGATTAGCCCTGGTGCAACAGTTAATTGGCAAGATGGAGGGTACTATTGAAGTGAAAAGCAGCGGTGGATGGACGGCATTTATTATAAAAATTCCAGCCCGTCCCAGCGCCCAGCTTAGAGCAACAGGTCAAAGACGCCTAGTTTGAAAAAGCGAGAACTTTTTAAAGTCAGTTTTAATAGTTCTGAGTTTTAAGTTTTGAGTTATAATTAATAAATTATATTATAAGTCAATTTGAGGAATTTTAAACCCCAAATGAATGCATATATGTGGTACAATAAAATTATTTGTTTTTTAGTATATAAATACCTGATAATTCAAGATTGAATATTTCCATTCATGTTTTATTAGCTCAGGCGATCGCTGCTATCTGTTTTCAGAATAACTTTTATAGCAGTGGAAACATCCCTTACGACAAACTAACTCTGCTAAAGACGTTCCATCGGAACGTCTCTACTAAATTCATATATGTCCTAATCGTCTTGGCGATTGCTATATTATGTATCAATGTCTCGCCTACAGGGGCAAATAGATTAATCGAGTGCGTGAGGAGATAGGGGAATTATTAACTAAAATTAAAATTTATAACTCTTTTATTCAAAACTCAAAACTCAAAACTTAAAACTCAAAACTATTTTGGTGAACTATGGCAACTTGGCGCTGTGTAAAGCAATGTGGAGCCTGCTGTCATCTTGACCCAGCAGATAGACCAGATTTAGACCAATATCTCTCTCCAGAGGAATTGGAACTTTATCTGAGCATGGTCGGTGAACAGGGATGGTGTGTAAACTTCGATCGCACCGCGCGAGAATGTCGCATTTATGAAGACCGCCCTCGCTTCTGCCGGGTGCAGGCGGATGTTTTTCAGGATTTGTATGGTGTTGAGCCAGATGAACTGAACGAGTTTGCAATTGACTGTTGCAGCCAGCAGATTGAGGGGGTTTATGGCGATCGCAGCTTAGAAATGCTCCGCTTTCACGGGGAAGTTGGCATTTGAGCGGGTTCTGGAGCCTGCATCTTCTATCTTTAGGGGGAAAGCTTGATATTTTCAGATCTTTTCTGAGAAAATGAAAAGAATGTGAAAAAGATGCTGTGTTAGAGCATAACTACCCTGTGAAAAGTTCCGCGTTGCCTTCTAGCTTGCCTACCTTAGAATCTTCTCCAAACCTAGCGCCTCAAGTTAAGCCAGTACCCACAGAAAATACTAAGGAGTTGGAGTCTCTTACTGTAATTGAATCAGCCTCATTTTCAATAGTGAGGAGCGATCGCAACCAGAAGCCGCCAGCAAAAGTGCAGCAACGGGGGGCATGGGGTGTTTTTAGCTCGACGTTCTTGACCATCTTTTTAGCTGAAATGGGAGATAAAACCCAGCTAGCCACCCTACTGATGAGCGCTGAATCCCAGTCTCCTTGGGTGGTTTTTGCTGGTGCCGGTGTTGCACTTATCGCCACAAGCTTACTGGGTGTCCTACTGGGGCGCTGGCTGGCAAGGTCACTTTCTCCTAAAACACTGGAAGCGTCAGCAGGAACACTGTTACTCTTCATTTCCGTTCTGCTGCTGTGGGATGTGGTGAATTTCTAGTAAACTTTCACCAAACGCCTGAGCCGCGATCACCCCCTGCACCAAAACAACAGCAATTTTATGGACTGGCAACTTTTAGGACTGAGTTTCATTACTGTATTTTTGGCCGAGATTGGAGACAAAAGCCAACTAGCGGCGATCGCTCTGGGCGGTAGTTCCAAATCACCCCGCGCCGTGTTTTTAGGTGCAGTGACAGCGCTGCTACTGGCTAGCTTTTTGGGTGTACTAGCAGGGGGTGAAATGGCGGCTCTGTTGCCTGCTCGTTTACTGAAGGCGATCGCTGCGATTGGTTTTGCCATCCTTGCTGTGCGCTTGCTATGGCCCAAGGCTGATTTACCAGAAGATTCATGATCAGCGCTTTAGCGGGGCTGGAGTTTTAAATTTTGAGTGTGGAATGAATAACCACGTTGAAGCAAGGAATGTGAGCTATCCACACTAGACCGAACTGGCTGACAGGAAAACTTTTTACTACGACAAATTGGCTTTTATTAATGAGCTTACACAGAAATCCTTGACGACGTGAAATTTTGTTCAAGTCTCCTTCTTTTTTTGGGGGACAAACGAGGAAAATCTCACAATAGACTAAGCCTCGTCCATTCTTTGGGCGAGGCAAATCTACAATTGTTTGGCGTAAGTTGTTAGCCCATTGGTACACCTTGGCAACAACTTTTCTCTACAGGTTAAGATTCTTGATGAGAATAGCACAAGCCCAAAAGCGTACCGCCTAAGATCAGCTTAAGAGTTTCTAACACCCAATAACCTTCGTGCATCTGAGTCATCGCCGCAGGCGTTCCCGCCGCTGGGTCGAATAGATTCAACTGTAGCCCCAAAGCACTCATCTCAGGAGTCAATATATACGTATAGGCGATCGCAATTATCAAAAGTAGGATCGATAAAAGAATCGGCTGACGTCCTGCATACTCGGAAGCATTTTGAGTTCCTTTAATAGCCAAGAGACTCGTCAACACTAATGCCGCACACAGCAATTCAATGCGATTAAAAACCCAGAAGATTGAATATCCTGCTGTGGCAAATCCGGCTTGAGTCATCATGCCAGTTGCATAAAGACTAGGCATAATCACCAAATCCAAAATTAAGCTGCTACTTAGCCAGAAGGCTAAAGTAAAAATGACAGTTGTTTGCCATGCAGGTCGCTTTAATTGGATATTAGAGATAGCAGCCATCGTGTTTCCTCTCCTTTCTGTCTTATTTTCAGCTTAACGAACAGCGTTGGCGAAAAATGTTAATTTTTTTCACTAAAACATGAAATAAATCATCATAAAACTTTAATTAAAATAATTACTCAGAGTAGTGTGGTGAAGTCTATGCACTCGTTCGATGCCAGGAAATCTCATGTCGTAAAGGCAAGTTTCCAAAAATTGTCACTTACTTTATTCAAACCAATTCCTAATCTCCGGCTTGGCTTGTTCAGTCTTGGAATTGGGCTTTTAAGTTTTGCCCCTCAGCCTGGCGCTACCATCACGCCTCCCAATCAAAGGGAAACACCTCCGGCTTCCATGTGGGTGGAGATGGGACCAGACGGGATGGCGATCGCGCGTGCGATTACACCAGAAACGACTTGTCCAAGCCTCACCTTAGACTCGCAATTACAACCCATGCAGGTGCGGGCAGCAGCCCAACCTCCAGACTATCCAGTGTTAGTCTGTGAACTGACAATTCCTTCAGGTACTCAATCAGCTGCGATCGCAGGTCAAGCTTTACCCCTACCAAAGTCCAATCCTGAGCGGATTCTTGTCATAGGTGATACAGGCTGCCGGATTAAAATCAGAAACAATGCCAATCAAGCCGGGGAAAGTAAAGGCGAAGCTCAAGCCTGCAACGACCCGCAAGCGTGGCCCTTTAATCAAATAGCGAAAACTGCTGCTGCCTGGGAACCAGATCTAGTGATTCACCTCGGTGACTATCATTATCGAGAATCGCCCTGTCCTGCTGGAAATAGCAGCTGTGCAGGTAGTCCTTGGGGGTATAACTGGGGGGCATGGAATGCGGATTTTTTCACACCAGCAGCCCCATTATTGCAAGCAGCACCTTGGGTAGTAATTCGCGGTAACCACGAAGATTGTAATCGTGCTGGAGCAGGTTGGTTCCGCTTTCTCGATCCCCGCCCCTTGCCTACAAGTTGTAAGGAATATACATTGCCTTACACGGTTCCCGCAGGGAACTTGCGACTTTTAGTGTTGGACACCTCAAAAGCCAACGACCTCAAAGCACCTCCAGATCAGGTAGTTGCCTACTCGCTTTTGCTTGCGGAAATAAATTTTTTAGCAGGGAAAAACGCCTGGTTACTCATGCATCATCCCCTGTGGGCAGTTGGACACCAGGGCGAGGTTGCAGGAAATGAACAACTCTTTCGCACTAATCCTACACTTCAGGCAGCTTCTAAAAACAGCCTTTCTCCGGGAATAAAACTGGTGTTAAGCGGTCATATGCATCTGTTTGAGGCACTTAGCTTTGCTGACAAGCGTCCGCCCAACATTGTGGTCGGAAACAGTGGCACACAGTTAGACCCTCCAATCACCTCCTCCTTGACCGGGCTTCCGATAGCAGGCACAAATATAGCCAGTGGCAAAACTATCCACAAATTTGGGTACGCTACTGTTGAGCGAGCGGGTAGTGGCTGGAAGATGAGCATCCATGACATAAATGGAGCAGTAGAAACTATCTGCACAATTCAGGGTTCTAGCGTCGATAGCGCTATATGTACACCTTAAATAAACTCATGATTTCTTTTCAACCCATGCGCCTTTTAACCGTATTCGCAACCACACTTACCCTAGCGGCAGAAATTGTGGGAATTGTCGGTCAGTCTGCTCATGCCATTCAGCTTCAGGATGGAACGGTCTGGTTTGAAAAGTCGCCTAGCTTAATTGCCACCACAACTACCTTCAATAATACTTATGTATGGGGAGCAACCTATTATTTCACGCTCAGCTTGCCAGAGAATGCCGGTGAACCGCTGCAACGGGTCACTATTACCCAAATTGAAGGATTAGATAATATCCGATATCAGCTTGAAGACAGCTATGCCTTTGAGGGAAGACGTAGGGATAAAGGAAAAAAACTTACTCTAGGAGAGGTAACTAGGAATCGTGATAACCGCGAGGTTTCCGTAACGTTTGATCCGCCAGTTCCTCCGGGTAAAACAGTGACAATTGCCCTTCGCCCTGTTCGTAATCCCTTTGATGACGGTATCTATCTTTTTGGAGTTAAGGCGTTTCCTGCTGGAGAAAAAGCCTATGGTTTAAATCTAGGAGTTGGACGCCTGCAATTTTACCGACGAGGTTACATCTTTTAAGTTAATTCGTAATTATATGAGTGGGTGATATAATGTCCGCTTAAACACTTACGATATGCGGATGTTGGGATTCTGCAGTAATTTCACTGTATGACGATAGAAATAAGATGTCCGCTTAAACACTTACGATATGCGGATGTTGGGTTTTATGCCTCAACACAATATTGCTCAGGTTGGTGTTGGGTTAAACGCAGTTCAACCCAACCTACAATTTGTAGCTTACTTGAAGTAAACCTAGCGGACAGAACAAAGGAACCGCTTCAGGCGCAAGGGGAAGAAAAAGCGCAATACTTGCTTACACACACGCTAAGCGATCGCGTAATCCTACTCGTCAGTTGATGAGGCTTCGGAACCTGACTCAGCAGATTCGGTCGTCTGCGATACAGGATCGATATATTGACTATCCATCAGAAAAGCGCCTCTAGCAAAGCGTACACCCCAATATCCCCCTGGACGCCGGTCGAGGATGACGCCTTCTTCGCCAATGCGAATTACATCCGGAGGACGCAACATCGGCATCGGTTCAGCTGTTTTGACATAGGGTGGCAACGCTACTACTCGGACTTGGTCACCAATAGCAAATTCTTTGGACATTTTTAGATAGTTATGAATTATGAGTTTTGAGTTTTGAATTAAAAAGAGTTAATTTCTTCAATTCAAAACTTAAAACTTTTCAATGAAAAAATCAGCACTTTTAAGGAGCTTGCCAAATTCTATTATGGTATTGCTCTACATCTGCGTATGGGTCTTCAGCAGCGTGTGAGTGACCGTGGCTTTGCTCTTGGTAGTGTTCATGCTCATGGGGGATGTCCCCGTGGATGTGTTCGTGACTATGGTGATGCCGGTGGTCGTGCCCATGATGGTAATGATCGTGGCTATGGGCGTGACCATCTCCATTTGCTACAGATGCGATCCGGAACTTGCACATTTCACAGTTCATCTGCACCTGTCCTAGCTGAGTTTCAATTTCTCGTTCTCGTAGTACAGATAACAGAGTTGGGTGAATACCCATTTCTGGCAGACAAGCCATAGAAATATCTGGGTATTGCTCTTGCTGCTGGGCTGTGATGTCGAAAATCTTTTTAACAAGGAGTCCAGTAAAGAGAAAGTACGGCAGGACAATAATTCGTTTGGGCTGGTAGAGTCGGGCGCGACGGAAGCCTTCTTCTAAACGGGGATGGGTAATGCCGATGAAGCAAGTTTCCACCGTAAGGTAGCCGCTGCCTTCCCAAAGAATGCGGGCGAGTTTATAAACATCGCCGTTGGCATCGGGATCGCTAGAACCACGACCGACAAAGAGTAGTACAGTGTCTGAGCGATTCCCCTGAAGTTGATCTAGCTCAGCAAGGCGCGATCGCCATAAATCCAAAATCGCAGGGGTAATTCCAAAATGCCGCCCGTAGTGAAACTTCACCTGCGGATGCCTAGCCCTTGCTCTATCTAACTCGTTGGTGATATCAAACTTATTGTGCCGAGCCGCAAATAAAAGCACCGGCAACGCCGATAGCTCTGTGTACCCTTGTTCCACACACCTGTCAACGCCCTCTTGGATAGTAGGACCAGTAAGTTCTAAGAAGCAAGGCACAACAGGCCGCGAGTTGTCTTGGGCTTGATAGGCGGCGGCAAAATCTAGAAAACTCTGCCGTCCATCTTCATCTCTGGTGCCATGACCAATCATCAATAGGGGACGTTGTAGCGGTAGAGAAGGTAATTGAATGGATTGATCCGCTGAATTAGAGAGCGCAGTTAAATCGGTTGTATTTGCAGGAGGCATCTATTTAAAAATTCTTTCCCGTGCGAGGCAGGAAATAGAGTGGACTGATAACAGGTAGGCATTCTGGCTTACGAGCTTAGCCACATTTATGGCTCAGGTTACAGAGGACTCGTTTACATCTGCCGCACAGCCCCGGACTTTCACCGGCGTTTCCCTACCTTGTTAGCATTTGGGTTTGCCTTGTTATATTAGCTGATTCAGTTCTTGCCTAAAATGCGGGGGAGGGGGTATAAAAGAGGGCATTCAACAGATTTGATCGAACCAGTCCCCGCTCACGCCGGAAGTTTTAACGCCGCCGCACCGGAGATGTATGGGTATTGCCTTCTGGCCCAGTCACAGAAGTAGAGCCATTTCCAGTTTTGCGGTTGAGGGTGTTGCCATTAACCGTGGTGTTGTTTTGACCGCTGTAACCGTCAGTCGTGCTGTAGCTGGCGTTTCCACTACTACTGCCATTGACACTCTGATCAGTTTTGGGATTGGTGCCAGTAGCGTCACAGTTATAGTCGATACTGCCCCCCTGCCCTTGCTGCGCCTGAGTTTGAGTATTACAGTCAACACTGCCACCATTGGAGCCGTTGATAGAACTGTTATTACTGCCGTTATACTGACCATTCTGGTAACTACCATTACCGCTGGTAGTACCATTCACGCTATGACCTCCTGATCCAGTGGCACTACCGCTGCCGCTGTAATTGCCATTCCCCTGACCATCTGTATGAAAGTGGCCTTGACCCGTGGCATTCCCGCCACCAGAGCCTTCCACGGTGCCGCTTCCGCCCCCGGTGTAGCCACAACCGCTGGGATTCCTGGGGCAGGGATTAGTAATGACGCCGCCGTTACCAGTAGCGGTGCCACCTCTGGGGCCAGTTGTTGTTCTTTGACCAGCAAAAGCGGGTAAAGCACTTAAAGCGATAGCAAGTCCAAAAACAGATGCAGTTAGAATTAATTTCATTATTTTTTCCGTTGTATAAATGAACTAATTAGATGCAGAACAAGGCTTGTACTTCAGTCACAGGCAACTCCCAAAGTAATTCTGGTTGCCAGCTATCAACGTCAAACTGAGAGTTTTGTCCCCGCTGGTACGCATCCCATAGCTTGTCCCAGCTGAAATTAAGTTGATTTGCTGAGTTCTGATGCAGGTCTTTGTATATAATTCCCAAAAG
>JAHHGU010000044.1 GCA_019359765.1 Aphanothece sp. CMT-3BRIN-NPC111
AGATACTTCATTACCTTCCCTGGCAAGCGAGTAGACCCCATGCGGGCTTGAATGAAAGCAACTGTTATCATAGCAGAATCTCTTGAAGTGTCATTACTACTCGGTCTTGATCTTCTTGGGTTAAGCCGTAGTATATGGGAAGGCTTATTGCTTCCTGGTAATAAGTCTCTGCTTGCGAGAAGTCACCCCAGCTAAAACCTAATTGCTGATAATAAGGTTGCGAGTGAACCGGGACATAGTGCAAATTAACACCAATCTCAGCTTTGCGAAGCTCTTCAAACACCTGGCGGTGAGTTTTACTAATCTTATCCAGCTTTAGCAGAATTACATAAAGATGCCAGCTAGACTTTGTGTCTGGATGTTGCCAGGGCAGGATTAGCGGCAAATCTTGCAGCAGCTGGTTGTAGCGGTTGGCTAGAAACCAGCGACGTTCTACAAACTCATCTAGCCGTTGCAACTGACTAGCGCCCAGTGCCGCTTGGATATCCGTCATGCGATAGTTGAAGCCTAACTCCAGCTGCTGATAGTACCAAGAGCCATGAGATTCGCCTTGCATCAAGTCTGTATTACGGGTAATGCCATGCGATCGCAGCCTCACCAATTTCTCATACAAGTGCTCCTGATTTGTGAGCACCATACCTCCCTCACCCGTAGTGATAATCTTCACCGGATGAAAGCTAAAAACTGCCAGATCTGAAAATTGGCAGGAACCAATAGATTGCCCCTGATAGCGTCCTCCAATCGCATGAGAGGCATCTTCGATGATTCTGAAACCATAATGCTGCGATAAAGCGGCAATTCGCTCCATTTCACAGGATTGTCCCGCCAAATGCACCGGCACTACCACTTTCGGCAAACATCCCTGCTTCTGTGCCCAAGCCAACTTACGCTCTAACTCATCCACGCTCAGGTTGTAGGTGTGCGGGTCAATATCGACAAAATTAACCTTGGCACCGCAGTACAGCCCACAATTAGCTGAGGCGACAAAGGTATTCGGCGATGTCCAGAGAATGTCCCCCTGCCCCAAACCAGCTGCAAGACAAGCAATATGCAATGCTGCCGTCGCACTGGAAACCGCTACAGCATATTTGGCTCCACAATAGTTGGCGACGGCTTGTTCAAACTGCTCTATAGCTGGGCCTTGAGTAATCCAGTCTGAGCGCAACACTTCAACTACAGCATCAATATCTTCTTGAGTGATATCCTGCCGCCCATAAGGAATATAGTGGCTCATTGCTTCAGCATATCCAGCAGCTGGAAACTTGTTAGCCATTCCGTATTCGTGTCTGAGCTATACTGAAACCCATCCGGAACGGGAAATCCTTTTTCGCCCAAAGCGTTGCAAGTATGATCAACACAATGGGAAAATTCAATGGTTGGCCTAATCACATAGTGGTCGGCAAACTCCAAGGTCAAGTGTGAAGCTTCAGCAGGACACATGACTTCATGTAGTTTTTCCCCTGGTCTAATGCCAACAATCTTAGTTGGTACTCCTGGTGCCAGTGCTTCAGCTAAATCAGTAATTTTCATTGAAGGAATCTTCGGCACGAAGATTTCCCCCCCTTGCATCCGTTCAAAGCTATTAAGGACTAAATCTACACCTTGTTGGAGCGTAATCCAAAAGCGGGTCATGCGCGGATCGGTAATCGGTAACTCTGTAGCTTTTTCCCGAATCAGTTTTTGAAAAAACGGCATGACTGACCCTCTTGAGCCGACTACATTACCGTAGCGAACTACCGAAAACCGCGTTTTCAGTGTTCCGACAATATTATTGGCAGCAACAAAAAGTTTATCAGCAGCTAGCTTAGTTGACCCGTAAAGATTAATCGGATTAACTGCCTTATCTGTTGAGAGGGCAATTACCTTCTCGACTTCCTGCTCAATCGCCACATCAATGACATTGTTGGCTCCATAAATATTTGTTTTAATACATTCCATCGGGTTGTACTCAGCAGCTGGAATCTGCTTGAGCGCAGCAGCATGAATGACATAATCCACGCCGCGCAAAGCCAAACTTAGGCGATCGCGATCGCGCACATCACCAATAAAATAGCGCATTATAGGTGAATCAAATTCTTGCGCCATTTCATACTGCTTTAACTCATCTCGTGAATAAACAATAATTTTTTGGGTTTTATAGCGATTTAACAGTGTTTTTACACACTGCTTGCCAAATGAACCTGTACCACCTGTAATTAAAATTGTTTTGTTATCAAACATACTATAATTGTAGACACTTGCTCGTTTATACGATATCTAAATTTAGAAAAGTTAAGGCCTTTAAGCATGCGTTAAATTGTTAGCGGCTAACCTTTATTAGGGATGATTGCCTGGGCGTAGGAACAGCTCTATATTTAAATTACCCACTTATCGGCAGGTAGCTATCATCCCTGTTAAACTTTCTTTGCCAATCACATCAACTCGATTTGGCAATCATCCCCGACGAGGAAACGCAAGGCTTTGGGACGCCTAGGCGCAACCGTCACCTCCGCACGTTGCCCAATCACGCTATCCACAATCCGTTGATGAATGCCAACCACCTTAGCACCCTGCAAGATAACGCTATGGTCAATGTCTGTATCAATTAGCGTTACGCGATCGCCAATACTACTATACGGGCCAACAAAGCAGTTTTCTAAATAGCAGTTTTGACCAATTGCCACAGGACCGCGAATCGTACAGTTGATAACTTGAGAACCAGCACCGATTTCCACTCGCCCAATTACTTGAGAGTGGGCATCCACTTCTCCCAAAACTTCAGGTGTCAAGTAGCTATCTAATATAATCCGGTTGGCTTCCAGCAGGTCATCTTTTTTACCCGTATCCAACCACCAGCCCTCTAGCTGACAAGCTGAGACCTTTTTTTGCTGCTCGATTAGAGATTGAATGGCATCGGTGATTTCTAGTTCTCCACGCGCTGACGGCTGAAGCTCGGCAATGGCATCATGAATAGTGGGGGAGAAGAAATAAACGCCGACAAGGGCGAGATTGGAGGGGGGAACTTGGGGTTTTTCCACCAAATACAGCAGCCGTCCGTCATCTGCCACTTTAGCCACACCAAAGGCACCGGGGTTAGAAACTTGCCGCAACAAAATCAGGGAGTCTAGCTGCTGTTGGGTAAACTGCTCTAGGAACTGGTTCAAATCGTCTTGAATCAAATTGTCGCCTAAGTACATTAGGAAGGGCGAGTCTCCCAGGAAGGGTTGGGCAACTTTGACAGCGTGGGCTAAACCCGCAGGACGATCCTGGACGATATAGGTGATGTTAGCTTTAAAGCGATCGCCATTCCCTGTTTTAGCTTTTACTTCATCTCCCGTTTCCGGGCTGATAACAATTCCAATATCCTGTATACCAGTAGCGACAATTCGTTCTATTCCGTACCACAAAATCGGTTTATTAGCAACAGGAACGAGTTGTTTAGCACCCGTATAAGTTAGAGGTCGCAGGCGCGTACCTTTACCGCCAGATAAAATTAACGCTTTCATCTCTAACCTCTTAGCTCTAAAAGCATTTGCCTGACTTTTTCCCGCCAGTGAGGGGGATAAGCTCCCAGAACCCCAGATATCTTGCTACAAGAAAGAACAGAATAAGCAGGACGCCGTGCAGGAGTTGGATATTCAGCCGTAGTAATAGGAATAACTTGCCGAACCTTTAAAGGAAAACCTAACCGTTCGGCTTCTTCAAAAATAGCAATAGCAAAGTTATACCAACTTGCCACACCGCTATTCGTAAAATGGTAAATACCAACAATTTCTGGGCTGAGTTTGGGAATCATTTGAGCGATCGCTTCCGCCAAGTTTCTTGCCCAAGTAGGACTCCCAATTTGGTCGCTAACAACCCGAATTTCTTCCCGCTCCTGCCCCAGTTTTAACATTGTTTTGACAAAATTGCCTTTCCCATAAGCACCATATACCCAAGCGGTTCTTAAGATTAGGTAGTGATCGCAGCTTTCCCGAATGCCTTCTTCACCAGCAAGTTTAGTTTGACCGTAGACGTTGAGGGGGTTGGGGCTGTCGTTTTCTTTGTAGGGATGACTCTGGCGACCATCGAAGACGTAATCAGTAGAAATGTGAATCAGGAAGGCTCCTAGCTGTTGGACTTCTTGGGCGAGGATAGTAGGTGCGATCGCATTAATAGCTGTAGCGAGTTCAGGTTCAGTTTCCGCTTTATCGACAGCAGTATAAGCAGCAGTATTAATAACTAGCTGTGGCTGGACTTCCCTCATCAATTGGCGGAGGGTATCCGCCTCTTTGAGGTCGCAGGTAGAGCGACGAGCAGCTATTACTTCTTTATAGTCAGCAAGAGTTTGTTGCAATTCTTGACCTAGCTGTCCTGTACTGCCAGTAAGCAGAATGCGCGTCATGTCGCTGCGCTCCAATTCGTAATTCGTAATTCGTAATTCGTAATTCGTAATTAATACCCCATAAATAAATTTAGGGGCTTGAAACCGGGAATTACGAATTATTTTGGTCATGGATAAACCTCAGCCGTTTTGAACATTTTACCGGCCTGGTCTTTTGCAGATATTATCGGTGGGGCACTCACGGGCCAGTCAATTGCTAAATCTGGGTCGTTCCAGAGAATACAGCGCTCGTGTTGGGGGGCGTAGTAATCAGTCGTCTTGTATAAAACTTCAGCTATTTCTGAGACAACTAAAAATCCGTGGGCAAAGCCAGGGGGTATCCATACTTGGCGTTTATTCTCAGCACTGAGTAAGCAGCCGATCCATTGACCAAATGTAGGGGAGCTTTTTCGCAAATCTACAGCTACATCAAATACAGCCCCGAATATCGCCCGTACTAACTTCCCTTGTGGTTGTTGAATCTGGTAGTGTAGACCCCGCAGCACGTTTTGGCTGGAACGGGAATGACTATCTTGGACAAACTGAGCTGCCACTCCGGTCTTTTCGAGGAATACTCTCTGGTTGTAGCTTTCCAAGAAAAAGCCCCTCTCATCAACAAATACTTTGGGTTCGAGGAGCAAGACATCAGAGATTTCCGTAAGTACAATGTTCATTGGCAAATTATACCCAGCTTGCCTCTGAGAGACTTCAACTTCTACCGCCAAACCTCAGGTTAGCGATCGCCCGCCTTGCCCGTCCGCTGCTTCAACTCAGCTAACAGTGCCTTATAGCTTGCCTTATCTGGATTGAGCTTGACGAGCTTCTCCAAAGGGGGAACAGCACCCTTCAAATCGTTCTTCTGAAGCCGAATCTGCACAAGCGCCTCCAGCGCTACCTGGTTACCTGGCTCTCGCTTTAAGACTAGCTCATACCCACGTTCCTGGGTTTGTAGTTGCGAGTCAATGGATTTCGCTGCTGCTGTCTTGGCATCATCTTTCGGTTCTTGTAGAGCACTGCTGAATAGCCCAACGGCTCCCAACACTGTAGAACCCATAAAGGCCACGGCTGATAATATAATGAGAATCCGATTAATCGGTTTCTGGGACATACTACTCTTTAGGGCTAGGTGAAGTGGCTTTTTGCTAACCTTCCGCACTCCATTATCTTTGGTTGACGTCAGGATCGCTCTATATTTAAGTTACCCAATCCTTTGCTAGAGTGATCGCCCCTCTCAAACTTTCCTTGAGGCAGGAGGCTAGGCAATACTTCGCGCTTCGTTACCGCTCGCACTTAGGTTTGAGCAGGGGTGGCACCTGTAAGTTTAGAGTTGAGCTAGTCAGAACCGGCAGGTGTTTACTGCGATTGCTTGCTCACGGAATTGGGCATCTTGGGCTGCCGCCCTACTAAAGTTAGAAAGAGCGATCGTATTCTTGGTGTCACTAGAGCAGGTTAGATCAATGCTTTCGCGATTCCCTCAAAACCTACGTCAATCGCTGGTGGTATCCATCGTAGCTCTGTTATCTGTTACCGCAGTTGGAGTGCTACAGGTACCTCAACTAAATTATTTGAGAAACAAAGCCAAAAGCGCTTCATCAGAAGCCCTCCAAAGAGAAGTAGACTCAGAAAAAGTGCGTCTCGATCTGCTTCGCAAACTTCCTGCATTTGGTTTTGATAATTTGCTTGCAGACTGGGTATTTCTAAATTTTCTACAGTACTTCGGTGATGATGAAGCTCGCCAATTAACAGGCTATCGACTTAGCCCAGATTATTTTGAAGTGATTATAGACCGTGAGCCTAGATTCTTAGATGCCTATTATTATCTTGCTACCAGCGCTTCTTTATACGCTGGGATGCCAGAACGGTCTGTAGCACTGATGGAAAAAGGACTAAAGTCGCTTTCGCCTCAAGTACCACCAAATTCATATTACATTTGGCGTCAAAAAGGAATTGATGAGTTACTGTTTTTAGGAAATGCTCAAGCAGCGAGGCAATCATTTGAAAAGGCAGCAGAGTGGGCGAGTGTTTATTCTGATGAAAGAAGTAAACAGGTGGCAGCACTTTCTAGTAAAACCGCTAAGTTTATTGCCCGTAATCCTAAGAGTAAAAATGGTCAAGTAAGCGCTTGGTCAATGGTTTTAACGACCGCAACTGATGCCCGCACTCAGAAAATTGCCGTTGAGCGCATTGAGGCGCTAGGTGGAAAAGTTTTTGTGACACAGGAAGGTACCCTGAAGGTTGAACCACCAAAAGAAGATTAAGCTAATACCATCGGCAGATCCTACCGATGTGGGTGCCTACTGTGACAACACCAGAGCGCAAGCCTTGCTGCTTTACATCGCCGCCATTCAAAACAGTTCTCATAATAAAACTGCCCCACAGATGAAATTCTGTAGAGCATGAGGACAGTTAAACGCTGCTTATACTTTATGAAAATCCAGCCCTAATTTGCTCGGCATATGTGACGCTTATTACAGTGTCCCTCAAAGAAGCGATACGCGCTACGGGCACCTGCTCGCCAAGCGTGTTCCCTTAGCGCCACCTGTCCAGAGGAAATATATATAGCAGTTGGTCATAATAGTGAAAACAATCGATTTCACCCCCATGCACGCATAGTAGAGACGCCCTGCCAGGGCGTCTCTATTGAAGGATTGCTATATTCTGGATGGTGACGTGCGATTCGTTGGCTAGAAACCAAATCCTAGAAATAGGTAAGGGGGATTAGCCGCAAGGAGGAATAAGGAGCAATCCTGAATGAACCTTGACAACTGAGTGACCTTGAGGGTGTGAATCCCTCCCCTGTAGATACCAGGTGAAAGCATTTTCCCTACGGTAGCGACTAGCCATCAATCCGTAAAGCGGGAATAAAAGCCTCTCAACACTCCTAGTCCAAGGTAGTGCGGGGCAAGCAAAAGAATCCATGAGTAAAGCATAAGCTTGAATCCACGTTATAACTGCCGTAACTCGCGATACCAGCTAAAGGGACTGACAAGCTGGAGCCAAAAGGCAAAGGATAATGGATTGGCGATGTCGCCCCGACCAATAGTATCTCCACAGAAACCCGGTGGAAAGTGGAACTCTAAAGATTCATAGTATGGTCACTCGGAACGAAGTAACCCGACCTATGCTCTCAGAGAGGTCGAATACTCTGAGTAGGTGCTAACCGGATGCTGCGGAGTGGTGGGATTGAGTCAGAAGCAAAACGCCTTGCTGTAATGGCAAGGATAGGCTGACAGACTCACGGTGATAAGGAATGTGGAGTTTCTAGTAGCAATACATATGTCTAATACGAGTGTAAAAACTACGGTGGAATGGAACTTTACAGACTGGCGAAAGCTGGAACGTAGGGTATACAAGTTGCAAAAGAGAATCTACAAAGCCTCTAGTCGTGGTGAAGTAAAGGCAGTTCGCAGACTCCTCTCATACTTTGATGAGGTCAACGTCTGCAAGAATGCTGGCGGTACGTCGCGTGACACAAGATAACCAAGGCAAAAAGCCAGGGGTCGTTGACGGAGTTAAGAAACTATCGCCCGTCCAAAGGTTAGCAATGGTGAAGAAACTGGTGCTAAAGGGGAAATCTAAACCCACACGTAGGGTATGGATAGATAAACCAGGAACAGACGAAAAACGTCCACTTGGTATTCCCACGATGTACGACAGAGCTATTCAGGCGTTGGTTAAGCTGGCGCTTGAACCGGAGTGGGAGGCACGATTTGAACCTAACTCCTATGGCTTCCGACCAGGCCGCTCATGCCAAGACGCTGTAGAGGCAATCTTTAATGCAATTAGGTATAAGGCTAAATACGTGCTGGATGCTGATATTGCTGAAGAATCGGTGCTGGAAGTAGACCAGATCATTCCTAAATCGAAAGGTGGAAAGAATGAGTTTAACAACATACAACTACTGCACCGTCATTGTCACGATGAAAAGACTGTCAACGATGGCAGTTCTGGCAACAAATCTGGCTGCAATAGTGCCAAGCCTAAGCCCGTCAAACGGGTGATACGAGGTACTCATGACAAGTGGAGCCTTATTACTGAGGAGCCGTGTGAGGTGAAAATCTCAAGCAGGGTTTTGGAGACGAGCGGTTCTCGTGAGGGAATCGCTTAGTTTAACTGCTGCATTATTCTCCACTGAAAATGTACTATTGACAAATATTCACTAAACTGATAATGGACTTGCTAGAGTACCAGGCAAAGGAATTGTTTCGGAAGATGGGCATTCCCGTTTTGCCTTCTCAAAGGATTGATCATCCCAGAGATATCAAGGGTTTGCAGCTGCGCTATCCGGTTGTCCTCAAGTCTCAGGTGCGTGCCGGGGGACGAGGCAGAGCTGGTGGTGTCCGGTTTGCGGAAAATACCATAGATGCGATCGCGGCGGCTCGGACAATTTTTAACTTGCCCATTCTGGGTGAATATCCCCATGTATTACTGGCAGAGGCAAAATACGACGCTGACCGGGAATTTTATCTGGCAGTAGTGCTAGACTACGCTGCTCAACGCCCTGTTCTCTTAGGCTCCCCACAGGGAGGCATCAACGTAGAAGCGGTGATGCAACATATGCAGCAGGTCGTTGTTGACCAAGAGTTCTCCCCCTTCTATGCACGGCGTCTGATGCTGAAAATGGGTCTCCAGGGCACCCTGATCGAGTCAGTCAGCGCCATTGTGGAAAAGATGTACCAGCTATTTGTTCAGAAAGACCTAGATTTGGTGGAAATCAATCCCTTGGGTGTCAGTTCCACTAATGAAGTAATGGCTCTGGATGGAAAAATTGCAGTTAATGATGACGCTCTGGGACGTCATCGGAACCTGGCGTTGCTGGCGTCAAAAATGGCTGACCGCAACACTTCCCCTTCGCTTTCTTCGGCTCCTTTTCTTCCGTCGGAAGCGGCTGGAAGAAGAGGAAGAGTTTTTATTCCAGGGGAAGATAAGGAAGAACTGTTATTAGCGGGGGAAAAGGGAGCAGGCGCTCAACTGAGGGGACTCAACTGGGTAAACAGAGAAGGCAACATAGGAATTATTTGCAATGGTACCAGTCTGGCGATCGCCACTCTAGATTTGCTCTACCAAGCTGAGAGCAAGCCAGCTAGCTATGTGGTTGTGGGCGAAGACGCACCGACCTCCTGTGACCCCATCTCGCCCCTACTAGAGCGCGCTCTGGAGCAAATCACTCAATCCAAAGGCATCAAAGTCGTGCTGGTGAACATTCTCAGTAGCGCCACATTGAGTGGGGAAGTTGCTGAGGTCATTGCCACCTATCTGCAAGGAAAAGTCAAGGATAAGCAGGTGTTGGGTGCGGCATCTGCGGCGGCTCTCCCCCACTTTGTTGTTCGCCTAATTGGGGGTGATATTAGCTCCAGCCGTGAGCGTCTAGCAGATTTACCAATTCACTTGGTGGATAACCTAGATTTAGCGATCGCTCAAACTGTCTCCTTAGCCAAGTCATCTGGCAAAAGATCCTGATATTGCTATTACTGTACTAACTCGCCGTCCTAGTTAAGATTAACGGAGGATACAAGAGCGCTTGCAGGCAGACAATGATGAACTTGAGGCCCGACAGAGTCCTGATACAGGGCATCACAGAACCACTAGGTTCATACTACGCAGTCAGGATGAAAGCCTATGGCACCAATGTGGTTGGTGGGGTCAGCCCTGGTCAGGGAGGGCAACTGCTAGATGGCATCCCCATTTTCGACCTGGTAGAGCAGGCACTGCCTGTCGTGGGGCGGGTTGACACCACAATTATATTTGTGCAACCTTACTGGGCAATAGATGCGGCGCTAGAGGCGATCGCCGCGGGTATTCGGCAAATTATTCTCGTTACCGCTGGCATACCTCCCCTAGATATGGTTTGCCTCCTGAGAAAAGCAGAAGATACCGGCACTGTTATTCTCGGTCCCAGCAGTTCTGGCATCATTGTGCCGGAAAAAATCTTACTGGGTATTCAGGAAAGTGAATTTTATACTCCCGGAGTCGTGGGGCTGATTAGCCGTAGTGGTACTCTCACTTATGAAGTTGCCTGGGAGCTAACGCAGGCAGGGTTGGGAGAGTCAATTTGTGTCAGCTTGGGGCGTGATGCGATTGTTGGTTCTGGTTTTCCCCAGTGGCTGAAAGCTTTGGATGAAGATGAAAGCACCAAGGCGATTGTTTTAGTGGGGCAGGCAGGCGGCGGTCGCGAAGAAGCAACAGCAGAATACATTGCCGCCGCGATAGATAAACCAGTAGTTGCTTACTTTGCAGGAAGTCATGCACCGCTAGATAGACGCATGGGGGACGCTAACAACATAATTTCCTACCATATGTCAATGCCTATACCCGAATCGGGTACAGCCCAGCGCCAAATCACGGCTTTCAAGCAGGCAAAAATCCCAGTAGCAAAGCGCCCTTCCCAAATTCCAGAATTGGTGAAAAAGGCGCTTAAGAAATAGTTTTAAGTTTTGAGTTTTGAGTTTTAAATTCAAGAAATTTTGTAGTTACTCAAAATTAAAGGTTTAAAACTCGTAACTTTCTTCTAACTCAAAACTTAACACTCATAATTCATAACTGTTTTGATGCACTGGGTAAAGATGGGCGTCCTGCAAACAGTGCTTTCGACACCGACTCACCTGCTCGTCGCAGTTGTCGTGTGAACCGAGCCGCTAACAAAGTCAGCGTCAGCCACTGACCCAAAACTGCCAGAAAAACAGTGGTTGTGGTGGCATCTTTGGCAGCAGCCCACCCAAAGGCAGAAAACAGCCACAGCACTGGCATTTCATTAGGTTGGATTGATAGCAAACCAAAAATGACTGGCGGCAATATAATCAATCCACCCACAGTGCTGGCAGCCCAGAGTACCCGTTTCTGCATCTTCATAAACAACATCAGCTGGGCTACACAGGCGTAAATTAAGATTAAATTCACGCTCAGCAACAGCCCCAGAAGTGCTGCCGCCTTGTACTCGCTCCCAGGCCACAACAGTACCCAAGGCGTTAGGATGGTCGCTGTAATTGCCAAATTCATCACCACTGCCACCAACGCAGGGCTTTTTTCGTCCCAGAGCAAATCCCGGATAAGACCCCATTTGCGGGAAGAGCGCTTCTGGTGTCGATAACGTGCCCAATCTTGCAAAGCTTGACGGTGCGGACTTAGAGCCGCAATCAAAAACACAAATAGCAGCAGGTTGAAGACGAGTAGGAAAGCAAAATTCTCGAACAAACCACTGCCTGTCTCAGGTAGTCCCCGGCGTGACTGTAAGGCATATCCGAGGATTGCCACTTCAAAACAAGCGGTTAGTAAGTAACTTTGTTGCTTGCTAAAGATAGTGGTGCTCCTATTGTGGAAGCAGCGCTTTAGCCCTTGCCAAGTCCAGTAGGTCCACAGACCATAGTTCAGCAGCATAAAGCCAGCGGCACTCCAAGCGCTTGCTCCCACCGGCAGGTAAAAGAATCGCAACCGTTCTAAGTCATTAGCGTTAAAGAAATTTAGGATGCTTGAGGGTAGAGAACTGGAAGCAACCAAATAAGGCAGGGCAAGTGAAGGGCTAAATAGCATCACCCAGTCTGCTGGAGTATGGGTGACAATATTGCTACTAGATGTCATAGATGTCATGGCAAATAGGAACATCAGCACCGCACCGCTGCCCAGCCAGGCTTGAAACCCGCCCAGCCCAGCACTTAATAAGCCGTAGAGCAGGGAAACGCTGTAGAAGAAAAGGCAACTGGCAGCTAGGACACCGTAGAAGCTCAAAATCAAACTCAAAGGGATTTGAGCCGCCAGCCCCAGCCACAAATGCAATGGCAGGGCTAGTGCAGCGACTATATAAAGCAAAATTGGCACCCCCAGCAGCTTGCCCGTCAAGATACTTTGGGTCGATTGGGGGCTGAGGCGAATGAAGTTCAGCGTGCCGCGATGCTCTTCCCGCGATAGGTCACTGATGAGCATATAGGTGCCAACAACCAACATGGCAAAAATGCCAATCAGACTCAGCCAGGTGAAGACATCTAACGACCACAACTGCCAGTTAATCACAAAACTACCCGCGGCATCCCGGAGGCATTCTTGGCTGGGATTGCTCCCGTTACTACTGGTGCAATACTTGTTATAGATGCTGCCCCTAAGCTCATCAACTGGCAGTTGACCGGCAAAGCTGATAAGTAATAGCAGCTGGCCTACCAGGGAAATCGCTACTGCAATCGTTAAATTGCGGGGTTTGAGGCGTCCTTTGAGTTCTCTAAATAACTGGGGATTCCAGTCGCCCAGCCGAGCTAGCCAAGATAAGTTCATAGAATTTTTCCTTAATTACAAAGGTTTTAGGGTGAGGATGGATGCCCTGCTAGTAGGGTTTTAGAAGCAGATTCACCTACCTGCCGCAGTTGTCGCGTCAGTTGCAGGCTCAATAAGCCAAGAACGCCCCACTGCCCTAAAAGTGCCAGAAATACGCTTGTCACTGAGGCGTGTTGTAGACCGATCGCGGGAAAGGCTGAAAGCAGCCACAAAAAGGGGTGTTTTTCAGGTGTTATAGATAGCACTGTTAACAGGATCATAGGCAAAAAGATCGTGCCTAATGTGCCAGCTGCCCATAACTGGCGCTGCTGTGTTTTGATAAACACCATCAACTCAGCTATGCAAGCGTAGATCAAAATTACATTCATGGTCAGGAGCAAAGCCATGAGTGCTTGTGGAGTTTGGAAATTCTCCTGAGAGGAAACATTGTGATGCCACAGCAAAATCCAAGGCACCCAGATAATAGCTGCGATCGCTAGATTAATTGCGATCGCCAGCAGCGCCGGACTTTTTTCACCCCAAATCAAATCCTGCACCAGAGAGCGATTCCAGAAATTTTTACGGGCGATCGCCCTGGAACGTCGGTAGCGAGACCAATCCTGCAATGCCTGACGTCCAGGAGACAAAATAGCAGTGAGCAACAAAAAGCAGAAAGGGTTCAACATGAACAGAAAGCCATAACCTATACCCCGGTAAAAATCTGCATCAACCGAGTTGAATTCTGTTACGACAAACCCTAACAGCCAAAATTCAAAACCGGCGACTAACCAATAACTTTGTTGCTTGCTCAAGAGCGTAGCGTTGGGGTTGCGGAAACGACGATTCACGGCTTGCCATATCCAGTAAGTCGCCGTACTCAGGGTAATTATTGCCCAGACATAGGCCAGTAACGCTTGATTGTCTAGAGGCAATAAGAACCATTTCCAATCCCCCAGCCCAAATTCTGTTCTGTAGGCATCAAAACTGATATCTACTACACTGATGTAAAGCAAGCCGAACAAAGCAGCTAAAGTGCTGCCTGCCCCAGCTAGAGATTTAGATTCGCTCTCTCGTCCCGTCAGAAAAGTGATCAGCAGGGCTGCACCGCAGAACAGACACCAAGCCGCACCCCAGAGGGTATACACGCCCAGGAGCCAGTTTAAAGGCATACCCAACGCTAAGGCAGACACCGCATGTAACGGGATTGCTAAGGCGATCGCTAGATACAACAGGGCCGGAACTCCTAGCATTTTGCCCAGTAAAATGTTCTCGCTAGACTGGGGACTTAACCTAATAAAGTTAAGAGTGCCTCGATGCTCCTCTTTGGCTAAATCGCCGATGAGCATATAAACGCTGCCGACTAGCAGGATGAAAGGCAGCATCCAGTCTAGACATCTGAAGACAATCTGCCACTGAATGTGCCAACCAAGTGTATATTCATCAGAAGCAATCAGCAGCAGGAGAAATTGACCCACCAGCGATACCGCACCTGTGAGCAAGAAGTTGCGTGGCTTGAGGCGACCCTTGAGTTCTCGAAATAGCTGGGGATTCCACTCTCCCATTCGGTCTAGCAGTGTGAGCAACATTGTTCAAAAGTTTTGAGTTTTGAGTTTTGAGTTTTGAGTTAACCCCATAGATAAATCAAGGGGATTGAAATAAGGACGCATCCAGATAGGGCTTTCAGAGCCTCAATGCCTAAAATTTAAAATAGCTAGGATGCTTGTTGGTGACCCAGCTTGAGGAATATTGTTTCCAGGTCTTCTTGGGTACAGTGAAATTCAGTTAGGGGAACACCAGCGGCAATGAGCGATCGCAACAACATAGCACAATCTTCCTGATTACCAGCAAAGTAAACGCGCACGCGCCCGGTTGCTGATACTACCTCCCATTCTTCAACTAAGGGATGGTTTTTCAGTTCCGCTTTCAGCACCTCCAAATTTCCCAGGGTAGACAGGAAGATTTGCTGACGGCTGAGACGCTGATAAAGCTCTTTGAGAGGCGCACTTTCCACTAGAAAGCCTAATTCCATGATGCCCACAGAGGTGCATAGTTCCGCCAAGTCACTGAGGACGTGGGAGGAAATTAAAATAGTCATCCCAGCTTCCTGTAAAACCTTGATAATTTCGCGAAACTGCATCCGGGCAATGGGATCTAATCCCGAAACTGGTTCATCCAGCACTAGCACAATTGGCTCGTGAATAATTGTCCGCGCCAGACTGAGACGCTGCTTCATCCCCCGGGAGAGGGTAGCGATCGCGCTATGGCGCTTAGTTGTCAGCTGCACCAGTTCCAAAACTTCCCGCAGGCGTTGAGTACGGCGTGGTTCTCGTAAGCGATAAAGCCGTGCAAAATAATCTAGGTAGTCCCAAACCGTTAAATCGTCGTACAGGGGGAAGTCATCGGGTAAATAGCCGAGTCGCCGCTTCAGGGTAGGGTTACTCTGATCTCGTAGGAGGCGATCGCCGTTAATATAAATCTCACCCGTAGTTGGCTCCTCTGCTGCCGCCAACATCCGAATCAGCGTTGTTTTACCGGCACCATTTGGCCCAATCAATCCGTAGACTTCACCAGCCTGTATCTGTAAATCGATATCGTTGACGGCAATGTGGCGATCGAATTGCTTGGTAAGTCCACAAGTGCGGATTGCCAGTTCCTTTGCCATAAGTGCTGGGGGTTAAAAGTTACAGCTAGCTTAGCCTTTACCTACAGCGTTTGGCAGGATGATTTCGGAAATTGAAACAATATTCGCTATCCAGGGAGAGGGTTGCCTGATGTGAGCTTTTGCTGTTTTCCTGGGTACATTTGCTGGGTATTATAGTTAATCTGCGAGAATTTCTGGAACTTACTTAGATTAGAACTACCTATGACACAGCACTACCGCATCACCCTTTTACCAGGCGATGGCATTGGCCCTGAAATTATGGCAGTTGCGGTAGACGTGCTGAAAGTCGTCGGGAAGCAATTTGATATCGAGTTGGAATTTCAAGAAGCACTCATCGGCGGTGCAGCAATTGATGCGACTGGGGAACCCCTACCTGCTGAGACTCTAGAAACTTGCCGCAACAGCGATGCGGTTTTGCTAGCTGCCATCGGTGGTTACAAGTGGGACTCGTTACCAAGTCAGTTGCGTCCAGAAAGTGGACTGCTGGGACTACGCGCTGGGCTAGGTTTATTCGCCAATTTGCGACCAGCAAAAATTTTACCTCAGCTAATTGATGCCTCTAGCTTGAAGCGGGAAGTAGTGGAGGGTGTGGATATTATGGTGGTGCGAGAACTCACCGGCGGCATCTATTTCGGGCAACCCAAGGGTATTTTTGCCACAGAAACTGGCGAGAAGCGGGGGGTGAATACGATGGCTTACACGGAAACGGAGATTGAGCGAATTGGGCGGGTGGCTTTTGAAACTGCTCAAAAGCGTGGTGGTAAACTTTGCTCAGTGGATAAGGCGAATGTGTTGGAGGTGTCACAGCTGTGGCGCGATCGCATTACCCAGCTAGCATCTGATTATCCCGATGTTGAGCTATCTCACTTGTATGTAGACAACGCCGCCATGCAACTGCTGCGCTGGCCTAAACAGTTTGACACTATTGTCACTGGTAATTTATTTGGTGATATTCTTTCTGATGCTGCCGCAATGCTTACTGGCAGTATTGGGATGCTCCCCTCTGCGAGTTTAGGTGCTTCTGGCGCAGGCGTCTTTGAGCCTGTACACGGTTCAGCGCCAGATATTGCTGGGCAGGATAAGGCTAATCCCCTGGCTCAAGTTCTGAGTGCCGCCATGATGCTGCGCTACGGTTTGAATCAGCCTGTAGCGGCGGATCGAATTGAGCAGGCGGTATTGCAAGTCTTGGATAAAGGCGATCGCACTGGCGACATCATGTCTGAGGGAATGAACCTTTTAGGCTGTCGTGCTATGGGCGATGCTTTAATTCAGGTACTAGAGCAACCGCGATCTTAATTTAACGACGTAAAATTTGGTTCAAGCCTCGCCCCACTATGCAGGGCGATAAACGACGAAAATCTAGCATTAGGCCAAGCCTCGTCCCAAGAGTGGGCGAGGTCAATCTAAAATATAAAATTGCTTGACCTCTTGCTGTAATCGCGCTAGTAGATTAAAGTCAAGCTTAAACAATAGGGGATAGGCAGCTGGTGTACACGTCACAGCAACGACTACAAAATCGGACAGACGGGATGGATCTACCGCTGTTGCTAGACCCCGCATTACTCAGAGCAGCTAGACAGATCCATCGCACTTATTCAGAAGCTCATCCAAACCGCGTGCAGCGTCCTCATGGGGTAGCAATCAATCGCTTTACTTATCGAGGAAAGCTGATTTTTTCAGCAAAACCGATTTTGTTGCCTGAGGAATGTTTTATTCCTTTTGCTCAAATTGAGTCGGAAATATATTAGCTGATGGGTGACCTTTATAAACTTTCCTAAATCACTGAGTGAACAATCCCAAAATAATATGGTTTTTAGCTCAATAGGTTTTCTCTTCCTTTTCTTGCCTGTTGTTCTCACATTTCACTTTATATTACCAGGAATAAATTCAAGAAATTACCTACTTTTACTGGTAAGTTTATTATTTTATGTTATAGGTGAAGGAAATTTTGTTCTTGTTATACTATGTTCAGTAATATTAAATTACTGGTTAGGATATTGGGTTGAAATAACTAGAGAGAGGGACTCTTCTCAAAAAAAAAATATTGGTCGCCTTGGCTGCCATTCTAAATATTGGATTACTTGCTTATTTCAAATATACGAACTTTTTCATAAAAAATTTAAACATTTTTCTGCTAAAAACAATTGGTCATTTCCCATTTGAATTAGATAAAATCCACCTTCCCCTTGGCATTTCTTTCTTTACATTCCATGCTCTCTCTTATGTTATCGATATTTCTAGAAACAAGGCAAATGCACAGAAAGATATTGGAAAGCTAATCCTTTATTTTACCTTTTTTCCTCAGCTAGTTGCAGGACCAATAATACGTTATCACGATGTAGAAACGCAACTCACAAATCGGACAATAACTATAGATGACTTTGCTGAAGGGGTTAGGCGTTTTATTCTTGGTCTTGGTAAGAAAGCTTTGATTGCTAACGCGCTTGCTGAACCCGCTGACCAAATCTTTGCCATTCCTGGGAGCCAACTGACTCCGGGCTTATCTTGGTTGGGAATTATTTGCTACACCTTGCAAATATACTTTGATTTTTCAGGTTACTCTGATATGGCAATTGGTTTGGGTCGAATGTTTGGTTTTCACTTTCTTGAAAATTTCAATTATCCTTATATTTCACAGTCTATACAAGAATTTTGGAGGCGTTGGCATATTTCCTTATCTAACTGGTTTAAAGACTATCTTTATATCCCCTTAGGTGGCAATCGTTGTTCACCTTTAAGAACATATATTAATTTAACCATAGTTTTTTTTCTTTGTGGACTGTGGCATGGGGCAAGTTGGAACTTTATTTTTTGGGGGCTATTTCACGGAATGTTTATAGTTTTTGAACGTATCGGTTTACTGAAAGTTTTTACAAAAGCAAAGTGGTTAGCAATTAGACATTTTTATGCCATCATAATAATAATGATGTCTTGGGTTTTCTTCCGAGCAACGACGCTTAGTTATGCCTTATCCTTTCTTAAAGCAATGACAGGCTTTGCACAAGGAACAGGATTAGAATATCATGCTTCACTTTACCTAAACCTGGAAATTATGCTGGCTCTTCTTGTCGGAATAGTTGCATCAACACCTGTGCTTTCAAAATTATCGAGGTTTTATAAACAGCAGGCTTTTAACTGTCCGAAAAGAATGGCAGCTATGATAGATGGAATTTTTCTATCTTTAAGTAATCTAGCCCTCGCAGTTATATTCCTTATGGCTGTCATAAAGCTAGCTGCTGGAACATATAATCCATTTATTTACTTTCAGTTTTAAAAAGGCTTAAAAAAAATGATAAATAATCATATAAAATTAATTAAAGTTACAAATGCAACTTTAATATTATCGTTTATAATAGCCATATATACTCCTCTTGTTAGCAGTATTCTCAACGTAGGAGTTGAGTCTGAAGAAACATTCTTATCTTCGGAACTACGGCTGCCCCATAAGTTTCCCAAATTAACCCTAATCAAATCTAGTCCTGTTAAATTCATAAAAGAAATTCAACAATATTATAATGACAGATTTGCCTTTCGCCGACTCCTGATTAAGGGGTACAGCGTACCTAAAGTTTTATGGATGGGTGAATCTTCTTCTCCAAAAGTAATTGTGGGGAAAGAGGGGTGGCTTTTTCTTCGTACTGATGGAAGTTACAATGAGATGGATTATTATCGCTCAACAAATCCCTATACACCAGAGCAGCTAGCTAATTGGCAACGCACTTTAGAAGAAAGAAACAATAGGTTATCTTCTCAAGGAATTCGCTACCTTCTCGTAATCGCACCTAATAAAACTACAATTTATCCAGAGTTTCTTCCCAAATCTATAAACCGTGTTCGGCAAGAATCTCGATTAGATCAACTGATAGCTTATTTGAGAGCTAATTCCAATGTGGAAATCCTCGATCTACGAGACTCATTGCGTTCAGCAAAAGCCAAAGAACTAGTCTATGCTCGTAGAGATACCCATTGGAATGACTTGGGGGCTTTCGTTGCTTACCAAGAGATTATAAAACGCCTTGCTATTTGGTATCCAAATTTAGAGGTATCATCCCGATCAGATTTTGAACTCAAGGTAAGTTATGGCAATGCTGATCTTATAAATATGGTGGGATTAAGCAATATTGTGAAAGATGAAAACTGGGAACTTATTCCTCGAACTCCACGTTTAGCCCATAGGATAGATGCCGGAATTCATAACCCTGAGTTGCCTAAACTTCTACAACCCTTTGCTACAGAGTTGAAAAAATCAATTTTACCTCGAGCTGTGATGTTTCATGATTCATTTGCGGTACGGCTATCGCCTTTTCTTTCGGAGCATTTTGAACGAATAGCCTATTTATGGCAGGATTTTGATCTAGAAATTGTCAACAAGGAACATCCGGATCTTGTTATACAAGAAATGGTTGAACGCAGTCTTATGAGTCCCATTGCTCGATAGTTTTTCAAAGGTAGTAATTTATTTTAAATATTTCGTTATTCTTACTCAACTGCTCCTAAACCTTTCAATGTAGCCAAATGATTCATCACCTAGGGTAACGACAACCAAATCCGCTTTATCAATTAGCCAATCGTGATTCTACTCAAATGCCATATCCCAGTCTGTCATAAAAGTTAACTTCCTTGGTGCAATTTACCTCGCTGCTGCCGTCATCTGGCTCAATTGATGACACGCCTTAGGATTTCGCAAGGGATTATAGTTAAGTGGACTCGTTGAACTAAGAATCCCCTCGCTTTTAGACAGGGGAGTGTCAAATGGATATCCTCTTAGCCGGTCTGACGTCTTTGATTGTGTTTGTGTTGGGAGCCTCTATTGGTAGCTTCCTCAACGTTGTTGTGTACCGAGTGCCAGCTGGTTTGTCGATTCTTTGGCCGCCTTCTCGCTGTCCTCATTGCCTGCATCGGTTGGGAAAACTTGAGAATGTGCCCGTTTTAGGCTGGCTATGGCTTCATGGGCGCTGCCGCCACTGTCAAAGCCGAATCTCTGCACGCTATCCTTTAGTGGAAGCGGCTACTGGGGTGCTGTTTTTGCTGGTTTTCTGGGCATTTGGTTTCTCAATGCTAACGCTGGGCTATTGGGCTTTTTTGAGCTGGTTACTCGCCTTATCCCTTATCGACCTCGATACAATGACCCTGCCTAATCCTCTCACCCAATCGGGATTAATTGCGGGCCTGATGTTTCAGGTGGCTACTGGTTGGTTGCAGACGCAAGCACCGATGGGGACAATTAATCAGCTGATGACTGGGGTTATTGGTGCGGTTCTGGGCATCTGGTTATTGGACATCATTGCTTTTGTCGGGTCAATAGTTTTTGGGCAAGCCGCGATGGGCAGGGGGGATGCTAAATTAGCGGCAATGATGGGAGCTTGGTTAGGCTGGAAGTATTTGCTGCTGGCTGGGTTCTTGGCTTGTGCCGTGGGAGCGTTGGTAGGTGGGGGCGCGATCGCACTTGGTTGGCTCAATCGGCGTCAAGCCATGCCCTTTGGTCCTTTTCTCGCACTCGGCGCTGGACTGACGGTTTTTTGGGGTGAGGTAATTGTGTCCGCTTACTTGCGACTATTTTTCCCCTTTATCTAACTGCTGTTAACGCTAATTTCTACTCACCTACTTACAGGCGATTTAGTATCAGCATGACCTTCAAGATCAGGTGCTCTGACGTTGATTGACGATAGACCTCACAGGATAAGGCATAGCTTACTCGTGCCCAAAACCGCTTCCTGCTCTCAAGAAAGCGCTCTAAGGTTCTGCTGTGCTTGTCAGAAAGTGATGCCCCATAAATACGCCTGAACTCTAGAGCATTCTTTACTATACGGTGGCTATTATCGTAGTTGAGAAATCGACGAATTTTTTCTTTCCATAGGTCTACGATACCCAGGCGAATTCCGTAAACGTTGTTAGAGTGCTGCCGGTAAAGGATTTTAGGTTCTTCGTCATACAGGATAGTGCCAAACGCTGAAACAACAAGGTAAATCCACGAATCATGGCCCATCGCCGACTCAGGGAACTCGCGAAACAGCTGGCGTGCTGCCTGATTCAAAACGATGGTACAGCCTCTTACTGAGGATTGGACAAGTGCGTTGGGAAACGACAATTCCTTTTGAGGGATATCGGAATAACCAAGTAGTTTTAAGTTTTCATCTACCACAGCGAGCCGTGAGCAGTATAATGCTGGAATCTCTGGTGAGCGTTGGCTCAAAAATTCAATTGCTTTGGAGATCTTGTCTGGTTGCCATACATCATCATGATCGCAAAATGCAAAATAGTCAGCCGTAGGATCTGAAAGCTCAAGAAGCTTAAGAAAACTCCTCGTAAACCCAAGATTTTCTCCAAAAATAACTTTGACGTTCGTATAGGTAGTAACGTATTCTCGAAGCAGCTCAATTGTGTTGTCTATAGAGCCATCGTCACGTACAATAATTTCCACATGGGGATAGTCCTGCGCTAGAAGACTTTCCATAAGCGGCTTGAGGTACGTGCCGCCATTGTATGTAGACAAGAGAATTTGAGCTACCATAATCTTGCATGCTACTCGTAGCCGACAGTCCCGAAGATTTTGCTAAAAGTTGCGTTAGGTTATACTGTGACTCAGTGGTTTGGGAGAAACTTAGGCTGAATGCTCTCAAGCGAGTCGAAGTGGATTGTTCTGAGCAAGTTTTTAGAGAAAGTTTAAAAGCTATTTTGTAGGAAAGTCGCATTCCACGATTATCACCTCGGAACAGCGAGTAGCCGATAAATCTGAGAAATACTCCAAAGCATATAGACATCGAAAAGTTTTGCTATAGGGCATGAATCGGAGGCTTTAGTGAGGTTCACTGTTGTCGTGCTACCGGCGATACAATTTTGAGTTTCAACATTCAAATTCGTATGCTGTAGTCGAGGCGATCGCGCGTCAGGTTTATACTATAACAAGGGTCATGCTTAATAAACTTTTTCCACTTGCTCTGCATATACTTTACTTCCTTCATAGCTCTTACTTGCTTTTCAGGGGTATCCTCACGGCCTCGGCTTTTTGACTCATAGTGATAGAGAACCACATGGGGCAGATAAATATTCCTATAGCCTTTTTCCACTATCTTCAGGCATAAATCAACATCATTAAATGCAACTGCGAGTTTCTCTTCAAAACCTCCAACTGCTTCAAAAACCTCACGTCTGCACATTAAACAAGCTGCCGTCACTGCCAAGTAGTTACATACGGTTTGAATTTGGTCAAAGTAGCCAGGATAGTCAGACGGATAATGCTTGTGATGATGATTGGCACAACCACAAATCATTATTACACCAGCATGTTGTATAGTATTGTTCGGGTATAACAGTAAAGCACCAACTGCCCCAATGGTTGGTCTTTGTGCCTGTTCGACCATAGCATCAATCCAGTCAGGAGTCAGCACTTCTGTATCATTATTTAAGAACAGCAGGTACTCACCTCTCGCTCGCGAAACTGCGTAGTTATTAATTTTAGAATAGTTAAAGGGAATAGCTAGCACCTCGCACCTAAATCTATTTGGCTCTCTAACCTTCCATTGGTTGATGACTTCATGAGTTTCAGCATCAGTGCTGCCATTATCAATTACCAGCACCTCATAATTTGGATAAGTTGTTTTATCAAAAATTGAGAGCAAGCAATTATTAAGGATATTTCCCAGGTTTTTTGTAGGAATAATTATACTGACAAGCTTAAAATCTTTAATTTCATATCTAACTAGGTAACGCCCCTCACTAACTATAATTACTCTGCCTGGTTCCCCTCTTCGGCGCAGTGCATCTGAAAGAGCCTTCTGTGCCGCACCATTAGCATAGCTCTTGTTAGTCATGCCGCTAGCGATGGAACCAGGATGAATCCGCCAGTGATACAAAACTTTGGGGATGTGAAATATTTTTTTGGTTTTTTCTGTGAGCCTCAAGACAAGATCATAGTCTTGAGAACCTTCATAGCCAATCCTAAATCCTCCTATTTCAGTTAATAGCGATCGCCGATATATACCTAAATGACTGGTGTACATCCGAGACAAAAATGAGTCAGGACACCAATCTGGCTTAAAAAATGGATTTCTGAGTTTACCATTTTGTTGCATTTGATCTTGATCTGAGTAGATCATATCCGCATCCAAATGCCTGTTTAACAGCAATGCTACTTCATACAAAGCATCTGGTGTCAACAAGTCGCCGTGATCTAATAAGGCTAAAAACTCACCTTTTGCTATCTCTAAGGCAGAATTAGAAGCTTGAGATATATGACCATTCTCTTTTGTATAAACCACTTTTATGCGAGAGTCTTGTGCTACATACTCCTCCAATACTGCTTTAACATAGCCCTCAGTTGAGGCATCATCAGCAATGCACAACTCCCAGTATGGATAAACTTGATTCAGAACCGACTCGATCGCCTCCCGCAAAAAACGATCGGGTGGATTGAAAACCGGCATAACAACGCTGATGAGTGGTTTGTAACTTAATATTTCTACTGTCTCAGCCATCTTTCGCAGATCGGCTTCCCTGGGGTAGTTTTGGTTTAGCCACTTTTGATAGTTGACATCATTAGTTTGGGGAATTCCTGGAAGTGGCTCGACATGGGCTACTGCCGCATCAACCTTTTGAGATATTTTTTTTATTAATTTGCCTATAACGTAGCGGCTACCCTTGGTTTTTAAAAGAAACAATAAATCTTCTACTCGTGAAAATAACTTGCTATAGGTAAGCATACTGTAATCTAAAATTTACTGCTGTTAATTTTACACTAAAGTAGTATCATTACTTTAGTGTATAGCAAGTATAAATCAGTTATACAATTCATTTAGACTTACTATAGCCCTACTTTGTCACTTTCGTCAGAGTAAATTTTGAAAGCCTTTTTCCATAAGGATTTGGCCTTTTCCATAGTAAAAAAAAGGAGTTATATGGTCGAGGAGTAGAACTAACAGTATGACGATAGCAATCATAAGAATCAAGTTTTAATCGCTAAAATGATATCTTGATAAGATAAAAAATTTTCTCTTCCACACCATGAACCATAACGAATTGGTTCAACTATATTTACACCGTATTTTCCATAAATACTTCTAACATATTTTTCATCAAAGGCAATAGCCCTCTCCGGTATATCTTTATCTGCTGTACGGCATCCATCCATTTCATATTGAAATTGAAGAAGAGGGCTTAAGTTTTTATTAATGAGATCGAGGGACTCGTTATTTAACAGAAAGAAGGTAATCAAGCATCTTCCATCTTGTTTTAATGTGCGTGCAATCTCAGAAAAATAGTTTTCCATATCTTGAGGCAGCATATGCGTAAATACTGACGTGAGAAAAATAAAATCAAACGAATTATTATCATACGGAAATTTGTACTCCGAAGCTTTATATTTTCCAGTGGGGTTATATTCCTTATTGTAAACGTCAATCAATTGAAACTTACAATTTGGATAGGTAGGTGTAATTTTTTTCTGGCACCACTTAATTCCATCAGCAACTATATCAATTCCTTCATAACTACCACCATCCTTTAAATAGTTTGTTAATGGTCTAGCCATTCGACCTATCCCACATCCTACATCTAATACTTTCTCACCAGGTTTTAGAGCCCCAAGCTCTAGAAAAATTTGAAAAAAAATTTCGCCAATTGCTTTAAAGTCTCCATCTCCGACAAAACATTTATGCTTAGGTGGTATTAAGGGATCTTGCCGCCCTAAAGCAACGTTAATATTATATTCACCAAGTTCATAAAAATTCCGTAATGTATCTCTAGCATTGTCTTCATAAAGGCGGAATACCTTCGTTTTTGAAGCAAGAAATAAATATTTTAGTCGTAAAAATAATTTGCTATATGGAAGCATACTGTAATCTACCTCTTACTACTAATAATTTTACACAAATAGCTCGCTCGTGCGCGTAGCGCGATCGCCAGTTTTGCCGAGTTTGAGAAGGCGCTTGTGCCCATAGAGCTTTAGCGTCGTCCCAGGAGAATCACTCTTTCTCACCCATCCCTTTCAATCCCTAACACCCCTTTCATTCCTATCCATGCCCTCCGTAACTTCCAAAACTTACTGCTCTCCATTGCTGTAATAGTAGTCTGAGTCTGTTGTAGTTGTGCTTGAGTTTGTTGTAGTTCGATTTGCGAACGCTCTAAAATTTCTTTTGTTTGATGCAAATCATTTTGAATGACTTTCAGTAAATCATCATAACGATCAATATATACAGAGTCTATATTTCGTTGTAAACTCTCAGCTTCTTCTGAACATATAGCTATAAAATAAATCGGTGAATTTAAAATACAAAATTTTTGTGTTAAATTATTCATACTGCCTGTATAAGTTTTGATGCTGGTTTGATAAGCCTCTTGCAAAGGAAACACAAACGAAGCAGTAGCTAGTCTTTGCCCAAACATTGTGATATATTTAAAATGCCTACTCAGTAAACTATTTAGCTCTTCATAATAAAGTTCTTTGATATGAAAGGGGTTGGAAATATTCGGCTCATCTGAATATGTCAAACGATTAGGAGATGAGATAATTAAAAGCCCACCAGGTTTCAGTACCCTCTTAATCTCTCGCATCATCTCTTCATGCCGATCGTGATGCTCAATCGTCTCGAAAGACGTAACCACCTCTACTGAACCATTAGGCAGTGGCACTGAGTCACAAGAACCTACCAAGAATTTTAGATTTTGAGTACCATTGTACTGTTGTTTAGCATGCTCCACACTTTCAGGATCTATATCCACACCTATAACTGATTGAGCTACCTTCGCTAATAATGCTGAACCATATCCCTCGCCAGAAGCCAAGTCTAGTACAGATTTGCCAGACACAAGCTCAAGAGATAGGGCATACCGATGTAAATGTTCGTACTTAATCTCTCCCTTCACTGAAGGAACATATCTTTCGCCTGTAAATTCCATTTTTATTTAACTCCAACTAATGCTTGAGCCGAAGGATATTCAAGAGAAAATATCCGACACTCTTGAAATCCCGCTTGTATAAGCTGCTTCCAATCATCACATCCATATTCTGTATAGACTTGAAAATCTTGTCGCTTTTCTCCTGAATGGTAGCTAGGTGGTAAACCCTCACGAGTGACTGTTAACCTGTCTACAACCATAGGTACTGTAAAAGCACAGTATCCACCTTGTTTCAGCACCCTATAACACTCCGATAGCCCCCGAACTGGATACTTGATATGTTCTAAAACATCTGAATGCACAACTAAATCAAAATACATGTCCGGATAATTAATGCACATCATATTAATTTCAGGATAAGCTTTTAAGGTATGACCTGGCCATTTAGATAAAAAAGACGTTAGGTTTCCGGCTTCATTTATTTCTAAAACTTTTAATTTTTGTAGTTTTTCTTGTTTGATAAAATTTTTAAACAATCCTTCGTAATTCAAACATTTCATAATAGATCTTGCCAAAATCATAGCTCTTAAGTTACACTAATAATCTTGACAATGTATTCCTTGCTGTCTATTGATGTAGTCAACTTCATAATTAGCTAAACACCATTCATCAATTAATGAGTTCCATAAAATAGGTGTAAATATAATTTTCTGGGAACCACAAACTGAACAGTTTTTGATAATGGGCAATGATGTCATTTGGGATTACTTGATGCCGACTAATATAGTTCTATCAACATTATTGTACTGAAATTCTTGAACCTGCCTATTGGGGTGTAATTGAATCACGCTCTGAAATCCCAATTCTCTTAAAATCTCAACTATAGCTGACAAGTTGGGAACTAAACTAAAGCCACCAATAGAGGCTAGAGGGTTTTGCTCATCTTTTTCATGGTGGAGAACAAAGTAGCTTCCTCCTTGTGAATATTGATTAGGAGTTCCCCGCCCAAAAGGAATTTTATGACCGCTTTGGCAAAGCTGCGTTTCTACGAAAAGAAACTTTGAAGTTAAAGAGGCAGCTTTTCTAAGTAATCCAAGTGGATTTTCTACATGATAGATAATTCCCAAGAGTAATACAACACCAAATTCGCTACTAATGTCAACATCAAAAATATCACCTTGCTTAAAATCACAGTTTTGGTATTGCAAAGTTCTTTTAATAAAAATTGCTTTTTCAATGTTTTCTGCTCTGGCTTCTACCCCTAGCCCGAAGTTACAACCACGTTTCAGCATCTCGAATGTAAAGTAACCTTCATTACATGCAATGTCTAGAACACAATTATATTTGTAGTCGAAACATACACTATCAAGAAACGAAAATATCATTGAGTGCCTGACATCGTGAACCTCTCTAAGAGAATCAACATAAAGGGGCGTTTTAATACCATTGCCCAATTCAAATTCATACATCCATTTACCATACTTCTTAATTTCATCGCTCGACATACTTTTCCTCCCATTGAATATTAGCAATTTTAAATATTCCCACCACTTGATTAACAGAGGCAACCTTAAGCAAAGTAGCATTTTTAATCCAGTCCAGCATCTCATGATTATCTTGAGTACCATCGGCGATTGCCACATCAAAGCTGTAATTTGTTGGGTATAAATGAGGCCAAACAAAACTAAACTTCACTGTCAATACATCTCCCGGATAGCAAACTTTAGGCTTAACCTGGAGTTGATAACTGTTCCATCCTGTAATCACTGTCCGCAGGTTATCTAGAATATTAATACCAACAATAAGTTGTTTAATTATAGCATGAACTACAAGTTCAACTTGAACTTGTATCTCTTCGTCAGGATATATAACATCTATGGAGTTATTTTGGTTATTAAGTAATTTGATTTGAGTAAGCTCTGCTCGACCTGTTCCAAACCTTTCAGAGCTAGAAAACTCTAGATAAGGAACTTTTGTGTAAGGATTTGTTTTATGTCTTAACAGATTAGCCGTAAGGTACCTATCATCCATTGGTTGTAAAGCATATGTCTTGCTTTGAAAAGCTGGTTTTTCTTCATACTGATTATTTATCTGTTTGTAAACCCACGCTTGATAGTGTTTAGCAGTTTCTTGAGGAGTATCGAGCAATGCGGTTTTACCAGAACGCATCCATAGAGAAATTGTACAAAGTCTGGCAACAGAGCCAACATCGTGAGATACAAATATTATTGTTTTCTTTCGCTCCTGAAACTCTCTGATTTTTGCCATACATCTATGTACAAAAATTCCGTCGCCGACGGCAAGAGCTTCATCAATAATTAAAATATCAGGATCGACGTTGACTGCTACGGAAAATGCTAAGCGTACAAACATTCCGCTTGAGTAGGCTTTAACAGGCTGGTCAATAAAATCTCCAATATCCGCCAACCTAGCAATTTCATCAAACTTATCTTCTATTTGTTTTTTACTTAATCCCAACAACTGCCCGTTAAAAAACACATTCTGCCGCCCAGTAAACTCTGGATTAAACCCACTACCAAGCTCTAGCAGTGCCGAAACCCGACCATTCACCCACACCTTACCGCTAGTTGGGGTCAGCGTCCCGGCAATAATTTGTAGCAAAGTACTTTTCCCAGAACCATTTTGGCCAATAATCCCTAAAGTCTCTCCTTTAAGAACCTCCAGGTTAATATCGGACAATGCCCAAAATTCCTGCCCGTGGCTTTTGCCTGGTAGCAAAATATCCTTTAATCGGTCAACAGGTCGAGCATATCGCTTAAAGCACTTCGACACATTATTCAGAGAAATTGCGATATCACTCATTACACTGCTGCCACTCAATAGCAACTAAAGTACATCAGCAAATGCTGGACGCAAGTGCCGATACACCGAAAATCCACAACAAAATACCAGTAAAGACACCCCAGAAGCGACTCCCCATTCCCCCCAGTGCTTTACCTCTCCAACTAATACTAAATCCCTGTACACCTCGGCTATGGCCGCCACCGGATTCAACCAAAATACCCAGCCGCGCCATTGCTCCGGAATAGCCGAAATCGGATAAACAATAGGCGTCACATAGAACCAAAGATTCAATATCACTCCCAGCATCTGCGGAATATCTCTCAAGAATACCGTGAATCCTGCTACAAAATACCCTAATCCCGCCGTCAATAACAACTGCGGCAACCAAACCAAGGGCAACAGCGCTAACGTTGGGTGAAGTGTCTGGGACGAAACCGCCACCAACACAATCAACGCCATTAAGCCAAACGCGCTCTCAATAAAACTTGATAATAGCGGCACCAATGGTAATAAGGCTAGAGGAAAAACCACTTTTTTCACCAAATTCGGCTGTCCCACCACCGAATTAGCTGCCTGAGTTAGTCCCCCTGTAAAGGCAAGCCAGGGAACCAACCCCGCAAATAGCCACATACCAAATGTGAGGTTATTCTCTGGCAACCCATTTAGACTTAGCTTTACCTTCAAAACAATCGAGAAGACATACGTGTAAATCAGCAATTGCGATAGCTGATTCAGCAACGGCCACAAATTACCCATAACCGAACCCTTATACCGCGCCTCCAAGTCCCGCCGCACTAAAATTTTCAGTAAATCAAACTTTGCCCACCATCGCTCATCCAAGGATAGCCAACGCCAAATAAAAAGCACATATAACCTAGCATATTTTTAATAAAAAAAATGAGTGATAGTCAGCTGCTGGCTTATTTAAGTTTTTCTTTACAAACAGCTTCTTAATCAAAATTTTTATTTAAAGACTTAAGCGATTTTCCAAAAAGAGATTATTTCGTGTTTGTTACTTTAGTTATATACTCATCTAAGTTATTTATTATAATACAAATGATAAACTTCATGGCAAACAAAGGGGACTTTTAGGCGCTTTTAGTTTGTTAAATTTGTTTTGTAAGCCTTGTACTTAGCAAATGGTACTTCTATTAAGTAGTACGTAGTGATTGCTAACGCAGTAGAGAAAGTTAATGCTATCACTAGCCTAAAACAATACATTTTCCATAGAGCCGCAGAAGTGTACAATGGCGACAGTCTTAGGATTATCGGTAAATGCCAAACGTAAATGCCAAAAGAGAGATTACCTATAACTTCCAAAGCTCTTATCGGATTATTTTTAATTGAAGTCGGCAAAAGTTTTTGGTTCTTACCATGCTTATCTAATTGCAGTTCAAATGCAAATACAAAAAAAGAAGTCAGTAATGCAGTTAAGGGCTGAAATAAAAAAACAGTTGTTTTAGTAAAGTTAACTGACACCCCAAGATTTGTATGGTAAAAATAGTAAGCACTAGTACAATAAAAAATAACAAGCAGAACAACCGAGGCAATTTTCATCAGCTTTTGTTGCCGTAAAGGTACTTTATACCTAATACTCTTTAATAAGGGATTGATTAAAAAACCACATATAAAAATATCAACGTTAGTGGCAAGCGGCGTATACCAGTATTTTACTGCCAGTATCAAGTTCGTCCTTATTTCATGCTGGTATGATACCCATAGTTTTAAGCCAAATACTGCGCTAATGATTGCAACAGCAAATAACAAAATATCGGACAGCTTCTTTAAGAAAGGATGGGTGAATACATATATAAATGGAACCATCAGGTAAAATTGTACTTCCGTAGATAACGACCACAAGGGCGCGTCTATGTCTATTAGGTCGCTGTTTAATAAACGGTAAGTAAAGGTAAAAAGTCTCGCGTATTGCTCCCAGTTCTTTGGTCTTAAAGCATCAGGATACGCAAATACAGATAAAACTACAATAACAAAGATATATAAGGGTAAAATCCTTAAAGCCCGATTCTGCCAAAAGTTAAAAATTCCTTGCTTATCGGTCTTGTATCGCTCGGTGTAAAATCCCTTCCCCATCAAGTAACCAGATAGTGTGAAAAATATCCATACAGCTACTCCACCAGGAGCAAATAATATCCAGCTAAAATCATAGCCTTGACACAGAAGAAATTCTCGCGGAGGAGAGCAATGTATGAAAACAACCATCAAGCAAGCAACCCCTCGTAGGGACAACAAAGCATCTACACGATTTTGCATAACTTTACTACTGGCAATCTAGCCAAAGTTTAACATATGCTTTTGAGTGTATAGAACCCATTTGAGATCTATTCCTTTGCTAACCTCTTGAACATCAGTGTGATGAAGCAAAGATCGAATTTAGCCGTAGCATTGGTAAGTGTTCTTTCAAAGCTTTTAACGAGGCTTTAACAGCGCTCCATCAAAGTGTTCGACAACCCGCCGAGCAGCAACGGTAACAAAGCCCTATTTTCCTTCTTCTTATTTTTATACCCTTACGAACTAATGCTCATGGGCATAAAAAAGATGAAATTATAGACTATTAGGATCTATCCCCAGTTCTCGTAACTTAGCAGCAAAGCGTTCAGCACGTTGACGTTCTCGAACAGCACGTTGTTCAGCTTGTAACGCTCGTTGTTCAGCCTTTGATGCTTGTTCAAGTTTGAGCTGTGTTACCTCTTCTAAGTAATCAGCAAGATTTTTAATTGCCTTAGCATTAAGATGTTTTAATTTATATTCTGAAACTGGCTCCGTTTCTGGTTTAATATTACGCTGAGGCGAGGATTCTAATCCATTGTTTGATAAAGTATTATAGATTTTTTCAGATTTTATTTGGCGCTCGTAAACTTCAGTTTTGGTCAAATTAGTTGTAGCTGGATCTGGTTTTGAATCGATATTATCTATATTTAGATTGGCTATTTGTTTTGCTAGCTCGGTTGCCCATACGACTTTCTCACTACCAGATAATGTGAGTTGACTAACTAAAGTCTTTATATAAAAAATTCCTTCATTAACAGTAATGTTTTGAAGAGGATACCAGTTATTTTTAATAAATATGAGCAGATTAAGATTAAACTTATGCTGATTCTGATATCGTTGGGTAGGCCACCATTTTTTCCATAAAGCTACTGCTTCTGTGTAGTGAATTTTATAACCTGATGGCGGCACCCACTTTTGGTATTCCACAAATCCTTTTTGCTTTGAATCTCCCCAATATACAAAATTATTTTTTTGAAGAATTTCATTGATTAATTCCCAATATTGAGAAGTAGGTTTTATTAAAGCTACACGTCTTTTGTCTACCCAGGCTAGCAGTCCAATTATTTCTGATTTAGCGGTGGTTAGTTGAAGTCTATCACCAGTAGAACCCAGGCGAAGATTTTTGTTAGCTACAAGTGAGGTTTCACCTTGAGCAAATTTTTGAATTAAAGTTGCATCATCAATAGTGGAAGCCTGACCATCAGTTTGTGAATTATCAGCTTGAATAGGAAGTGGTGATGGGTCAGATTCTAATTTATTTCTAGAATCTCTAGAAGATTGAATTATACAGGCATCTTCGTCAGGGTTTAAGTCAAAAATGTTATTAGACATGGGCCTAGCCACGGTAATAAATATTCTAATTATTATGGTAGAGGAGGGTTGTAGGACTTAACTAGGAATTAGGCAACAGCTTTACTAATCCCATAGTTGAAGTAGGGCAAGCATAAGGGGTTTGGATAATTACAACCTACCCTCGCCCCAGATGGCTCTCTACTGTTGAGCTGCGTAAGCCCTCAAATCATCATAAAGGCGGACTTCCAAGAGACGATTTTGCTCGTCTACCATGACAACTGTTGGCCGGTATGTTTTTAATTCTTCTGGGCTGAGTTGTCCGTAGGTCATGACGATCAAGCGATCACCCTTCATCCCCAGTCGTGCGGCGGCACCATTGAGTTCAATTGCCCCTGAGTTGGCTGGGGCGGCGATCGCATAGGTAATGAATCGCTCTCCATTAGCGACATTTACCACCTGCACCTGCTCATAAGGTAAGATACCCGCAGCATCCAACAAAGTGCGATCAATGCTGATACTACCCATGTAGTTCAGATTGGCATCGGTGAGGGTGCAACTATGAATTTTTGCTAAAAGGAGCGTGCGCTGCATGGCTCTTGGCAATTCTCCCCGGTGAGAAAGTGCGATCGCACAGCGGCTAGCAGCCAATACTGGCGATGCATACACTTTCGTTATTGTAGATTTACCAGCACAAGTGTTCTTGTCGGGAAAGTTTTACTACTTGAGTTAATTTTAACTTTCTCTCAACAAATGTTTCTTCATTCTATTGCTGGTATAAACAGGCAGTATCGTAAGTCAAGCTAGCTATTTGCTGCCAGCGGCAATACACTTTTCAACCAGGGGCATCACCTCATGGACATCTTTCCAGCCCTGAATTTCGGTGACTTTCTTCTCTAAGTTTTTATAGGTTTTAAAAAACTCAGCAATTTCGTCTAGCCGATGCGGGGCGACATCCTGAAGAGATTTTACCTGGGCATAGCGGGGGTCTTTGTCAGGAACGCAGAGAATTTTCTCATCGCGATCGCCTCCGTCGATCATCTCCAGCATTCCAATGGGACGTGCGGCAATGACGCACCCTGGAAATGTCGGCTGATCCATCAACACCATACCATCTAGGGGGTCGCCATCATCAGCCAAAGTGTTGGGCACAAAGCCGTAGTCGTAAGGGTACTGCACAGATGAATAAAGCACGCGATCGAGAGCAAAAGCTTGCAAATCCTTGTCGTACTCGTACTTGTTTTTGCTACCGGCGATAATTTCAATCAGGACGTTGATTAGACCTGGTTTGGGTTGAGCAGGAATACGTGATAAATCCAAAGCGTTTCTCCAAGGAATACTAGCGTCAGGGGTGCATTCAAAGGAAGGTCAAGGGCGAAAGCTGGAAGACAGAATAATCGGAAATATCTCTCTTCTTTTCATCCTTCATCCTCTTGTTGACCCCCGTGTAGCATTCTACGAGAATATGGGCATCTCAGACGGGAACCCCCTGTAGCCTCCCCAAATTCTGGGCGTGGGAGACTACAGGGGGTTCTCTAGGTAATAGCTGCGCTACAGGCGGGTCTTGAAGCCTTGCAGCGACAATATCTACCAGTACATATCTGGCAATTAGTTAATGCATCGTTGGTTTTGTTGTTAAATGACCATCCAGCAATTTCAATTCCCTGCTCTAGGAACTGAATATGTGGTCTGTTGCAAAAGAAGGCTGCTGCTTGAAGAGAAGTTAGCGATCGCAAACAGAGGTAAGGTTAGGGTCAATATAGCAATGACAGTTCCAAAAACCTCTGCCCACCTATGGGCAGGTTGGTCAGAAGATTTGGCAGACGGGCCACTAGATTCCATAAATTAGTTGCAAACTGAACTCAGTCACATGAAGAGCAAGGGGGCAAATTTCCACCCTCTATTATTAATTCTAACGGTTCCTCATCGGCGGATTGTCTTCTAGCAAACAATCTCAATCAAATCTTTCTAGGGGCATAGAAAATTAGTAACTGCTCTGCATAGTGGGCGGGGTTTTCCAGCCACAAAAGGATGATAAAAAAACCGCCGCTAGCGTGAGGGCGGTCTGGTTAAGCAATCGGAAGGTGATACATACCTTACCCTGATGTTTTTGTAACAAAGTGTAACTATTATTACATAATTTATCTCCCTGCTACTTAGCGTCCGGCATAAGCGCTCATAGGCTCTTTGAGAAAGCGGATATACAGATGCTTGAAGGTAGACTTAATCACACGAGGCATACCGAAGTCGATGGGTACGAGAGCATCCGGGAGTTTCCAATCAGACACATGAAGTTCTGCTGGTTGTCGCTGAGGAAAGTGAATGTCTGTTAGTTCTGGACAAAGCCCCAGCCGTTGTGACGCTGCCACAGTTGGCACTATCTGAGGGTCAACCTTAAGGATTTCTAGGATTGACCGATCTAGGGCAAATACATCTGAGGAGGCTGCTAAGATGCCCAAATTACGGGGTTCTCCACCACTAGGGCCATTACCTTCATGACCGACGATGCCATCCAGAATTGTCAAATCTGGGTTGATCGTCCGTGCAGTTTCTACCAGCATTTCCCCAAATCGGGCGCTATCCTTCCCTGCCTCCATGTGCCACCAGGCTTTCATTTTGCCGGGAACGCAGCCAAACAAATTTTTCACGCCCAGCGTCAGCGTCAGCTGGACATGGGATTTCACCTTGGGCAGGTTAATCACCACATCCGCATCTATTGCCTCTTTACACAACAGCAGGTGGTTAAATTCTTCGCTGACAGTCTCGTAGCGCTTGCCGTGAAATTCTACAATGGGCAAATTTAGTTCTTCGACGAGTGGCAGATAACCATTCGCCTTTGCTACACCCATCGCACTGCCAAAGGCGGGGCCATCCCCCAAAAAAGGCTTACCCCCAGCTTCTTGCACCAGTTGGGCAACACCGTAAACCAACTCTGGGCGAGTGACGCATTCTTTTCCAGGACGGGCACCCGTGAGCAGGTTGGGTTTGAGCAAAACGCGATCGCCCGGTTTCACAAAGGATGCCATCCCCCCTAAAGGCTCTAGCAGCGTTTCTAAAGAAGCTCGTAATAACTGCCGCTCATAGGAATTAGCAGGAATTAAACTTACAGAATGTTTCATCAGCTGTTGGTTGTTAGTGTGACTTATCTATGTCGTGGTGATGCAAGATTATGTTAAATCTGCCTTTACCGCTTCCGGGAGTTATGAGTTATAAATTTTAAGTTTTGAATTAAAAGTTAAAAATTAATAATTCAAAACTTAAAACTCAAAACTTTTGACTAACTAAATTGACCGTCCGCCGCGAGTCAGAGCCGTCACCCGTTCTGCCTCAGAGAGAAACCCTTCGCCTTGGATTGACTCAATTGGGGGTTTCACCTCCACCTTCATAACATTGGCTGACTTGATAAAAATAGTCTCATCTAGTGTCTTAATTGCCCACCAGTCTTCCTTCATGAAGCGGCGTATTTCCTGACGAACATCCTGATGAGTTGTGCCTGAGTCAATGAGGTCGTAGACATTAAAAGACTCTGTTTGACCATTGATGTAGTGAAACGTAATCTGCCAGACAGTTGTTGTCACTTGTTCTTGCAGCTGCATTAACAATAGCCTCCCCTCTAGCTACTTTGTGCTGAAATTTAATTTACGATGGCGGCGGGAAAGCCTCATCCCTTCATGGGTGAGGATGCTCATCCGTCCGCCGCTGTTAGTTGTTAGTTGTTAGTCGTTAGTCGTTCGTCGTAAATAACAACTATCAACTATCCACTAACTAAATCTCTACTCCTTGTGGGCAGAGTATTCAAGGCTGGTGTTGACTTAATTGAGGCATGGCGCTCATTTTTTGCAAGTCTAGCACTTCGGCAAGTTTTTCCGGACTCATCAGCCCCCGCTCCAGGACAATCTGCCGCAGGGACTTGCCGCTTTCCAGGGATTCTTTGGCAACAGCAGCGGCGTTGAGATAGCCGATATGAGGATTGAGGGCGGTGACTAGGGCGAGGCTGCCTTCTGCGTAGGCAAGAGTGCGATCGCGGTTGGCGGTAATTCCTCCTAGACACTGGCTAGTTAGGGCTGCTAAAGTATTGCCGAGAATTCCTATACTGTGGATGAGGTTGTAGGCAATCAAGGGCATCATGACATTCAGTTCTAACTGTCCGGCTTGGGCGGCAAGAGCGATCGCGCTGTCATATCCCATCACCTGAAAGCAAACCATTGAGGTCATCTCCGCCATCACCGGATTGTACTTACCAGGCATAATCGACGATCCTGGCTGCACGGGGGGCACTTGGATTTCCTTTAAACCCGTTTTTGGACCAGAATCCATTAATCGCAAATCATGGGAAATCTTGACACAATCCTGCGCTAAGTTGCGTAAGGCCCCTGAAACATTGACAAATGGTGCCATACTCTGCATTGCTGCCATCATGTTAGGAGCAGGTTGCAGGGGTTGGTTAATCAGCTGGGAGAGAATTTGGGCAACGCGATCGCGATACTGGGGATGAGTATTTAGACCTGTTCCGGCGGCACTGCCCCCCAATCCCAATTTGGTTAAATCAACGGCGGCTGTTTCGATCCGCATCTTATGTTCACTTAATATTTGCGCCCAGGCGCGAAAGCTATCTCCCAAACGTACAGGTACGGCATCTTGCAAGTGGGTTCTGCCGGACTTGACGATGTCTTGAAACTCAAGTGCCTTGTTTTCTAAAACTGCGATCGCATTTGATAAAGCTGGGTATAGCGTCCGATCTATTGCCAACAGCCCCCCAATGCGAATAGCCGTGGGAATTACATCGTTGGTAGACTGACCATAGTTAACATGATCGTTAGGGCTAATCCGCTGGTAATTTCCTTTTTCATCACCTAGTATTTCCAGCGCCCGATTTGCCAGCACTTCATTTACATTCATATGGTGGGACGTCCCAGCCCCAGCCTGGTAAACATCCACCACGAACTGGTCGCGGAACTTACCAGCAAGTACTTCATCTGCCGCTTGTACGATTACCTGGGCTATATCTTCAGGAATGCAGCCTAGTTCGCCGTTAGCTTGGGCTGTAGCTTTTTTGATCAGCACACAGGCATCTACATAGGTAGGCAAAGGCTTAATCCCACTGATGGGGAAATTTTCTGTTGCCCGCAGAGTTTGGATGCCGTAATAAGCACTCCCTGGAATTTGTCGCTCTCCCATCGAATCTCGTTCAATGCGATAGGCTGGGCTTGTTGCTTCAGTCATCGGGTTGTATGCGTTTTAATTAAGTTGAGATCGTTAGACGTAATCAAACTGAATACTATAAGCCATAATCATTAAATACTCCACCCAGAAGGGATGGAGATTGCTGTTAGTAGGTTGTAAGAGCATATTTCCAACAGGACTTACGTAGAGATTCCCCTAAATCAAAGTTAAAAAGTGGGACTTCCAATATTCACATCTTTTTAAGGGGGCTAGGGCGGAGCAATATTTTCGGGTTTTGGTGCGTAAGGCCTGCCAAACTAACTACTAACCACTAACGGCAGCAGCGGCTTGGTAAAGTATTGCTCAATCTTCCACTGTTGGCAGCGTAATTTCTACTTTTGTTTGTCTGCCAGGTATACTCTCTATAGTTAATTTTCCTCCATGCAAGTTTACCAAGCGTTTGGCGATTATTAGCCCTAAACCTGATCCTTGCTGCTCGTACATTTTACGCTCAAATTGCATATATGCTCCCACATTAGCAATCTGCTCGGCAGTCATGCCTTGCCCTTGATTAAATACAGATAAAATAAAACTACTATTACTCACAATGCTTTTAATACGAACCTGGGTGTTCATTGGGGAAAATTTAAATGCATTGTCAATTACTTCATCAGTTATTATTTGCCAATATGTTTCTGAAATTGGGATGTTGGCATTTTGCAAGTTTAACTGCAAATCTGCTTCCCTACCTGCCTGTCTAGCTTTTTGCATAGCCAGATGTTTAATCATACTTTTGGGAGAGTACGTTTTACTACTCCGTAACTTCTCAACCTGCTCCGCATCCGTCGCAATTATTTCAAGCTGTGCATACAATATGAATTTTTGAATAAGCCTAGATAAACGCTGTGCTGAATTAGAGATATCCCCAATCATTTCTCGCTTAGCATCTGATTCTATGACATCGTATTCCTCAACTAGAATATCCGATAAGCTGAGAATTGCCTGTAGTGGAGTACGCAATTCGTGGGGCAGTGAAAGAGCTATATTACTGCGTAAATCATCTAATTTTTTTTGATATTGCTTGTCAATTATTACCTTTTTTTCCAGTTGAGTCGATATTGCCTGACTCAACTCAACTATTGAAAAAGGTTTGGTAAGATAATCGTCAGCTCCCAGAGCCATACCTTGTCTAACAGCAGATTTTTCAGTTTTGGCACTAAGAAAAATGAAGGGAATAGTCGCTGTTTCTGGATATTGTCGCAGGGTCGTACATACACCGTAACCATCAAGCTCCGGCATCATAACGTCACAAATAATTAAATCGGGTAAATGCTGACGTGCTAGTTGCACACCTACTGCACCGTTTTCAGCTTCAATTCCTTGAAATTCCAGATGTTCCAAAATTTCCAGAAGGTCTTCTCGCAGAAATTTTTCGTCTTCAATTACAAGGATTTTCTTCATATATTTTGCTTTTGCTACAACCAAATATTGCCATCGGAGAGTAAATTGCTGATACTTTATCTAGTATTGCCAATTGCTTAGCAAAAATGTACTATAATGGCACTTCTCAACTCGGTTTTATATAGCTAAATTTTGAAATTTACGGATTTAAAGAAAAAGATAAAAGTTTTCTTCATGTCAACTTTATTGTGAGCGGAAATATCATTGCAAGAAAGCGATATTTGACTCTATTTACTTATTTTTATTTTTCCAGAGCTTTGCGAATCTATTGTTTCAGGTGCTGGCGTTCGCCAATGTTGCGCTCAACCGCGATCGCTCTGAGCTACTCATGCTTGTCATTATAAATAAATTCCAGCAAGCTCAAGCTATACCTCTCAGCATCCGGCTGGCTTATAACTTCCTGACTTCCTCAGGGCTTAGGCATTTTTACGGTGGAATGAAGACTGATGGAGAGATTGGGGGTACTGCGTAGCCAGAATTTAAGGAAAGTGGAACCTAATTGTTAAATCATGTTATTGTTTTGGGCATCTTAGATTAAATCATCCTAAAGAGAGATGCCAGAGCCTATGAGCCACCTTATAGATTTGGAAGTCGAATTCTTTTTCCAGAAGGGGTTACACCTTAATAGGGTTGAAGAATATGCTAAAGCGGTGTATAGCTACGACAAAGCTTTGGAACTTCAACCCGACTATGCCGATGCCTGGTACAGCCGGGGCAATGCGCTGTATCACTTAGGCAAATATCAAGAAGCGATCGCTTCTTATGACCAAGCGGTAGAGATAAGACCGGGCTTTCATGAGGCTTGGAACAATCGTGGCAATTCCCTAGATGACTTAGGGCGCTACGAAGAAGCGATAGCCTGCTACGACAAGGCGATTAAGTTTAAAAGTGACTATTTCTGGGCTTGGAATAATCGCGGGATTGCGCTGAAGAACTTAGGTCACTATGAAGAGGCCATTACCAGCTATGACAAAGCGATTGAGTTTAAGCCAAACTACTACTGGGCTTGGTACAACCGGGCTATGGCGTTGCAATATTTATGCCGCAGGGAAAAAGCGCTCGCCTGCTTAGAAAAAGCTATTGAGTTTAAACCTAACTTTCATGAAGCTTGGTATCAACGGGGCATAGTCCTACAGAATCTAAGCCGCCACGGTGCTGCGATCGCCAGCTTTGAGGAATCCTTAGAAATTCAACCTTCTAATCCTGATGCTTGGTACTTTCGCGGTCTGGCGCTGGATAACTTAGGGTGCTATCAGGATGCGATCGCCAGCTTTGATAAAACTCTAGAAATAATATCTGATAAATACGCCTGGAATAGCAGGGGTCTAGTGTTGTTGACATTAGGCCGCTACCAAGATGCGATCGCCAGTTTCGACAAAGCCCTAAGCATCAAACCTGACGATCACGTTGCCTTGTACAACAAAGCTCGCTGTTATGCTTTGCAAAGTCATATCGATCTAGCGCTTGAGAACTTGCAACAAGCGATTCATCTAAGCCCTGACAAGTACCGGGAAATGGCAAAAGCCCACTTGGATTTTGGCTGTATTCAAGAAGATTGGCGATTTCAGGCATTGATCCAAAATTGCTCAATCGCAGACAGAATGGAAACGTGAGGAAAAGTTAGAGGCTGAGGTCGAACAGCGAGATGCTGCGCTCAGGCAAGTGCGATCGCAGCCATCTAAGCTTCCTTAACTACGGCTGCATTAATTTAGTAATCATTTTTGGGAAAGCAACCGCGCCCAAATATTTCTGAACCGCATCAGAGTGGAAAATGTAACTGGGGTGAGATCGCTAGGGTTGACGTCTTTCGCCAGGAATGTTCCTGATGTGTTCTCGTCTATGTATGTGTCTTGTGGCCTGTCAGGTGCAGGGCAAAAAACCGCTGCCGGAACAGATAAACCTTCTACCTTCCTCCATACAGGAGAATTGTTGATCTGTATCAGCTGAATTTGATTTTGTAAGTAGTCTATTTTTTCTTCTGCCTGTTTGAGCTGAGTAATGTAAGGTTGAGCAATGGCAGCATGCTTTTCCAGTCGAGATGCGATCGCGCCTATTAGCTCTGAGCGAGCAAACGGCTTGGTGAGATAGTCGTCTGCGCCCAAATTCATGCCTTGACGCACATCTGCCTTATCAGCTTTGGCCGTAAGAAAAATAAAGGGAATGGTGGCAGTAAGAGGATCTTGGCGCAAGTGGGTAAGCACCTCATAACCATCCATTTCCGGCATCATTATGTCGCAAATAATCAAATCAGGGATATGTTCTTTTGCTAACTCAATACCTCTGCGCCCATTTTCTGCCCCGATGGCAGAAAAATCTTCAGCGTCAAGTATGTCTAAAATAATCTCTTGGACAGATAGCTCATCTTCAATTACTAAAATATTTTTCATCTTGGCTTGTGTACTATCTTCAAGCCCTACCTGTACGCAAGGCGTCAAGTGGGGGAGTTAACCTATTTATACTCTTTTATTCAATCGTAAATCTAAAATCTCTAGCCGTATGGCTGGATCGCAACAAGTATGTTTTGGGCAAAACTCCTGGATAGAATTGAGAATGCCACTATCCCTCTCAGCCCTTTAACACCGAAAGCCATCAAGTATATATAGCAATTAGCAGTTAGCTTTTAGCAATCCGAAGAGTTATAGCAGCATCTCGCTTGTGCCTGGGGGCGATGTCGATTGTCAAGAATCATTATGGCGACTGCTATATCAAGTCTGGTAGCATCTGTTGGATATGGAGCCTGAGAAGAGCGTGCAGAGCTGACACTCTCCTCTTGTCCCCTTGTTCCCTTGTCCCCCTTAGCGTTAAGGCAGATGGCTCAAACAAGCGCTGACATCGACGCCTAGCTTTTGCCCCAGATGTAGCAGCTGACGCAGTTGTGCGATATGAGAGAGAATTTTTAACAGGGCAGAATCACCAGCTTTATAGGGCGCTTCCGCTTGCATTATCTGCATACACTGGGGCTGAATTTGACTATGTAGGCAGCTAAAGTAAAGTTCCTGCGCCCGGTCGAGGGCAAGTCCCAGGTTCAGCTGATGCCCCAAATCAATTAAGCGTATTAGCCGCCCAATATCTGCTTCCACTGTGGCGGGGTTAGCATCGTGTAACAACTGCCAGAGCGATCGCAAAATCATTTGTTCTAGTGTTTGCTTTGCTTCTGGTATTTTCAGCTGACAGCGCAAATGCTGGGCTTCGGTGGCGATCGCTTCTAGTGCTGCCAAATGATTTAAACTTTGTTGTGCTTCCCCATTTTCTTGTTCCAACGCCTGTAGAGAAATTAGGCAACGGTGAGAAAGCGCTACCTCTGCTGCCACTTGTAATTCTTGAGGAACTGGCAGTTCATCCCGGTGGAAGGCCATCAAGACGCCGTAGTTATCCCGGTATACTTGGGTGTATAGCTGATCTAAGCGCGTCAAGGTTTCGTGAGTTAGCAACCGCACAATCCGGTGCCGTTCCTCAACAAATAAGTTTTGCAAGTTAAAAGATTGATCTCCAAACAATTGATTCATTGCCAGGATGGTTTGGGCCGCACTAGCTTGTTTCAGGGCATCGAACAGCTTATCTTTCATCTGGCTGTAGGGGCGACGTCCTGCAAAGGGTTGAATGCAGCAGTGAAAGTCCCAGCCTCCCAGATGCAGAACCGCAAAGACAAGATGGGCACTTTCCCAGGTAATTTGTGAAACTAACCGCAACTGCCCCACTGCCAGGGTGAGATTTCCCAAACGTTGCAGCTGATAGTCCAACTGCTGGGCGTCGTAGCAGTAGACTCGTTGTTCTTGGGGATAAGCTGTGAATAGAGAACTAATTGCATACTGTGCCGCCACTTGCTGAAAGCTAATCTGAGCGGACACTACCAGATGGCGATAGACTTCTGCACCGTGCTTAAAGAAATCAATGTTGCTCGGTGCCAAAGCAAGGCGTTTCAGAAATGGTTTTTCTAGCTGTACTCCGGCAACATCCCCAGCGAGTTCTAAAGCACGGGCAGCATAGCGGAGAATTTGGACACCTTCTGGGCGCGATAGTTCTTCAAAAAACCAACCGCAACTGGTGTACATCAATAAAGCGTGACGCTGCATTTCCAACAAACGCAGGGCGTCCACCTGTTCTGCTGGTGTGAGTTTGCGGCAGCGGTGGCGAGTCAGGAAGCGTTCCACATTGGCAGGGGAGCGATCGCGCACGACTTTGATATATTCATCCCGCGTAGCCCAAGGATCGATAAAGAACTTTCTGCCCGCTTCTTCATAAACTTTTATCAACTGATCCCGCAGCCAATCAAGAGCAGTCCGCAGCGGACGCCGCCATTTTTGGTGCCAACTACCGCCGCCGCCGCAACCGCAATCATCTTGCCATCGGTTGACGCCGTGGGCACAACTCCAAGCAGTCACGGGCTTTAGTTCCACTTCCCAGGCGGGCGGATTTAGGCTGAGGTAATGGGCAAAGTTAGTTACTGTCCAACCCCGGCGGGGAAACTCTTCTATAAAGGCGTAGGCGAGGGCTTTTTCAGTGCCTTTTTTGTGATGACCAAAGGTTTCTCCATCCGTTGCCACAGAAATTTGTTGGCTAAGTCGGCGATCCCCGCGCACTGCCTGAGCAATTCGCCCTGCCAAGTGCTGGGAGTGGCAGAGGACATCGCTAAAGCCCATGTCCCGCGAAATTGGGCCATCGTAGAAAAAGATATCAATGTAATCGCGTTCCCGATTGCCACCGGGAAGGAAGCACCTATAGGGGCGGGTGGGATCGATCTGAGAACCTCCCACTTCCAACCATTGTGTAACTGGTTGCTCATCGCTGGGGAGGAGGCGGCAACGTTCCGCTTGGGAGGGTGCTAGAACAATAAATCGGATGCCTTCTGCAATCAACGCCTCTAGGGTGGGGTAGTCTACAGCAGTTTCAGCCAGCCACATGCCTTCGGGATCGCGATTAAACCGGGAGCGGAAATCTTCTTTGCCCCAGCGAATTTGGGTGTATTTGTCTCGCTTGTTAGCGAGGGGCATGATGATGTGGTTGTAAACTTGGGCGATCGCATTGCCATGACCATTAAGGCGATCGCAACTTTTCGCATCCGCCTCCAGAATCCGCTGATAAACCTCTACATCGTTTCGTTCCAGCCAGGACATCAGCGTTGGGCCAATGTTAAAGCTCAAATACTCATAGTTATTAACGATCCCGATCGCCTCTCCCCGGTCGTTTAATACTCTGGCAAAGGCATTGGGGCGATAGCACTCGTAGTGAATGCGTTCATTCCAATCGTGGTAAGGTTCTGCACTAGGCTGACGCTCGATGGTGTCCAGATAGGGATTTTCACGCGGCGGCTGGTAGAAATGACCGTGAACCGTTACGTAAACACCTGTCGCCGTCCGCAGGGGATCAAGTTCTACGCTAGTTAGGCGTTCAGAGTTTATTGATGGGTTAAAAGCAGCAGCTTGTGGTGCTTGAATATCAGCAGCAGAAGTCATGGGGATCGCATCCAAAATATTGAATAATTCAGTATCCTTACCGAAGAAGACGCGGCGATGATCAATAGTCAATGCCGCTGGGAGCGAATAATTTAAAGCCCCGGAATTGAAGAGTGGAGACAAAAAAATAAATACCTTGCTTGAATCCCCTAAATTTATTCATGGGGTTTCTCCGTGTCTCTTCAATTCCCGAATCGGACAGACAAACCTACTCATCACCCAGGCTACAGGTATCAAGCCGAGAAAATCTATCCAAAGAGGGAGTGCAAAAAATAAGGCTCCAAATATGGCAATGGCTCAAACGTCCTGTAGTGATGAGCAACTGGCATTGCCGCCCTGCGGTGGATCAAAAAATCGAAAAGCACTACACCGTTACAATCAACTTACTTATTGAACCGCAAGGGTACTAAGAATTGAACAGTAAGTTAATGCAACTTAATAGCAAGTTAAAATTTCTACGTTCGCTGCTACATCCCTCAAACGAATTAGACTTTCGTGCTTTTCTATAATCTTTTCAGGGCAGATTAGCCCGGCGAACGCCTATAGCAGCCGGGGAAGCGAGTATCCTAGAGTCGGACTTTATATCACTGCGAAAGACGGAAATTTTGATGCTGAGTCTAGAAAAAATCTTCTCGTTGCTATTGTTGTTTATCCCCATTTCCATTGCGGCTCACTTTCTGGAGTGGGGTGCGTCGGTTGTTTTCATCACAGCTTGCTTGGGGATCATTCCCTTGGCTGCCTGGATGGGCACCGCTACTGAAGAAATCGCTGTTGTGGTTGGTCCCTCACTGGGAGGCTTCTTAAACGCCACCTTTGGCAATGCCACAGAGTTAATTATTTCACTGGTGGCTCTCAACGCTGGATTGGTGGATATCGTCAAAGCTAGTATCACTGGCTCTATTATCAGCAACTTGCTGCTAGTGATGGGCTTTTCGATGTTGTTGGGGGGGATACGCTACAAGGAACAGGAATTTCAGCCGGTTGTGGCAGGGGTGAATGCGTCCTCAATGACTTTAGCTGTAATCGCGATTATGCTACCGACAGCGGTGGACTATACCTCTACCGGGATTGATGAAATCACCATCCAGCG
>JAHHGU010000045.1 GCA_019359765.1 Aphanothece sp. CMT-3BRIN-NPC111
TGGGGGACGCGGCCGTCTCCCAGTGGGGGGCTTGGGGGGCAGACCCCCCAAATCCGGGTTTTATCAAATAACTAACCTATGTATGAAAGTTTTACCCATTATTCTTTACTCCCGCCGACACCCCTTCTCCGTAACGCTGCAACAAATGTCTTAAAAAAACAGCCGCAGTCACGGGCGATCGCGGATCGCCATTGCCCTCACTTTCTGTGCGTACCCACCAGCCTTGAGCAGTAGTGGGCGATCGCCATAAGTCTAAATGCTCCACTGGCGGATCTGCATAAAAACTCTCAACACCTGCACCCAGTAGTGCTGAACTCCAGTGAGTAAAATAATCATGACTTAGCCGGTAAATCGGGAAGTTCCCGCACAGGGGAACACCCCAAGCGTCAAGAGCAATAAATGCTTTTACTGTGCCACCCAACAGCTGCCACCCCCAACACGCCCCAATGGCACCAACGGCACCCGCGCTGAAGCTGATAAATACTATCGGCGGTTCTAGCGACCTTCTACAACGCAAAAAATTCAAAATGTCAATAGCTGAGTAAGCCGGGTACTTCTCAACTGGAAAAATTAAGAAATCTGCTCCTTGCCATTCCAAATCCTTAAGGAACTCCTGAGTCAAATCTGGATCGTGTATTCCAGGGCAGATAATTACACTCATTGTCACTGCGTCGTGAATGGGATGCGATTTGTACTTAAAGCACCATGTTTATAGTACAGACGAGGTGCTATACAAAGTTTGTAAACTAGTTTGTAAGAAATGTTACTAAATACGTTTTGGTAGGCATGGCAGGCACTTTGATATTAGTAGAGACGCGACTTGTCACCTCTCTACTGAAGTTTTTAGCTAGGAATGTGGCTCAGTTATATAAAACGACACGCCAATTGCTGAATGCCCAACAGGAGGCTTATAAAAGTTAAGAACCAAATGACTAAAGCGGCACTGCCTGACAATGAATTAGCGCGGTTAGAAACACTTAGAGAGTGTAAGATTCTCGACACTTCTCCCGAAAGGAGATTAGACGAGATTACACGTTTAGCGGCGCATATCTATTGCACCCCCATTGCCTTAGTCAGCCTTGTTGATGCAAACCGCTTGTGGTTCAAATCTAAAATAGGTTTGGAGACAACACAGACGCCGCGCGATCTGGTATTCTGCGCCCATGCGATTTTGCAACCCGATGTTTTGATTGTTCCTAACACACTGGAAGATAAACGATTTGCCCAAAGTCCCCTGGTAAGGTGTAAACTCTATATCCGATTTTATGGTGGTGTACCTCTGATTACAGCTGATGGAAACGCTCTGGGGGCGCTCTCCATAATGGACTATGTACCACAGAAACTGAATTGGGAACAAGCGCAGGCCTTGCAGGTATTAGGTTGCCAAGCAATCCGGCTTCTTGAGAAACACCTTAATAAAACTCTTCCAGAACCCATTGCTAGCGATCGCCAGCGCCAGCCATTCTTAAAACAAATTGCCGCTGGATTTAGCTTAGCGTTAGCTATTGGGGTTAGCTTTGGCTTGGCATCATACCAGAGTTTGACCAGTCTGCGCTCTAGCGCTCATTGGCACAGAAAAGACAATCAGGTGCTTGCAGAGCTTTTAGATATACGCTCACAAACACAGAAAGCAACTCTCGCAGAACATCGCTACCTTATAAATGACGCATACAGCGAGCTGCAACGATATGACTATGCCGGTGAGGTGATAATAAGACCAAGTGGGGAGGTGCGGCAAGCGATACGTTCATCCGGAGAAAGCTACCCTAAGCTTAGCTACGGTGCGAACGTATTTACAGGAACCTCTATAGATAACGCGATCGCCAATAAAGTTGAACAGCAGCAGCGTCTTGCAGATATTGACTTTCTGATTGAAAGCAAATTACCTGAGATTGAGAAAACAATAATTCTACGGAAGACCAAAGACTTGGAACCCGCTTTGATCATCTCAATTGCTATCTTCCTTAACTTTTGCATCCTCGCTTTGCTCTACTACTTCATTTATCGAGAGAGCCTGAAGCGTAAGCGGACAGAGGCAGCGCTGGAACAAGAACGCGATTTTTCCTGGGCAATCATAGATACAGCCGACGCTATGGTTGTAGTTCTAGACCCAGAAGGTAAAATCGTCCGCTTCAACCGAGCCTGCGAACAAATAACAGCGTACTCAGCAGATAAGTTTCGGGGCAAGTATTTCTGGGACTTATTCAGAGATTCTGAAACTATAGAGTCAGTCAAAGCTGTTTTAAGAGAATTCCAAGTAGGTCAGTTTGCTTCTAAATATGAAAAATACTGTATAACAAAGCAGGGCGAACACCGACTAATTGCCTGGTCAAACACAGCCTTACTCAACAAAGAAGGCTCGCTTGATTACATCATTGTCACTGGTACCGACATAACTGAGCGCCAGCAGAATAAAGAGGCACTGCAACAGAGCGGAGAGAGATTCCGTAATCTAGCCGAACAGGCAAACGATTGGGTGTGGGAAATCGATCTAAATTGTGTCTTCACATACGTCAGCCCAAATGTACCCCGGATATTGGGTTACGAACCCGAAGAAATTCTCGGTAAGACTACTTTTGACTTTATGCCTTTAGATGAGGTCGAGCAATTTTCTAAAGCTTTTATTAATTCAATATCTAAACAACAGTCGTTCACCAATATTGAAAAAAACCTTATTCATAAAGATGGCCATCTGGTTGTTCTTGAAAGCAGTGGCTTGCCCGTGTTCGATCCTCAAGGTGTTCTTCAAGGTTATCGGGGTATAGCGCGTGACATCACTGCGCGCAAGCGAGCAGAGGAACAACTTTTTTTGTGCGAGGCACGTTTCAGACGCATGGCTGAGTCCGGTATTATCGGGATGATTTTTGCGGATCTGAGCGGCAACATCACAGAGGCTAACGATGCCTTTGTGCAGATGGTGGGCTACACGCAGGAGGAACTGCTTGCCGGAAAGGTGCGTTGGGATGAAATGACGCCGCCAGAATATAGACATCTGGATAAGCGGGCAATTGAGCAACTTAGGGGATCAGGAGTTTGTACCCCTTTTGAGAAGGAATACATTCGCAAAGATGGTAGCCGCATACCTATTCTGATCGGTATCACTGTTTTGGATGAGTCGCAACATAATTGTGTGGCCTTCGTTCTCGACCTCACAGAGCGCAAGCGGGTGGAAGAAACACTCCTAGAGAGCCAAACTCGTCTGAAGCTGATCGACAGCATATCGACTGGAATCACCTCAGGGATGTCGGTAGAGCAAGTCATTGAAAGCACAGTCAAACAAATGAGCGAATATTTCGACACCCTGCGAGTAGCTTACTCAACAATAGATCCACAAGGCAATCTGAGTGTGCTTCATTCCATAGAGCCAGGAGCAATGACCCAGCTCAAGGGTTTTAAAAGCGACCTCACAGTTGCCCCGGAATATCTTAGTTCCTTGCGTATGGGTAAGTTAGTCATCGTTGAGAATGTAGCCGCAGACAAGCAATTGGCACCCTTAGCTGAGGTAATGTTGAGCAGTTGTAGCCGAGCGGTGCTTAACGTGCCGTTGCAGCATTCAGAACAATTAACAGGCTTGCTGTGCTTTGACTCACCAGAACCCCGGAAATGGAGCGATCATGAAATCGTGACTCTGACTGAAGTTGCCGACTATCTAGGAGTTGCCATCAAGGAAGCATATGCACAACAAGAGCGCCTGAGAGCGATCGCTGCATTGCAGGAGAGTGAAGAACGCTATCGCTCAGTTATTGAAACAGTAGCTGAAGGGATTGTTCTACAGTACGCAGACGGAAGTATCGGCACCTGGAATTTGGCAGCAGAGCGCCTGCTAGGGCTTTGTGCGGAGCGGATGATGGGACGAACTTCCCTCGCTCCGGGCTGGCGTGCAATTCACGAAGATGGCTCCCCTTTTCCTGATGAGACACACCCGGCGATAGTCACATTAAGCACTGGCAAGCCGCAGTCTAACGTGGTTATGGGAGTTGCCAAACCGGACGGAACGTTGAGTTGGATCTCAATCAATACCCAACCCTTGTTCCGAGCCAATAAGACAACACCCTATGCTGTAGTATCTTCGTTTTTCGACATTACCGAGCGCAAGCAGGCGGAAGAGGAACTACGTCTTTCTGACGAAGCATTGCAACAAATGCCGGATGCGATCCTGCTAACGGATTTACAGGGAAAGATTCAAAAATGGTTAGGCAAATCCGAACAGATTTTTGGTTACACAGCCGCAGAAGCAATTGGCAAGCCGATTAATTTTCTGCACCGACCAGATATTAAGGAGGTGATGACTGCCCAAATGATCGCAGAAATCCAGGAAACTGGTACGTTTGTGGGGGAAATTCCCTGCCTTAGAAAAGATGGGTCTGAAGTATTAATCGAAACAACAGCTAAAACTTTCTACGATAAAGCAGGTAAACCTTTGTTTTTGATTGGCATTAATAGAGATATTACTGAGCGCAAGCGGACAGAGGAAGAACTGCAACAAGCTAATAAGAAACTTATTGGCTGGGTGAACGAATTGCAACAACGGAATCGCGAGATCGCCTTGCTGGGGGAAATGAGCGATGCCCTGCAAGCTTGCCTAACGGTCGAACAAGCCTACAGCGCGATCGCCCATTTGGTGCAACCTTTGTTCCCCGCTTTATCAGGGGGGATCTTTGCGCTCAGTGAATCAAGAAATATAGTCGAGGCAGTTGCTACCTGGGGAATAGAGGAGACAGAGCGCCCATTTACAAGCAAGAACCTATTTGCACCCAATGCTTGTTGGGCACTACGACGCGGTCAGCCACATTTGGTCGAACATAACCACCCTGCCTTGCTGTGCAAACATATCCACCGGAAATTATCACCAGAAGAATGCCTCTGTGTTCCCATGATGGCGCAAGGAGAAGCCTTGGGTCTGGTGTATTTGAGTAGCGCACAGCCAGGACAATTGACAGAAGCTAAACAACAGTTGGCGGTGACAGTTGCCGAACACATTGCCTTGGCTTTGGCGAACTTAAAATTGCGCGAAACCTTACAACACCAAAGCATTCGTGATCCCCTCACGGGTCTTTTTAACCGGCGTTATATGGAAGAATCTTTAGCACGAGAAATACACCGCGTTGAGCGCAAGCAGCAACCTCTGGGAATTATCATGCTTGACGTTGACCACTTCAAGCAATTCAATGACACCTTTGGTCACGAGGCTGGTGATGAGGTGCTGCGGGAAGTGGGGTTGTTCCTACAAAAATACATTCGGGATGCAGATATTGCCTGCCGCTATGGTGGTGAGGAGTTCATGTTGATTCTGCCAGATACACCTCTAGAGGTAATCCAGCAGCGAGCTGAACAACTGCGGGAAGACATTAAGAATTTGCAGGTGCAGCATCGCCATCAGTATCTTAGTAAGATCGCCTTCTCTGTGGGAGTGGCCTGCTTTCCCAAACACGGCTTGACTGCCGATGCCGTAATTCATGCCGCTGATACCGCTTTGTACCGCGCTAAAGCGGCGGGGCGCGATCGCGTGGTCACTGCGCCGTGAAGCTTGAAAGCTTTATCTGTATAACTAAATAACTAAAGATAATTGAGGGTGAACTTAAAATTATTTCGCTGGCAGCAAACTCGTTGGTAAGCGTCGCGGCACCTCATAAGTTAAGAAATCATAGGCTAGTTCCGTATTCGGAAAAATGGCGCGTGCTTCTTGGAGCAGATCATCTAGCACGAGGGCATTACCAGGGGCGTAACGGGGACTGAAATGGGTAATAATTAGCTGCTTTACACCAGCACCTAGAGCAACTTGAGCTGCCATTGTGGAAGTGGAGTGCAAGCGATCAAAAGCCAACTGTGCGTCTTGATGGGCAAAAGTAGCTTCGTGAATTAACACATCCGCACCCTGTGCCAGTTTCACCGCGTCTTCACAATAAACTGTGTCTGTACAATAAACGAATTTACGCCCCACCTCTGGTTCTCCACACAAATCCGCACCATGAATCTGACGCCCATCTGGTAGGGAGATTTGTTCGCCACGTTTGAGCTGGCCATACAGAGGACCGAAGGGAATTCCCAGTGCAGCAGCTTTTTCTACATTGAAGCGCCCTGGTCGGTCTTTTTCCGTAACTCGGTAGCCAAAGGCAGTAATACGATGCTTCAAAGGACCACAGCTGACGATAAATTCCTCATCCTCATAGACAGCCCCAGTCCGCACAGTATGAACCTTGAGAGGGTAGGAAAGGTGGGTATAAGAGTAGCGTTGGCAGGCTTGGAGATATTCATTTAAACCTGGTGGCCCGTAAATATCAATGCGCGTGGGATTGCCAGCTAACCCATAGCTTGCCAAAAGACCCATCAAGCCAAAGATATGATCCCCATGCAGGTGAGTAATAAAAATACGGCGTATCTGACTGATTTTGACATCGCTGCGTAACAACTGGTGCTGGGTGCCCTCACCACAATCAAACAGCCAAACTTCTGCCCGCTGGGGTAGACGCAGAGCCACACTGGAGACATTGCGCGATCGCGTTGGCACACCTGAGCTTGTTCCTAAAAAAGTAATTTGCACAGCGCTACCCTTAAACCTCGTCCAACTTTAGCAATTGCATCAATCACTAACTATGGTGACACAGCAAGGGGGGAACACTTTTTCCCTCTGCACACTCAAAAGAAAAGTTAAGAGCCGTCAGTAGCAGCAAAACGGCAGACATGATAAAAATAACCAATTGAATACAACCTCAAGAAAAGTCAGGTGAGGCTCAATACGGTTCACTTGCTGCCCATACCAAGAAATATCTAGAGATTTCCCAAATTCCCTTTCTATGATGAAGCAGCTAATTCAACTAAGCAAACGTCACTGGTGGCTTTCTATATTGTTGTGGATAGCAATGATTGCCCCCGCTCAAGCGGCAATGGAATTGCGCGTGGCAATAGAAGATGGCGTTCGCCAAGTCAAAGTCGGCAGTTCTACCAAAGCGGTCATTCGTGATGGTGCGGGTCAGGCACTAGGAGAAATTGTGCCAATGAATGGCTTACAGGCTCAACCCCGTGCTGGCAAGGTAGCGCTGGGTTCGTGGCAAGCCAATCAAATCTGGATTGAGCCGAAAGATGGTGGCTATGTCTGGATAGGCTCACGCTGGTACCGGGGACGCACCCGACTCGTTCCCACAAGCAAAGGATTGACCGCCGTCAATCATGTCGATTTAGAACAATATCTCTACAGCGTTCTTGGGGCTGAAATGAGCGCTAACTGGCCCCAGGAAGCTCTTAAGTCGCAAGCCGTCGCTGCCCGCTCCTACGCCCTTTATAAGCGCCAAACCTCTGGTAACACCGTCTATGATGTTGGCGATACCACGACCTGGCAAGTTTACAATGGTCTAGAAACTGAAGGTCAGGGCACTATTGATGCTGTTAATGCCACAGCTGGGCAGGTAATGACCTACAAAGGCAAAATTATTCTTGCCGTCTTCCACTCTTCCTCTGGTGGACACACAGAAAATGTGGAAGATGTTTGGTCACAGCCCCTGCCCTATTTGCGTGGTGTTAAAGACTACGACCAGGGAACCCCTCCGTACCAGTGGGTAAAAACTTTCTCCCCCAGTGAACTCAGCCGCCGTCTTGGTGTGAGTAATGTCCGCTCTTTGATACCGGAGCGTACTAGCACTTACGGACGCATTCTCACAATGAAAGTAATGGGTAATGGTGGCTCCCGGCGCATCAGCGGCAGCAAGCTGCGTGAGGCGTTAGGGCTTAAAAGTACACGCTTCACTGTTACCTCAACCCCAAAAGGTTTCCAGATTAACGGTCAAGGTTTCGGTCACGGTCTTGGTTTAAGCCAGTGGGGAGCTTACAACTTAGCCCAAAAGAAAGTTAATTACCAGGAAATTTTGGGGCATTATTACCAAGGCACCACTCTTGCCCAGCTTCCAGCGCAGTAGAGGCTTTTCCTGATTAGACCTCTTGCACGCACTAGATAAACATCTGACTAATTATCTGTGTTTATCTGCGTCCATCTGTGGTTAAAACTCAGGAAAGCTTATTCTTGCAAGAAGTCTATTAATTGAGGATGTCACGAACCGCTCTGGTTGAGACGCCGCTGCCATTCCTCATCAATTTGTGCTGAGCGATCGCTCTCTTGGTCTAGCAGGTCCGTTTCGGTCGTGTAGGCTAAATCTTCGCGACCGATGACGTGTTGGGCAGCAAACTGGCGGGCATAGGCAATCTTCTTCTGCAAAGCTGCATCTGCTTGATTCAACAATACGGCTCGTTCTTGCCGTTGTTGATTGCGTGCTTCCACCTGGCTATTTTTCCACTGAATCCAAAAATAACGCACCAGGGGGATTGTCAGGAAAGCAGCGCCATAGCCCAGTAATACCCAGTAAATCGACTTCACAAAGGCGACGAGTCCGCCCAACTTTGCCGCAGTTCCACCAGTCAACAGGGAACCCAGAACCAAGGCACCGACAATATTCACTGCCCCTAGTCCAGCTGCCAGCATAATTTGCCCAGTATCAGCTTCACTAAAGCGCCAGGATCGTTCGCGTAAATAGGCTGGGACTGGCTGCGAATTTCGCTCTCTTGCCGTTGTCTGCAAGTCAGGGAAGTGATAAACAATTTCCCCACTGGGGCTGACTTCCGGGAGTCCGTTGAAGCGAGATAGCACCGGAAGCATATAGTCCTCGTACTCGCGGCTGTAGCCTTCCCCAATTTTGTCTAAATAAGGGGCAATTTGTTCAGCGGCGACGGCACCTTGGTTGTTGCGAATGACTGTAGCAATATCTTGCCAGCGGCGTTCTTCTAAGTCAGCATTGGGATTGCCATCACCAAATATAAACGAAAAGATCGCCTCCAAGAAGTTCATCTGTCTCTTGCCTTCGGGGGATGACACCCGGCTACGCTGGTAGCGGTTGTCATAACCTGGGTCAAAAAACCAGAATAGGTCAGGGCCAAACCAGAAGCTGGGCATGAAGGTGATGCCACCCCCAGAACGACTGCTACTGGAATTGTCGTTGTTATCGCTACTAGCAGTGGAGGCAAGGACGATCAGAGCGATCGCTACAAAAATGAGGACAATCGAAGCCAGCAGGACAATCCCAAAAGAAATACGAATTAGGTAAAACAGGACTTTCCAGATTTTTTCCCACCATTCCTTCAGCCGCAACTGCAAGAACTTATTGCGGAGAATAGTCCGAAAATTCTTAGGAAATAGGTAGACAATATCGCCTGTTTCTGCTACCTGTAAATGTCCACCAGCATCAGAAGCGAGTGTCAGTAATCCTTGCTGGGCAAGATCCAATTTCAACCCAGCCTTAGTTGCCACATCCCCAACGGTAACGCGGTAGCCGAGCTGTTCAACTGCTCGCATAATGGTGGGATTTGGAGCCATGTCCTTCCCTCAATAAAAAATGCCTGGTCACTTCTAGTATAGAATCCTGGAAATTTCTACTAGTGCTAGGCAGAAAAATTTTACCAGTTCTCAGGGAGGGCGATCGCTCAGGCTGGGCATAAGCAAGTACAGCGATCGCTCTGCTTCCAAAGCCAGCAAAGTACCTAGTATAAAAAATATATCTGGTAAGGGTTTCAGTCCAGTAGTAATCCCGTAGTAACCTTTCGTCGTAATTCCGTATCCCTGCTTTTCTGGCGCGAGTAGCCGTTTATCCTACTTTCTTTACTGCTGGAACACGAAGCTCATAACCTACTATTGCTGAGTAAAGACTGCGTATAACATCTTCGATTTCAGAGCTTTTCTCACGTAAATCTGCATCAGTAGACCCTTCGTGTAAAATCTTGCTGCGGATGCCATAGGCTTCCCGAACAATATCCAAAGCTGTTTCGTCTCCAGGTAGATTTATTCCAATAAGGCGGTTAATAGCTTGTGACACAGATTCACGGGTTAGCTCTCGAATACGCCCTTCGAGCGAAGGCTTTATATTATCAGGAATATCTACAGATTCCCGCACATTCTTCAAAGTGTCTTCTACAATCGCTAGTAAAGCTGGTTGTTCAAGTTTTTTCTGTTCTGCTAATGGCTCAAGCGCTGATACCAGCCCGATAAACCTGGCGCGTTCTGTTGCCTCTAAACGAGCCGCAGCAAATAGTTCCATTGATACAAGGAGCTTTTGATCGACCTTTACATCAGAGGTGAAAATTTGCTCAAGCATTTCCACAACTAGGCTTTCTGGGATAGTCATGCTAATAGTTGGCGTCCCCATACCACAGAATTGTCCAGAACGTGGAGTCCGATCGTATACAACACACGGCAGAGGTGTGTGATACTCCAATCTAAGTGGAAATTTCAACGAGATAGCTGTCCACAATACTGACATCGCAAATCTCAAACCAGCTTGCTCAGCTTCACTCGCAGTAGCAAAACCTTCTATAGTGGCGGTAAATTTCTGAACTTCTTTTTTTTCATTCTCATGAGGAATCAAACGAATAATTAAATTGTTACCAAGAAATAAAGTGCTTTCCTTATAAAGACCAAACTGATGAGCATTACCAAGAAGAATTTCCACCTTTGAGCCATAGGGTCTGCGGTCAGGCCGTTCTTTTATCAAATGTCTTGTTGATAAACCTTTACTCGGCATTTACTGGTTTGGTTCCTCCAAGCGAGTTTTATATAGTGTTATCCTGCTTAGCGCGATCGCCAGCAAAAATGCTTACTGCACAATATAAGGGAGGCACGTATAGCTTTTGGGGAACTCATAAGAATTTTGTATGTGGTGTATTTCTTCCACAACTCAGCCATAGTTATAGCAAGATTACGGGCTAGCAGAATGTCTGAAAACCAGACCCTTTAATATATCTGGCCTTCCTTAGTCTTTTTAAATTAATCGGGATGACAGGATTCGAACCTGCGGCATCCTGCTCCCAAAGCAGGCGCGCTACCAAGCTGCGCTACATCCCGGTGTGAAATAGATAGAACCCTGAAATTAAATACAAGTCTATCCAGCCTATACCTGAGGAGTTACCTCCTCTTTCAAGACATGCGACGTTGAATCGCACTTTCGCCTATCTACTATAACTTATTTTTCTTCAAACAGTTAGTCCGGATACCAAAACATACCTTTAATACCTTCAGGATCGGCAATGAAGCCTAAGCGACCATAGAAATCGACAACATGAGGGTCAGCAAATAAAGTTATGTTGCTGATGTCCTCACTGCGTAGTTTCTTCACCATGTACTTCATCATGGCTTTACCCAAGCCTTGGCTTTGGAAATCCGGGTGAACAACCACATCCCAGATTGTGGCATTGAAGGCATGGTCAGATGTCGCACGAGCAAAACCAATTATACGGCGTTTGGCTCCCACCACTTCCCACATTGAGACCACAAGAAAACTGTACTGCATGGCTTTTTTAACCTTACGCAGCGGACGCCGGGACCAACCCACGGCATCACAGAGTTCTTCGAGTTCATAGAGATCGATGTCCCGCTCAGTGCTAAAAAAGATGCGCGACTCACTATTGGTGCGATTAACGCCCATACCTTCAACAGGATCACCCTCAAATGGTGTTGTTTTCGACGCAGCGGTAGCGTCAGAACTGCTAAACAAGCTTTTCCAAAAAACCATGCAGGTGTGGTTTAGGTATTAACATACCCCGTCTCCAACTGAGGCGATATATCTCAGCTTCAAGGCTAAGACTTACTGCTTCAGGAGACCGGACTTAACGCTGGAAGTTTCCCCCCTAGAGCCAAAGATATTAATCTCCACAGGCATTAAGTACGGCATGCTCCACGGGACTCATGCATCGATAATAACACCATTACGCCGCCGCGTTTCCTTATCCCCACATCAGTTATGGACAAAGGCGCGGTGTTATCTTGGCAACGGGGCTTTAGCAAAACTTTAGTTAGACTGGTGGCTATGTTCCTCTCGATCCTTTGATTGATCTGGCAAGCAAGTCTTACCCCCACATCATATGGCTCAGGGTTTGAAATCCTCTACACTGGAACTACTGAAGCGTTTTAACCGAGCGTTTCCTGAGTTCTATGAGCAGTTTGTTAGCAGTGAGATCCAACTGCAAAACCTCAGGCTTGCCTACCGACTCTACAAAAGCGAGCGAGTTGTAATTGATCTCAAACCCGAAGGCGGCAAAAGTACTCTGTATTTTGCTTACCGCAACCAGTCTTTTCTTCTCAGCGATCTTTTTGGCGTTTTGGCTGCATATGGACTGACAATCCACAGTCTGAGCCTATATGGTCAGATCCGTCTTCCCATGCTGGTATTTATTAAACTTGTTATCTCCCGTGGTAGTAAAGCACTGACGGATAAGACGGCGGAAAATGTCTGTCGAGCGATTCGCGAGGCTTTGGTAGGTCGCTTTGATGTAGAAGAGATGCTGGCAGTAGAATTTAATCTCGATGTCGGTTTAGAGCAGGTGGAAACGGAATTCTATGTAGATCCTGTTTTTCATCTACCAGCGTTATTGATTGAGGGAGACAACCAGCCTGGTCTTTTTTATAAGGTGATGTACGCCATCTGGCAAGAGGACTTACTGGTGGTTAATGCCAACTTGCTGGTTTGGCGTGGACGAACTCGCTTGATCCTGTACTTGTTAGGACCCAATGAAAGCTTAATTCCCGATTATCTAGGTCAAAAAATTGCCGAAAGCCTGCGCCAGCGCTTACTGGGTCGAGCATCTTAGGGGCTAGAGCGCCAGTTCGCTGATTAAATTATCAAGCGGTTTCCGGCGAGATGGGGAGATAAGGGGACTAGGGGAGAGAAATTACTATGTTTGAACGCAACTTGGTAGAACTATAAAATTTTGACGATATGAAATTTGGTTCAAGCCTCGTCCCCTTGTGGGCGAAGTCAATCTAAAATCGTTTGACCTTCATCCTTTTGCCTAGCCTCTGGCAAGAGAGCCTCTCACCAGCGATCTCTATTGCAGAACTTCAAGATAGGATGAAAATATGGCAACTATAGATATTGTGGGGGTTCCGCACGCCTACGATTTGACTGCTCCCACTGCATCCCCCGACATCCTAGTTTTCCTCCACGGCTGGCTTTTAAGCCGTAGGTACTGGCAACCCCTGATTGACCAGTTGGCACCGAATTATCAGTGCCTCGCTTATGATTTGCGGGGATTTGGCGATTCCCAGCCTGACAAGGGTAGGGGGGCTGCTCAGGGGATACAGAGGAGCCTGCCTTCTGAATTGCCAGACGCTAGTGTTGCCAGTCTTTTAGATTCAAACTACACTCCTGCCGCTTATGCCCAAGACTTGAGCCAGTTGTTGCAACAACTGGATATTACCAGCGCATGGCTGATTGGTCACTCCCTGGGAGGTACGATTGCCTTATGGGGGGCTTCTCAACTCCCCCACAATGTTAAGGGAGTTATTTGTCTCAATGCTGGGGGCGGGATATATCTTAAGGAGGCTTTCGAGCGATTTCGGGCTGCTGGTCAGCAGTTGTTAAAACGGCGTCCTCGCTGGCTAAGTTATTTACCTGGGATTGATTTGTTATTTACGCGAGCGACTGTGGCACGTCCTATCGCTCGCTGCTGGGGACGCCAACGGCTGATTGACTTTGTCGCGGCTCATCCGGAGGCGGCGCTAGGGACTTTGTTAGATTCCACAACGGAAGCAGAAGTTAACCGCTTACCTCAGGTGGTGTCACGACTGAAGCAGCCTGTTTATTTCATTGCCGGTGCCAAAGACATGGTTATGGAGCCGAAGTACGTACGTCATTTGGCGAGCTTTCACCCGCTGTTTCAATGCTGTGGGGATAATGTAATTGAAATTCCCGATTGCGGACACTTAGCAATGCTGGAGCAGCCAGAGGCTGTCGCTCTCCAAATCCGCACCATTGTCGCTAATCATGCGTCTTAAAAGTTTTGAGTTTTGAGTTTTGAGTTTTGAGTTTTGAGTTTTGAGTTGTAGGGGCGGGTTTTGCTAAGGATTGTTCTGAATTGACCCCAGATTCATCTGCACTCACCCGCCCGTACAGAGTTATAAGAAATTTATTCATGATGTTTTGTAAAGTTGCATCACATCAGTAATGGCAAGACGGGACTGCGCTGCTTGTGTTAACGGAGAGGTATGACCCCGGTTGAAATGATCGGCAGCAGCACAGGCAATCATGGCAGCGTTATCAGTGCAAAACCTGAGAGGAGGGAATAGCACCCGCAGGTTGTGGGCACTGGCGGCGTCTTGCAGGTGTTTCCTTAGTCCACTGTTAGCGGCAACGCCCCCACCTACGGCAATAGTTTTGAGACCGTAATTGAGGGCACAGGCGATCGCGCGTTTGGTTAGCGATCGCGCCACGGTTTCCTGAAAACTTGCGGCTATATCATTCACTGGCAGTTCGGATGTCTCCTGTTGCAGCTTTTGCACCAGCCGCAGCACCGCTGTTTTTAAGCCACTAAAACTAGAGTCATAGGGATGATAGCCCCCCGTAGGTAGAGAAAGCCTACCCTCTGGTAAGGGAAAGGCGTCAGGATTGCCCTGTGACGCTAGCTGGTCAATAACGGGCCCACCTGGGTAACCTAGATGCAACAGTCGCGCCACTTTATCAAACGCTTCACCAGCAGCGTCATCACGGGTTTCTCCGAGGGTTTCGTAAATACCACAGTCTTTAACATAAATCAAGCTCGTGTGACCGCCAGAAACGAGCAGACAGAGGAAGGGCGGCTCTAAATCTGGCTCACTTAGATAGGAAGCGTAGATGTGCCCTTCGAGATGATGGACGCCTACAAAGGGTTTCTGGTGGACGACAGCTAGGGTTTTGGCGGCAGTCAAACCCACTAATAGTGACCCTACCAAACCAGGGGCGCAGGTTGCCGCAACGGCGTCAATCTCTGTCCAGTCTTTGCCACCTTCTTGGAGGGCACTAGATATTATTTGGTTGATCGTCTCGACGTGTTGACGCGAAGCCACTTCTGGTACAACGCCGCCATATTGCTGATGTACTGGAATCTGTGACGCAATAATACTACTGCAAACTTTACGATTATTAACAATCGCTACCGCAGTTTCGTCACAACTTGTTTCAATTGCTAAAACTGTTGCCATTCACTGGTACTTTTAGTTATCGATACATGATTGCTTCCGTACAAACACGCACAGTGTTTTGTACAAAAAAGTTTGAGTTTTGTAACAAAAGGAAACAATCCTATGCGACGATTGTTAGCTTTGATTTTCGCCATTAGTCTCTGGTTCTGTGTTGCTCCGGCTGCCTTCGCTCAGACACCCAATTCGGGTAATGTCGCTGGGCTGGTGCCTTGTCGTGAATCCCCGGCTTTTCTAGAACGAGCCAAAAATGCCCGTCCTTCGACTGACGCCAATTCAGCTAAAGCTCGCTTTGAGCGCTATGCTGATGCCCGCTGCGGCCCAGAGGGTTTACCCCACTTGGTTGTGGATGGACGTCTCGATCATGCCGGTGAATTCATAATTCCCAGCATTCTTTTCCTTTATATCGCTGGATGGATTGGTTGGGTAGCTCGTGCCTATCTACAATCAGTTAAGAAAGAGGCGAACCCAGAAGAAAAAGAAATCCAAATCGATGTTCCGCGAGCGATCGGTTTTATGCTATCAGGCTTTACCTGGCCTTTGGCAGCAGTCCGGGAATTACTCACGGGTAAATTGACGGCTGAAGAAGACGAGATTCCTGTCTCCATTCGCTAAACAGGGTTTTGCATTGTTGACTTGTTTTGGAGAATAATTCATGCAATATTTCCTCAAGTATCTTTCCACCGCACCTGTTCTTGCCACCGTATGGCTCTCACTTCAGGCTGCCCTGTTGATCGTGTTTAACTACTATTTCCCCGACCTCCTTTTCCATCCTTTACCCTGAAGCATCCAGAGGATATTGATATACTCCACGCGACTCACGCCTGGTAGTGCGTCGGGGCTTTTGGTAATAGGTAATGAGTAATGGGTAGTGGGTTGCCTAAATACCAATTACCCATTACCAAATCGCTCTTTATCTTCTGAAAATACTTGTTTTTTTGTTTGGGATGTAGATTTAGCAGTACCTGTTAAACAAAATCATCCCCAAAAAGAGCAAGATAAATTGTTGCCCTTGAAACTCGCGATTGTAGAGATGCGTGCGTCTATCGTGCGCCTACCAAAATCGCGGGTTTCAACATTTTTACCTCCCAGCTACTGAGATTAATTAACTTTTCTAAATTTCCACCAAAAGGCTAGGTTTCAAAGGCATCTACTGACTTAAAATAATCCCACGACTGCATCTATATAAGTGTGGAAGAAAATTATGCAAGTACAAGCGATAAGTGATTCGAAAAATCGACCAGGCGATGCCAGGAATCGAGAGGTTGTTCACGAAGCTGGCGATCCCCAAATCGGCAATTTAGCAACGCCGATTAATTCTTCCGGTTTCACACGGGCTTACATCAATAACTTGCCAGCCTATCGCAAAGGGCTGTCGCCCTTCCGCCGAGGTCTAGAAGTCGGCATGGCTCACGGCTATTGGCTGATTGGCCCCTTCGCAAAGCTAGGTCCACTGCGGGATACTGATGTAGCTAACGTAGCCGGTTTACTATCAACCGTTGGCTTAATTATCATTTTGACGATTGGTCTATCCCTTTACGCTGGTAGCAATCCACCACAACCGACCAAAACGCTCACAACGCCCAATCCTCCGGAGGCCTTGAACTCCCAAGAAGGCTGGACTGAGTATGGCAGTGGTTTTCTGATCGGTGGGATTGGCGGCGCGGGGCTTGCCTACCTGCTAATTTCCCAATTGGCGGCTCTTCAGGGCGTCTCCAGCCATTTGTTTTAAGCTAAATCCACTCATCCCCGCCCTCTACCCGATAGGGTGAGTAGCGGGATGAATGCGAGTGAGCCGAGGTACGTTGCCTGACTGCTTCTAAAAAACAAGGAAGGCAACGTACCTAGATGAACACACTATATATATTTGGTAAAATGCAAACGCCCTTCCCTAGAGAGGCGTTGTGTTAGAGAGTTTCACGCCTTGCTGCTCAACTCGTAAGCATCTCAACAACCTGCAAGAGCCGTCGAGTTCGATGAAGGGTTGGGGTAGGGAGTAGAAAGTTTTTCTGGCATACAACTTACCCAAAAGGGCGGCACAGTCAAGCCCCGGTGTTTCAAGCGGGGTCATAATCGCCGCCCTCGTTAGTAGAGACGTTCCGGCGGAACGTCTCTACAATTTTTTAGGAAATAATAACTGACGTGGAATCCCTCGAATCGGCGGTGGGGGATGATATTAATTCAAAACACTCTGCGGTGCGGAATTTAGGCTTATCCCATCCCTGGATAGGAATGGGGGCTGGCGGGTGCTTGTCAATCTTATCTGAGCAGTATTGACTGGCGCGATCGCATTTATGCTGAAGAAGATTGCTAAGTGTTGATCTGAAGTAGGGAATTTATTAAGTCATGGCGCGTCTGGCACTGCTGAGTACATCTGATAAAACCGGGTTAATTGAGCTTGCCCGTAAGCTGGTTGAGGAATTTGAGTTTGACTTAATTAGCAGTGGTGGAACAGCCAAAGCCCTTAAAGAAGCTGGGCTGCCAGTAACTAAAGTTTCCGATTACACGGGGTTTCCTGAAATTTTGGGGGGGCGAGTGAAAACGCTGCATCCGAGAATTCATGGTGGTATTCTGGCGCGGCGGGACTTTCCCCAAGATTTAGAAGAGTTAGCAACCCACCAGATTCGCCCAATTGATTTAGTAGTAGTTAACCTCTATCCCTTTGAGCAGACGATTGCTCAACCGGGTGTCAGTTTATCAGAGGCGATCGAGCAGATTGACATCGGTGGCCCAGCTATGTTAAGAGCAGCGGCAAAAAACCACGCCCATCTAACAGTTCTGTGTAATTCAGGCCAGTATGAAGACTACTTGCTCCAGTTGCGTCAGCATGGGGGGGAGGCAACTCTTGAGTTTCGCCAAGTTTGTGCCCAGCAAGCATTTTCGCACACAGCGTCTTATGACCAGGCGATCGCTACTTACTTAGGAAGACAACAGGTAAAAGACAGCAACCTCCCACAACAATTCACTCTCTCTGGTCAGCAGCTACAATCTTTGCGCTATGGGGAAAATCCCCACCAACCAGCGGCTTGGTATCAAACGGGGACGGTTGCTTCTGGCTGGGCGGCGGCAACAAAACTTCAGGGGAAAGAACTAAGCTACAACAACTTGGTCGATTTAGAAGCGGCGCGGCGGATTGTGGCTGAGTTTGCTGATACTCCCGCTGCTGTAATTATCAAGCACACTAATCCTTGTGGCGTCGGTTTGGGAACTAGCCTATCTTCCGCCTACGAAAAAGCTTTTAACGCTGACTCAGTTTCCGCTTTTGGTGGGATTGTTGCCTTGAACCAGCCTATCGATGCCCCAACCGCGACTGCCCTGACAAAGACATTTTTGGAATGCGTTGTTGCACCAGCTTGCGATCCAGAAGCTCAAGAAATTCTCGCGGCTAAGTCTAAGGTGCGGGTGTTGATTTTGCCTACTTTGAGTAATGGAGATCCGCAGACAGTTAAGGTTATTGCTGGTGGTTTCCTCGTACAAGCTTCAGATGATGTTGTAGAAGATGCCAGCCAGTGGCAGGTAGTTACCCAGAAGCAACCGACGCCAGACCAGATGGAAGAATTGCTGTTTGCCTGGAAGGTTGCCAAGCATGTGAAATCGAATGCGATTGTAGTGACGCGCGATCGCACTACGCTGGGAGTTGGTGCTGGTCAGATGAACCGCGTTGGCTCTGTTAAAATTGCCCTGGAACAGGCAGGAGAGAAAGCTACTGGTGCGATTCTCGCCAGTGATGGGTTTTTTCCTTTTGACGACTCAGTGCGAACTGCGGCGGCAGCTGGGATTGCTGCCATTGTCCAGCCTGGTGGTAGTTTGCGCGACCAAGATTCCATTCAGGCTGCTAATGAATTGGGATTGGTTATGGTATTTACGGGCGTCCGTCACTTTTTGCATTAAGAGTCTACCTGACCTACAAGCGATCGGCTTTATGGCTGTGCAGTTCCACGAAGAACCTATGCGAAAAGTCGATTAAAGATCTTTTAAACCGCAGATGAAAGCAGATAGACGCAGATAAACGCAGATAGTTGCTCAGAGCTTACGCACATCAACGGTTGATAAGGGTTTTATTAGGGGGTAAGGGTAAGTATTACCTACCCTTACTGCTCTTCTTAACTACAGCCTCAGATACCTGATCTGACTTCATGTATTTATGTCTTGGTGGTGCAAAAACTTTACAATATGTAAAGAAATTGAGAAGGTACAGGCAGCATGCGCGTTGCAATTGTCGGGGCGGGACTGGCTGGTATGGCAACGGCAGTCGATTTAGTCGATGCCGGTTGTGAGGTAGAAATATTTGAATCCCGTCCCTTTGTTGGGGGGAAAGTTGGCAGCTGGGTGGACGCGGATGGCAACCACGTGGAAATGGGGTTGCACGTTTTTTTTGGTTGCTACTACCAGCTGTTTGACTTGATGGAGAAGGTGGGGGCGTTGGATAATTTACGCCTCAAGGAGCATTCGCACACCTTCGTCAACAAAGGGGGCAAAACTGGCGCACTGGATTTTCGCTTTATCACAGGTGCCCCTTTTAATGGATTGAAGGCATTTTTCACAACATCGCAGCTGTCGTTGCAAGATAAGGTGCAAAATGCGATCGCACTCGGCACTAGCCCCCTAGTTCGCGGCTTAGTAGACTTTGAGGGAGCGATGAAAACTATCCGCGACCTCGATAGCGTCAGCTTTGCGGACTGGTTCAGGAGTCATGGGGGATCGAATGGCAGTTTAAAGCGGATGTGGAACCCCATCGCCTACGCGCTCGGCTTTATCGATACGGAAAATATCTCCGCCCGCTGTATGTTGACAATATTCCAGTTTTTTGCCGCTAAAACCGAGGCATCGGTGCTGCGGATGCTGGAAGGTTCGCCAGGGGAGTTCTTACACAAGCCTATAGTTCAATATCTGGAAGCAAGGGGCGTGAAAATCCATACTCGTCGTCGGGTACGGGAAGTTAAATTTACTGGGGAAGGCGAACAGACGCAAGTTACTGGGTTAGTTGTTGCCAAAGGGGAGACAGAAGAAACCATCATTGCTGATGCCTATGTCTGTGCCTGTGATATCCCAGGAATTCACCGCGTTTTGCCCCAGGAGTGGCGCAAGTGGCCTGAGTTTGACAATATCTATAAGTTAGACGCTGTACCAGTGGCGACAGTACAAATGCGCTTTGATGGCTGGGTAACGGAATTGCACGACACCCAAGAACGCCAACAGCTAAATCATGCGGCTGGAATCGATAATCTGCTTTATACCCCCGATGCTGACTTTTCCTGCTTTGCTGACTTGGCTTTAACTAGCCCAAGTGACTATTACCGTGAGGGGCAGGGTTCGCTGTTGCAGCTGGTACTGACACCGGGAGATCCATTTATTAAGGAAAGTAACGAGGCGATCGCCACTCACGTACTTAAGCAAGTTCACGAACTCTTCCCCTCCTCCCGCCAGTTGAACATGACCTGGTCTAGTGTCGTCAAGCTTGCCCAGTCTTTGTACCGGGAAGCACCAGGGATGGACCCCTATCGTCCGCCCCAAAAGACGCCAGTGGTTAACTTCTTTCTTGCAGGTAGTTATACCCAGCAAGACTACATTGATAGCATGGAAGGAGCAACTTTATCTGGACGTCAGGCAGCAAAGGCTATTCTAGACAATGCCCAGAACATTAAGCGATCGCACTGATGCCCACGCTAGGCGATCTTGCAGCGTGTTGCTCTGCAACGTATCGCCTGTGGCAAAACTTGAGATTGGCAAAAATGTAGAGACGCGAAATTTCCCGTCTCTACATCAGTAGCCTAGCAATCCAAAATCCAAAATCTAAAATCTAAAATTTAATGTCTGATTGGCTTGAGCATAGTGTGCAGGTAGAAGTAGAGGTTCCTATTGACTTAGCGTGGAACCTCTGGTCGGATTTAGAGCAGATGCCCCGGTGGATGAAGTGGATTGAATCAGTCAAAGTGCTAGAGGATAACCCAGAGCTATCCCGATGGAAACTTGCTACCGGGGGCTTAGAATTTAGCTGGCTTTCGCGCATCCAAAAAGTTGTGCCCCAGCAAATTATTCAATGGGAATCAGTTGATGGTTTGCCCAACAGGGGAGCTATTCGCTTCTATGACCGAAAAAATAGCAGCATTGTAAAACTTACAATCGCTTACGCTATTCCTGGCTTTCTTGGCAAGATCATGGATAATCTGTTTTTAGGACGAATAGTTGAATCCACTATCCAGGCAGATTTGGAGCGGTTCAAAGATTATGCTATCCAAGCGAAAGCTCAATCTTAGTTAACAACCTCCGCTAATTGTGGCTCTTTTTTTTCCCTGCTTGTTTTGAATAAGGAAGTTATTCAACCAAATTTCGTACTATGCCTCTTCGATTTTCTCAAGATATTAAGTCTCTGCTGGAAAGTTTAGCTAGCCAGCCTCTGACTTTAGGAGATATCTTGGCAAGAACTTCTGAACGGGGTTTTAGTTTAGTCATCGGGTTACTGGTTTTGCCTTTTTTGTTTCCGATGCCGCCTGGAGCAACTGGTATATTTGGCTCAGGCTGCTTCCTGCTGGCTGTCCAGATGGCAATGGGGCGACGCTCTCCTTGGCTTCCTAGAAGAGTTGCCAAGTTTAAATTTCCCCGTTGGTTTATCTTGCAACTTCTAAAAAACCTGCAACGAGTCACTGGAGTCCTAGAGAAACTTGCTCATCGGCGATTACAAAGGATCGCCGAAAACCCTCAAGTTTGGCGATTGAATGGAGTCTGTATAGCGTGGCTGACTGTATTACTAATTTCGCCAATTCCCTTTACTAATCCCATTCCAACTGTCGGGATTTTGCTGTTTGTTATTGCAACTCTGGAAGGCGATGGTTTACTGATGTGCATCAGCTATGGAGTAACTGCTTTGATTACCATATTATTTGGCTTCATTGGTTATTGGGTGTGGCAAACCCCCGGTCTATTACAAAATCTTTTTAGATAATTGTAGGGTTGAAAAAGCTATATTTTATAAATAATATACAGCCCAGCGAAAAGATGACTCAGAGCTATACGCTGCCTTGAATTCTGGAGCATTCTGCTACGTTCTTAATTATAGGCAAATGGGTAAATATTCCCTGAAAGACTGTTAACTTATTATGAGTAACTCTAACACACAGATGCACAGCGAGCGCCATTCCAAAATGGCATTGATTGTTGGGGCAAGTCAGGGAATTGGTTTAGAGTTTGTGCGTCAATTATTACAAAGCAATCGTGCAGAGCGTATTTATGCCACCTATCGCCACCCACAATCAAAACTTTTGGCAATTGCAGATCTGCGCCTGCGTTGCTTACCAATGGACATAACAGAGGAAGCCCAGATTGCTAGCGTTGTCAAAGAAATTCAAACAGAGACAAAAGTACTTCATTACGTAATTAATTGTGTAGGTGTGCTGCATGATGGGGAAATGCAACCAGAAAAAAGTTTGCGGCACATCAACTCAGAGCAGCTAATGCACTATTTTCAAGTAAATAGTATTGGCGCAGTAATGTTGGCAAAGCATATACAACCTTTGTTTAAACATCGCGATCGCTCCATCCTTGCCACAATTTCCGCCAAAGTTGGCAGCATTGGCGATAACTATTTGGGTGGGTGGTACGGCTATCGGGCATCCAAAGCAGCACTAAATATGTTCATGCGGACAACTGCGATTGAATATAAGCGGACTTGTCCGCGCGCGATCGTTGTCACCCTACATCCTGGCACGACAGATACACAGTTATCCCGCCCATTTCAGCGTAATGTTCTCCCAGAAAAGCTATTTTCAGTCGAGCGTACAGTACAGCAATTACTGACAGTTTTGGATAAATTACGAGAAAGCGATAGTGGTGAATTTTTCTCTTGGGATGGCACTCGCTTACCTTGGTAAGGGTAAATAGACTAAAAGTACATTGAGAAGTTGCTACTTATCAAGTCCATTTAATCACTTACGATAAACATAGGTTAGGTTGAAGCCAAAGCCTTGGCGTAGCGCATAAGAAGTGAAACCCAACATTTATAAGTAGTTGGATTGGGTTAAGCTCAGCACAACCAAACCTAAAAATCATAACCGAGCTGCCGGGAGATACATAATATGCTGCGATCGCCTTCAATCCAAATCTGCATCATCAGAATCTTCGCTATCGGTCTCTGAAGCATCTATCATGTCTTGCGGACTAACAGCGTACTCTTTAGCCTTAATTGCGAAAGTAAACGGCAAGGGTAAAGAAACGTCATCTGCAAAATAAGGCCAGCGATTTCTCAGAGCATGTACTAAACTTACAAGTCTCTCTTCTTCAATATCTGGATGGTGAATAACTGCTATTTCTAATGGCTTTGGATTGGCGGCTGGAGCGCCGCCATTATCTAAGCGTGATTGACTTTTGCGGAGAACATTTTGCTCAGTCTTTAACAGGTTTCTCAGACTGAGATAGAGCGTATCCTCGTTTGAGTCAAATACTCCTTGCCATTGAAAAATTCCACCAATACTAGACCTTGCACCTGGATCACCTTCAGTAATAACTACAGGCGTTTCCCCTCGGTCTAATTCTCGGATACGAACTACCCACAAGCGATCGCACTCCGAATTATTTAATTGTCTTGCGAGTCCTTCCGGTAAGCTGTTTTTGGGTAACTGAGGATTAGTCAACCAAGGTAATAATTCTCGTGCATTTTGTGCCGATGCCATAAATAATACACGCGGTAACTCCTTGCCCTCAGCAGGCAGATTCAAGCAGCTTTTCAGGCATTGACTAAGAAATTGTCCAATACGATGCTGTTCAGTTTGTCTACGATCGCTACTTAAGGTTTCTTCAGTAGATTCAAACCATGATTCATCCGCCCATTTCTCATTAAGTAAGCGCTTAAGTCCTTCTGGATATGAAAGCCAGCCTTGATTGTTAAAGATTGAAGAAGTTGTTAGTTGTACTTCTCCAGTTGCCGCATTAACTCTAACCATGATGGCAACTTTTACAGGTTGTCCATTAGCAGTAGTTCTCCGATTCCGACGGATGACATGGAGACAGGTTAGCCATAAATTTGAACTTACTCCATCTAGTTCCATTGCTACAACAGGGCTAGGCATTGCTCCTAGTTGACGGAGTAGATCGAGGACAGCACGTCTTATCCGTTCTTGATCTGCTTCTATTTTTTTCTTACTCTTACTCGGAGTAAGCGCATGAATATGCTGATTAGGATAGCCTTGACGCATAGCTCCAATACGCCATGCCAGTTTTGGATCGGCTTCTCGTGGAAAGTAATACTTTTTAGATTTAATCTCAATTATGGCTCCACTTAGTCCAATCGACTTGGGAAGATAGTTAACAATCTCTTGGATTCGCTCCTCCATGATTTTTTTGCGTAGCTGCTGTTTCTTTTGAAGAGAAAGTTTAGCTGGAATGTCTAATGGTTGTGTCAAGTCAGAAACATGAAGTGTCTGAATTCTGAGGCTTCCCATTACTCCGCTATAAATCTGCTTGTCATTCGTTGGGTGCAGGTCAAGTAATTGGCAAATTTCGTAAATAATTGCATCTCTACAAGATTCGGTTTCCCAGACTATCAAGATCGACAAGATGTTTTGATTGCATAACCTCACTACTGCATCTTGAGCAATCTCAGGTTGTATCATTTGTATATTGCGTTTTCCTGACCTTGAGTCCCATAAACCTTTTAGCTTAGAATCTTTGGCAGATTTGAAGGGAGTTAAAAGATTCGCTTTACCTACTCTTTCGATAGGAAGATGATCGCGAATTGCTTGATCCAAGCTAGCAAGGTCTCGTGGACTAACACCTCCCAGACATAATTCTTTTTCGCTAGTGCTACTGTAGCTACTGTGATAAGCGATCGCAGTTTGTATTCCTCTAACTGATGAATTTTCAGAATGCCAGTTTGCGTCTGGCTGTTGAATAATATCTTGCATGTCAGGTAATTTAGAGTCATTAATAGTTAATATTTCCTTTAATGCACGAGGCCAAATTAATTCTCCATTTAGACGTTGCGCTCTAATTGGCATAAACCGCAGAGTTTGGCGTTCTCCATCTAACCATCGGTGTGAATCACCGATATGGACAGTGGCTCCAGGATAAGGCAATCGCTTAAAAGGTTTGTAAATCCAGCGCCGTACAGATAAAGTGTGATAGACTACTGGCTCTGTGCGCCAAGGGAGTGTTTGCACCGAAAAGGAAATAACAAAGGAAATTTTCGCTATTCCAACTTGTTCTCCTCTTCTCAAAACTGTAACTTCTGTTGGGGGCCAAGACATCAACTCAGCTGCTTGTCCCAATTTAATAACACGATAAAACTTGAGTTGGAAAGAGTGATTTTTACCTTCAAAGCAAATTTCTGGCTGTGTTAATAATTCCTCCGCTAGGTAATCAGGAATAGCTGAAAAGCAGAGATTATTTTTCTGAGATTCTGCTAATAATTGCTGGAGCGGATAAACAAGTGTCTCTTCATTCCATTCCCAAAGCTGATCGTCTAGACGAGAAAGAGTTGATTCAACTTCATCCTCACCTAAACACAAGAATTCTTCGCGTAACCAGTTTTTAACAAGTTCTGGCAAATTGCAGAGATCTACTTGCTCTTTTGCAACAATCCAATGATTACCATTATTCTTCCAAGCATTACGCTCAGTTTTAATAATTTGAGGAAAACTAGCTGTAACAATCGGATCTAGAGAATTATTTGGGACAGATGGATAACCTTTACCTTGCGTTTGGTATCGTTTCAAGGCTAGCGCCTGAGCCGCTTGCTGCCAAGAAGTTGGTACATTAAGTGTAAACAAATTGAATTCTGCGTCTGAACGTAATGACCATGCTCCAGGAAGAAGTGTTTTAACTGCCATAATTTAAACCGTCTGTTTGCTTAAGTGCTGTAAAGAAATCGTTGTAGAGCGATCGCGCCAACATAATCTTGTCAGGAGATTTATGATTTGCTTCAATCTCTGCTTGCAAAATCTCGCAGATACCAATTAATAGAGAGGTAGCGGCTGAATCTGACTGTTGAAAATTTGATTGTGCTAATTGTGGTGCAAATTTGGCATCCAAGAAGTGGACTATACAAGGGACATTTCCTCTCACTAACCGTCCAATTACTTGCCAAATACTAACGAGTTGATTCCAGCAAAGAACTTGACGTTCTTGTTCAGTTAGTTGATTGAAACTGAAGGCACGACAATTAAGCCTATTTAGTTCAGCAATCGCAAGACGATAAAAGCGTTCTTCAAAGTCTGATAACGATTGCGAATTTAAGTTGATATAGTTGGCTGGCTCTGCATACTTTTTAAGTGCCCATGCGTTTAGCTGTCGCACTGTTGATTGCCAATCATCGGGTACTGGCATAGGTCTACAAAAGAAGAGTGCAGCACCAAAAGCGGCAATTTTTTGCTCGTTGAGAATGTTATAGCCGCGCTCCAATGCCATGAGCGGCGCAACTACAATTTGAGTGTTAAGTTCTTTGAGATTGCCAATTTCACTACGACGAATACCATGTAAGGATTTTGGCGCACTGTCACGACGCAAAGCGGCAATCTGATCTATATGTCTTGTCAGGTAGTGGCGACAGAGACGCGATTCAACCCAATCAGCCTCATCGTAGCTATTGGTGATAATTAGAATTCGCTGGCGATCGCTCCATTTTGCATCTTGTTGGGCGCGGTTGTTTAACTGTTCCAGAAGTTCGTCAAGAAAACTTTTGACTCCTCCTGTAGTACGACACAGCGCTCCAACCATCTCATCAGCAGCAGTTTTACGTGTACTTGTGTACAACCCAGAAATTGAAATAGGCTGACCGTTAACATTCCTTTGGGGAGTGAAAGCGAATTCACTATCACCAATACCTACTCCCTGAGTTTGACTTGGTTCCAATAGCACTTGTGGTCGAACTGCAATATTGTAAACAGGTGAACCTGGAGCATAACTTGTACCAGAAATTAAAATTGTGTGCGCTCCTTCCCAATCATCGGCTGCAAAGAGTGTAGGAAAATTTAGTAGTAAATCGCGCCCAACACCAACGTAACGAAAATAATCGAGTTTACCTCCTAGGGTATTATGTTCCCGACTATATCGAAAGCCTAAAATATTACCTACAGGGGCATTCGGAAGTACAGGTAAATAATCGCGGGGTGGGCGATAAAGCAGTGCTTGACTCAACTCATGCAAATCTAGAAAACGGCTGACTGATGACAAGCGATCAACAAGAAAGGTTAAGAGATTTTCTAAAATAGCGATCGCAATAGCGAATACAGTTTTACGCTGAAAAGATTCCCATTCATCATTTTTAGGTAAAGGCAAGTTATTTTCTTTTGCCCATTTACGCCACCAGTTTTGTACCTCAGGCAAAACTTCGTTAAATCCTTCAATTGCAAGTAGTGCTAAAGCAATTTGGCTCAGTTCTTTTCCTTGAGGGGGATTTAGAGGAGTTCCTAAAAATCCTTCTAGGGTTTGCATCAGTGCTTGCTGACGTTCGCGTTGTGCTAGTGATGGCAAACCAGCCAGAATCTGCTGTTGTTTTTGTTGATAGCGTTGTTGGCGGGTTTGACGCGATGGGGGATTAGATGGAGTTGCTGTTACTGAAGAGTTTTCCTGCAAATCAATTAGTTCTCGAACTAAGCGGGCAAAAAGCGATCGCCCAGTAAAAGGCGTAGGCCCAAGCCAATCTGCAAGTTCATTATCGTTATAGAGTTGATGACATATACGATCTGTAGCAATTTGGGCATTGTCGCTGGCGCGTTTCCAATCAGCTAATAAGTTTCCTGCTAAACGACTGCGATTAGAAGTGTAAATTGTAGAAACATTAATCCCAAGCCGATTCAGAAAAGAACTGCCAGAGTTGTCGAGTAAAACTTCGCTGGGCGCAAAAGCTTCATCAAGTTGAACCTGTACGCGATCGGCTTCATCAACAAAGAGAAAATCGCATTCTCGATAAACTGCTTCTGCAAACGTCAGTCTCGTATCAAGGATTTGGCGAGGGAATCGCGTATAAATCCAGCTACCAGGCGTTAGTACCCAAACCATTGCCTGACCAGTATCTCGCTCAATTTGGTGACGAGGACACTTGTAGTAGAGAGGGCAAGTGTACCCGTCATCCTCTCTTTCTTCATCTTCATCTTCGTTTTCAGTATTAATAGGCTTTTCTTTTTGATATAAGCTATGGCAAGGCTCGGCTCCAAAACTCCATTTTTCCTCTGCTTGAACCAATGCCAGAAGCGGGCAAATAAAGCTAAACCATCGCCAAGCTGGATGAACTCCACCCTGTGAAATGTCTTCGCCTCCTTGAGAAAGGATAGGTTCGTAAATTTTCTTAAATTGGTTAAAGCGATCGCTACCCAAAATAGGCACTGCGGGAATCTCAAACTGATGAGCAAACCTTGAAGCAATACGAACCGCACTCGCCACATCATTAACAATTAGCCCACATCGTCGCTCTTGTTTTGCTAAGTGATAAATCAAAATTTCAATAAAGGTTGATTTACCAACGTTCAGCAGTCCAACAATATGCAGGAGTTGATTAATAGTTAACTCTGAGCCTGGTTGGAAATTATTACTACTTTCGCAATACAGTTGCAACGCAATGTTTTCTAAGCGATCGCTGTAATTTTCTGGGTTATGCCCTCCATTGGAGAGTTTGTCATCCATTTCACGAGCAGTTTCGCGCAGTTGTGCTAGCGAAACCGTCATTGATGGATTTTGAGCAGTCCTGGTACGCCTAAAAGTAACTTGAGAACGAGGAGCCAACTGAGCAACACTTGCAGGAATAGGAATTGGGACTTCAACAGGAGCTTGTCCTCGATGAGTAATGCGTGCATACCAAGTACCTTCAGTTGCTAACTTAACTTTTTGTTGACCATGCGGAGGAGTTGTTTCCAGAGTTGCTTGATATAGTCGGTGACGGTTTGGATAGATACTTGTGGGAATATCTTGGGGCGGATCTTGCTTAGAAGCAAGCTCGAAGCCACGCAATATTCTAGGTAGTTCTAGATACTCAGCAAGATAGCGTTCCCAGTCTTTACCTTTGCGACGGACGAGGTAGAAGCGAGCATTCTGTACCAGTCGCCAATTGTCCTGATTTTGAAGCGGTTCAGTTGGGTAGCGATAACCTGTGAGTAGTGCCGAAACTGCGATCGCCGGATTATCTGGAGCTACTCGTTGCAACAATGATAGACCGAGTTCCACTTCAGAAATTAAAAGAGCTATGCGATTAATTTCTCGTTGTGTGTCTTGAGAAGATGCGTTTAGTAATTTTGAACTAACATAGTTTCTCAAATCCCCTGGCTGCCTTAGTAATTTGCGGAGGGGTTGGCTCCATTGGGAAATCTTACGCATGGTTTTTTCCCTCAAAAATGGCTCTGGCTGCGTCAATAATTTCGCTGATCAGGCGTAATTTAACCCCGCCAAGTTCAGGTTCAAGGCGATCGCGCACAACTCTAATTCGTAGATAATGCTCATTAGCATCTGGAAAAACCACATACGTTGCTTTAAGTTCCGAGCGATATTTCACTTTTTCAAGGCGTTCTCGGTCTAGATATGACCAATCTTTCACATCAATTCCCCAACGCTGCTTGCGCCCAAAATCAACCAATAAGTCGTATTCGTCAATTTCTGGCCAAAGTGTAACGCTGATACCCAATTGAGTAAGCTGTTGATACAGGTCAATCTCCCAAATCCCTGGAATAGTTCCATAGCGGTGAATTCCAGGTGTAATAACTTTATATTCTTCAGCTTCTTCAGCAGAAATAGTTGGTAAAGGGTTGAGCTTGAGTTCTCTGCCTAAGCGATCGCATTCAGGACTACGACAGCCATAGCTATGATCTGATTTACGACGTTGCGGATACTTACAGCGTGGACAAAAACGATAAACATCCTCCGACTGGAGTTGTGGGAGATCGATGTATGCACTTGAGACAAAATCTCGTATTGGTCTTAAAGCCGAGGAAGTCATTACTTGACGATACTCTCGGTAGCGTAAAACAGGTTGGGTAATGATTAACTTGCGGAATTCTCGATAAGCTTCTTCTTGCTGATACTGTCGGCAGTGTAAAAGAACATCATGCAAAAGTTTTTCTTGAACTTGTCGCTCTGTGTCGCTGCCTTCAACGTGCCACTGAATAGTAAATCCAGATAATACACCCTGCTCAATCAAAGACACATCATCAGCTAAATATTTCAATTCCTTTTTCGCAGGCTGCCATTCAGCTAGCGGACGGTTTGCCCAGTCAAAGAATTCAGGTAGATTTTGCGGTGCTTCCTCATCCCCTTGCAATAAAGAAGTCAAGTAAGCACGCGAAAGACCCAACCTTAAAGCCTCTGGAATTACTTTATCGCTGTCATCTGACAAGCCTTCCCATTCTGCAAGACCTGTTGCTAAATATCGCAATGTGTCTACAACTGGGAGTTGCGGTTCTGATTGAACTGTTGGGTCAGGTTGAAGCAAGCGTATGCTCCGAGCCATGTTATCGTCCCAGTCCACATCAGTACCTCGCATAGTCTGCAACCAACGCTGCACGGTGGCACGCTGCTCAGGTGATTTACCAAGTTCCCCGCAAAGTTCTTCGAGTGTAGGACTGTAGTCATGCTTGCTAAACCAGTCCCGCAGAACCTCAAGAATACGCTGGCGATGTCTAGTTACGGGCATCTGTCATCTCCTTTAAATTCAGATGCCCTAATTCTGACTTTGCTCCCTGAAAAATGGGAGAAAATTTTACAATGTTTCTAAAATGTTTCCGATGTTTCCATTTTTTTGGTAAAAGACGAGAAGAGATTGATTTTTATCAAATTTGCTAGTACACTTGTACTAGCAAACAAGCAGTCTCATACAATGAATTACATGGCGTGAGCCTGAAGATAATGTATTTAGAATGAGCAAAGTTTAGATACTAACTTGTGAGCAGCTAATTCGCAACTAAACTTATTAATACTTCAAATACATAACAATGTCTAAAAAGACTAAATCTGGAAAGACTAAATCTGGCGTAATAGCAGAAGTTTTAAATCTAAAGACAGGTAAGCTTATGAAGAAGAGGATTCCTCTTGAGGAAATGCTACCTGCTCCAAAACAAAGGCGGCAACTGACTGTTGAACAAATTACTAGAATTCAGCGAATTTATTCGATTGTAGGTTCTTTCCTAGGCGATAGTATAGATGAGTGGATAAAAGGTTTTACATACGATCTACGTCCAGAAGAAGAAATTAAATGCTGGGAAAGAATAAGCTTTGTTTTTATAGAATATACAAATCGATATACTTTAACATTCTCGCAAAAGAGAATTATTCTGTTGAGGCTTATTAATATAACTATGGGCAATGAACCTCAAGACGACTTATCAAAAGCCTTAATTTGTTTTTGGGAAAAAATAAGAAAAGATATTCAATTAAAACAAGAATTTATAGGATTAGAAAAGAAAGATAATTTTCAAGCTCAAGAGGAAATTAATTTTGTCAAATTAGCTTTTGCTTATCAAAAATATATAAAATCACGTAGCCTAAGTTTAGAAGAGAAAGATAGTATTATTGTACAATTAGTGTGCTTGATGGAAGGAGAAAAACCTAAAGATCCTCGCTCAAAAGAATTATTTCAGCTTCTTGTTCAAGATAATAAATGTAATCTTAATAAAGAAGTTTTTGAGCCAGGAAATATTAGTGATACTAGGGAGCAAGTAGTATCGTTAGTTGTTCGACGTAAAGGACAAAAAAAGTTCCGACGTGATTTATTCAAAGCCTATAAAGGAAGATGTTCTGTTACAGGCTGTGATATTGAACAAGTATTACAAGCTGCTCATATTATTCCATATCTAGGTAATGAGACAAATCATCCTACCAATGGAATTTTATTGAGATCCGACATCCATTTACTCTTTGATAACTACTTCTTGTCTGTTGATCCGCAAAGCTATAAAGTAGTAATTTCACCCAAGTTGTCTAGTACAAATTACAGAGAATTAGATAATCAGAAAATACAAGTTCCCGATCAGGATGCTTTCAAGCCCAATTTAATTGCATTAGAAAAACATTACCAAATTTTTCTACAAAAATGTGGAGATAAAGAAACACCTTATCGTAAGAATGAGATATATTAATAGTTGTAACTTAATCTTTCAGTGGTCTGCTAGTTAGTTAAAGTAGCATAACAAACTCATCAACAGTCAAGTCTACTTGTCGGATAATTGCACGCAAAGTACCTCGATCTATTTCATCGTGATTTGGTACGCTAATAGTTGTTTTAGGTTCTTCACGAACTAAAATAATGTGACTTCCACGCTGTCGAGCAACGACAAAGCCGATTTTCTCAAAAGCTTTGACACATTCTGCACCAGAAATGACAGGTAGTTTAGTCACACCAGTACAACTTCAATTCTATCGTCTGGAATAGGTTCGCCCCGATCTTGTAGAACCTCGATGTATAGAGAAACGGCTTCTTCGATGTTTGCCAAAGCCTCCTCCCGCGATTTACCTTGGCTAACACAACCTGGTAAACTAGGCACTTCGACAACAAAATAGCCATCTTCACCAGGGTAAAGTAGCACTTTCCGTTTAGAGTGGGTGAGAGGTTGTGCCATAGTTATTTCCAGCTAAATTTTGAATTTCTACATTACTAGATACAACACCCTACAATCTTAAACATACCAACTATCTAATGTAAGTGCGACCGCCTCACTTTAGGAGTGCGATCGCCAATTCAATCTCCTGCAAAAGTCAAAAAATCTTCATTTACATCTGCGTTTATCTGCGTCCATCTGCTTTCATCTGCGTACTAAAAAAATCCTAACTTTTGCAAGAAGCCTATTCTCAGGCAGCATCAGACGCAGTTGTTGCCAAACCACTATGCCGCAACAAAGCAACAGTACTTGGTTCCCGTCCCCGGAAAGCCTTAAACACTTCCATCGGCGGCTTGCTACCACCAAGGCTCAATACCGTATCGCGGTAACGCAACCCCGTATCAGCTACAGCTTCCTCATCATCTAAACCAACTTCTTCAAACGCGGCAAACGCATCCGCGCTGAGAACTTCAGCCCACTTATAGCTGTAATAACCCGCCGCATAACCGCCAGCGAAGATATGCCCGAATGCACATAAAAAGGAATCTTCTGGTAGTGGTGGCAAAACAGTAGTCGTTTTGGCAAGGCGGTTCCGCACGTCCGCCGCCGTTTCATTACCACCCGGACGATAGCGGTGATGCAACTCTATATCTACCAAGCTAAAGTGTAGCTGCCGCAGCATGGCACTACCGCTCATGTAATTCTTCGCTGCCAATAGCTTTTGATAATAATGCTCTGGCAGGGGTTCCCCAGTTTCATAATGCCGTGCCATGCCCATCAAAGTAGGTCGGTCATAGCACCAGTTTTCCATAAACTGACTAGCCAGTTCTACCGCGTCCCACTCGACATTATTAATGCCAGCCGCACCCGCATAATCTACCTTAGTCAGCATATGCTGTAAGCCGTGACCGAATTCGTGGAATAGCGTTTCCACCTCGCCAAACGTCATCAAACTCGGTTTGTCATCGACTGGGGGCGTTTGGTTGCAGACTAAATAGGCGACGGGTAAGCGGGTAGTGGGTTTACCATCTTCCGCAATCTTGGCACGACCGATGCAGTCATCCATCCAAGCACCGCCGCGCTTTTCCGCAGGACGGCTGTAAGGATCTAAGTAGAAGTAAGCGATGGGGTTGCCAGTTTCATCGGCAATTTGGAAATAACGCACGTCGGGATGCCAAACGGGTGCTTGATTGTCAGCAGGGGTAACTGTGGCATTAAACAAGCGTTTTACTAAACCAAATAAGCCATCTAATACTTGAGGAAGCGGGAAATAAGGACGCAATTCTTCTGCGCTAAAAGCAAACTTTTCTTCGCGCTGGCGTTCTGCCCAAAAACCGACATCCCAGTGTTTAAAATCGCTGGCTTCTGGTGCATTTTTAGAAGCGGCAAAAGCTTTTAATTCTTCCAATTCTTTAACCGCAGCATCATAGCTAGCTTGGCGCAGTTCTTCTAATAGTGCTTCTACTGCTTCCACGTTGGGAGCCATTTTACTCGCCAAGCTTAACTCGGCGTAACTGTTATAACCGAGTAGATTAGCTTTTTCTTGGCGTAACTGTAATATGCGATCGATAATCGGAGTATTATCTAGCTCCCCACTAGAAGCACGGCTGATAAGAGCTTTGTAGAGTTTTTCCCGCAAGTCGCGCTGAGTACTGTGCTGCATGAAGGGGCCATAACTGGGGAAATCTAAAGTGATGCGCCAAGGGCCATTTTCTGGCGTGGCGTTTTCTTCGCCAGCATCGCGGGCAGTTTGAGCGGCTAAAGCAAGTAAGCTGGGAGGTAAACCGTCTACTTCTTCTTTGGTTGTTAAAGTGAGGCTAAAGGCTTTGGTAGCATCTAGGACGTGATTGGAAAAGTTAGTGGCAAGTTCTGCTAGTTCTAGCTGGATGGCGTTGAAGCGATCGCACTTTTCACCTTCCAATCCTACACCCGAAAGTTCTGCCTCGCGGATTGCCGCTTCGACAATACGCTGTTGCGCCGACTCTAAACTCTCCCAAGCATCGCTATCTCGCAGCGCTTTAAAAGCTTTATACAGCGGTTGACTCTGACCTAATTTATTCCAAAACTGCACCACTTGCGGCTGTACGGTTTCGTGCGCTTCTCGCAGTTCGGGGCTATTCTTGACACCTGTTAAATGATTGACGATGCCCCAACTCCAGCTAAGACGCTCTACTAATTGTTGTAAAGGTTCTACTAAACCGCTCCAAGTTGGCGTTACCTTTGGTTCTAAATTGCTAAGCTCAGAGTCGAGTTCTGCCAAGAGTTGAGTCATGGCAGGTACAATATGTTCCGGCTTGACATCTGCAAATGGAGGTAAACCTTTGCCTATTAGTAAGGGGTTTTGAGAAATTGTCGCGTTTGCACTCATGGTGTTATGTTTAGTAGACCTTATTTCAAGTTTGGTTAATCAGCCATCATTTATGTGTGGTGCGAGTATCCACTTCCTGGGAGTGTTACCCGCACTAGAATTATCGTCGCAAAAGTGATATCTCTTATGTAGAGACGTGCCATGGCGCGTCTCTCAGAAAGCGTAGCGGATCGAGCAGTAAGGCAAGCGTTCCGACAACAATTGAGTAAAGCTATAGTTATTAATCCTAATGATATAGCAATCCTAAATCATTTGTGAACTTTACCTAAAGCTTTTTCCTTCGTGCCTTTGCGTATTTGTGGTTCATTATAAAAGTATTTTTTCCAAATCAAATAGGTTTCAAACGTTCAGTTAATATAATTTGAAAAATATAGTAAATTTTAATAAACTCGACTTCAGTGTATACCCAGGAAATGCTTTCTGAAAGCAAGGTATATTTTATGGCGCTGGATACAGAATCAAAGCAAAACCTACCGTAAAGGGCTTCGCCAAAGTTAAAATAGCTTTTGCACCTCAACTAAACTTTCTGAGTAGTGCGATCGCTCTTTAATCTTCCAGACAGAATTGAGCGATCGCTAAATCCGAACAGATAATCTTACCTAATGTAAATGGCTTTGGATAATGCCATCAATCATTGCTTCTAAATCTCCTAGCGGACGGTTTAGGTAATCTGGTGTCACCTGAAAGTGGACATAACGTTCATCCATATCGAATGCTTCTGATAGGAAACCTCCAAAGCCACGCGCCCGTTTATCCAGTTCCAATAAAACTTCCAACTCATCTGAATTGAAAGATAAAACTACTTCCAGTTCATCCAAGTGACCCCGATATTTGCCCATTGGTCGAAACTCAAACTCTTGCACAAACGGATACCTTCCTCGGAAATGAGGACTGTACTCACAATCCACTTTATAAAGTTGAAAGCCAAGGTTTTCGATAGCATTCAGCACCTGCTGCATCAAGGGGTGTGGATGCACCTGAATATAATCTTTGTCTTTGGGGTCAATGGCGCTAGAAATATCTAAGCCTGTACGTAGATAAACTGGCTGGTGTCCCATTGTCAGGGGCGTTTCATAGGGGAGTTGGACAGAAAATGGGATAACTTTCGTTTCTTTTGGCTGCAAGTTAAAGTATTCTGAAAGACGATACTTCACCAATACGCACTCTTCTGTTACCGTCGAATCCTCGACTTCTCGTTTGTATTCGGTAGCAATGTATAGGTAAATATCCCTAATTTCTTGGGAGACATCCCCGCCAGTAACGTAAACTTCTCCATTAAGTGTTTCCCCAGGAACGAGTGAATCATTGTACAGACGTGTGTCTACCTTTGCCGCACCAATTCCCACGCTGGCTAAAAGCTTCTTGAACATAGACATAATTTTTTCCTCGCTTAACGATACCCAATCTTAAATTCAAAACAGACTGTCACCATTCCGGTAAATCTGTCCTGCTTCAACTAAAAGAATTTGCGAGGAGTTTAACCACTGGGAATCAAAGGAGCCTAAGTGCGTAGTGGTGATCAGGGTTTGAAAGCGGTCTTGAATGGCATCAAGCAGTTGATTTTGGCGCAGGGGGTCAAGTTCAGCCAGCACATCATCAAGCAGCAGCAACGGTGGTTCACCAACTACTTCTTCAATAAGCTTTAGCTCTGCCAGTTTCAGTGCCAATACCAGCGTTCGCTGTTGCCCTTGGGAGCCATAAACCCTTGCTGGTGTTGTATTAATAGTGAACTCGACTTCATCCCGGTGGGGACCAACAAGGGTTGTACCGTGATGCTTTTCGGCAACGCGCCGCTGCTGGATTTTATCTAAAAATGCCTGCTGTACCTTTTCCGGGTCGTCTTGCTCCAGACTGACATTGGGAGCATATCTCACTTCCAAGACCTCAGTTTTGCCGCTGATGCTAGCGTGCCAAGTATGGGCAAGAGGAGCTAGCCGTTGTAAGACTCTAGCCCGACGGCGCGTTACCCTGGAGCCAGTAGTCGCCAGTTGAGCATCCCATAAAGCTAGTTGTGACTCCTGATGCCTTTCTCCTGATTCCTGACTCCGGACTTCCTTTAAGAGGGCATTGCGCTGCCGCAAAACCTGGTTGTACTGCTGCAAAATATGGGCGTAGATCGGTTCGATCTGGATCAAGAGGGAATCTAGCCAAGTGCGGCGGCGTTCCGGGGCACCCCGCACCAGATCTAAGTCCAGACTAGAGAACTGCACAGCATTCAAGATACCCAGGAAGTCAATCTGGCGTCGTAAGGCTTCTTCGTTGAGAGCAACAGTACGACGCCCTTGAGTGCGTAGGATTAAAGCTAAGTCCACCGAGCCGTAAGCGCGTTCCAGGGTAGCGGTAATTTTACAGTCCGACACTCCTTCGAGTACAAGATCGCGATCGCGCCCCGCTCGATGACTCTTGAGCGTCGATAATAATTCCACCGCCTCTAAAAGATTAGATTTCCCCTGAGCATTATTCCCCACCAAAATAGTCTTGGGAGCGCAGAAATCAACCTGCTGCTCCCGGTAGTTACGAAATTGGCGGAGATGAAGAGTTTTTAAGTACATTGGTGATAGGTGATTGTTAGTAGTTAGTAGAAAGTCAGGCTTTATTACCACTAACAACTAACGACTAACAACTAACCATTACCCATTTGCCCTTTTGTGGTAGAAGCGAATAAACAACTTCTCTAGTTCTACCCAAACAAACATCAAGGCACTGAAACCAAAGCAAACCAAAAGTTCGTCTAGGCTCAGCCAGTGAAGATTAAAGAACTCTCGTAGTGGTGCGACGTAGATCAGCAGCAGTTGCAATGCCGTGGTTATAGTCACTGCTCCTAGTAAAAACGGATTAGTGAAGGGATTTAACTCTATCGTCAGCCGGGTGTTTGAGCGAACCGCCAAGGCATGACCCATTTGAGCAATGCAGAGGGTGGTAAATACCATCGTCTTCCAGGTGTCTTGATCTCGCGGATACCCAGGTGCATGGGTATGTTGGTAAGCCCACCACATCAAAGCAATGGTGATAATACCAAAGATAATGCCTATGCGAATCATGTAAGACCCTAGACCGCGTGCAAAGATGCTCTCGCGGGGGCTGAAGGGTGAACGGCGCATGACATCGGGTTCTGCTGGTTCCACAGCTAGGGCAAGAGCGGGTAAACCATCTGTTACTAAGTTCATCCACAGAATTTGCAACGGCGCAAGGGGAACACCTCCTAGACCGATTATGGGAGCGGCAGCGATTGTTATCACCTCGCCAATGTTGCTGCCCAGGATGTACTTGATAAACCGACGAATATTGCTGTAAACCACGCGCCCTTCTTCTACAGCGTGAACAATGGTGGCAAAGTTATCGTCGAGTAGCACCATGTCGCTGGCTTCTTTACTAACATCGGTGCCTGTGATACCCATAGCAATACCGATGTCTGCTTGTTTAAGGGCTGGAGCATCGTTGACACCATCGCCAGTCATTGCCACAAATCTACCGCGACTCTGGAGGGCTTGGACGATACGCAGTTTGTGTTCTGGGGCAACGCGGGCGTAGATGCTAACGTGGTCAACTTGTTGCTCTAGTTCTTCTTGGCTGAGTTTTTGCAACTCCTGACCCGTAAGGACGCGATCGCCTTCAGTGGCAATTCCTAAGTCATGTGCGATCGCCTGTGCCGTTAGTTGATGATCCCCAGTAATCATCACGGGTCGAATACCTGCTTGCCGACATTCAGCTACTGCATCCCGCACTTCCAGTCGTGGCGCATCCAGCATTCCCACTAAACCCAGCCATACCAAATCTTGCTCTGTCGTTTCTTCCGATCTTTCCTCTGGGATAGTGTTCAAAGCCTTGTAGGAAAAACCCAATACACGCAGGCCCTTTCCCGCCATCTGGTTATTCTGCTCTAGGATCTGAGTTCGTTGCGCTGCGGTTAAAGGCTGGATTTTCTCACCCAGTTGAATCTGGGTACAGCGCTCCAAAATTAATTCTGGAGAGCCTTTGGTAAACATTAAGTAAGGTGATTTGTCAGGAGTAAGATTGCCTATGCCGGAATTTTGGCAACTCACGCTCATCCGCTTGCGTTCAGATGAAAAAGGAAACTCGCTAACGCGGGGCATCTGACGGCTTAGAGGCTCCTTATCAATGCCTCCCTTACCAGCGAGGACAATCAGCGCTCCCTCTGTGGGATCTCCTAAAATTGTCCACTCGTCCTTCTCGTGCTGCAATAAGGAGTCATTGCAAATTACACAGGCAACCAGCAAAGGTTGGAGTTCTGGATTTTGGTCAGGATTGCTGACTGCGTCCTGGGTGCCATTCTCTATATAAAACTCCCCTGTGGGGACGTAACCTTCGCCAGCGATACGGAACGTTTGGCTAGCCGTCTCTACCCGTTGCACCACCATTTTGTTTTGGGTGAGGGTGCCAGTTTTATCTGAACAGATAGTTGTAACTGAACCTAGTGTCTCTACTGCTGGCAGTTTGCGAATCAGAGCGTTACGGCGAACCATGCGCTGCGTTCCTAGTGCCAGGGTAACGGTGATTACAGCGGGTAAGCCCTCTGGTACAACCGCTACAGCCATACTCAGAGAAACTTCCACCAATTCTTGTAACACACCCCCCAACTTATTCCAATCCCAGTTGGTGGTAATGCCGCTGTGGATTAATCCCCCCACTATCACCAGGAAAACTAAAATTAACGAACCTGATACCAGCACGTTGCCCAATTGGGTCATCCGCTGTTGTAGGGGAGTCGGTTCGCTTTCTACTGCTTGCAGCATGGAGGCAATTCGCCCCAGCTCAGTCTTCATGCCAGTCCCAGTCACGATCGCTTTGGCGCGTCCTAGAACGACTTCGGTTCCCTGAAAGACTAAGTTGACGCGATCGCCCAGAGGTGTATCATCTGGCAGATGTAGCGCCGCTTGTTTGTTCGCTGCATGGGCTTCGCCAGTGAGGGCCGATTCTCTGATTTGCAGGCTAGACTCCTCAATCAGGCGACCATCTGCTGCCAGTTGCACCCCAGCTTCCAGGAGCATTACATCCCCTGGCACTAGCTCCTTAGCTTCCACATCAAATGTTCTGCCATCACGGATGACGCGCACTTTCGGGGAGGAAAGCTTTTTGAGGGCTGCGAGGGCTTTTTCCGCCCGACTTTCCTGGAGGTAGCCCAATACGCCGTTGAGGATGACAATTGACAAAATTGCCACTGTATCCTTAAAGGGGATTTCACCGGGTTTTAATCTTCCTGCTTGCCAATCCAGCGCGTCTAAGATGCCAGAGATCAGGGCGACGGCAATCAGCATCAACAACATGATGTTGGTGAACTGATCGAGGAGGATCTGCCAGGTACTGCGGCCAGCAGTTTCCTCTAGTTCATTAAGACCATATTGCTGCCGCCGCTCTTGTACTTGCTGGGTAGTTAACCCAGCGTTGCGATCGCTGCCTAATAACTCCAGCGTTTTCTCAACTTCTAGCGTGTGCCACGCATTTGCCAAGTCTGGCATAGTATTTGAAGGACTAGATAAGGTCACGGGGTTAGGAACTGAATTTACTATTAAAACCTACAGATTCCGATCATAGTATCCTGACGCTTATCGTAGCGATAGAGCGCGGAACTTATGACGACAAGTTAAAGAGAGCGACGGGGTGGCTGGCAAGACGAGTCGGCTCCTCACTCTTCATCACTTTTTTCTAAGCCGGGAACCACCTGCAACTTAGGAACAAAAACGGACACAGCCTGGGGAACAAGCCGAAAATGAGCCGGTGTCTTAGTCACGATTTCACCATCGGCATTGATGGGTCGAGGTTTTTGGGTGTGAATCTCGATGTCCTGCCCTCGCAGGGCACGCACCGCAGTCCAGCTGGCCTGGCTTCCCTGCCGCATTGCTGGCAGCAAGGCGAGGATCTGCCACCAGTGTTGAATTTCCAAGCTGTATAGATCCAGCTGTTGGTCGTTGATAGTTGCATCCTCAGCTACAACCATGCCACCACCATAAAAGCGTCCGTTACCAACGGCAATTTGAATGGTTTTTACCGGAATTGAATCACCGTTGATACGAATTTCTGCCTTAAAGGGTCGGGCTTTGCGAAACGCTTGCAGGGCAGCTGCGGCATAAGCAAATACTCCCCATTTGCGCTTAGTTTCTTTGGTAAGCTGCCGCGTAATTTGAACGCTGAGTCCGAGGCTGGCAACGTTGAAGAAGTGCTTGTTGTTCACACAGCCCAAGTCAATCCGCTGGGTATTGCCGCCAGCAATAATCTGGCAAGCTTGTGGTATAGATTGAGGAATAGCAAGGGTTCGAGCTAAGTCGTTTGCGGTTCCCAGTGGCAAAATGCCCAATGGCAGCTGGGTATCTACTAAACCCTCGGCTACCGCATTCAGTGTGCCATCGCCGCCACCAACAATCACTAGGTCAACCTGATGTTGGTACTGGCAGATAATTTCAGGCAGTTGCTGTGGTTTTTCTGTTGACTTCTCTAGCAGATCGAAGCCTAGCGCCTGCAATTCGTTAACCGCCTCAGAGATAGTATCTTCTCCTCGCCGCGAGCGGCGATTAACCAACAACAAAGCTCGCTGGCTCATGCTGCTCCTTATAAATAGGTATATAAAATGGCACGGTGGGTTATTATAGCGGAATTTTAGTAAAAATAGCTCTATCTGCTGAGATAATGTTTTTATATAGCAGTTAGCAGTTAGCAATTAGCTTTTAGAAATTAGGCAGTTAGAGCAACATCTCGCTTGTGCTTAAAAGCTATTGTCGATTGTCACTCTTCCCGACAAGGCAACTGGGATAGCAAATAAAAAAAGGGTTGATGATAGCCGCGATCGCGGCTATCATCAACCCTTGCTTTAAATATAGCGGTCAGTAATTAGTTAGGGATTTTCTACCCTAAGCGCTCCTAAATTACTTGGTTTCTGAGAACTCAGCATCAATCACATCGTCACCACTAGAGGTCTGGCTAGAACCATCGCCATTGGGGCCGCCTGTAGGGCCGCCATCGCCACCACCAGCTTGTTGATAGATGCTGCTGCCGATGCTATAGAGAGACTGCTGCAACTCAGTGGTGAGCGTCTTGATGCGATCGTCATCTTCCTTAGAAATGGCATCCTTGAGATCTTGGATCAGTCCTTCTACCTTAGTCTTATCAGCAGCTGGGACTTTATCGCCCAGTTCGCTAATTTGCTTCTCAGCTTGGTAGACAAGAGAGTCGGCCTGGTTCTTGCGGTCAATTTTCTCCCGGCGTTCCCGGTCAGTTGCCGCATTCTTTTCGGCTTCTTTGACCATCCGCTCAACTTCGTTACCAGGCAGGGTAGAGGCACCAGTGATGCTGATGGATTGTTCCTTGCCGGTTCCTTTATCCTTGGCTGTTACGTTGAGGATACCGTTGGCGTCAATGTCAAAGGTAACTTCAATTTGAGGTACGCCACGAGGCGCTGGGGGAATACCATCTAGACGGAAAGTACCCAGGCTCTTGTTGTCATTCGCCATCTCCCGTTCACCTTGGAGAACGTGGATTTCTACGTTGGCTTGACCATCAACAGCCGTAGAGAAGACCTCGGACTTCTTGGTAGGAATTGTGGTGTTGCGGGGGATGATCTTGGTCATGACACCGCCGAGGGTTTCTACACCCAAAGACAGGGGCGAGACATCGAGGAGCAGAATGTCTTTTACTTCACCAGAAAGGACACCAGCTTGAATGGCCGCACCTACTGCCACCACTTCATCCGGGTTGACGGTTTGGTTGGGGTCTTTATTCAAAACCCGCTTAACCAATTCGTGAACTGCGGGAATGCGGGTGGAACCGCCAACCAGCACGATCTCATCCATGGCGCTCTTATCAATCTTGGCGTCGCGAATAGCGTTTTCCACGGGGATGCGACAGCGCTCGATCAAGTCAGAGCAGAGTTCTTCAAACTTGCCCCGCGTCAGGGTCATATCCAGGTGTTTTGGACCATCCTGAGTTGCAGTGATAAAGGGCAGGTTGATTTCTGCTTGAGTAACGCTAGAAAGCTCAATCTTGGCTTTTTCTGCGGCTTCGGTCAAACGTTGTAGGGCTTGACGATCTTTACGCAGGTCAATGCCTTCGTCTTTCTTGAATTGTTCCGCGAGGTAGTCAACGATTTTCTTGTCGAAGTCGTCACCACCTAAGTGAGTATCACCAGAAGTTGCCAACACTTCAAAGACGCCTTCACCGACTTCCAGGATGGAGACGTCGAAAGTACCACCACCAAGGTCAAACACCAGGATGGTTTCGTTGCTCTTCTTGTCTAAGCCGTAGGCGAGAGATGCTGCCGTAGGTTCGTTGATAATCCGCAGCACTTCCACCCCAGCAATTTTGCCAGCGTCCTTGGTGGCTTGGCGTTGGGAGTCGTTGAAGTATGCGGGTACGGTAATTACTGCTTGGGTAACTGTTTCACCCAGGTACTTGCTAGCATCATCTACCAACTTACGCAGTACTTGAGCAGAAATTTCTTCTGGGGCGAACTGCTTACTTTGAGCAGGGCAGTCTAGCTTGACGTTACCGTTGCCGTCACGCAGGACTTTATAGGAAACTTCTGTCGCTTCGTGAGTGACTTCGTCGTATCTACGCCCGATGAAGCGCTTTACAGAATAGAAGGTGTTTTCCGGGTTCATCACCGATTGGCGCTTGGCAATTTGACCGACCAAGCGATCGCCATTCTTCGCAAAAGCCACGACAGAAGGCGTTGTCCGAAAACCCTCTGCATTAGCAATTACCGTGGGTTTGCCACCTTCCATTACTGCCACGCAGGAGTTTGTCGTACCTAAGTCAATTCCAACTACTTTTGCCATGGGGTCTTCTGGCTCCCTATAATTACAAAAACTTGAGCGGGGAATACAGGACTAAAATTTGAACCTGATGCATGTTCAATCAGCAGCGAGTCCAGTTTTAATACCGAGCGATTAGCGTACCAATCTATATACTGAGTGCGGTTGGGCTTTTTCTTGAAGGGGGGTTTCCCGAACCTGATACAGGACGGTTAAACTTCAAGAGTCGGCTTGTTGCTGGTTCATCCACCTAAAATCTGCTGATTTGTTTCACTGAAACTAATGTAAAGAACTCAGTGGCTTCAGCGATTGGGGCGAACCGTATAGATACAGTTGTGTTTGCCGTCTTAGATGAGAGGAAGGCACACAAAGTGAGCCACTTTTGCTCATTGGTCTACTTAATTGAGTGGGATGGTTACAGTAAACGTAGTTCCTACCCCAACTTGACTCGCTACGGCAATCTGACCCCCGTGTAATTCCACAGATTTTTTGACAATCGCTAATCCCAGGCCAGTACCGGGAAGAGAGCCGACGTTACTTGCACGATGAAAAGCTTCAAACATCTGTGCTTGGTCTTCGGGCGGAATACCAATTCCAGAGTCTTTCACGCTGAAAGTTACACAATTACTTTCACATTTTAGTTCCAAATAGATATCGCCACCTTGTGGAGAGTATTTAATAGCGTTGGAGACTAAGTTGGCGAGGATGTGATCTAGGAGATTCTCATCCATCAAGACATTCTTACGGCAGTCCGCTTCACTCTCACTGATCAAGGTAATAGTGTGATTGCTTCCAGCCGTTTCTTGCAGCACCTCTACCAATTCGTGGCAGAATTTAACTATATCTAGCGGTGCTGGCGTAAAAGTGATTTTAGAGGACTCAGCTCTACCAAGAGTCAGAACGTCTTCTAACAAATCGTTTATCTTCCTAGCGGCAGATTCAATCCGCCCTAAAAACTTGCTTTTACTTTCTGCACTTAACTTCTCATCGTATGTACTGAGTAATTCCGCCGACGATATAATACTAGTCAGTGGGTTACGGAATTCATGAGAAGCCATAGAGATATAAGAAGATTTTTTATCCCGCTCCTCTTGGGCTTGTTTCCTCAGATTCTCTGCTGTTTCTAGTCGGGCGCGAATTTTTGCTTCTGCCTGATGCCGCTTCAGGGCAATTTCAATGTTGCTATGTAGTTCTTTGTCTTCAAATGGTTTAACTAAATACCCAAAAGGTTCCGTTAATGTGGCTCTAGCTATGGTTTTATCATCTGCATACGCAGTCAGAAAAACTATGGGGATTTGAAAATTAGACCGGATTTGTTCGGCAGCCTCTACGCCGTCAATTTCTCCGGGCATCATAATATCCATCAGTACTAGATCGGGCTGAGTATTGGCAGCAGTTTCAATAGCTTTTTGACCTGATACCAAGTTGCGGTCAAAAGTAGTAGACTTGCAAGAGTTGAGAGCTATTGAGAGAAGTGAGCTTCAGCAGTCAGGCTTTCAATGGCGCGACGCAGAACGTACCCTCTCCGAGAAGAGCGAATGAAC